>DAOUHQ010000011.1:0-4846 GCA_034428515.1 Dehalococcoidia bacterium
GGCCAGCCACTGATACGTGAAGGTGACCTTGACCATGCCGTCAGCGTCGGTTATGCCTGGCGTGGCTGCCGTAAGCGTCTCGCCCACCTGCGCTGTGCCGCTAATCGTCGGCGCGCCTGCAGCAGGAGTGTTGGCACGCGCGGCCACCGATGCTGTCGCTGCGCTGATCAGTGCCTCGGCGTTGCTCTCGTCGTCGGTGAATGACACCCGCACCTTGACAGTCTTTCCCGCCTCGGAGGATGTGAGGGTGTAGTCCGAGTCCGTAGCGTCGGTGATGTCGGTATCATCGGCCAGCCACTGGTAAGTGAAGGTGACGTTGCTCAGCCCGTCAGCGTCGGTTATGCCCGTCGTCACTGCCGTGAGCGTCCTCCCTACCTGTGCCGTGCCGCTGATCGTCGGTGCGCCTGCGGCCGCGGAATTCTGCGTGATCTGCTGGTTCGGACCGGGGATCACCGTTGCGGGCATTGCAATCAGCATTCTTCTGTCATCAGTGCATATTGCCCCTTCCGCGTCGCAGTCGGTCGTTGCCGGAAGCTCAATCGTCACCGAGTCGTCGGACGTCGGCCTGATCGTGATCTCCCATCGGATATTCTTGCCCCTTACCAGCCGCCGTACATGAGACACCTCACCTCCGGTTACCGTGAACGCATGGTCCCGAAGCGTCTTGTAGCTAAAGAGTCTCTTGGGCGTCTCGCTGAGACGCAACTCGAAGGTAAACTCCGTCCCGTCGTGTGTGCTGGGTGCCTCGCGGATCGTCGCGGACAACTGCGGGATCACGCTAGCCGTCGCCGCGCTGGTCAGCGCCTCGGCATTGCCTGCGTCGTCGGTGAACGACACCCGCACCTTGATCGTCTTGCCGGCCTCCGAGGCTGTGAGGGTATAGTCCGAGCCGGTTGCGCCGGTGATATCGGCATCATCGGCCAACCACTGGTAGGTGAAGGTGGCGTTGTTCAGCCCGTCAGCGTCGGTTATGCCCGTCGTTACTGCCGTGAGCGTCTCGCCCACCTGCGCCGTGCCGCTGATTGTGGGCGCCCCCGCGGCCGACGTATTGGCACGCGCGGCCACCGCCACCGATGCCGTCGCGGCGCTGGTCAGCGATTCGGCGTAGTTCGCGTCGTCCGTGAACAACACACGCACCTTGATTGTCTTGCCCACCTCCGAGGCTGTGAGGGTGTATTCCGAGCCGGTCGCGCCGGTGATGTCAGTATCATCGGCCAACCACTGGTAGGTGAAGGCGGCGTTGCTCAGCCCGTTGGCATCGCTAATGCCCGTCGTGACCACCGTGAGCGTCTCACCCACCCGCGCCGTTCCGTTGATGGTCGGCGCGCCTGCGGCCGGCGTGTTCGGAACTGCAACAGGGTCGCTTTCCGCGCTCGTTGCCTCCCTTCCCTGCGCGATGGTGTCGGCGTAGTAGGCCTTGGCCTTAAGCCGCTTGCCCAGGTCTGCGTCCTCCGGACTGTAGGTCTCAGTTGTGGCGCCTGAGATCTCAGTGAAGGCGCTGCCGGCTTCTGCGCCGGATATGTACCACTGCCACCGAACCGGCGAATTGGAGCTTGTAAAGACTCCATCAGGATCCGTCAGGCTGGCAGTCACACGTCTTCCGACCACCGGAGCGTTTGGCGACAACGTCACAGTCCCGGGTTCCTGAACGTCAGAGACTCCAATCATGACGTTGACCGAGTCGTCCATGAGTGGGGGATCTTCAGTGTTGCCGGAGCTGTCCTTCCCGTCAGTCACGCTGACGGTGATGGAATACATCTCCTTGCGCTCATGGTCGAGAGTACCCTCGGGCTTGACTTCGATCTCACCGCTATTCGGATTGAAGTCGAAGGCGTCTGAAAATGCGTCCGCGTCCGTTCCGTAGACTGAAAATGAAACAGGGTCGTTGTTGGGGTCTGTCGCATTCAGCGTTGCTACCCGGGTATTGCCTCTTGCATTTTCGGCCACCTTAAAAGTGACGGTGTCGCCGGAATAGGAGAATGTCGGGCTGGCCGGCGCGCTTCTGCCTCCCACGTTGGATTGCTGCTGCGCCCCCTGTTGTTGACTCGACGGCAATACGACGGGGTTAGAAAACGTGCCGGCGACGCTCTTCCTGCACTTGCCTGCGAGAATTGGCGTGAATTGATGACATGCATTGTTTATGTACCCGACAATAGCTCTGAGATACTTTCCCTCGTCTGCTGCCACCGGAGTGTAGTAGCGGTGATCCACGGCCCATCCAACTGGAGTCCACGGGCCAGTGGCGTTGTCGCTCCGGGAAATGGAGGTTTGCCTTCCGCTCCCCAAAAAGCCATCTTCATCAAGGACGACGACCCTGAATTGTTGGCCCACGGTAGGCGTTGTTACGTCGACACTTACGTCCCTGAACCCCTGTCTGACAGTTCTCCTGAACGTCACCCTTGGCGGTTCGTCTACGTTATTGACTCTGAACGTAAGAGGAGCGGTGTCGTCGGGCGTGGGCACGGACTCCGCGACGCCCGCATCATCCTTCCCATCGGTCACGGATACGATGAGACTGTAGTTGTGGAACGCTATGGGTGACCCATAGCCGACCACATGTTCAAAATTGACAGACACGCCCTCCTTGATAGTGATCGCGCCTGTGGCGTTGTCCAATTCAAACAGCCTGTTGAACTTCCAGAGGTCGGGTCCCGAGAGCGAGTACGTGAGGGTGTCACCTTCGACATCACGGGCACGCAATGTACCGATGCGAGTGATGATTGGGTTGTTCTGTTCGGTGTCAGAGGCCGCGAAAGTGACTCTGGGAGTGTTCTCATCCACTGAGATCTCAAAGGGTGTCACAGGACCGCTGCATTCCCTGCCGAACAGGACCGGCGGATAATTGTCCGGCCTGTCACCCGTGGAGTATAGAGCCATGCTGAATGCGTGGTCGGTATAGTAGCTGTTCCACTTGTCTGAGACCTCCCACAACTCTGTGCCATTGGTCCAGACCAGATTCGTGAACAGCCGTGCGGGCAAACTCCAGCCCGTATCGATTTCACTACTGATCGTTGTCATATCTGCGATGGCCAGGCGAAACGTGCCTGTATCGCTGGGCCGCTCCACCACCAGCCAGTACCTGGAAGATGGGTCCAGTTCGAAACCACTGCTCGTAAAGTCCTCGGAGGTGCCGATGCTGCCATCGAGGGAGGGTACGGTTAGGGTATGCACACGACGCCCCGGCCTACCTTCCCTACCGGGCCTCTCCGGTGTTCCGTAGCCATCGGCGAAGATTGATACGGTGGGCATGTCGCCAGATCCAAGGGATGCGGCCTCTGTCCAGAGACGCACCTTCGTCAACGTGGCGGCTGTATTGCCCGTGCAGAATGGCTGCGCCCACTTGTTATCCTGGTCCACAGTCACCTTGCGGATCGCGCCCCCGTGCTCAAGGCTGTTCACCCTGATTGATTCTTGGGAGTTCGCCTGCACTGCCCTGACATCGGCCACCACCAGGCTAAAGATGATGACCATGAACGATAGAAACAGAAAACCCGCAGGCACTCGTTTGGCGAAGCGTGCATTCGTCATCTGAAACTCCTCACTGACGGAGCTTCAACGCCTAGCGTCCTTACCGAGCTTTCACCGTGAAGGCGCTGTTGGCGGGCACCGACATCGCCTTCATGGCCTCATTGAAGGTGATCATCAGCGTGCGGTCATCCGGCCAATGGCCGCCCGGCCCGTAAGTCTCGGTCTGGTCGGCGCTGCGCATTCGATACCTGCACAGTCGAGTTCCCTATCGCCCCTTGCGGGAAATAGAGTTTCCACGATATGTCCCATGCGAGAGCCTAGGGGCCAGCGGGGGCCGCTGTCTAGATTCGCTTGTACCCAATTAGACTTGGGTTTCGGCGCTCTGTTTCGCGCGGTTTGCGGCCATCACTTTGTACATACTGTGGGTGTACAAAGTGCTATATATTTGCCTGAGGTGCGCACATTCCGATCTAGCATTCGTCGTAGGCGAGGCGATACATTTGACGCGGAGATTCGCACAAACCAATAGTCGCCTCTACCCGGCGCGGCAACGGGGCACAGACCGTGCCTCAGTACCTGAGAGGAGGGCCGCCATGGAGCGACTTGCAGGGCAACGGGTTGCCTGCCGGATACACTGATCGAGGCGCCCTACGACCGGCAGCCGGACGGGCATCCGAGACTGCTCTTCAAGGGCGGGACCTCCCTGTCTAAGGCCTTCGGGCTCATTCACAGGTTCTGGGAAGGCATCGATCTCGTCGTCTATCGTGACGGGCTTTGCGGGGTCGGCGACCCCACCGTCGCGGAAAATCTCCCGAGCAGAGAACGGAACAGGTACAGCCATTTTGGGGCAGCTCGTGGGGTGGGGTGGGCTACCGGACGATGCTCACCGCAACCACCTGGCCGTCCGTCCAGGAGATGTCGACGTCAGTAAACGTGAAAGCTGTGCTGGACCCTTCCGCTGGGAAAGCGAGGGAAACATCGCCGAGATGTAGTGTCGATTCGGCAGCGTCAGGAACAGGATTCATGAAAGCCAAATGGAGTTCTCGGTTACTCGTGGAGTACCAGAGCCACACCACGCCGAGGTCGCCAGTTTCGTTGGAGAAGAGCTCTGGCCTGGACGCTCCCACATCGCCGTTGTAGTCCTTCACTGTCATCTCCACTGACCACACCACCCTCGGTACGTCCTCGACTACAGTCACAGCCGCCACCGCCGCCGTTGCAGCACTGGTGAGTGTCTCCGCGTGGCCCCGGTCGTCGGTGAAGGTCACAGTGACCTTAATGGCCTTGCCCTGTTCGGCGGAGGTGAGCGTGTAGGTCGATGAGTTGGCACTCGAAATGGGCGCGTCGTCGGCGAGCCACTGGTAGCTGAACGTCGCGT
>DAOUHQ010000012.1:0-119114 GCA_034428515.1 Dehalococcoidia bacterium
ATAGGCCAGCATACCGCGCAAGCAAGAAGGGTTAGTAGATGACTGCAGATGTGCCGCGGGATCGCTATACGCATGGGCACCATGAGTCCGTGGTGCAGAACCACGCGCGGCGTCGCGCGGAGGGTGAAGCGTGGTTCCTGCTCCCACACCTGAAGGCCGGAATGCGCCTGCTTGACGTGGGATGCGGCCCGGGGACGATCACCGCCGGTCTGGCACGGGCAGTCGCTCCGGGCGAGACCATCGGCATCGACCTCTCAGAAGAGATATTGGTTCAGGCACGCGACCACGCTGCGTCTGAAGGCGTGGACAACGTGACGTTTACTGCTGGCGACGTGTACCAACTCAACTACGAAGATGAGACGTTCGATGTCGTGTATGCCAATCAGGTCCTACAACACCTGACCGATCAGCCACTAGCCCTGAGAGAGATGCGACGGGTGCTCAAGCCGGGCGGTCTGCTAAGTGTGCGAGAAACGGACTACGCCACGATGACGCCGTCACCAAAGTTCCCGGAATTCGAGGAATGGAGTCGACTGTACCACGCCGTGGCGTATCGCAATGGAGCGGAGCCGGATGCGGGCCGCTATCTCGCCCGGTGGGTGCGGGAGGCGGGATTCCCGGAGTATGAGATTCACCCAAATGTGGTGGTGATGGACGGCGACGACGCGCGTTTCTGGGGCGGCATGTGGTCGCAGAGAATCCTACATTCCAACGTGGGGACTGACGCGCTGGCTTACGGACTGGCAGAGCAGGCCGACCTTGACCGGATTTCAGCGGCGTGGACGCGATTTGCAGAGTCCGAGTGGCCTTTCTATATGTATGCGCAGATAGGCGTGTTGGCGCGACGCCAGGGAGCGGGTGAATGAAAGCCGCAATCCTCAACGACATCAATCAACCAATGACGGTGGAGGACCTGCCGACGCCGTCGCCCCGCACAGGAGAAATCCTGCTCAGGATCGCCGCAACCGGTGTGTGCCATACGGATCTCCATGTGATGAAAGGGGAGGTCGCGTTCCCAACGCCGTGTGTCCTTGGCCATGAGACATCCGGCACGGTGGAGGCCATCGGCGACGGCGTAACGAATGTTGCCGTTGGAGATCGCGTCGTGTGCAGCTTCATCATGCCGTGCGGATCGTGCGCGTACTGCCGTCGCGGCAGGGATGATATGTGTGAGACGTTCTTCGCTTACAACCGCCTAAAGGGCCAGCTCTACGACGGCACGACACGGTTGGTGCGTCCCGACGGTTCCCCTGTCTGGATGTACAGCATGGGGGCGCTCGCAGAGTACGCGGTCACGCCGGCGTCGTCCGTATTTCGCCTGCCGGACGGTCTCTCGCTGCAGGAGTCGGCCATCATCGGCTGCAGCGTGTTCACGGCATTTGGAGCGATCCGCAACCAGGCCGAGCTTCGAATGGGCGAGAGCGCCGCGGTATTTGCTGTGGGCGGGGTCGGTACAAACGTCGTGCAGATTGCCGCAGCCGTGGGTGCATCGCCACTCATCGCGGTCGACCTCAACGACGACAAGCTGGAGCTCGCAAAGTCGTTCGGCGCGACACACACGGTGAACGCCGGCAATGAAGACGCGGCGGAACGAATTCGTGAGATCACGGGCGGGCAGGGGGTCGATGCCGCGTTCGAGGCGCTGGGCAGGCCGCAGACCGTGCAGCAGGCGTTTCAATCCGTGGCGGACGGCGGGTGTGTCGTGATGATTGGCATCGCCTCAGCCGGAGAGACGGTGCCGCTTGAAATTACTCGGATCGTGCGGCGCGGCATCCGGATTATGGGGTCGTACGGTGCGCGGGCGGGGACGGACATGCCGCAGATCCTGAACCTGGTGGAGCGGGGCGTGGTGGACGTCAGCCCGAAAATCATTACGCGCCGCTACAGCATTGAGCAAGTCAACGATGCCTACGACGCGCTTGGACGCGGCGAGGTCGTGGGACGAGCGCTGATTGAGTTCTAGCCCGCTTGACCACGAACGCGCGTTCTGATACCGTGCTCCCAAGGTTGTAGGGGGCATGTGCAATGCTGCGACGGCTGACCATCGAGAACATCGGTGTCATCGACCGGCTGGAAATCCTGTTTGATGACGGATTCACCGTGCTGACCGGCGAGACGGGCGCGGGAAAGTCGATCATCGTCAATTGCATCGCATTGATTCTTGGCGCAAAGGCGGACGGATCCATGGTTCGATCCGGAGCGCAGCGGGCACGGATCGAGGCCGTCTTTGAGCAGGATGGGGCCTACGGCACCCTACCAACCGCGCTACTGGAAGAACTCGGCATCAAGGATGAGGAACATCCGCTGACGATTCACGTATCTCGTGAATTTGATGACACGGGCCGCGGCGACTGCCGGGTGAACGGGCGCAAGATTGCCCTCAAGACGTTGCAAAAGGCCGGGCGAATTCTCGCGGAGTCGCACGGGCAGCGTCAGACTTTGGCGCTGTTGGGACAGGTTGAGCAGAGAGAAATGCTCGACCGCTATGGCGATCTGGAGGGCGATCAGGAGTCTCTTGCGGAGTTGGTCGGGCAACTCAAGAAGGTTCGCTCCGGTATTGGGCGGCTGCGGCGCGAAGACGCAAAGGCGACGGCGCGGCGTGAGGAACTGCAATTTGAATTGGCCGCGTACCGGGACGTCGCGCCTGTTCCCGGCGAAGACACGGCGCTTGGACGTGAGCGATCCCGCCTGGCACACGCGGAGCAGTTGGGTACGCTAACAGGAGCCGTGCGATCGCTCTTGATTGATACATCTCGAGGCGAGAACGGGGTGGCGGATTCGCTGGCGGAGATCAGCCAGAACATGAGTGATGCCGCGATCCTGGACGCAGACCTGCGAGGTGCCTCGGAGACGGCGGCAGCTATCGCCGAACAGGCGCAGGAGCTTGCACTCTCCCTGGCGCGGTATCTGGAAGGGCTTGAGGCGGACCCGAACCGTCTGGATGCCGTGGAAGAACGCATGGCGGCATTGGATGACCTCAAACGGAGGCATGGCGGTTCGCTTGAAGATGTACTCGCATGGGCTGAGCGCACTGAGAACGAAGTTGCCGGGCTGGAAAAGGCATCAACCCGTCTGGAAGAGTTGCTCGCCGAGGAAAGTCGGCTGAACCAGCAAGTCATCAAAGAGGCACGGTCTCTGTCCACCGAGCGCTCCCACGCAGCCGCGCGGCTTGGACGGGCGCTGGAAGCAGAGGTCGAGACGCTTGCGCTGGCGGGGACGCGAGTCGTAGTGGACGTGCGCTCCGCTCTCACAACCCCGGAAGTCATTGATACGGACGCCAAGCCCGGACAATCCGTGGACGCGCTCAGCTGGTGTGATGAGTCGGGCAGCGATGAGGTGGAGATTCTCATTGCGCCGAACGAGGGCGAGCCCTTGAGGCCGCTGTCCGCAATTGCGTCCGGTGGTGAGATGGCGCGCGTGATGCTGGCCGTGAAGACGGTGCTGGCGCGCGGTGATGCGCGGACGCTGGCATTTGATGAGATAGATGTAGGTGTGGGCGGCCATGTGGGCGGAACGATCGGGAGCAAGCTGGCCGGGCTGGGAATAAGGCAGCAGGTGATCTGTGTGACGCACCTGCCGCAAGTGGCTGCTCATGCCGATCAGCATGTCCGTGTGTACAAGCGCACTCAGGACGGCCGGACAGTAACGCGAATTGAACAACTGCGAGATCATGACTCACGCGCCGACGAGCTTTCCAAGATGATCGGCTCCGGCACTGTGGCAGGGCGGCAAAGTATGAGCGAACTGCTGGACGCGGCGCGAGGGCAAGGCGGTACAGGAGACAAGGATTCCGGGGTTGTCTTGCGTCTGCTGGAGGCTGTCGGTTAAACGTCCGAATTGACATTGGCGGCGATGATGCCAATCATGGGTACGTTTGCGCAGAGTGGTGGAGGTCTGCGCTCAACCGGCTGGCAGGTAATCCAGAATCAGGGGAACGATGTCTTCTTACCCAACACGAGTAGAGCGCAGCGTGTCTGCGCGTATTCCCACAGCCCACGGTGAATTCCGGCTCGATTATTTTTCCAACGATTCCGATGGCAAGGAGCACCTTGCGCTCGTCTATGGAGATGTCCAGGGGCGGGAGGATGTACTCACCCGTGTTCATTCCGAGTGCCTGACGGGCGAGGTCTTTGGTTCACAGCGGTGCGACTGCGCGTCTCAGCTGGATTCTGCGATTGAGGCGGTGGCGCGAGAGGGCGCAGGAGTAATCGTCTACCTGCGGCAAGAGGGGCGCGGCATCGGCCTGCTGGAAAAGCTCCGCGCATACAACCTGCAGGACCAGGGGCTCGATACTGTAGATGCCAACCTGCAGTTGGGACATCAAGCGGATGAGCGCAGTTACGACGTGGCGGCTCTAATCCTGCAAGAGCTGGGCGCGCGATCCATCAGGCTGATGACCAACAATCCTGCGAAGGTTGAGGAACTGCGCGGACTGGGAATTCGGGTTGCGGGGAGGGTGCCCGTGCCGGGCCCTGTCACCACGCAGAACGTCGACTATCTGACTGCCAAGGTGAATCGCATGGGGCACATGCTGGACATCGCGCCGCCGGAATCGGACGAGGTCTCAAGCCCGTTCGTGCCCGCAGTCGAGAAACATGCCGTAGCGGATGCCAACCGTCGGCCGTTCGTGACGCTGACGTATGCGCAGAGTCTTGACGGCTCGATTGCCGACGCCGATTCCTTGCCGCTCCACCTCAGCGGTTCAAAGTCCTCTGAGATGACCCATCTGCTCCGCTCGTCCAACGACGCCATTCTCGTCGGTATCGGAACGGTTATCGCGGATGATCCGCGCCTGACGGTTCGACTGGCGGACGGAAAAGACCCACAGCCAATCGTCCTGGACAGTAGGCTCCGCTTTCCTCTGAACGCGAGCCTGCTGGAGGACTATCGAACGATGCCGTGGCTAGCGACGCTGGAGGACGCGCCGGTTGATAGACAAGTGGAACTTGAGGCGGCGGGCGCGCGCGTGCTAAGGCTGCCGGCAAGAGAGTCGGATGGCCTTGTGGATCTTCGGGCGCTGATGGCCACGCTCTATGAGGATGGTGTGCGAAGCCTGATGGTCGAGGGTGGCGCGCGGGTTATCACGGAGCTGCTGGAAGCGCGATTCGTCGATCACGTGGTCATCACTATTGCGCCGACGCTCGTGGGAGGACTGCACGCGGTCTCAAGCACGAACGGCGCAACGAGCGAGGCGTTCCCGCGACTACAGGGTCTTGGTTACCGGCGGGAGGGCGACGACCTGATTGTGTGGGGCAGGCCGGCATGGCCGCCGGACTAACGAACAGCGCGGTAACGTTTGTCGGCCCGCGCCGTGTTGAGGTTCAGCACGACGAGGTGGGCGGCCCGAGGCCGCGACGTGTGCTGGTTCGCACTCGGCAGTCCGCGATCAGCGCGGGGACTGAACTGCTTGTGTACCGGGGGGAGACACCCTCTGAGATGGCGGCGGACGAATCCATCGCCGCATTGCAGGGCAACCTGTCATTTCCTCTTCCTTATGGCTATGCAGCGTCTGGCGACGTGATTCAAGTTGGAGTGGGCGTTGATGCCGACCTGACTGGCCGGCGCGTATTTGCTTTCAATCCGCACGAGTCGGTGTTCGAGGCTAAGCCGGAGTCGCTAATGGAGATTCCGGCAGGGATATCATATGAGGACGCAGTGATGCTGCCGTCCATGGAAACCGCGGTGAACTTCGCTATGGACGGCGCTCCGCTGGTGGGAGAGAACGTCCTGGTTATCGGGCAAGGCGTCATCGGACTTCTGACGACGGCGCTGCTGGCGCAAATGCCCCTCGCCTCTCTCGTCACGCTGGACACCGTTGAAGCGCGGCGAGAGGCATCGCTGCAACTTGGGGCGTCGTCGGCCCTGAATCCGGAGACGCCCGGCATGATGGACGAAATTGCCGAGGCGTTCGGCGGCCACGGGGCGGATCTGGTCTACGAGTTGTCCGGCAGGCCGGAAGCGCTGGATACGGCTATTGCTGCGACCGGTTACGGAGGCCGCATCGTCATCGGCTCCTGGTATGGAACCAAACGTGCGCCGGTTGATCTGGGCGGCAGCTTTCATCGCAGCCGCATCAAGCTCATCAGCAGCCAGGTGACGACAATTGCGCCGGAACTGTCCGGTCGATGGGATAAGCTGCGGCGATTTGCGACGGCGTGGCGAATGGTGGAGCTCCTCAAGCCGTCACAGCTTGTCACACATCGCTTTCCGGTTGAGGAAGCGGCAGATGCCTATCGGCTGCTGGATGAGTCTCCCGGCGATGCGCTCCAGGTTCTGCTGACGTACGATAGTTCCTAGCTACTGAAGGCTGTACGCCGGAATGGGAGAAGCGCATGTACACCGTTTCCGTTTCCCATGAATTCACAGCTTGGCACTACCTCATCGGCGGCGATTGGGGCCCCGAAAACGAACTCAACGCCCACCCGTACAAGGTGGAGGCGCTGGTTGAGGGCCCGGGTCTGGACAGGCACGGCTACCTGGTAGACATCATCGCGGTGGAACAAGCAATGGCTGCCATCGATACCCGTTATGCCGGCAAGACACTCAACGAGCTTCCAGAATTCGAAGGACTGAACCCCAGCGTGGAGCACTTTGCCCGCATCCTCTGGGATTTCATCGTAGAGCGCATTCCGACCGAGCCGCTTGCCTACATGACAATCCGCGTCTGGGAAGGGGATGATGCCTGGGCGTCCTATCGGCGGGAGATTCGGCGTTGAGGGTCGGCCTCATCATCTATGGCAGCCTGGATACTCTGTCCGGCGGCTATCTGTATGACCGCAGGCTGGTTGAGACACTGGAGCGCGCCGGGGATACCGTCCGGATTATCGGGATTCCGTGGCGCAATTACGGTCGTCACCTAACGGACGCCTGGTCGAGCGGGCTGCGCCGGGATCTGAAGTCCGCAAACGTGGACGTCATGCTGCAGGATGAACTGAATCATCCGTCACTGTGGCGCGTTAATGGCGCGGTTCGCGGTCAGTGGCCAATCATCTCTATCGTTCATCATCTGCGTATGAGCGAGAAGCGTGCGGCCTGGAAGAACCGCGCCTATGGCGTGATTGAGCGCCGTTATCTCCGCTCCGTTGACGGATTCGTGTTCAATAGCGAGACAACGAAAAGGGCCGTCCACGATCAGATCAGGACGGAGAAGCCGAACGTCCTGGCATTCCCCGCAGGCAACCGCTTTGATGTTTCTATGACGGAACAGGATGTCACGGAACGGGCGAACGCGGACGGCCCGTTGCGGATACTGTTCCTGGGGAACGTGATTGAGCGCAAGCAGTTGCACGTGCTCATAGAAGCTCTTGGCCTGACGGGAAACGTGGGCATCCGGGTTGATGTGGTCGGTGGCCTTGAGGTGGAGCCGGAGTACGCGAACAGAGTGCGTCAGCAGGTTGAGAACGACGGCCTTGGAGATCGAGTGACATTCCACGGACCTCTGGCGGATGATGCTCTCCGCGCGCATTTCGAGCAGGCGCACGTCCTCGTTGTTCCGTCCTCATATGAGGGATTCGGCATCGTCTACCTGGAGGGGATGGCGTTCGGGATGCCGGCGATTGCAACGGACTCAGGGGCGGCGCATGAGATCATCACGAACCGCCGTGACGGTTTCCTGGTCCCCTCAGGCTCAGCGCCGGAACTCTCCATGCGGCTACGCGATCTTGCAACTGATCGAAAGCGTCTGGCACGCATGGGGGCGCAGGCGCTCAAGCGATTCGCCCGCCACCCCACGTGGGAACAGTCCATGACATCTGTCCGTGAATTCCTGCTGGAGACTGTGGAGAAAGCCGATGCCGGGACCTGAACATTACAACACTGTTCGCTACCTGAAGGCGAAGGCTGTTGTTGATGACGATGCGTTGAACGCGCGCGTGTACGACGCGCTGGCGCAGGGCCTCTTTGACATGGGGGGCCGACCTGTTCGTGTCATCGAACTTGGCGCGGGTGTCGGCAGCACGTTCAGGCGGCTGTTTGAGCGGGGGCTGCTATCAAGCGGCGAGTACACAATGGTAGACCTTGATCCCGAGAGCCTTGAAGAGGCGTCCCGGGCTGCCGACGTGATTCTCGATTCAAGCGGTGGAACCGAATTGTCGGTGAATACAGTTGTTGGGGATGCCGCCGCATATCTGCAGGGCGAGGCTGAGGCGGGTCGATTAGCCGACGTGATTATCGCGCAGGCGCTCGTAGACCTCCTGAACGTGCCGGAGTTTCTTGGAGCTGCCGCCAACGCGCTCCGTCCGGGTGGCCTGCTGTATCTACCAATCACGTTTGATGGAGAGACTGTATTTGAACCAACTGCAAATGCTGTGCTCAATGCACGTGTTATCGACAGCTATCACCGCGCGATGGATGAGCGAAGGACGCCGAACGGTCTGCCAACCGGCGGGCGCAGGGCGGGCAGGGCACTGTTGACCGAAATACCGCAAGCGGGCCTTGAGATAGCGGCGGCTGGCTCGTCAGATTGGGTGGTGTACCCGCAGGACGGCGGCTATCCGGAGGACGTGGCGTATTTCCTGCATCACATCATCAACTTCGTGTGGGAAACGCTCAGCGAAAACGCCATCGTGTTCAGCGCGGGGCTTGAGGAGTGGGTCGCCGGACGTCACAGGCAGATTGAGATCGGAGAACTCGTCTACATTGCCCACCAGCTTGACGTGCTGGCACGCAAACCCGGCTAACGATAGTGCCTAGTCGTCGTCCGGGTTCGGCTCGTCGTCCAGGATGATAAATTCCCCTGCGCCCCGGGCGTAAAGCGAGTCCAGTAGCCGCTTTCCGATTTCTTCCGACTCCGTGGCGGCGTCCGTGGTGATGGACTCACGCAACACGACCGTTCCATCCGGCGTGGCTGCCATCGCCTCAACGGAAAGCTCGCTATTCTGCACAGTGGCGTAGCAAGCGAGGGGCGTGCGGCAGAATCCGCCAACCGCTCGTAGAAATGAACGCTCGGCTTCGGCGGCGATTCTGTGGTCGCGTTCTTCGGTGAGCGCGGCGACGGCGCATGCCTCTACGTTGGTCTCAAGACACTCGATGCCGATCGCGCCCTGTCCGACGGCGGGGAGCATAACATCCGGCTCGAGAAATTCCGTGATGACGTCGTCCATGCCGAGACGCTGGAGACCAACGGCGGCCAGCACTGCTGCCTCTGCCTCGATCTCGCGACCATCACCTGTCACCTTGCGCACGCGGGTATCCACGTTGCCTCTCAGCAGCACAATTTCAAGATCAGGCCGGTGAGCCAGCACTTGCGCCGCACGGCGGATGCTGCCGGTCCCGACGCGCGCGCCTGCGGGAAGTTCGTTCAATAGCTGACCGTCTCGCGAGACGAGAACGTCGCGCGGATCATTGCGAGGCATGACTGCGGCCAACGTGTGGCCGGGCGGGAGGCGCGTAGGCAGGTCCTTGAGGCTGTGGACGGCGAAATCAATCTCTCTGTTGGCAAGCGCGATCTGGATTTCCTTGACGAACACGCCCTGCCCAAGATCCGGGATCGGCGTTGTTGGTTGTCTCTCGGCTGTCGTTGTGATGCCAACGACCTCGAACTCAAGTGAGGGCTCTTTCGCCAGCACGGCCTGCATGAACAGCTCCGTCTGGATCATCGCAAGCGGGCTTCGTCGCGTGCCGACACGCAGCACACGGCGGCCATTCCCGGAAGCCATCAGTCGCTCCCCGCCCACGCAAGCGCGGCGTCAACAAGGCCATCAGCCGTGTGCTCAGTCGCCTCCTGTGTAACACGCAGGCCAACGTCCTCTGCGCCGCGAGACGTGGTGGGACCGGCGGAGATGACGGGAATCCCGTCCAGTAGTGAACGGTCATCGCCGAGCGCATCAACGAGGTTTCGCGCCGTAGACGGACTCGTGAGCAGGACGGCGTCGATGCCCCGTTCCATGGCCGCCTGTGCCCGTTCTGCGAGGCCAGGCCCGGGCAGGGTCATATAGACCACGATGGGGGTTGGCGCAAGGCCATGCTCCCTGAGCGCGGCGGGCAGGGCATCATCGGCAAGGTTGCCGCGCGGGAGCAGCACGGTGTCTCCCTGTGCGCATTCCGCCGCGATCGCGTCCGCCAATGCGCCGGTGGTGAATCGACCCGGGACAAGATCGGCGTTCAGGCCATGGCGATTGAGGGCCGCCGCCGTTGCCGGGCCGATGGCCGCAATTCGCGCCGCTGCCAGAGACCGCGCGTCTCGCCCGCTCCCAAGCAGTCGGCTCATGAAGAAATCAACGCCGTTGACGCTTGTAAAGGCAATCACCCGAAAGTCTGCCAGCCTCTCTATAGCTGAATCCGGCTCAGTCCAGTCCTCCACGCCGTCGAATGCGACTGCGGGCACGTGGACGACCTCTGCCCCGGCGTCATCCAGCAACGTGATCAGCTCCGCGGCGCGTGTCTCTCCGCGCAGCACCATGAGGCGGTGGCCGAAAAGAGGCTTCTTCTCCAACCAACCGATGCTGTCGCGGAGCCCGACAACGCTGCCACAGATAAAGATGGCGGGGGGACGGATTCCGACCTCAGCAGACGTACCAACAATCGTCTTAAGCGTGGCCGTCGTCGTCCGCTGGCGGGATGTTGTGGCGTGTTCAATAACTGCCGCAGGCGTGTCTTCGGGCCAGCCTGCCATCAGCATTGCCCTGACCGTATTGGCAAGGGTGCGTACACCCATAAGGACGATTGACGTCTGGTTAGTCGGGTTCAACGGCTGAGCGTTGCGCGATTGCTGTCCTGTATAGATACGAACGGCGGAGGCAAGATTGCGGTCCGTCGCCGGGATTCCCGCATAAGCAGGCCCCGCCAGCGCGGACGTGACGCCGGGAACAACGTCAAAGCTAACGCCCGCCTCGGCAAGCGCCGCTGCCTCCTCGCCGCCACGTCCAAAGAGGAACGGGTCGCCGCCCTTGAGCCGCACGACACGTGCTCCACCCCGCGCCCTCTCAATGAGCAGCTCGTTGATCTCCTCTTGCAGGTGCTCGCCTCCGCGTGACGGGTGCTTGCCGACATCGACCATTTCCGCCTCGGGCCGTGCCTCAGCCAGCAGGGAGGGATTCACAAGCCTGTCGTAAACAATGACATCGGCGCGGCGGAGCAGTCTCGCGCCCCGCACCGTGATTAACCCGGGATCGCCGGGTCCCGCGCCCACAAGGTGGACGATGCCGCCGCTAGTCACCGTCCTCTTCCGTCAGAAGCGCAACGATGTGTTCGCGTAGGGCGGCCGCGTTGTCCGCGTCGATCATCGCCTTAGTCTCGCCGTCATTCAGCGCCGTTTGCCAGAGTCGGGACGGCGGCCGTTTACCATCGCGCCGCAACTCCTCCCGCACATCGGCCAGAACGTCGAGCAACATGCCGTAACCCTCAGGCAGTGCGGCATCAATCTCGCGGCGCAGGAATGACGCCATCGCGGGGCTGCGGCCGTTTGTCGAGATGGCAACTGTTGCGTCGCCACGCTTCACAAGGGCAGGGTAGATCCATGTACAGAGATCAGTGATGTCCACGATGTTCAGCAGGCACTTTTCTCGCTCGGCCTCTTCGCGTATCTGCTCGCTGAGGGGGCGGTCATGCGTCGTTGCGGATATGGCCAGGAACGCATCCGCAAGGTCGCCTGGCTGATAGCTGCGGGAGTGCAGCGTGATGTCTCCCCGCTCCGCCATCTCAGCGAAACGAGGGCGTTCTTCGGGGGAAATAACGGTCACGACTGCGCCCGCTTCGACAAGTGAGCCCGCCTTCATCTGCGCCTCGTCGTCGTCGCCAATGACGACGCATCGGCGTCCGCGCAGGTCAAGATAGACGGGAAAGTAGCCCATGCACGTCTCGCTCGTTGGTGAAAGGCGGCCTATGTCCCCGTGGCGGCGGCTGCGTGCGACGGGACGGAGTCTTGTGCGTTCAGATAATCCGCGAGGGCGAGCACCAACGGCCCCATCTTGGGATTGACGGGCTCGACGTGCGGTTCAACGCCGTGATCGCGCAGCGCCCGCGTGCAGACGGGGCCAACGGACGCCACGATGATTCCCGAGGACAGCGCTTCGCGAAGCTCGTCGGCAAGCCCAACCTGCTCCGCGATGCGGAAGAGATTATGGGCCTGCGATTGCGTTGTCAGCATGAGGGCATCCACGTCCTGCGCGAGCATGAGCGCGATAGCATCGACGACAGGGCGCGTGTCTTCCGGGAGTTGCCACGAATAGAGAGACACTTCGAGAACGTCCGCCCCCAACGCCTCAAGCTCACCCCGAAGCCAGGCGTTCACCTCGCCATAATGCTGAAGCGAGACACGCTTGCCGCTCAGATCGATGTCGGATGCCTTGAGCGCCGCCAACAAATCTTCGGAGGTGTAGGGAGACGGTGAGACGAGCGCGATGGGCACTTGCAGCGGCTTGAGGACGGCCACCGGCTTTGGGCCACGGCAAATGACCGTCGTCTCGCGCAGGGCGTCAAGGAACTCATCCTTGCGGCCAAGCTCATCGGCGGCGTTGATCAGGGCGCGCGCGCCGACTCCCGTGAGGAAGACAGCCGCCTGGATGGTGTGGGCGCAGATGCCGTCGATAACGTCACGCACGTCCTGCCGCATCGGGAGCGCCGCCTCGCGCAGTGCGGGAGCGCTGATGGCCTCACCGCCATGGCGGGCCACAAGGTTGCCGAGTTCAGAGGGCATCCGCGCCTCAAGGACAACGATGCGCCGTCCTCCAAGGTCAGCCATATATGCCCCGCTTTCTCAGTCGATTCCGATCACTCAGCGGCTTGCGTTGTTCGACTCTACGTCGCGCACTCGCCCTCGCCGCGCTCCATGACGTACAACACGGACTTGTCGTAGTCGATGTAGTGATCGAGGTTCGCCTTGTTGAGCGGACCGACGTCCTGGTAATCCTTGATGATGTCCTCGAACGGCTCGCGACCCAGCCGGTGCGCGAAGTCCTTGAACAACTCGCCGTCCTCGCGGTTGTCCCTGTAGTAGCGGAGGAGGTGGAATACGGCCTCCGTCACCTTCTTGGCGGGAATCTTGCCGCGAGGCCGCACGCCGAAGCGCATGTCCGCGTTCTCATGGCTGCCGCCCAGGAAGACCTCATAGGCCGGAATCTGTCCGCCGCCGGGGCCCTTGATGAACGCGCCGTGGAAGCCGATATCGGAGACGTGATGGCGTCCGCAGCCGTTCGGGCAGCCGCTCATCTTGATGTGCATCTGCTTGATGAGGGGGTCTTCCAGCAGATTCGTGTGGCCGTTGGGGTTGCGAACCGCATCCGCGACCGCCTTGTTGAGACCCATGGAGGATGTGATGCCCAGCTTGCAGCTGTCCGTGCCGGGGCAGGACGTCACGTCCGTGATCTGGTTCATTCCGCCTTCATGCAGCTCCAGCGCCACGAGCTCCTGGTACACGTCGTACAGATACGCATTCGGCACCCAGCGGAGCATCATGTTCTGCTCCGGCGTGGTGCGGATGCGGTAGCTCGCGTACTTGCGGGAAATCTCGGACGTTCCGTAGTACTGCTCCGGTGAGAGGTCGCCGCGCGTCACAGTGATGCCGACGAAGCTGTAGCCGTCCGCCTCTTGCGGGATGACGTTGGACTTTTTCCACGCCTGGAAGGCCGCGTCGTCCTCGCCGCGCGGCTCAACGCCGGTTGGCAGTGCGGGGATGTCCGCCGCTTCGTCGTCGTGGAAGAGCAGGTAGTCCTTGTCCTCGTAGTCCTGCGCCCAGTCCTGCTGCAGTTCTTCTTCGACCTGCTCGCGGAATGAGTCGATGCCCTCGGTGTGGATGAGGACCTTGATGCGAGCCTTCATCTTGTTGCGGCGCAGCCACGCCGTCCGGTTGAAGACGCGCAGCATGGCCTCCGAGACGCGGAGGAACTCATCGACGGGCACGAACTCATAGATGGTCTCTGCAATCAGCGGCTGGATCGACGTGCCGCCGCCGACCGTGATCTTGAATCCCTTGACCTGCTCGCCGTCGATCTCCCTGACCCGGGCGACGAATCCGATGTCATGCATTCCCACCGTCGCGCAGTCATGGTCGCCGCAGGAGAACGCGGGCTTGACCTTGCGCGGCATGTGGAACGTGAAATCGCGCCGCACAAAGTTGCGGGCAAACGCGCCCATGTAGGGCAGGATGTCAAAAGCCTGTTGGGGGTCGATGCCCGCCATCGGGCACGCCGTGATATTGCGAACCGAGTTGCCGCAGGCCTCCTTTGTGCTCAGGCCAACGCTCTGGAGAAGGTGCATGGCCTTCGCCGCGTCCTCAAGCAAGAGGTGGTGGAGTTGGACGTTCTCGCGTGTGGTGATGTGTCCCTTGCGGAGCGGCGCCCACTGCTCGGCAATCTGGCCGATGGCGTCCCACTGGTCTGCGTGTGCAAGGCCGCCGGGAATCTTGATCCTGAACATCTGCGCATCAGGCTGCCTCTGGCCGTAAACGCCGAGACGCAACCGGAAGGACATGAATTCGTCCTCCGGGATTTCTCCTGCGCGAAACTCCTTGACCTTGCCTTCGTAGTCGGCAATCTCCTCATCCAGGTACTGGATGATCGAGGGTCGGGCGGAACGTTGTCCCGTTTCCGTTGTCGTAGCCACGTGATCCTCCCTCCGGATAGCTCCCTACAGGGTACGCCCGCAGGCGCTCCAACTCAAATTATTTTCTCGGTTCGCGATAAAGTCTGGTTTGCCTATTCGCTTAGCGTTCCGCGTTCCGGCTTGGGTGGCCGCGTGAATGATGGCGGAGAGGCTATCCCTTCGCCGCCTCAATCAGGATCTGCGCCACCTCAGGCCGCGTGAACTCCATGGGCGGTACCTCGCCGCGCGACAGCATGTCACGCACTTGCGTGCCGCTCAGGAACACACGCTGCTCCGGCCCGTGCGGACACGTCTTCATTGAGGCCATGCCTTCACAGCGGTTGCAGTAGAAGGAGTGGTCGAAGTACAGGGGCGTGATGCCGAGGTCTTCGGCCGGGATGCTGCGGAGCAGGTCCTGCGCATCGTATGTGCCGTAGTAGTTGCCGACGCCCGCGTGGTCTCGCCCGACGATGAAGTGCGTGCAGCCATAGTTCTTGCGAACGAGGGCATGGAACACGGCCTCACGCGGCCCTGCGTAGCGCATTGCCGCAGGCAGCACCGACAAATGGACGCGATCCTCGGGGTAGTACCCCTCGATCAACGCCTCGTAGCAGCGCATTCGCACGTCTGCGGGAATGTCATCCGGCTTGGTCTCGCCCACCAACGGGTGGAGGAGCAGGCCATCAACGATTTCCAGCGCGGCCTTCTGGATGTACTCATGGGCGCGGTGCACAGGGTTGCGTGTCTGGAAACCGACGATTGTCCGCCAATGCCGTTCCGCAAACGCGGCGCGAGTCTGCGCCGGGTCCTCGCGGTAGGGCCGCAGCTCCGGCTCCAGGTTCTCACGCTCGATGACCGTGACGGAGCCGCCGATGAGCATCTCATGCTGGCCATAAACGGAAGCGACGCCGGGATGGGCCTCCTCCGTCGTTGCGAAGACGTGCTGCGCCTCAACTTCCTTGTCGTAGTCGTACACCTCATCCACTGAGAGGATGGCGAGGTGGCGGCCGGTGGCGTCCACCAGCACGACCTCCTGCCCACTCTTTAGGCCGCGCGCAGTGTCCGCGGGGGCCGAAAGGGTGATGGGCAGGCTCCAGAGCGTGCCGTCTGCAAGACGCATCTCGCGCACCGTGCGCGAGTAGTCCGCCTGGTTCATAAATCCCGTCAGCGGGCTCATTGCGCCCACGGAGATGAGGTCAAGGTCGGCAGTCTCGCGCATGCTCAGAGTGATGTGGGTCAGCCCCGGCGCGCGCTCCCGGATCTCCGTTGCCTGGTCAGGCGACGCAAATCGGTCGACAAGTGTGCCGCCGTGCGGGGCGATCGTTTCTTCCACGTCCGCGTGGGGCGCGGTGGCGTGAGTATTAAGCGTGGTCGTTGTCATGATCTAGGTTGCCGCCCCCGCCAACTCCCTGCTCGCGCCGGACGGGATGATGCCCCGCTCCTCAAGCGCGCCCAGCACCTTGCCCAGGCTCTCCTCGACCTCTTCCTGCTCCGTGTCGACAAGAACCTCGGGTGTCAGCGGCTCCTCGTAGGGGTCAGAGACGCCGGTGAAGTTCTGAATCTCGCCCTTGAGCGCCTTCTCATACAGGCCTTTGACGTCACGCTTGACGAGCTCATCAAGCGAGGCGTGGACGTGGACTTCAATGAAATCGCCGATCTGCTCCCGCACCTCGTCCCGAACCTCGCGATACGGAGAGATGGCGGACACGATGCTAACGACGCCGTTGCGTGTCAGCAGGTCGCTGACAAAGCCGATGCGGCGGATGTTGGTGTCACGGTCTTCCTTGCTGAACCCAAGTCCCTTGCTGAGGTTCGTGCGAACGACATCGCCGTCCAGCAGCTCGGACTTGATGCCCTGGTCTCGCAGAACCGCCAGCAGTCGCTCTGCAATGGTGCTCTTGCCGGCGCCCGAAAGCCCGGTGAACCAAACGGTCACTCCATTGTGGTTGGTGGTCACTCTCAAATTCCTCCTGTGAGTTTTCCTTGCCGTTATCGGCGTTCTCGCGTGTTGTGTGATGTAGCGGCAGGGCCGCGTCAGTTCGCCGCTGTGGTTGAAACGACCTTGCCCGTCTCAGGGTCGATGTGGATGCCGCATTCGACCTTGTCCTCGAAATCGGACCAACGGCCTGCGCGCGGATCCTCGCCGGGCTCCACCGGGCGCGTGCAATTTGTGCAACCGATGCTCGGGTAGCCCTGCTCGTGCAGCGCGTTGTATGGGACGTTGTTCTCGCGGATATAGTCCCAAACATCATCCTCAGACCAGTTGGCCAGGGGATTGATCTTGATCAGGTCGAACTTGGTGTCCCACGCGACAATCGCGACATCCTTGCGAGTGTCACCCTGGTCGCGGCGCAGACCGGCGATCCATGCCTTCTGTCCGACAAGCGCCTGCTCATTCGGCGCAACCTTGCGAATCTCGCAGCAGAGGTCGGGATCAACCTTCCACAGCTCAGGCCCGTGCAGGGCGGCCTGCTGCGCGACGGTCACGTCCGTCTTGAAACCGATGGGCTGGATGCCGTAACGACGCCCCACCTTGTCCTTGAGGCTATGCGTCTCAGGGAACAGGAAATCCGTGTCCACGTAGAAGACGGAGACCTCCGGGTTGATCTTCATGGCCATATCAAGCAGGACCATGCCGGACACGCCGCCGAAGCTGCACGCAAGAGTGATGTCCGGGAAGAAGTTCTCAACTGCCCAGCGAACGATTTCGCCCGGGTGCGCGTCTTCAAGCTGAGCGCTCACCTCTGCCAGCCGCTCCTCCGTCCATTCCGTCCGAAGTGCTTCCAGTGTTGCCATTTGCTCCGGTTCCCCCTCGATTCCCTCTGCGATTGTGTACTGTGGTCGCTCTGTCATTCAGAGATAAAAAAACCGCCCCTTCTGTTGTGGGGCGGTTGATGCGCTTGTTCCTGTGTTGCCAGAGATTCAGCGCTGCTCTGTCCTTGAGGCCTGCTATTGCTAGCGCGCGGCCTCCCGCCCCGGGACGGTCATGTAACACGAGCAGGTCACCGCGGCGCGGCGCGCCACTGCGGCAACTGATGGACTATGTGTATTTGCGAAGGTGTTCATCGTTCTTGCGATTTACTTATGGGCACTATAAGCGTACTCCTATCTGCTGTCAATACGCTTGTGATAGATGTCACTAACGGCGCCTATTCCTCCAGCTCGCTCACGTTCGCGCGCATGGCCTCCGCCTCTTCAAGCAGGCGGGCGAATAGCGGCCAGATATCCTCGTCCGTCGGGTCCATAGATGAGATGGACATGACGCGATGTAGTACGCCGCTGCTGACGCCGACCGTCTCAGAATCACCGACGTCCGGCAGGGCGATACCCAATGCCCGCGCCACAAGTTGCGCCTGCGTTCGCCCCAAGTCGTCGTTGGGGCAGATGACCATCGCGTTGCCGTCATGGAGTAGTCGTGTTTCGGCCTCGCCGCGCGACAGTGTCACTTCGATGCGGCGCTGAGGTCGGGCGAGTAGTTCCTCGGCGTAGTCCCAGGCCTCGTCTTGTGGGGAGGTCATGGTGTTATTCGGCGGGGACGTATGGAGTTGTCTTGTCGAGGAGGAGGCACGGCTCGCCGGTCTGGGCAGGGTCATCCAGGCTCCATGGGCTGTCGGAATCAAGGGGACGCGTGCGGATGCCGTCGTCGCCGCCAAAGATGAGCAGGGCGTGTCCCTCGCCGGAGTCCTCGACGATGGCGGCGTAGGCGGGGCAGGGGCCGTCCTCACCCCAGCCAATAACCTCCACCATCGCCAACTCGCCGCGGATGCCGGGGGCTTCCACGCGCACGACCTCTTTCGGCTCTTCAACAACGCTGAAGATGCGGTGTAGGGAGAAGTCGCAGTTATTGCCTGCTTCCACCTCTACCTCAATGAACCTGGGTCTGGTCACATGTGCCTCCTTCGGGTGTGGCAACTATTGTAACTGCGTCAGGAGGCCGCCAACGCCGGAACGCGGAAGCGAATCCCCCGGCCAACCAACGATGACCTCGAATCAAGAAAATAGATGAATGGCCGCCAAAGCCGGAACGCGGAAGCCGAACTTCTTTGGCCAACCGTCAATGATCGCGAACTTCAAAAAAGTGGAGGCGGGGGGGAGTTGAACCCCCCGTCCAAAGGCGGCTCCAGGTGCGGCGCTACAGGCTTAGTCGGTCATTAGGTTCTCGTCGCTCACGGCCCCGGCCGACAGGAATCACGAGCAACCAGCCGGCGATAGTCTTTCGCCGCGCGTCACCGGCTGACGTGCGGCGGCACCCCGCTAAAATGTCGCTCCGAACCGTCCGCAGGGGTAACGATCCGGAACGTCGCTACCTAAATCTTAGGCTGCGAGTGCGAGTTGCTTGTTGTTGCCAGCTACTCTTTGTGCCGCGGGATTAACGAGGTCACGGCGCCTCGGCCTGCTCACACACCCTCGCAGACCCCTGTCGAATCCGCGCGCCCCCACGTTGTGGCTTGTGTGTCGCGGCCACTCCCTGCGAGTAGCGGCCGCATTTACAAGTATACGCGCGTACACATGAGAGCGCCCTTCGACAAGCTCCGGGTGAACGGGGTGGTCAGTGGCGGGGGGCGAGCGCCCGCGCCATTTCAAGGTCGGCGTCGCGTTTGGCCAGGACCTGCCTCTTGTCAAAGGACTTGCGCCCGCGCGCGAGACCAAGTTGGAGCTTGGCCTTGTGGCGCGTGATGTAGAGCCTCAGCGGGATGAGGGTGTAGCCGCTTGACGTGACCCGCCTCGTGAGGTCCATGATCTGCCGACGGTGGAGGAGTAATTTGCGCGGTCGTGTGGGCTCATGGTTGTAGATGTTGCCCTGCGCGTACGGCGGGATGTGCATGCCGTGGATCCACACCTCGCCGTTGGCGACGCGGGCAAACGACTGCGCCAGTGAGACTCGCCCCGAGCGGATGGACTTGATCTCCGTACCGGTCAGAGCGATGCCCACTTCGAGGCTTTCGAGGATGTCGTAATCGAAACGCGCGCGGCGATTATCGGAAATCAACCGATCCCCTCCGGCGGCCTTTTCGCCTGATCCGGTCTTCGCCCCATTCCGTCGAGCCTTTGACTTCGCCATAATCAAACCATTATAGGAATCTCATTTTTGGAAAGTTGGGGCGTAAAGGTGGGGGGACGCGAGGTTTCCGCGTCACGACGCGAAAAAATCTTTTTGAGGCCCCCGGAAGTTTCCCAGGGTTCCTATCTGGGAGGGGACGTTGCAACGCTTGACAACACCCTACTATCCGTTGAGTATTATCTTCTTTGTTTCCCATATGTAGGTCGGCCACGGCGGAAATACGGCGGGAGACATGGAAGGACGGGGAGTGAGGAGAGATCGCGAGCAGGCGCCTCACATGGAGGCGGGGCAGAGATGCGGTGTCAGCACTGCGGGAACGACGATACGAAGGTCCTGGATACCCGCCACAACGATCAAGGTGTGCGCCGGAGGCGTCAATGCAAGCGGTGTGGAGCACGGTTCAGCACAGTGGAGCGACTGCTCACCACATCGCTATCTGTCGTCAAGCGGGATGGACGCACGGAGGAGTTCAGTCGTGAGAAGCTCATGGCAGCCATCCGAACGGCCTGTGCAAAGCGTCCGATCCTCGCAGGGGCTATCGAAAAATTGGTCGATGATATCGAGGATGAACTACAAAAACGGGGACGGGCTGAAGTGAGCACGAACCTTATCGGCGAGCTGGCAATGGATCGACTAAGCAAGGCTGATCGTGTTGCCTATATCCGTTTCGCCAGTGTCTACCGGGATTTCGCCGATGAGGATGATTTCCAGCGGGCGGTCGACGGCCTGCGGGATGGCCCCGGCTCTTCCTCGCCGGGCCAGATGGCCCTCCTGCCGCCGGAGCGATCAGGCGGTCGTCCCAGGGGGCGACCCCGTAAGAGAGCATGAAGGGCGGTGAACGTGAAGCACTACGCCGCCCGCATGTGAGACCTATTTGAAAATACGTAGCGAGACAGAAAGACCAACAAGTACCAAGGTGATTTGCGAATGTCTTCTTCAGCCAATGAATTCGATGGAGCGGTTGTTGCCGCCAATCGAAACGCCTTAAGGGATGCGGTCTCCGCGCAGTTCACGGGTGAGAGTCCGGAACGCATTGAGGAGATCATCGACCTCATAGTCCGCATGACGGACGCGCCGCCGCTTGGCCCGGACGGCGCGCTCCATCGGCTGAACGGAGCAGGGAACGGCGATGGCACGGATGCTATCGCCAGGGTTATCGAGGCAGCGCAGCGCAACGCGACAAACGGCCATCATGTGAACGGCGCGAACGGAGCGACCGCGTCGTCGGAGTCCGGCTCACGGTGGGACGCGAGCGGGGAAGCGGAGCCGATCATGTCTCCCAACTCCCGCGCCATCTTGGAGAATCGCTATCTGGCGCGCAACGCGGACAATGAAGTTATTGAGGATCCGCGCGGGCTGTTTGAGCGAGTATCCCGGGCCGTCTCTCAGGGCGAGGTGTCAGCGGGCGGGAGTGAGGCGGAGTCCAACGAGTGGGCCGGCAAGTTCTACCGTGTGATGTCCACGTTCAAGTTCCTGCCCAACTCACCGACGCTGGTCAACGCCGGCAAGAATGGCCGCGGATCACTGAGCGCCTGCTTTGTCGTCTCTCCGAGGGACGACATGAGCTCAATCATGAAGGTCGCCTCCGACGCGGCCATGATTGAGAAGTGGGGCGGTGGCATCGGGTTCGGATTCTCCAAACTGCGACCAAAGGGCGACCCAATCGCCACCACGCACGGAATGGCATGCGGGCCGGTGGCCGTGATGAAACTGTATTCCGCCGTGGGCGCAACACTGACGCAGGGCGCGTTCAGACTCGGCGCGCACATGGGACAGTTGAGCGTCCGGCACCCGGACGTGCTGGAATTCATCCACGCCAAGGATGATGACGTTTCGCTCCAGAACTTCAATATCTCGGTACAGGTGACGGATGACTTCATGCGGGCCGTGGAGGCGGACGCGGACTGGGACCTAATCAGTCCCAAGGACGACCGCGTGACGGACACGGTCAAGGCCCGCGACCTCTGGAGCGATATCTGCAACTCCGCGTGGAAGACGGGCGATCCTGGGCTGGTGTTCATGGATCGCGTGTGGGAGACACAGCCGAATCCGCAACTCGGCCTTATCGAAACGTCCAACCCGTGCGGCGAGGAGTTCCTGGAGAACTACGGCAACTGCTGCCTCGGCTCTATCGACCTCGCCAAGCATCTGACCCCGGACAAGACGGGGTTTGACTGGACGGCGCTTGAGGATACCGTGCGGACTGCCGTCCGCTTCCTTGACGATGTGATAGAAATCAACACATTCCCGCTGGCGGAACTGCGGGAGATGAACCTGAAGACGCGCCGTATCGGCCTCGGCATCATGGGCTGGGCGGACGCGTTGGTGGACCTGACAACTCCGTATGACTCGGAGCAGGCGCTTGATCTCGCGCGGAAAGTCGGCCGCTTTATCCGCGAGACGGCGTGGTCGGAATCGGAGAAATTGGCAGCGCAGCGCGGGCCGTTCCCGGAGTATGAGAATTCCCGGCTCAAGGAGCAGGGGATGCCGCCGGTGCGGCACTCGAGCGTGACGACAATCGCGCCAACGGGAACAATTTCACGACTGGCAGATTGCTCATCCGGCATCGAGCCGCATTTCGCCCTGGCCTGGTGGTCGAACATCCTGTGGGAGGACCACGACGGCACGAGCACGCGATTCCTCGATGCCCCGCTGCCCGTTCGCCGCGCGCTCACTGATGACGTCGGACAAAGCACGGCAGAGGAGACGCTGGCACAGTTGGCCAACGATCCGGCGTGGCGCGATGAGGCCGTTACTGATCTGATCAGCAATCATGGCGTACGCACGGCGATGGCCATCGATCCTGACTGGCACGTGAAGATGCAGGCGGCGTGGCAGGACAACACCACCAACTCCGTATCCAAGACCATCAACCTTGCGAATGACGCCACAGTGACGGACATCGCCAAGGCGTTCTGGGATGCGTGGACAACGCAGTGCAAGGCCATCACTGTCTATCGTGACGGCTCCAAGAGCATGCAGGTGCTTGAGACAGGCGTATCGGGCGGCGAGGAAGAGGCGGAGCCGGGCGAGGTGCATCGCATACCGCAGCAGCGCCCGCGGAGTCTCGAAAGCATCACCGATCGCATCCGCACGGGTCACGGCAATCTATACGTCACCATCACATTCGAGAACGGTCGACCTTTTGAGGTCTTCACGAACCTGGGCAAGGCGGGTTCCAGCGATGCGGCATACCTGGAAGCCGTGAGCCGTCTCGCGTCGCTGGCGCTGCGTTCAGGCGTTGGCGTCGAGCAGGTGATTGATCAGCTGCGCGGCATCACGGACGCGCCGACGTGGGACGAAGGCCAGCAGGTTCTCAGCGCCCCGGACGCGGTTGCGTTGGCGCTGCTGCGGCACGCCCGCCCCGTCGATGAGGAACGCGAGGAGATGGCGAAACGAGCGCGGGAAGCGTTCGGTGAGAAGTTTGACCTAAGTGAGTTGGGAGAGATTCATCCGGAAGCTGTGGTGCAGAGCCAACTGTTCCCGGGGGCGCAGACGTCAACTCCGCGCGCCGGGACACAACCGCAATGCCCCGACTGCTACGGAATATTGATCTTCACTGAGGGCTGCATGATGTGCCTCGCGTGCGGCTACTCCAAGTGCTAGGAGCAGGAATTCCACTACACGCAATCCACACGAAATCAAGACAACCCTCTCATCCTCCTTTATCCCTGGTCATCGGGCCGGCCCCCACCCCGGCCCGATGGCTTTTTTTGCGGCTGAGCGGGTCACCGGTCCCCACCGGACCCGCCGAAAGAGTGTATCACTATCGCTCTTCAGCCTTGGCCCTCTTCAGGACGCCGATGAGCCAAAGCCGAAAGTCGCGCTGTTTCACGTCAAAGAGCCGACTGTAGATGTTCATCGGTGGATGACCTGACTCGCTGCGGCCACCGATTTCTTCGCGCGCGAGTTGCTGCGCCAGTGGCATGTTCTGCTCCCGCAGCGCTGCCTGGCGTCGCGGAACGATCTCATCAACCGGCAGATAGCGGACGTTGGTCCTGACTCCAAGATATTCCTGGAAGAGCGCCCAGTATTCCGCCCGCGTCAGGTTGCCGGGTCCGCCAAGCTCATAGATGTTGTTGTAGGCGCGGCGCTCCAGGTGCGCATGGATGAGGTAATCGGCGAGTTCATCGAGGAAAATGAAGACCATCGGCTGATCGGGCGTGCCGTAAATGGTCATTGCCCCTCCGGTCGTGACGGTATAGATTTGCCTGTTCAAGAACTCACCGGAAGCGTCGATCATCCCACCGGGCCGAAAGACGGTTCCGGCCACGCGAGCGTCGATAAGATGTTGATCCGCGCGAGCCTTGGCCGGGTACACGGGATAGAAATCCCAGCGTGTGTCGGCCCCCCGAACTGAGATGAGCGCCATGTGTTTGGCGCCGTTTGTGCTTGCAGCTTCGGTTAGGTTTACGGTGCCTTGGTACTCAACCGCTTCTATCAGGTGGGCGCCACGTGTAGCTGACTGAGCGCCGACGCAGGCGATGACCCAATCAATGCCCCGCGTTGCGGTGAGAAGGGAGTCCTTATCCTGATAGTCACCCTCCACGTACTCAACGCCATCGACGGGTTGTTCAGGGATGGTCGAGTGGATGAGAGCACGGACATTCGCGCCGGCGTCACGGAGCTTCTGCACGACAATGCTGCCCGTGCGTCCGGTTGCGCCGGTGACAAGGTAGTTGCCCTGCGCGATGTCCTGTTGGGTGAAAGGCATCGTTCCTCCTGTATCTCGGATCGTCTTCCCGCGAAGGTGAGAATCTGGCGTCTGGGTTCCCGCGTCAGGCACGGGAACGCTGGTGGATGGTGTTAGCTCTCGTGCAACATGTCTTCGACGAGGCGGACGAGGGTGCGGACCGGTTGGCCTGTTGCGCCGCGTGTCTGCCAGCCCCTCTCGCGATCCGTCGCGGAGACAGACGCGATATCCAGGTGCGCCCAGGGTGTGTCTTCGGCGAATTCCTGCAGGAACTTGGCGGCGGTGATGGAACCGGCAGGTTGGCCGCCGGTATTCTTGACCGTGGCGACGCTGCTCTTGATCTGCTCCTTGTAGTCGTCCCACAAAGGCATCCGCCACATCTTCTCACCCGTCGCCTCGGACGCATCCTGCAGCCGGCGCGCAACATCATCATCGTTGGCAAAAAGCCCCATAGCCACGTTTCCGAGGGCAACGCGGATGGCGCCGGTGAGCGTGGCCACGTCAATTAGCGGCGTCATTCCCTTGTTGTTCGCGTAAGAGAGGGCATCGGCCAGGATGAGTCGACCCTCGGCGTCCGTGTTCTCGACCTCCATGGTCTTGCCGTTCATGGCAGTGAGGACATCACCCGGTTTCGTCGCTCCGCCGCCGGGGAGATTCTCCGTGGCGGGGACGAGGCCGGTGACGTTGATGGGCAGGCCAAGGCGTCCGATGGCCTGCAGGGCGCCAATGACCGCCGCGCCGCCTGCCATATCGCCCTTCATGGCGCTCATGTTTGCAGACGGCTTTATGGAGATGCCGCCGGAATCAAAAGTGACGCCCTTGCCGATCAGCGCGACAGTGGGGCGCGTGTTGTCCGGGTCGCCCTTGTGCTCGAGGATGATGAAAGCGGGTGGTTCATGGGAACCGGCAGTAACGCCAAGCAGGCCTCCCATGCCCATCTCCGTGATCTCGCCGATGCTGAGGTTGGTGAACGTGACACCTGCAACATCTGCGGCATCCTGTGCCCGCTGAGCGAGTATGGTCGGTGTCATGCGGTTGGCGGGCTCGTTGGCAAGGTCACGTGCAAGCGCAACTGCCTCCGCGATGATTGCCCCGCGATCCAGCCCGCGATCCAGTTCAGGCAGGTCGGCATCGTCTTCAGTGAGGAAAGTGACGGACTCCAGTTCGCGGCCATTGTCGTCATCCTGTTCATCTGCATTTGCGGTGATGCGATATGAGCCAAGCAGCGCGCCTTCCGCCGACGCCTGTGCAGCGTCCACCGCGTTGAGATAGTGAGCAGCGGGACGGAAGGCCGTCATGTGCTTGTAGCCGTTTGAGCGAGCACGGCGAACCACATCCGCGGCCAGACGGCGCAGTAGATTGGCGTCCGCCTTATCCACCGGCCCCCCGCCCACGACCATCACCCGACGCGGGGGTATCCGCCCCTGGGTATGGATGATCGTAATTTCTCCCGGCTTGCCGCGGATCTCGCCGTCCTCAATCAGCGCCGAAATCTGGCCGTCCAACGCCTCATCCACCTGACCGGCCGCCCCGGGCAGCGGGGCCTCCAGCATTCCCTGATAGACCCCGACAACGGCGCAATCGGCCTCCACGTCAGTCAGGCTTCCCTTGGCGACTTTCAGTTCCATTTGGTGTTCTCCTTGAGATCGCGCACTCTCTTGCGTGGAGAGGAATCTGTGGATTCCCGCTTTCGCGGGAATGACGAATGCATGTGGCTTGTTTGGCGATTATAGCGGGTTGGGGGCGGCAGACTTGAGACCGTGTCCGAGTTCGGCGGCGATTCGCTCCAGGGCGGGGGTGATGTCCTGGGACGTGTCAACGGTGATGTGGTCGCGGCGGATGGGCTGAGCGCTCTGCTGCATTCGGGTGTAGACAGCTATGTCGGCGGTTGACTTGTCATCAGTCTCGCGACCTGATTTCAGATCGGCCGCGCGCCGGGCAAGCCGATCACGGATCACGTTTTCCGGCGCGGTCGTCTCAATGATCAATAGCGGAGCGCCAACCCGTTCTGCTACGTCGTACAGCATCCTTCGATTCCGCCTTCTCAGATTGGTGGCATCCACGACAACTTGATGCCCGTACCGGAGCAGCCGTTCAAGGAGTCGGTGGAGGGCGGGGAAAAGTCGTGCGTTCTCTGCGCCTCCGTGGTTTGGGTCGGTAAACAGGATTGCTCGCAATGCGTCGCTTTCAAGAACGATGAGCGAAGGCGCCAAGTGCGCCAGCCTCTGGCAGAAGTACGACTTCCCGCTCCCGGGTAGTCCTGAGAGCAGGATGAGGGCAGGGTGTCCCGATGTGGTCGGGAGGTTACCCAGGCCCCGGTATAGGGATTCGGCGTCCTGATCGCGGCGTGAGATTGGGAGAAACTGACGTGAGCCGCGGGCCTCATTCATTGGTCGGAGCTGGGTCGATCCAGGAACAGGATAGCGAACAGGGAACGCTCGGGAGCCTCGCCGGTCTCAGGATCCCGGGGCCAGGGGGCGGTCGCTCTGCGGAGGAACGTCAATCCAAGAATGATAGCTCCGGAGATCGCCGTCACATACTCACCCATGGCGAGTCCCACAATAGTGTACGCCCCCATCCCGCCGATAACCGCAATTGGAATCATGCGGCTGGGCGGCGCTGACGCGACTTTTGGCAACACGTTGCGAATAATCTTCCGTGCGCCGAACAACAGGAAGATGCCGAAGCCAAACACGAACGCCAACGGGTCGATTGCGACCAGCGCGCCGGCGGCTGTGCCGTTGCCGCGCCCACCCTGGAAGCGGAGGGTCACGGGCCACATCTGGCCGACGACTGCTCCAATGCCCCCTGCCGCGAGGAGCCATTGCGTGTCATCGCCCGGGAAAATAGCCACGGCGAGCAGAGCAGCCACTGTTCCCTTCCCGACCTCAATAATGACGGACAGCATTCCAATGGCCATGCCGGAGTGCCGCCAGAGGTTGCCCGCGCCGATGTTGCCTGTGCCAACGGAATGCAGATCAATGCCGCGCGCTCGCCCCACAAAGTAGATGATCGGGGCTGCGCCGATGATGTATCCGAGAATGAACGCTGCGATGTATGTCACGGGTTGGTCGACCAGGGGAATCGCATCAGCACTGCTGCCGATTTATCGCGGCCACGCGTTTTGCTCAAGCCACTCGTTCGTGTCTGGTTCGCGAATGGTAACGACATACGGGGCGATGATGAGGAACAGGGCGGGCAATGAGAGGGCCGCAGTCACGATGACGCGGAAAGCGATGTCGATACCGCCGGAAATTAAGAGGAAACCAAGAGGAAGTGAGGCGGCCAGCAACCCAACCTTGAACAGGCGGTCCGTCATCCTGACGGCAGCTGCGACAACGATGGCAAACGCGCCAAAGAGGACCGCATTCTGTGCCTCGGCCTGTTCGATGGTCGTGTAGACGCCACGCTCAAAGGCGAGGATGGCGACGGCCAACAGGGTCATCGGCAGAACGACGAGGATTGCGTGAATCCAGTCCTTGCGGCTTAGCCACGCCATCAACGCGCCGATCACGCCAAGGCCGGCAACACCCAGCCCGATTCCAAGAACCCAACTCAACGGATCACGTGCTTCGTACCCGCCTCCCAACACACTCCAGGCGGCGTAGGCAGTCGTCCCGAGGCTGACCATGCTGATGAGCAGGACAGGGAAGAGGGCGTATCCAAGCCACGAGAAGACCCAGGCGCGGCGGCCGAATCGGTAGACGCCCAGTGCGCTAATCGCAATTGCGACGACGGCTGCGCCAACGATCCATTCCAGATCCAGCCATCGGTTTGTTGCGAAGAGGAAGGCTACGAACAGGCTCGGAAATGCGGACAACGCCACGTCCGGCCACGATCCCTGGTTTCGGATGCGCTCCAATTGCGCTGTGACGGTACGCGTATCGCCGAAGGCGCGGACAGCCTGCGCTCTGGCCTCAACGGGATTGAGACCACGCTCACGCAAGGTGCTGCTGTGATCCTCGATGTGATCAGCCAGCTCCCGGAGTACACTCCGACGCGACCGGATTCTCGTGAGAACCTGGCTCGTCAGGGCCTGGATGGGAGTGGAGATGCTGCTCGGTGACGGCATGTCCGTATGGGCCGCTACGGCGTGGAGCCGGTTATAACCATGTTGACGGCGCGCGAGAACTTGTGCCATTCCACTCGCCGTTGCTCCAGACGCTGGAGACCGGGATTGGAAATGGCGTAATAGCGTCGGTACTGTCCGCCCGGAGAGGTGCGCCACAGCCCCTCAATGAGGCCGTCGCGCTCCAGGCGGTGGAGGGCGGGATACAGGGTGCCCTCCTTCATGGCGAAATAACCCCCGGAGCGGTGCTCCACCTCCCTGAGGATTTCATAGCCATACATCGGCCGTTCGCTCAGTAGCGCCAGGAACAGGGAATCCGTGCTTCCCTTCAGGAGCTCGCGCTCGCTCATACCACACCCCCCGGCATCATCTTCCCCACATTTGATGCCATTCGGTTGACCTGCGGCGATAGGCATCGCCGTTCTTCGCAACTACCGTCAATTCTACCACTTGCGGCAGAAAGTGGCGGTGGCGGGCGGTTATTTGGAAGCGCCGCTTGGGGCAGGTACGGGAGCGGGAGCCTGCAGGCTGGCCGCGAATCCCTCGGTCATCACACGGCGCAGCTTGGTCACAAACATCAGCGCCAGCAGAACGACTCCAATGAATATTGTCCCGGAGACGATGAGAACGGGAACGGACCCGACGATGTCCGCAAGGAGTCCAAATACCATGTTGAGAATCGCCATCAAGCTGAGCGCGGACATGGCAAACAAACTGGACACGCGCCCGCGAATAGCGTCCGGCACAACGGTCTGGATATACGTGATGGACAAGGACATAAACGGCGCCTGCGTCAGTCCCATGATGAATGCGCCGACAAGGCCGGGCGCCTGCGACGGAGCGAAACCAAGGATCAGGACGCCGACGGAACTTCCTGCGGCTGCCACCAGCAGGGCGATGCCCTTGGTGCGGTCGCTGCGGATTCCCGCCACAATCATCACACCGAAAACCGCGCCGAGCCCGAAGAATGCCAGGAACGCGGCCAGCGCAGAATCTGTCCCCCACTGCTCTTGGCCGTGGACGGGGAGAACCGACTCAAAACCCATCGTGAGGCCGCAGTGGAAGGCAACAAAGATGAGCATGAGGCCCACCGTTGGTGTTTTCCACGCGTAAACGATTCCTGCGGTAAAGACGGTGACGATGGAGTCTCCGCGAGCGATTTCACCCGAGGATGCCGTCCGGATAGTCAACACCATGATGGTGGCGATGGCGTAGCCGAGCGCCGCAACCCCAAAGGCGATGCCGATGCTCGCTTCGCTGAGCCAGCCCAGGAGCAGCACGGACAGACCCCCCACCAGACGCGATCCCTGCAGGGAGATGTTATTCAGCGCTATTGCGTTTAGCAGGTCGTCCTTGCTGACGAGATTCGGCACCAGGGCGTTCTGCGTCGGCATCTGCACGCCGCGCGCTATGCCGCTCAGCAATGAAATCACCGGCAGGTGCCATAACTCGATTGTGTCAGTGAAATAGAGTTGAACCAGCAACAGTGCCAACAGCACGTTTATGGCGTGCGCGATGGCGATGAGGTAGCGCCTGTCAAACTTGTCCGCCAGCACGCCGCTGAACGGCGGTACAACAACAAACGGAATCAGCGCGGCAAAAGTAGTGACGCCCACCCAGAACGAAGATTCATCTGAGATATCAAAGGCCAGCACGCCGCGGGCGGCGATGAGGCCCCAAACTCCGGCGCCTGCGAAGGTGGCAGAGATCCAGAATCGGCGAAAATCACTGTACTTGAGCGCCGCAGTATAGCGATGAAGCAGTCCCAATTCCTGCGCCGTGGCGCTCTCAGTCATTAGCTCCCCTTGGTTGTGAAAGGTTCGACAACGATGCCGAATGATAGCAACTTGGGGATGTTATTGCCAAACGGCAAGGGTTGCGTCTACAGCCGGCTGAAGATGTTTGCGATGAGCTGCAGCGTGATGATTGCTACCAGCGGCGTGATGTCAATCATCCCAACAAGCGGGATGACTCTGCGCAGTGGCCCGAGGATCGGCTCCGTGACGTGGTAGACGGCGGCGACGAGAGGATTCTCATTGCTGACATTCGGAAACCACGAGAGAATCGCCCGCGCGAAGATGGCGATGGTGAGTACCTGCGCGAGGAAGACGACAAAAGTAGTGATGAATTCCATAGATATCAGGATAACGGACGACGAGCGACGCCGTCGTTAGCCAAGTTGCCGCGACTTCTGGTAGGCGGCGGTGACCGCCTGCGTGACGGCCGCGCGGAGTCCGCCGTCCTCAAGCGCGGCGATGCCCTCCGCAGTTGTCCCACCGGGGGAGGTGACCATATTGCGGAGCGTAGCGGGATGGATGTTTGATTGATCCGCCAACGCGGCGGAGCCAAGCAGGGTCTGACGGGCAAGGAGTTCCGCCTGGTCGCGCGGGAGGCCGATGTGGACGCCGGCATCTATGAGCGCCTCAAGGAACAGAAACACGTACCCGGGCCCGCTGCCGCTCAGCGCCGTCGCCATGTCGATGTAGTGTTCATCGTGGACTTCCAGTTCACGTCCCATCGCGCCAAGGATCCGGCGCGCCATGTCGCGCTGAGGGTGGGTCACGTCCGGCGTTGCAGTCCACACGCTCATGCCATGGCCTATCTGTGCAGGAGTGTTGGGCATGACGCGAACAATCTGCTCGCAGCCCGTCAATTCCCGCAGCGTGTCGATGCGGACACCGGCCGCGATGGAAAGGTAGGGTCCCGGGACGACGTTCCCCCTCTTGAGAGTGGAAAGGGCGTCAATGTGCTGGGGTTTGAGCGCGATAACGGCAAACCCGTTTGAGACGATCTTGGCCGCGTCATAGTTGTCGGCGACAACGTGGACGCCATGTTGCTGCGCGAGGTAATCGCGGCGCTCGCCGTCGATCTCGCCGACGGTGATGTCCGTGGGCGCGGCAACGTCGTTTCGAATGATGGCAGTGATCATGGCCTCTGCCATGACGCCGCCTCCGATGAATGCAATCTGGGGCACTGTGCGCTAGACCTCCGTCACTAGAGTATATCCGCATGTCCAATCCAATCCGATCGGTGCTGTGCCGGGAATGACGAAGGGTGGGTAGCGTCACGTATACTGAATGAGCGTCTTTCAAGCATCGCGGTCACGTATCCCGCGTGCCCGGGCGCAATCCATAGCGCTCCGCGGTAGCTCAGTCGGTAGAGCGGTCGGCTGTTAACCGATTGGTCGTAGGTTCGAGTCCTACCCGCGGAGCCAATTTCATCAAGGAGAAATTCGGGATGACTACCGCTTATCGTGAACTCGGCAGGTCGACTGCGCGCAAGGACGGACCGGAAAAGGTTACCGGCGGCGCGGAGTACACGGTGGATGTAACTCTGCCGGGAATGCTGTGGGGCAGGGCGCTCCGCAGCCCGTACCCCCACGCCCGCATCGTCAGTATTGACACCTCGCAGGCGGAGGCCCTCCCCGGTGTTCACGCCGTCCTGACCGGAGACCATGACCTTATCAAGGGAGTGCGGATCGGTCGACGCTTGTACGATGTGCCCGTCCTCGCACAGGGAACGGCGCTCTTCATCGGTGACAAAGTGGCGGCTGTCGCGGCAGAAACCAAAGACCTGGCGGACGCCGCGCTCGATCTGATCGAGGTCGAGTACGAGGAACTGCCGGTAGTCGCGGACGTGCGCACGGCGCGCGCCGATAACGCCGCCGTCCTTCATCCGGATTTGAATTCTTACGAAGGTCTGCCTGCGCAGGTTGAGGGACGGCATCTGAACCTCTTCTCACACCAGTCGTGGGACAAGGGCGACGTCGAGGCCGGTTTCGCGGAGGCGGACGTCATCGTTGAGGCGGACTACTCGCTCTCAAAGGGACACCAGGCATATCTCGAATCGCACAACTGCGTGGTGAAAGCCGAGCCCGATGGTCGCGCGGAGATCTGGGCCAGCAACAAGGCGCCGTTCAACATGAGGGCGCAGATGTCGCAGGCATACGGCATCCCCGCCGACTCCATGAAGGTCAATCCGACGTATATCGGCGGTGACTTTGGCGGCAAGGGCAGTTCCATGGACGTTCCGCTGGCCTACGCGCTTTCCAAGGCCGCGGGCGGGCGTCCGGTCAAGATCGTGATGGACTACACGGAAGAACTGCAGGCGGCCAATCCGCGCCACGGTGGTGAGGTGAAAATTCGCGCAGGCGTCAAACACGACGGCACGCTGGTTGCGTGGCACGCGGAGGCGTTCTGGAACAGTGGCGCGTACGGCGGATTCAAGCCGGTGCCCACCGCGAACCTCGTTGGCGCGCAGCACCTGGCGGGCGGCCCGTACCGCATCCCGCACGTACGCATCGATTCGTGGCAGGTGTACACAAACAGCGTGCCCGGCGGCCACTACCGCGCGCCGGGCGAGCCGCAATCCATCTTCGCCGCTGAATCACACATGGACTCCCTCGCCCGCGCAATCGGCATGGACCCCCTCGATTTCCGCCTGACCAACATGATCGGCGAAGGCGAGGAAACACCGACGGGCCACCACTTTGTTGACCTGCGTGCGCGTGAAACCCTCGAGGCCGCCGTTGATGAGGCCGGCTACCATGAAGCGCGGCCTCAATACGTCGGGCGCGGGATGGCGATGGCCGACCACGGCGCGCCGGGCGGTGAGACACACGCGACCGTGACCGTTCTCGATTCCGGCGACGTCACCGTTGAGACACCACTCTTTGAGCAGGGCGCGGGACAGTACACGATCCTGGCGCAGGTGGTCAGCGAGGAGATCGGCGTTCCCTTTGAGCGAATCAGCGTCGTGCCGCGTGATACGGACAGCGTCTCGTTCGACTCCGGCATCGGCGGCAGCCACACCACGCGGCTCATCACCGTCGCAGGCCATGAGGCGGGGTCGTTGGCGCGACAGCGTCTACAGCAGCTTGCGGCTGAACTCCTCGGCTGGAATGAGGAGTCGATCGCCGCCCGGGACGGCCGGCTCATAAATGAGAACTCCGGCGAATCCATCGATATTGCCGATCTCGTTGCGCGGGCAGGCGCGCCGGTTGTGGAGCGAGGGCACGTGCAGGACACGTCGCCGTCGCCCATGACATCGTTCGGGGCTCAGATAGCGGAAGTCCGCGTGGACCCGGACACGGGGCAGGTAACACTCGAAAAATTCACGACGGCCCACGACGTGGGAACGATCATTAACCCGGTCTCGCACCAGGGTCAGCTTGAGGGCGGCGTGGTGCAGGCCATCGGCTTCACGCTGATGGAGGCGCTGGAAGTGGATGAGGGCGGACGTGTGGCGAACCCGTCGCTGGCGGAGTTCAAGATTCCGACGGTCAGCGATCTGCCCGAGTTGCGGACGGTGCTTGTAGAAGCACCGAGCGGCTCCGGCCCGTACAACGTCAAGTCCGCCGGCGAGAGCTCCAACACACCCACGGCGGCTGCAATCGCCAACGCCATCGAGGACGCCATCGGCGTCCGCATCCGCGACCTGCCAATAACAGCAGAAGCAGTCTACCGGGCGCTCCAGGACCGGGGCTAAATCCTTACCGCTTAAAGAGAGAGGGGGTGGCCACTGGCCACCCCCTCTTTGCGTTCTTCTTGTTAGGCGACACTACTAGCGATTCTCTTCCTCGTCCTCACCATCGCCATTGTCATCGGCGTCGTCCGTATCGCCACCGCCGCCGTTGTCGTCCATCACGTCGTCACCGTTGTCATCGCCATTCATGCCGTTATCCATCGTTGGGCCGCCGTAGGGCGGTGCTCCGCCGTCGCCTCCACGCCTGCGCAGCAGGAAGTAGGCGCCAATGCCGAGCAGTACCAGGATGATCAGTCCGACGATGATTCCGACGATGCCAATTCCACCCTCCTCAGGCTCCGGTGTCGCGGTGGGCGGCACCGGTTCTGCGGTGGGGGGCGTCGGCGCCGTGGTTGCGGTGGGCTCCGGCGTTGCGGTGGGTTCCGGTGTCGGTTCCGGAGTATTCGTGGGTATAGGCCTCGGCGTCGCGGTGGGCCGTGGTGTTGCTGTGGCCGGTGGTCGCGGCGTGGCTGTGGGGAATGGTGTGGCCGTGGGAATCGGTGTTGCCGTGGGGTCCACCTGCGGCTGTCCGGACACCCTCACCGTAATCATGTGTGCGTTGTTACCATCAGCGTCCGTGACGGTCACTTCCGCGCGGCCCTCGGCCAGCCCGACCAGCCTTAAGTTCGAGCCCTGGAGAGTGGCCCCTACGATGCCCGGGCGGTTGACACTTACCATGTTAGCTGTAGCGGTGCCTCCCAGAGTCACAGGGACTGACTTGACTTGATCCACGGCAAGATTCACATTTTCTGGGCTTTGGGCAGCCGCGGGTGACGGTGCGCCGGTGGCTTGAAGCATCAAGAGTGCGGTAATGGTAGCCGCGATGCCGAGGATGAGATACCTACTAGCCGAGTGTGTCAGATACGTGCGTGTGTTTGAGCCGAGCCACGAAACTGAGCGATAAAGTTCATTCTTCATGGACGCCTTACTTTCCTTTCCGCAGCCGCGCTTTTTGCGGTCTAATCTGCCAGGTCAGGCCTGACAGTCCGCACCCCCGTGAACCCGCGTACGCGACGCGAATGCGTCAACGCGCAGCCATGCACGGGTTGCATGACCCTTGTCCGTCAGATTGTAGCAAGTGTCAACCGTACTCGCAACACCGTATAGTCATGCGACGTAGACTGTTTCAGTCGGAAAACACTAGTCATTAGCCAGGGAGGCGTTCACGATGGCAGGCCTTGACCGCGCAACTCTTGAATCAACCTTTAACCGACTCGTCTTTGAACACAATACGGCATGGGTTAATGCGCTGAACCCGGAGCATGCCGACTACAATCCCGTGCTGCGCCTCTCCGACCAAAACGAGCGGACCAAGCACGGGGACACCCACGCGGACATGGAGGCCCGCATCAAGATCATCTGCTCCGCAATGCTCGACGTGATCGCGGAGAACAACCGCGCGCTATAGCACCTGCCAGGAGCGCTTGCCGTCAAGGCGGACGACTCGGCCAATGTTTGTGCCGACCGGCATGTGACCGGAAGCAACCGTCAGCCCCTCATCCTCAAGACGCTGAACCAGCGAGCCCCGCGTCTGCGCGGCAAGCGGCTTATCAACGTCAAAGCCGACGTTCCATGACGTCTCCGTCAACTGCGCGGCGGTGTGGAGCGCGTCGCCGATGATGATGGCCTTCTCGCCGCCGGAGCTGATCAGGAAACACTGGTGGCCGGGCGTGTGACCCGGGGTGACGAACGTGGTGACCTCGTCCGTGATGGCCGCGTTGTCGCCGACAAGCTCCATCGCGTTGAGGCCCTGCAGGGGGATGACGCTGTTCTCCATATGCGGCGAGTTGGGCAGAACATCCGCGGACGTGAAATAGTCCCAGTCGCCCTGCGGAACGGAATATGTGGCGTTGGGGAACGTGGCGCGCGCCGTGTCGCCGTCCCACGTGACGTTCCATCCAACGTGGTCGCCGTGCAGGTGCGTAATAAGGACGCGGGAGATCTCATCCGGGATGATGCCGGCGCCGCTGAGTTGGTCCATCAGCTGGCCGCCGATGCCGCCCATCGCCTCGAACGGCCCCTGCCCGAGGCCCGTGTCCACCAGCATGGTCTGCCCACCGGAGCGGAGGGCAAAGAATCCCATCTGGAACGGAAGCAGGCCGTCCGGCGTCATGCTGTCCTTATAGGCGTCCCATGATGCGGCGGGGACGTCCGGGAAGACCATGGCGGGATCGCGCGGCGCGGGCCCAATATCAACAAACGCCAAAATCTCAACATTCCCAACAGTAATCCGGTCAGTCATGATGCTTCTCCCCCATACTTGGCCTGTTGCTCAGGTATCCCTTCACGTCCCCTTGACATGATTATGGACTAATTGAGACTCGAGCGAATGATTGGATGCTCCCGATGCTATACTTCGGCACATGACGCAGGTGTGGACTGGCTGATGCGCCGAATCTATCTGGGCTCTACTGAACCGCGCGTCGGAAAGACGGTGATCGCCTCGGCGCTTTCGCGTCTTGCGGGCGACGGCGCGGCCTTTCGAGCAACTGCCCCCAAGGGCAGCGCCGCCGAACCCGAGGACACCCGCCTCTTCCCCCCTGATCCGGCGGACGACATATCTCAACGATTCCACGCCAACATCGACTCCGGGCGCGCCACGCTTTCGAGTGCTGAATCCGGCGCAGAACTCTCAATCATCGACGGTACCGGCCTTGACGGCGGCAGCGTGGACTCCGCGCTGGCCGAGGCGCTGGATGCCGAGCTCTGGCTCGTTCTGTGGTACGACGAACATTCCATGGGCGAGGGAGACGTTTCAGGCATCCGGGCGACCGTAGGTCCCTTCGGCGATCGACTCTCTCGCCTCATCATCAATGCCGTGCCGGAACTGCGGATGCACTACGTGGAAGCCACCCTGTTGACGGCCATCGCGGACGCCGGCCTCCCTCCGGCTAGCGCCATCAAGCAGGACGGCACCCTGAGCGCGCCGACGATGCGTGAAATCGTAGAGCATCTTGAGGCGGACGTGGTTGCGTATCCGGAAGGTCTGGACGTTCTTGTTCCGCGTGTCATGGTAGGGGCGCTGGCGCTGGACGGCGGCATCTACTACTACGGACAGGCCGACGAGAAGATTGTCCTGACGCGGTGGGATCGCCCCGACCTGCAGATGCCCGCAATGGCCACCGGCTGCCAGGGGCTTATCTTGACGGGCGGGCAGGGGCCCATCCCGTATGTGCAGAATCGTGTCGATGAACTGCGGATACCCGTGGCGGTTGTGCCCGGCGGTACTGTAGCAACGGCAACACGCCTGAGCGACGGCGCTCTTGGCGGACGCGGGCAGATGCACCGGGACAAGGTGGCGGTGATGGCGAATCAACTCCAGGACTCATCCCTTGCACAGGAACTCCTGGCGGTCTCTGCATGACGGAAGCCGACGACGCTCATATCATCGGGCCCGCCAACCAATTCGTAATTGAAGCCGTGGGGCAGCCGGGAGACCGGCGATTCAGAATCCTTGTACAGGGTCCGGGCGGCGACGCTACGATCTGGCTTGAGAAAGAGGACATGAGCCGCCTCGCGCTGTCTGTTGACCGCCTGCTCCAAATGGTTCAACGAAACGTTGAGGAAGCCGCGTCCCGCCGGACGAACGTGGAAGAGCTGCCAACGGAGTCATCGTCGCAGTCTTTTGAGTTTCAGTCCGGTTCGTGGGCCGTCGGGTACCTGGAATCGGCACATGTCATCGAATTCCAGGCGCACGATGTAGAGGATGAGGATGATGCGCAGCCTCGCCTGCGCTTCTGGGCGACGGTGGCGCAGAGCCGAGATTGGTCGACCAAAGCCATGGAGGTCTACTCGGCAGGTCGTCCTCGGTGCCCGTTGTGCCATGGCCCGATGAATCCGGGGATGAATCACGTGTGCCCGATGACGAATGGGCACCATGGCGCGACGGCGGGCGGCGCGGACTAGGCCCGCCCAGAAGAGCGGCCCTCCTCCTTCGGACATGACCGCGCCCGAGAGCCACTCCTACGCGAATCCCGAACCGGATATTGTCGCGGCAATTCGCGACGGCGACTTCGTGGACATGCGCCCCCACCCGTATGGCTCAAACGCAGTCTTTACCGGGCTGATTGAGGCCGGCGCCGGTCAGGTCAGAGTCATCTACAAGCCTCAACGCGGTGAGGCGCCGTTGTGGGATTTTCCACCGGGAACGCTGTATCTGAGGGAATGCGCGGCGTTCGAGCTGAGCCGCGCGCTCGGCTGGGACATGGTTCCGTTCACCATCGCGAGGGATGGACCGTACGGCATCGGCGCGGTACAGATCTACGTGGAGCACAATCCGGCGGAGACGTATTTCACCCTGCGAAATGAGCACCGGGCAGACCTGCAGCGGATGGCCTTGTTTGACGCGCTCGCCAACAACGCCGACCGCAAGGGAAGCCATTGCCTGCGTGATGAATCGGGTCGACTCTGGGGAATCGACCACGGCCTGATGTTCAACGAGGACTACAAGCTGCGCACGGTGATCTGGGATTTTGAAGGAGAACCGATACCCGACGATTTCCTCAGCGACCTTCAGGACCTGAGTCCGCGCCTTGAGGAAGGTTCGGACTGTGCCGTCCTGCTATCCGAATTCCTCTTCAAGCAAGAAGTGGATGCGCTGCGAGATCGGCTGGAAGTACTGTTAGAGGAGAAGATCTTTCCTGTGGCAGGCCTGGGCCGCAACGTCCCCTGGCCGCCGCTCTAACCCATCCGTCATTCCCGCGAAGGCGGGAATCTGAATCTCGGAGTGCAACCAAACGTAATAAATCTGCCGTCAACAGCCGTTGTCCGCCTACTGACTTTTCCTGCTCCGCCGCTCTGCCCACCAGCGACGGAGACGGAAGATGAAACGTGAGCGAAGGTGGATGCGATCTCCGGCGTGCTCTGCCACGTCTTCGCTGCCTGCAAGGATGGCGGATCGCCAGTCGTGCAGCTCGTCTAGAGTCACCGATTCATTCCCGAACACACTGAAAGGTGACCACCGGGCGCGTCGAGCGCGTTTCTCCAGCACACGCCCGCCCGCCTCCTGGATGAGGAGTATTCCGGCGGCCACATCCCAGATCTTCGGCTGGGCAAAGAGGCATAACTGCATCGATCCACGTGCAACCAGCGCCATCTCATAGGCGATTGAGCCGAGAGACCGGATCTCTCCCAATCGCATCCGCAGGCCGTCTTTGAAGCCCCACATCCGCCAGTAATAGGAGGGCATTCCAGTGAGCCGCCCTCGTTCCGGCTCGGCGTTGGGAGTGACGGCGATTGGCCTGCCGTCCTGGAACGCCCCGCCTCCACGTCGCGCATGAATGACGGAGCCAGCGTCAGGGCCCGGAACGAAGATCGCCGCGACAACGGGACGTCCCTTGTGCAGCACACCGATGGACGTCGCAAAGACGGGCAGGCCGTTCAGGAAATTCGTCGTGCCGTCCAGCGGATCAAGCACCCACACGAATTCGGCGGAGCCGTGCTCCGAGTTCGGATTTTCCTCGCCAACGATTCCGTGATCGGGAAATGCCTCGGCAATCGCTGAACGCAGCCAGTCCTCTGATTCGCGGTCGGCCTGCGTAACAGGGTCTCGACGCCCGTCGGACTTGTATTCGATCTCCAACGGCTTGCGGAAGTGGCTGAGAAGGATCTCGCCGGCCTTGCGGGCAAAATCGACGGCGCGGCGCTCAATTTCCTCGAGTTCAGCCGCTTCACGAGGCTCGGCAGTCTGCTGCATCATGCGGCGTTCAAGCGATGGCAGGGACGTTGCGCGTGTGATCTAACATCTTTGACATCTGTCACGCGCACACCATAGCCACGCGGTCAATGCCGCGTCAAACGCCGCCGCCCCCAATGTCGCTAATGTCATTCTGAACCGAGAATTTCATTCTGAGCGCAGCGAAGAATCTAGATGGTGCGGCGCTTGTACGCTGCAGCAAGGGCGAAGACGCCGGTGGCAATAAGCGCCATCGCCGGGCCGGACGGGATGTTCATGTAGTAGGAGAGGTACAACCCTGCAATGGCGGAGAGAGAGCCGATGACCGCGCCGACAATCATGCCGCTGACAAACCGACGCGCCAGCAGGTGACCCGCGGCCGCTGGCGTAATCAGCATGGCCATCACCAACACGATTCCGGCGGCCTGGATCCCAATTACGATGACCAGCGCCAGCAGCGTCAGCAGGGCGTAGTCGACCATGTTGACCGGGATGCCGACCACCTCTGCGCTGACGGGATCAAACGTGGCATAGACGGCGATGCGGTGGATGGCATAGAGCGCGGCGATGACCATTGCGGCGAGCCCAAGAGAAACATAGACGTCCATCGTTGTCACGCCAAGCACCTGTCCCAGCAGCAGGTCCTCCACGTTTACGGTGAGACCCTCCGCCGTCGCCAACATCGTCAGGCCGAGCGCGAACATGCCTGCGAAGACGATGCCGACGGACGTGTCCTCACTGACGCCCGTCTTGCGGCTGATGAAACCCATGAGCGCGGCGATGCCGACACCCGCCGGCACCGCTGCGGCCAGCGGGCTGAATCCCAACATGAACGCCACGACCATCCCCGGCAGCACGGAGTGAGCAAGGGCGTCTCCCATGAAGGAGCGCCCGCGCGCGATAACGTACGCGCCGATGGTGGGGCACATCGCTCCCACCAGGACGGACACAACGAGTGCCCGGATCATGAAGTTGTATTGGAATGGGTCGAATATGTACTCAATCATGGGCAGGGTGGGTCTCTGCGTGCTGCTCCTGCACGGGTGTCCGGCCGGGCTCCTCATGTGAGTGGGTGTTGCCGCCGGTGGCAAAGACGACTCCGTGAGAGCCGTACAGCTCCTCCAGCACCTGGGGGGTAAACGCCTCCTCGGGCGGTCCGCAGGCGCAGACATGTCTGTTGATGCAGAGGCAGATATCGAATCGTTCGGCCAGGTTAGTCAGATCATGCGTGGCGAGGAGGATGATCTTGCCCTCGTCACGAAGGCCCCGCAGCACCTGCACAATGTCTTCTTGAGCGCCAACGTCCACCCCACTAAAGGACTCATCAAGCAGCAGAACGGACGCCTCTTGGCACAAGGCCCGGGCGATGAACGCGCGCTGCCGCTGGCCGCCGGATAGCTCGGTCATGAGCGCGGAACGTCGATCCCAAAGGTTGACTCGCTCAAGGCTCTGCCGGCACAACTCCCTGTCCTCTCGACCATAACGCCGCAGCCATCCCTTTGAGTTGGTGCGGCCCATCATGACCACATCCTCGACGGTGACGGGGATTCTCCAATTGATGCTGTCCCGCTGGGGAACATATGCCACGCTGCCCTGGTTGAGCGGGCGTTCTGCGTGAATAGCGGCGGAGCCGTGGTGGATGGGAATGCGGCCGGAGATGGCCTCAAACAATGTGCTCTTCCCCGCGCCATTCGGTCCAACCACACCAACCAGCGTGCCGGGTCCGAATTCAAATGAGACATCTGTAAGGATCCGCGTCCCGGACCGCTCTATGGTCAGGTCATTGACGACAATGCTGGGCGGACCGACTCCGGAGCCGTTCTGCGTGGCCATGGTGATATTCCTTACGAGATATGCAATAAAGAATGTCGCTGCGGTTAGGAGACGTGCGTGTGTCCGGCGGTCGGAACAGGTATGTTCCGGCGCGCGCAGTCCGCGCAACTGATATAGAGTTCGATCCGGTGTCCGATGATGCTGCCGCCAACCTCATTGCCTATAAGACGGAGAAGGCGCTCAACCGTGCCGGCGTGAAACTCTCCGATGGTTCCGCACGTCACGCACACGGTGTGATGGTGATGTTCCGCGTGCGCAAGTGAATAGCGTGGCTCCCCATTGATGAGGCTCAACTTGCAGATGATGCCCGATTCCAGCAGAAGCTTGATCGTGCGGAAGACGGTGGCGCGGCCGATATGCGGCAAATCACGCACCAGGTCCTCAGCGGTGAATCCATCACTCCTTTTCTCTAGGTTCTCGACAATTTCCCTGCGGGGCAAGGTGGATCGATAGCCCTGGTTTTCCAGAGCTGCGAGAATGTTGGAACCCCGTATCTCGATAGTCATGATACTCAGTCTCACTTCCCCCCAATATTCTTACGTCTTCAATAGGGTTATATGAAAGATACCTTGTCTCAATAACCCTGTCAAGCCTCATCATCCCCCCATCATTCGCGCCCTCCGTCATTCCTGCGCAGGCGGGAATCTGAATCTCACTGAACCGCTCGAACGTCGTTCCGCCAACGAGAACCCCTCTCCCTTTGGAAGAGGGCCGGCCTAGTTCCTGATCAGCAGCCCTGGCTGGCAAGTCATGCAGTAGTCCGTGATGCGACGGTTGGCGCTGAGGCGGCTGACGCGCCCGCCACAGCGCGGGCATTCTTTGTTCGCTTTGCCATGAACGGACAACCATTCGCGCCGCTCAAGGTGAATATCCTCGCCTATCAGCTCACGGAGAACGACGACTGCGCGCCGTGGAACGGCGTAGACTGCGGCGTGCAACCGGGCGATTTCGTCCGCCGATAAATCCGCTCGGCGGCGGAACGGCGAGATGCCGGCCTCCCACACAATCTCGTCCGAGTATGCGTTGCCGATACCTGCGACAAGCGCGCCCCTTGTCAGGATTCCCTTGATCTCGCCTGTGAACCGCCGCAGCCGTGACGTGAAATCGTCAAGGCTAAGCGGCTCGTCGAGAACATCCGGACCCGTTTCCTCAAGGCGCGGAATCTCGGTGAGGCGTTCCGTCGGCGCGTAGTACAGCATGCCCATCTGCCGATCATCCAGGTAGCGGAGATCGATGCCGTTAGAGAGACTGAGGCTGAGACTCACCGTCTTGGTGAGCCTGTCTTTGGGCGCTAACAACCGCAGCCTGCCGGTGAGCATTGGGAAAATAACGAGCGCCATCTCGCCGGAAAGCGTGAGGGTGACGCTCTTGCCGTAGCGGGACACGCCCACAAACGAGCGCCCCTCGATGTCCGAGGCAACGTCAATCTCCGAAAGCGTGCGAAGCACGGTAGGCCGAACAATGCGAGCCGACTCCACTGCCGCGCCCACCACGCGGCGCTCCAGCACCTCCCGCACAATGGTCAACTCCGGCGCCTCCGGCATCTGTTTTCCTCCCCTCCCGCTACTCTACCCCCCCTCCCACTCCCGTCATTTCCGCTCCTCCTCGTCATTCCCGCGTAGGCGGGAATCTAAATCCTGAAGCGCAACCACTTTCCGTAACGCCTATCAAGTGAATAACACCCCCAACATTTCCTTTGACACGCCCGCCACGCCAAATTAAGCTGTATTGCACGTTTCGCACCAAGCCGAGGTAGCTCAGGTGGTAGAGCACGCGACTGAAAATCGCGGTGTCGGCAGTTCAACTCTGCCCCTCGGCACATGCGAGAGCGATTTAGGTCGGACAGGCGGAAGTGGCGCAGTGGTAGCGCGTCTCCTTGCCAAGGAGAAGGTCGCGGGTTCAAATCCCGTCTTCCGCTCCATCTCTTTCTACCCGTCACCGCCCCTCTCCAACTGCCACCACACCGTTGACCCAAACAAAACACCCGTACTACAGTCCTCCAACACAGCAATCACCACGGCAGCCCGGAACGTCGACACCCGCGCTGCCGCCAATCCCAGGGCGAGCAACGGAGGGCGCGCCCCACGGGGGAACGCATCGCTACTTTAATCCCGGACATACCGGCCGGATAACCACAGCTATGCGGTCGCATAAGGCCGTAAGCTGAATTGGCCCGCCCGTTGCCCTGAGCGACTCACCGAACCCGACCCGTTCGAGCCTCTCAGGATGCGTCCGGTTTCCCCACGCAGCCGATGTCGTCGGGGATTCCGCGATATGACGAGCCGAGCCCACGGGTCAGCGCTGGAAACGGCGCGGCCTCGGCAACCGCAGCTGACGGCGGCGTACGTCGTTTGATCAGAAGAGCGGGAGTCACCTTGGCGCGCTGATCCCGCGTCACTAATGGCGACCGCACGGCGCGTCCACGGCGGACGGCCCGTGCGCGGAAGGGCGGCGGCCCAACGCGCGGCACGCAAATGCCACCGAGCAGTAACAGACACCGCGCAAAAACTCGACTGACGCGCAGCCAGGGACCAGGAAGCGATGCGTTCCCCCAAGATCACAACGATCCGCAGCAGGAAAACCCCTCACTTTGATAGGGGAGAGTCAGGGTTGAATCCAGAATCCCCTCCCGTTGATGAGGGAGAGTTAGGGTTGAATCCAAAATCCCCTCCCCCTTGATGGGGGTGGGTTAGGGTGGGGGTGAGTGCCTTCTCGAACCTAATTCGGCCTAAACACCGGCAAGCTGATCGTCTCACTCGCGTCGTCGAACTCGATCTGGCCTGCCATGCCGATGCTAACGGCGTCCGGCACTGGCTCCACTCCGACGATGCGTGTCGGCAGGATCGGCCCCTCCTCAAGCTTGATCAGCGCCGTGACGAATGGCACTTCCCCCGCAAAGGCGGGCGTCGGCGGTCGCTCAACTACGGCATACGCATGTACCTCGCCGCGTCCACTCGCCTGCACCCAGGTCGTATCGCGTGAGTGGCACTTGGGGCACATATCGCGAGGGTAGAAGTACGGCTCGCTACAAGCGTTGCAGCTTCGCAGCCAGAGCTCGTGCTCCTTGCACTTCTCCCAGTAGAAGTCGTTTTCCTGCGTCGGTGTGGGCAGGGGCAAAGGCATTCGGGCCGGTGGTTGGGTTGTCATCGTCATTCTCCCTATGAATTGCTCAGAACCAGCGTGGCAGTGGATGACAGCTCGCCGCCGGTGCCGTGCACCAGCGACAGGTTGCAGTCCTCGACCTGCCGGTCGCCGCTCTCGCCGCGCAGCTGGCGTGTTGCCTCAATCAGCAGGAACATGCCGTACATGCCCGTGTGGGCATAGGACAGCCCACCGCCGCTGGTGTTCATCGGGAAATCGCCGCCCGGCCCCGTGCGCAGGTTCGCCACAAAGTCCGGCGCCTCGCCCGGCCCGCAGAAACCCAGGCTCTCCAGTGTCGTGAGAACCGTGTATGTGAACGAGTCGTAGATCATCGCGAGGTCGATATCATCGTGTGTGACGCCCGCCATCTGCAGCGCCCGCGGCCCCGTCTCATGCGCGATGGTTCGGGTGAGGTCCGGCATCTGGCTGATGATCTGGTGGTCGTGGCCCTCCGCGGAGCCGAGGATCCACGCAGGCTTCTTCTTGGCGTTACGAGCAACATCTGCCGAAACGACCACGCATGCACCGCCGCCGTCCGTCACAAGGCAGCAGTCCATGATGTGGAACGGCCACGCGATCCAGCGCGAGTCATGGTAATCCTCATAGCCGACATCGGCGGGGCCGATCCAGCTGGGGTGATTGACGAACGACTTTGGGTTCTGGAGCGCCCACTTGCGCGTGGCGATAGACACGTCCGCCATGCCTTGCCGCACGCGCTCAGGCCCGTACATGTGCATGTAGCGGCTGCACGCCATCGCATACGCGACCGGCGCGCCGATCATGCCGTAGGGCGCTTCATACTGCGAGCCTGCCGCCGTTGGATCACGGCCGACACGACCCCGCGTGGAACGCCCCGCCTCGCCGTGTGTAATCAGGGCGACATCGATCAGGCCCGCGTTGATGGCGGCCATGGCGTGCTCGACGTGCGCAAGGAAGGATGAACCGCCGATGGACGTCGTGTCCGTGTACTTCGGCACGATACCGAGATATTCGGCAACTGAAACCGTCCCGACGCCGGCGCAGAACAGGGCATCGACGTCATCCAGCGTGAGACCTGCGTCGCGGAGCGCATTATCCGCCGCCTCCGCATGGTGCTGCATCGATGACTTGTGCGGCACGTGGCCCATCTCATCGGACTCATCCACGCCGATAATCGCCGCCACGCGCGAAAGATCACTTGCGGTTGTCATAGACTGTCCCTCCCCCATTGCGGGCGCTTCTCACCCGCTGCCGACACAGTGACATAAGCAGGGTGGGGTTGTCACGCTTGCCCTATGGATGAGCAGCGGAAGCTACGGTTGGGTTGGCGAACGAACTATACTCGTCGTTGGAGTTGCACCGAGATGGACTGGCGCAAATACATTACTGTCGATCCGGCGATTATGCACGGCAAGGCCTGCATAGTAGGGACCCGTGTGCCGGTGGCTACTATTCTCGACAACCTGGCGGCGGGTCTAACCGCCGAGGAGATTATCGCAAGTTATCCGACGGTGCCCCTCGAGTCGATCCAGGCAACGCTCCTGTATGCGGCTGAATTAGCCAGGGAAAGTGTTGTTCCTCTCGCCAGGTGACCTCTGAAGTGAGGTTCAAGCTGGACGAGAACCTGCCCGCAGAGATGACGGCACAGTTTGAGCAGGAAGGCCACGATACCGCCACGATAGTTGGGCAAGGTATGGCCGGTGCCAGAGATTATGAAGTCTCAAACGCCTGTGTTGAAGAGGAACGTGTACTCGTAACTCTGGACACCGACTTCGCAAACATCACGTCATACCCGCCGGCAAATTACTTTGGAATCGTTGTGTTCCGGCTAAATGATCAATCTCGAGATCGCATCGCTGCGACAGGTGACAGATTTCTACGCAGCCTGACGACAGATTCCTTGGCTGGCCAACTCTGGATTGTCGAAGAAGCACGGATTCGAATACGAAACTAACTCCGGCTCGGCAGCGCCACCGTCGCGTTGCCGGGCGTGACGGCCTCACCGCGCTGATTCGTGATGGCGAGATCCACATCTACCAGGTGACGGCCGTTCTCCTCACGCTTGCCTGTCACGCGGCCTGACACGGTCAGAGTGTCGCCCTTGTAGTTGATGCCGCGGTACTGCGCGTTAACGAACACGATGTCGCCGTCGTCGCCGATCCACTCGCGCAGCGCGCTGTGAAGGTACGAATACCGCAACGGCCCTTCGCCAAAGGCGGCCTGCTGCCCGTTTGCTCGGGCATCGTCATCGTCCATGTGCATCGGCACGAACTCATCGTTCACGGACGCCCACCGATTCCAGTTCATCAACGTCGTCGTGCGGGCGAACTCCGGAATCTCCGCTCCCTCTTCAACGTCTTGCCAATAGAGTGTCATTGTCTTGCCTCCCACCCGTCATTCCCGCGAAGGCGGGAATCCATCGAGACTGTCATTCTGAGCGCAGCGAATAATCTAACCGCCCGCCCTTAGTACAGAATGTTGTTCGTCCTGAACACGCGCACCAACTCGCCGTTTTGGTTCGTCATCCGCTCTTCAACGACGTAGAAGAGCATCAACCCCAAACCGCCCTGCCGCTCATAGACCTCAGACAATTTCAGGATGGACGTGATGACGTCGCCGGGCCGGATGGGCGCGTGATACTCCGACGATGAACCCGCATAGAGATACCGTTCCGGCGCCCCCGGCGGTCGCAGGTTGCGCGCCTCTTCAAGTTCTCCTTGAGCCTCGTCGATATGTGTCGGCTGCGGCCCTATGTGCGCCCGTCCGACCATCCAGCCAAACGGGTTGAACTCATCCGGCGCGACGATGCCCCCGAACCGTGTCGTCTTCGCATACTCCGCATCCCAGAAGCGGCGAGGCGGCACCTCCGGCCAATAAGCTGCCATGACAAACCGCCGAATCTCACTCTCCGAAACCGGTGGAGAAACCAGCGGCGGACTCTCCGTCCCGATATAAGCCTCCACCTCCGCCGTGATATACGTCCCACCCTCAGATGTCATAGCCATGCCCCCTCTCCCCAGTAGGCGACTCTATTTGCGGAATCAGTTTACGTCGATTGAGCAGGTCGTGCGTCAACAGAAGTTCTGGGTTACATACACTTGCTCATCGTCATTAACGGCCACTCCGATGCCTTGCACGTCATAAGTAGTATTCAAGATGTTCTCGCGGTGTCCTGGACTATCCATCCAGCCATCCACGACGAGATTGGCCAACTCCTCTAACGAATGGTAGTCCTTGCTGACAACTATCCCGTTAACGGTTCGGTACGAACCGTAGAGCCAAGCTTGATAGATATTTTCGGCCAGACCGTAGGTGTAATAAGAGCCGTAATCCTTTCGGCAGTTGTATCCTACTTGCGCTCCACGATCCGTAGGAGACTGTCCCCGAGGGTTTGTGTGTGAAAAGAATCTGGCAGTTGCCATATCTGCGCTATGTGACCTGGCGATGGACGCTAGCGCTATATCGTACCTTAGCTCGGTTGTCCTCTGACGATTAACCAATTCATGGACTCGTTGTTCCAGTGCAGCGGTCCATCCGGCACTCCCCCGGGTTAGGTCCGGTGTCGCTGTTGGCCTGGGTGTTGCCGTCGGCCTCGGCGTAGGAGTAGCGGTAGGAAATGGCGTCGCAGTAGGCGTCGGTCGTGGCGTAGGCGTGAAGGTAGGTGCAGGAGTGGGTGAGGGCGGCGCTAGGGTCGGGTCATGAAATAGTGCAATGGCTCGATTGAGGTATGCCGTGCTTTCCTCTGACAGGCAGTCTGCCAGTTCAGGCAGGTCGGTGGTGTCACGAACGGGCGGGATCATGGCGATCCTTACGCCAATAGGCCGGGAGGGAAAGCTCTCGTAGAAGGCATCTGAATTAGCCGAACGCACACAGGCTCTCTCTTCATTCGAAAATCTGTCCAGTATGTCCTTGCCTTGGGTCTCTCGTGTAATGGCGAATCCTGCCCATGGGGATACCGGAACAGGTGTCGGCGTTGGAGCAACGGCGGGTGCAGGCGTCGGAGTTGGTGATGCGGTGGCGGTTGGTGATGGAGCTACCGCAGGGGCGACAGGATTGGAGCCATCGATGCCGGGTTGTTCGGGCCCGCCTCCAGGAACCTCAACGCCTGAGTCGTTCAACAAATCGCTTGGAGTCTGAGTAAGAATAAGGGCGGCAATGACGCCAATCGAGATTAGGCCTCCGGCGAGAATGACCCGGCGAAAGAGACGTCCGACTCGTCCCCTGCGTTCGGCTGGCCTTCCAACATCGGCCGACAAGCTCGACTGGTTCTCCGTCCGAATGTGCATACCGAATCGGTGGGGCTGCCACATATCAGGCTTATCTTGTATATCTGGTTGCTCTGAAACGTATTGTTCTCGAGGTTCCTGTTCTGCTTGGTGTTCTTGCTCCTCATCTTGTTCTCGTTCGCGTGTCGCCCGTCTTTCTTCCCTTTGACGTTCCTGTTCTTCTGCTTGCCTGCTCTCGAATGCTACATGCTCTTCTTCCGCGTCTTTTTCGGCGTCAGTCACTACCTCGTTCACGGATTCCATCAGACGTTCGCGTTCGGACGGCGACAAACCCGGAGTGTTCGCCTGGGGCGTGAGAATCGACACACCACCACGAGGGGACGGGCGAGACGTGTAGGTTGTCCGCACCCATCCCTGCCCGAAGCAACGCACACACCTTATTCGCCGACCACCTAGGACTTGTAGTTGAGCGCCCAGAATCAGCCCGTTACCATGGCAGACGGCGCATACAGATGAGTTCTCCGGAAGTGTCTTTCGGCGCGAATTGTGCTCGTGATACTCATACGCGTCGTTGTGCATGCTTACCCTGCATGTACTACACGTGGTGTAGGGGGCGCGGGCCATTCGAATATATCTACGGGAGTGGTGAGGGAATCGAGTACGGGAGCTTTGGTCGAGACGGACTTCCTATCGCGGCAACCCCAGTCCCCGCTGCGCAATAATATTCAACTCAATCTCGCGGCCGCCGCCTGCGAAACGGTTCATCCAGCTTAGGTAGGAGTTCACCTGCGGATAGCCGTTCATCGGGGCGCGTGGGTCGCCGACGTTGAAGATGCCCGCCTCCCGTAGCAGACGGTTCAGCGCGCCGAATACAGTCGGCGTCATCTCGTCGTGGAAGAGCTTGGAGAACGCCGACTCCATTGCCGGGACCTCGCCCTTGCTCTGGATCCACGCTACCTGGTACGAGATCATCCTCCCGAGCTCAATCAACACCCGCGCGTCCGCCAACACATGACGCGCGATGGGATCGTCCGTGATGCGCGAGCCATCCGCGAGCGGCGTCTCGTGGGCGTAGTCCAAGAAATTCTCAAGGTCGCGGAGTCGGTAAGAGGGCGCCTCGACGTTTGACCGCTCGAACGACATGTTCGTCATGGCGGCATACCAGCCGCGGTTGAGTTCACCCACAAGGTTTCGCGAGGGCACGCGCGCGCCGTCCAGGAACACCTCAACCCACCGCTGCCGGCCAAGCGCGTCGAACAGCGGCCTGAGCGTGATTCCGGGGTCGTGCATATCAACGATGAAATAGGAGATGCCACGGTGTTTGGGGGCGGCGGGGTCGGTGCGGACGAGATAGTGCCCGATTTCCGCCATGTGCCCGCCTGTGTTCCAGATCTTCTGGCCGGTGATCACCCAATCGTCGCCGTCCTGCACGGCGCGGGTCTGGAGGCTGCCGAGGTCCGCCCCGGCGTTCGGTTCGCTGAACCCCTGCGAGAAGTTGATCAGCTCGCCGCTGGCAATCTTGCCGAGAATCTCTTCCTTCTGCCAGTCCTGCCCGTAGTACATAAGCGTATGCGCGAAGAACGTCGGCGTTGTGACGGGCGAGCCACGGTACGCCGCCTCCTCGCGGTAAGCAAGCACCCGACTCAGCGACGCGTTCTGCCCGCCGAACTCCTCCGGCCAGTGCATCGTGTACCAGCCGCGTTGGGCCAGCTTCTTCGTGTACTCGTGGATGCGCCGGTCGTCCTCGACGTGGTGGACGTCATAGGAATAGACGGAGTTGCTGAACGAGTCGATGCCCTGAGCGTCCCACTCACTCTCGACGAAGTTCTTAACCTCATCGCGCAGCTTCTGATCCTCTGCCGTAAACTGGAAGTCCATCGCTCCCCCAATCTCCCCTAGACCAGCACGCCGGCCTTTGTCAGTTCCTCCGCCTCATCGCTCTTGATGCCGAGCACACGCTCCATGATTGCCGCCGTATGTTGACCCGTGAGCGGCGCGGGCATGCGAACCTGCCCCGGCGTCTCCGTTAGACGCACAGTCATGCCCGGGTGTTGGAGCTTGCCCGGCCACGGATGGTCGATCTCCACGACGTAGTCCCGCGACCGCAAATGTGGATCGTGGTACAGGTCCTCTCCGGATGCGACGATTGCCGCCTTGACACCGACTTTCTGGCAAGCCTGCATGATCTGCCCCGGCGTACGAACTGCAGTCCATTCGCCGATGGCGGCATCGAGATCGTCGTGCAGCGCGTGGCGTGATTCCAGGGTGGTGCATTTTTCACGGAGTTCAGCGGGCAGCGCGCCGCCCATGAGAGTGGCCAGCGCCTGCCACTCATCGTCCGTCTCGCAGGATATGGCCACCCACTTGTCTACGCCGATGCACGCATACACTCCTTGCGGCGCGGCGTGCGGGCTGCGATTGCCGATAGGCTGCGGCGTCCCTCCATTAATGGTGTGCTCAAGGATGGCTGTGCCCACCATCGCCACGGCGGAGTCGATCTGCGTGAGTTCGATGTGCTGACCCTCACCGGATCGCTCGCGCTCATGCAGCGCTGCCATCACGGACAGCGCGAGATGTCCCGCCGTCACGAAGTCCGTGTACGCCTGCTTTGGCCGTTCGTTCACCTCGGAGTCGGCATGTCCCCACAGCGTCGAGATGCCCGCATAAGCGCCGATGCAGCCGCCATACGCAAAGTAGTCGCGGATCGGCCCCTCATATCCGTAGCCCGGCGCGCTCAGCACGATGATGCGCGGGTTGACCTTCTTGAGATCCTCGTATGACATGCCCCAGCGGGGAAGGGTGGCGTAGTGAAAATTCTCGAGCACGATGTCGCTCTCCGCGACCAGCCTCCTGAAGATGTCCTTGCCCTCCTCAGAGTGGAGGTCGAGCGCGACCGAATACTTGTTGCGGTTAATTTCCCCGTACATCGTGTTGGACCGAAGCCAGGCATCATGATTGTCCGGGTCCATCACGCGCCCCTCAGGGAACTTGGTGGACTCTATACGAATGACTTCTGCGCCGAAATCCGCCAGGTAGCGTGCGCCGTACGGCCCGGCCCACGACTTGGTCAAATCGACTATCCGGATGCCCTCAAGAGGCAGAGCGCGTTCATGGGCGGGGGTTGCGGCGGTCGTCACGTGGCCGTTCTCATGGGGGCGGGGCGTGATTGCCGCCAGATCGTCATTGTGCTGGCCAATGGTTGGGGCAGGGCCCTTTATCTCCCACGGCGTTCGACTGAACCTGAACGGCGCTCCCTGTGTCGAATACGTGCCAATGACCGGATCATCGACCTCTGTCATGACATTGCGAGCGATGGTGTGCGGGTGGTTGATGAGTCCGACGATGTCGTTGACCGGCCCCGCTGGAATCCGGCGAGGGATGGAGCCTTCCAGGAATTCCTGAACGGTCATCGACCGTGTGAATTCCGAAATACGCTCATCAAGGAACTCGACTGCGTCCGCGCGCACGGCGGAATCGTCAAACATTGGATCCATAATCAGCGGGTCCTGCGTCCATTCCGCAAACGCCTCCCACTGGTGCGCCTGGATCAGGGACATAAGTATCCAGCCGTCAGAGCAGGGGAAATAGTTGGTGGGGCGCCCCCCGCTCAGTCCCCCGACCCTCTGCACGATCTCTCCGTAGGAGGCGTAGTAAACAAGGTTGAAATACTCGTGCGCCACGACGTCCTGCAGGGAGACATCCACCTCCTGCCCGCCGCCGCCGTTCCGCGCGTGCCACCACGCCAGAAGCGTCCCGTATGCCGCGTGCAAAGCGGTCATCTGCACTCCCTGGTAATGGGGTTGCGCGGCAGGGAGGCCGTTGCGCCGTCCCTCCATGAATGTCATGCCGCCCGCTGCGCCGGCGGTGAAATCGTTGCCCGTGAATCCGGCATGGATTCCCTTGCGTCCATACGGCGTGACGGTGGTCAGAATCATGTTGGGGTTAATGGTGGTAAGGGAGGCGTAGTCGAGTCCGTGCGACGCCAGTTCCTGTTGATTGAATGATGTCATCAAAACATCCGCGTTCGGCAACAAGGAATTTCTAATCGCGCTCAATCCTTCTTCAGTGTCGAGGTCGAGAACGATGCTCCGTTTGCCGAGGTTGAAACGCAGGAAATAGAGGCTGCGCGGCTCAGTCGTCGGGCGAGTTGGTTGGGGCGCGATGTGGCGTGAGGGGCTGCCGCCCGGCGGCTCGACAAGGGTCACGTCTGCGCCAAGATCAACGAGATGCCGTCCGACAGGCTCAATGAATTCGCCCGCGATCTCCAGGACGCGGAGTCCGCTCAACGGCGCAGTATCTGTTGCCATAGCTTCGCCCCCCAATCGCCGCTACTATGCGCCCCTTATCGTCCTGCAAGCAAGACGATGCTTACCGTGGTAGACCGAGTCCCCGCTGGGCGATGATATTTAACTGGATCTCCCGCCCGCCGCCGGCGAATCGGTTCATCCAACTTAGGTAGGAGTTAACTGCCGGGTATCCGCCCAGCGGCGCGCGCGGCTCGCCGACCGTCATGGCCGCGTCCTGCCCCAGTATTCGCGCCAGCAGCTCATACACGCGCGCCGTCATTTCGTCGTGGAACAACTTGGAGAAGGCCGCTTCCATCTGCGGCACCTCACCCTTGCTCTGGATGGACGCCACCTGCAGTGCGAGCATCCGGCCCGTCTCAATGAGGATGCGGGCATCCGCCAGTATGTGCCGCGTTTGCTTGGCGTCGATGAGCCTCCCACCGTTGATGCGAGCCTCGCGGGCGTAGTCGATGAATCGCTCAAGATCGCGCAGGCGGCGCGCTGGAGCTTCGATCTGCGACCGTTCAAAGGAGAGAGTTGTCATGGCGGCGTACCAGCCGCGATTCTCTTCACCGATGACGTTGCGGGAGGGAACGCGGACATTGTCCAGGAAAATCTCGCTCCAGCGGCGGCGGCCAAGAGCATCGACCAGCGGCCGCTTGACCACTCCGGGCGTGTTCATGTCGATGATGAGATAGGAAATGCCGCGGTGTTTCGGAGCATCCGGGTCCGTTCGTACGAGGTAGTGACCCCAGTCGACCCACGGATGATGTCCCTGGCTGTTCCAGATTTTCTGCCCCGTGACGACCCAGTCATCACCGTCCCTGACAGCCCGGGTCTGGAGATTGGCAAGGTCCGCGCCCGCGTTCGGCTCGCTGAAGCCCTGCGACCATGAGATGAGTTCGCCACTCGCGATCTTTGGCAGGAAGAAATCCCTCTGCCAGGGCTGACCGTGGAACATGAGCATTGGCGCTTCAAAGCCGGGTTGGGCAATGGGCGCTCCCCGGTAGGCCATCTCTTCGCGGTAGGCAATCTGTGTGGTGAATGGAACGCCCTGCCCACCGTACTCCGTGGGCCAGTGCATGGTGTACCAGCCTTTGTCGGCCAGCTTGCGCGTGAATTCCTGGAACAGGACTTCATCCTCCGGCGTGTCGACGTCGTAGGAATAGACGGAATTGATGTGGGATTCGTACGGGGAATGCCAATTGGCCTCCACAAAGTCCCGCACCTCGCGCTTCAGGGCCTCGTCCTGCTCCGAGTAACTGAAATCCATGGCGTCTGTTCCCTTCTCCCCGCTTGTCCGCAAAGCGGAAAAAGCTATCCGCGCCGCCACTATGCGCCCGTTTCCGTCTGCCAATCAAGGCCATGCCTTGAGAGATTTCGAACAAATCATCCAAAAGGGGTTGACAAGCGAACGCCCGTTCGGTACAGTGGTTCTACTCCTCCTTCTCCCAACACCATCTCCCCGCGCAAAAAGGATGGATGGGAGAACGGCGCTTCCCAAGGGTAGGGGCAAGTGCCAAAGATATGCGGCGAGGCGGACAACCGCCTCGCCGCAGTCTTATTGGAGTGGTACTTGGCTGAGGATGCGCCATTTTCCTATTGCTTAGCGTCAAACGCCGCCCGTATAATGGCGCTTGCGCCAAAAATCTTGATGTGGGGGAAGGTGAGATTGAATGCTCTAGGGACACATGTGCTGGTGGAACTCCGCGATTGTGATGCCAATGCGCTTGATGATCTGCGAAACGTAGAATCCACGCTCATAGACGCGGCGAGACGTATTGGCGCAACGATTATCGGACACGCATTTCACCAGTTCAGCCCCCAGGGCGTTACTGGCGTCGTTATCATTGCCGAATCTCACATCTGTATACATACGTGGCCGGAGCACGGCTACGCTGCTGTCGACATCTTCACCTGCGGCGATACGTCGCGCCTCGAAGAGGCTACCGGGCATATCGCCGATGCTTTCCGTTCGCAGGATCGGTCGGTTGTCACGCTCCAGCGCGGACAGATTGATTCATCCACGAGTGCCGTGACGCGCTCTGAGCTTGATTTCGCCGGTGTCCCGGGCGCCTAATCAGCCGGCCGGCGGCGACGCCGCCGAATACCCGTATTCCACATCCGAGTGGGCGACAGAAGCTGTCACGCCATCCCTTCATCAACTGACTCGTATCAGCGGAGTGGTTTATTCGGGCCGTACGAAATATCAACAGGTTGAGATTCTTGATACTGAGATCTTTGGCCGCGTCCTGCGCCTCGACGGCAAGACGCAATCCAGCCAGTCGGATGAGTACGTCTACCACGAGGCCCTTGTTCATCCCGTGATGCTCCATCATCCCGCGCCACGCCGTGTGTTTATTGGCGGCGGCGGCGAGGGGGCGACATTAAGGGAGGTGCTGCGGCACCGCTCGGTTGAGAGCGTCGTGATGGTCGACCTTGATGAAGAGGTCGTGAACCTCTGCAAGAAGCATCTATCCACGTGGCACCAGGGCGCGTTTGACGATCCACGAGTCGAGCTCCGCCATGAAGACGCGCTTGCGTACCTCGAAGGTGCCGACGAGCCGTTCGACGTGATGATTCTCGACCTCGTGGACCCTATGGAGGCGGGACCGGCCTATCGACTCTATACTCAGGAGTTCTATCGCATGGCGAGTGATCGGCTGACGGAAAACGGGGCGCTCGTTGTGCAGTCCGGCCCGGCCATCGCAGGCATGACGGCAGGCCCGGCCACAGACGCGAATAGCCACGAGCCGGAAGCCCTCACGGACCTTGTTCGCGGATTCACGGCCCTTTATCACACCTTGGGCTCAGTCTTTCCGATTGTCACAGGGTACAGCCCGGTGATCATGGACTTTGGCGGCGCATGGAGCTTTGTCTTGGCGTCAAAGAGCGGCGAGGACCCTGCTGTACTGGCGCCGGAGCGGGTTGACACGCTCATTTCAGATCGCATCACTGTGAACCTTGGCTATTACGACGGAATCACGCATCGCCACATCTTCTCGTTGCCAAAGCCGCTGCGAGATGCGCTGGCGGCGGAGACGTGGATCGTGACTGAGGAACACCCGCTCCTCGTTCCCTAAATGGATGCACGGCATCACGCCAAGTGCGTCATAATGCACTCACGATTATGGAATGCCCTGTCAGGGCATGTATTTGTTGACTAGGGAAGAAAGCCGCCGACAGGCGCACGGGAGGTAGGTGGATCATGCCGACTCTAACCGGAGGACAGGCACTTGTGCAGGCGCTTAAGCGCGAGGGTGTTGAGGTGGTCTTCGGACTGCCCGGCGTGCAGCTTGACTGGGCTTTTGACGCTCTCTATGAGGAACGGGACTCGATACGCGTGGTCCACACGCGCCATGAGCAGGGCACGTCTTATATGGCGGACGGCTATGCCCGCTCCACCGGCAAGGTTGGAGTATGCCTTGTGGTGCCCGGCCCCGGATTGCTCAATGCGGGCGCAGGCCTTTCGACGGCGTATGCCACCAATTCCCGTGTCCTCTGCATCTCCGGGCAGGTTCCCACACATCACATTGGCAAGGAACGCGGCGCGCTGCATGAGATTAAGAACCAACTTGAGGCAATCGGCGCCGTCACCAAGTGGGCGGGACGCGCCATGAATACCTCCGACGTGCCCGGGCTCGTCAGGGAAGCTTTTTACCAGTTGAACTCCGGCCGCCCTCGCCCGGTCGAGATCGAGGTGCCAATGGATGTCCTCATGACACCTGCGGACGTTGAATTCTATGAGCCCGGAATGCCGAGCACCAAACAGGGCGATCCGGACCAGTTGGAGAAAGCGGCCCACGCGCTGGGCAATTCTGAACGCCCGCTCATCTTCGTGGGCGGCGGGATTATCACCAGCGAGGCGTCTGCTGAACTACAGGAGCTGGCGGAGATGCTGGGCGCGCCTGTAATCGTTTCACAGAACGGACGCGGTGCACTGTCGGATCGTCACCCGCTCGCCCTGCCGTCCATCGCTGCCTATGATTTGCTTCCCAACGCAGACGTCATTCTTGCGGTTGGAACCAGGTTCGTCATGCCCGGCCCAAACCCGTATCCAACGGATGAAGGTCAGACGGTCATCCACATCGATATCGACGACACAGAGCTAAGCCGAAACTCCAAGCCTGACATCGGTATCGTCGCAGACGCCAAGGGTTCACTCGCCGACCTCGTTCGCCGGGTGCCCCGACACAAGAAAACGCGCGAATCCCGCGACGATGAGATTGCTGCCGCGCGTGCCACGGTGCAGGAAAAGCTGGCCGCGATGTCGCCAGTCTCCGAATATGCCGGCGCGATCCGCAAGGCGCTGCCGGAGGACGGTATCTTCGTCACGGAAGTTACGCAGGTCGGTTACTTCTCCAACCAGGGCTTCCCGGTGTACTCCCCGCGAAGCTACATCGGGGCAGGCTACCAGGGCACGCTCGGATACGGCTTCAACACTGCGCTCGGCGTCAAGGTTGGGAATCCTGACAGGCCGGTCGTGGCAATCTCCGGAGATGGCGGATTCATGTACGGTGCGCAGGAGCTTTCCACTGCCGTCCGTTACGGCATCAACCTGGTCACGGTTGTGTTCAACGACGGCGCTTTTGGCAACGTGCGGCGCATCCAGGATACGCAGTTCGATCATCGACTCATCGCGTCCGATCTGCATAACCCGGACTTTGTGAAGTACGCAGAGGCCTTTGGCGCGCAAGGCAGGCGAGCGGAGACGCCGGAGGAGCTGACGACGCAGGTTGAGGAGGCCCTCAAGGCCGAGGCCCCGGCGCTGATTGAAGTGCCTTTGGGCGTCATGCCAAACCCGTTCGCGATGTTTGCTCCGCCGCCGGAGATGATGGAACGCGCTTTGGAGTTGGCCAAGCAGTCGTAGCCCAACCTGCGGCAATTGAGAAGAAACCGGGGGCGGCCAGAGAGCCGCCCCCGGGTCGTTTTGGACCCGCCTATAGGCGCGCGCCGCTGGTATGCTTAGTGAAGATTGGTTTCTCCTATGACTACCGCAGCAGCGCGCGATATTCTCGAAAACCTAAACAAAGAACAACGTGAGGCCGTTGAGGCTGTCGACGGCCCTGTTCTGATCATCGCCGGGCCGGGCTCCGGCAAGACGCGCGTCATCACCCATCGCATCGCCTATCTCGTGCGTACGCTCGGCGTAAATCCGCGGCGCATCCTTGCCGTCACGTTCACAAACAGGGCGGCCCGTGAAATGCGCTCCCGCGTTGAAGGACTCATCGGTGACCGCTCTAATCAGTTGACGATGGGGACGTTCCACGCATTCGGCGCGGGTATCCTCCGCAGAGACGGCGAGCACATCGGCGTGGAAAACGATTTCGTTATATACGATCAAGATGACCAGCTTAGTCTCGTAAAGCGCGCCATTGAGACGGAGGGTCTTGATACTCACACCTATCGTCCCCAGGCCATCCAGAATGCGATCAGTGGCGCGAAGAACTTGATGCTCACTGTCGGCGACTATGCGGCGCAAGCAGGCAACCGTTACGAGAAGATTGTCACCTCCTGTTATGACCGCTATGAGCAGTTGTTGAAAGCCGCCCACGCGGTCGATTTCGATGACCTGCTGATCAAGCCTGTGCTGCTATTCCGTTCAAAGCCCGAAATCCTAGCCAAGTACCAGGGCCGCTATGAGCACATTGTTGTTGACGAGTGGCAAGACACGAATCGCGCGCAATATGAATTGACGAGCCAGGTTGCCGGTAAGAATCCCAATCTCTGCGTGGTCGGCGACCCGGACCAGTCCATCTATGCATGGAGGCATGCGGACATCGAGAACATCCTGCGATTCGAACGCGATTTCCCGAAGACACAAACAATTTCGCTCGGCCGGAATTACCGCTCGACTTCCACGATTGTCGATGCCGCTCACGCGCTCGTGAAGGCAAACAAGGATCGCAAAGAGATTGAGCTGACGGCAGAGAAAGGGAGCGGCAGGCCGGTTACGATTGAGCCGACTGACGACGAGGAATACGAGGCGCTCTACGTCGCGGAGGAGATTGAACGGCTCGTTGGGGAGGAGAAAACACGATACGGCGACTGCGCGATCATGTACCGCACGAACGCCCAATCCCGCGCATTTGAGGATGCGTTCAACCGAGCGGGAATCCGTTACCGCATCATCGGGGGTCTGCGTTTCTGGGAACGGCGTGAGATCAGGGACGTTGTCGCCTACTTACGGGTTCTGCGGAATCCTTTTGATGACATCAGCTTGCTGCGTATAGTCAATGTTCCAACGCGCGGGATCGGCCGGCGATCGCTGGACCTGCTGCAGCAATGGGCGGAAGCCAACAATGTGCCGCTCTACGCGGCCATGCAGGTCGCGGCGGATGGGCAAGAAGCGAACGCCCTGAATCTGCCAACGCAGTCGCTGGGCTCCGTGAGAGCGTTTGTGCAGATGATGACGGAACTTCTTGAGGCGTTGCAGGGCGAGGATGTTCTTGAGTTCTTCGACCAGGTTCTGAGCAAGACTGGATACAGGGATTTCCTTGAGGCGGATGAGAACGCGGAAGATCGGCTCGACAACGTCGAAGAACTGCGCAATGTGGCGGCACAATACCAGGCTTTAGAGGCCGGAGACGCTTTCGCAGCCTTTCTGGACCAGGTGGCGCTGTCCACTGACCTTGATGCTGCGCTACGCGATGAAGGCTCGGAGCGGCTGGATGCCGTGACCCTCATCACTTTGCATCAGGCCAAGGGGCTGGAGTTTCCCGTTGCGTTCATCGTGGGCTGTGAAGACGAACTCTTGCCACATATTCGATCCATCGAGTCGGGAGATCCGGCGGAGATGGAGGAGGAGCGCCGCCTGTGCTACGTGGGCATGACGCGAGCGATGGAGCGGCTCTATATGACGTACGCGCTGCGGCGCAACACACGTGGACATTATGGCTCGCGCAAGGCGTCACGCTTCCTCCAGGACCTGCCTGATAACCTGGTCAAACGGCGGATGCCGTCGCCGTTCGGATTCTCCGGCCCACGGGAGCCGATGCCGGAGCCGCAACTGGATGTACCCAAGGCCCCCGCGCCGTTCAGACCCGGCGACCACGTAGGCCATGCGCGGTTCGGACAGGGTGTCGTGGTGGCGTGTCTGGAGACGCCGACTCGAGATGATTTTGAGGTGACGGTCGCATTCAAGGGGCAGGGCGTCAAGCGACTGCTGGCCGGACTTGCGGGATTGGAGAAACTGAACTGACCTGGAGCAACCGCCCTGCGCGAGTCGAGATGATCACGGACGCCGACGCTCTTGCCGGGCTCGTCGAGCGGCTGTCCCTCGAAGAGTGCATCGTTATTGATACGGAATCAAACAGCTTTCATCGCTTTCCTGACCGGGTTTGCTTGGTGCAGATAGCCGCAGGGAAGAGAGCATGGGTCGTTGATCCGCTGGAAATGACGGAGCATGACGTTGCGCCGCTGGGCGAATTGATGGCCAATCCCAACGTCGAGAAGGTCATCCACGCGGCATCGAATGACATCCGCGTCCTGGACAAGGAGTGGTCGTTCCGGGTTGCTAACATCTTTGATACGAGCATCGCTGCGCAGTTCTGTGGCATGCGGCGGGTGGGGCTGGACTCGGTCCTGCTGGACGCGCTCGGCGTCACAATCGTGAAATCCAAGAGCCTCCAGCGTGCGGACTGGACGGTGCGGCCACTCCCCGATGAGGCGCTCCAGTATGCCGTTGATGATGTGCTGCACCTGCAGGATTTGCGTGATGAACTGGTGCGGCGGCTTGAAGATTTGGGACGCGCTGAATGGGTTGAAGAGGAGTTTCGACGGCTGGAGGACATTCGGTATCGCGCGCCTGACCCGCCTGAAATCGCTTTCCTGAATGCCAAGGGAAGCCGGGCATTGGGGCCGCAGGAATTGGCCGTGCTCCGCGAGCTATACGTCTTTCGTTACAACGAGGGTATGCGGCGCGATGTGCCGCCGTTCAAGATCATGAGCGATGCGGTCCTGACTGCAATTGCAGCCGCAGGACGTGATGATCTTGGCGAGATTGAGGGTATCCCGGCGAGCTCACTGCGACGGTATGGCAGGCGACTGCAACGAGCACGGGAACGCGGGCTTGCTGCCGAACCCGTCACCCGACCGCGAAACGGAAGCTCCAACTCCAATGGTCTGGAAGGCAGACCTACCCGTGAGCAGATCGACCAACTGCGTGACCTCAAGGCATGGCGAAATGAACAAGGTGAGGAATTGGATCTCGATCCGGCCCTGATCTGGCCGATGCAGAGCCTGGAACGGCTGGCGCGTGATCCGTCGATGCTTAATGATGAGACGAGAGAAGGGGCATCCGTTGTGCGGAAATGGCAAGCGCGTGAGTTTGGGGAATCAGTCGCCGCTGCCTTAGGATGACGCAGGATTAATCGAGGGAGAGAGGCAACATCATGGCGATTGAGCGAATTCAACCGGACGGACTGAGCAAGCCGGCGGCCTACACGCAGGTAGTGAAGGTAGGGAATTTCATCCACATTGCCGGCCAGACATCTCAGAATGCCGCCGGTGAGATTGTCGGTGTCGGCAGTATTGAAGAGCAGGCAGAGCAAGTGTTCAGCAATCTGGAAGTGGCTCTTGCATCTGTCGGCGCGACGTGGACGAATGTGGTCAAGGTCACCACGTTTCTAACGCGGAGAGAGGACATCGAAGGCTATCGGGCAGCGCGCCAGCGCCACATTCCCAATAATCCTCCGGCGAGCACGCTGCTGTTCATCAGCGGCCTTGCCCACCCGGACTACCTGATAGAAGTGGAAGCGACGGCAGTCCTGGATTAGGCCGTTTCGGCTGAGTCCGGCTGCGTCTGTTCCCAGGTGTCTCGCTTGATGTCCATGAGCATGAAGCGATAGCGGCCCTGTTCACGAAAGCCGGTCTGCGTGAAGCCGGCCTTCCCGAATGCTCGCTGGGCGCGGACGTTCCAGTCCAGCGTTTTTAGGTAGACGCGGTTTAGCTCCAATTGGTTGAACATCCAGCCTGTCAGAAGCTTGACGGCATCCGTACCGTACCCACCGTTCCAGAAGGCGCGGTCGCCAATCATGATGCCGAGTTCAGCCTCTTTGGCACGCCGGTCAAGGTCGTAGTACATGCAGTTGCCGATATGCCTGCCCTCAGACAATTCGACTATGGCAAAGCGGTGACTGCGCTTGGATATGTAGTTGAGGTCGTCCTTGTGAATGGGAGCGTACTGCTCATAGGTCATCTTGAGTGGGTAAGTGGCGTCCAGCTCAGCCAGTTCATCGTCTGAGCGCCACAGGTAATCGTTCCACGCGTCCATCTCGGCCTTGTCTCTCAGGCCGACTCGCTCTCCGGTGACGATGAGCGGCTTAGTTCTTGGGGCCATCGATTCCGTCCGGGCTCGTGGCCAGCGCTCGAAGGGCCCTGTTAAGAGTTTCCACATCCGTATCGTACGTCATCCTGCCCAGAGTGGCGGGTTCAAGCGGCAGCCATTCAACGCTGTCAAACTCGCCGTCGTGGTCGTCAAGACTGCCGCCGACTGGCTCCATTAGGTAATGGTAGACCTGTTTGTCATGGAGCACCCCATCCACTGTGAAGGTGTAACGGACGCTGCCGAGTTCTGTAATGATGGCGACGCTCAGCCCGGTCTCCTCACAAACCTCTCGCAACGCCGTCTGTTCCCTCGTCTCGCCGGGCTCCGGCGTGCCCTTCGGCAGTGCCCAAAGGCCGGTGGAAACACGGCGACAAATGACGACCTCAAGCCGCGCGTCCTGTGTGCATCGAACGACCACGCCCCCTGCGGAGACATCGTATTGCACCCGTTTATGGCCAACCTGAGTCTCACCAGGCATTGGGCCTACCAGTCATCATCGAATTCGTCATCGTCAAGTTCCTCATTGATGCCGAGATCATCATCAAAGTTCTCGAAGACATCATCTTCTGAGTCGTCACTGAGCGGGGAAACGGCGTCCGCCGCGCTGCCGGCGGACTTTCTAAGGATCTCTGCATTGGTGTCGAAGCTCTGCATACTCTCCAATGCGTCGAGTGCCAGTTCTCGAAAATTCTCATCCGAATGTTGGAGGAAGCGGCGTAACACACGCTGCGCCGCGGGACCGCCGATGGCGCTCAAGGCCGTGACGACGGCGCCCTGGATCTCCGTGTTATCCTCCATGCCCATGCGGGCGAGGGCCGGAATTAGGCGCTCATCGCCGATGCGGCCGGCTGCGCCGGCGGCCTCAAACCGCACCTCCTCGGAGTCGCTTTCCATTTCCTCGCGAACGTACGTCAGCCAGGACGTGTCCGCGTTCTGTCCCATGGCATAGAGGGCGGAGGCGCGGAGGGTTTCACTGGCGCTGTCGTAGGTTTCGAGAATGAGTTCCCGGACCTCCTCGGTTGTGAAGGCGGAGACTGCCTCAATCACGCGGCGGCGCACCTCGAATGACGGTTCCTGCTCGTTGCGAATCACGTCAAGCAGGCCTTCCCGGACGTAACTGGCATCCCGCTCCAGGAGGTCGCCAAGTTCTGCCAGGACGGCGAAGCGGCCAAGCGATTGGGCGGCAACGGCCCGCACACGCTCTTCGCCGTCAATCAAGAGCCGCTCAAAAAGCGGCTCAATCAGAGCACGATTCTCACTTTCCCATAGCCCCAGGATTGCTGCTTCCCGGACCTCCTCATCCTCGTCCTCCATCAGGGTCATGAATATGCGGTCAAATGTGTAGTCGACGTTTTCTTCCCCGAGTTCCACCAGCTGACTAACGATGGAACGCCGGTATTCAAAATCGATGTCACGCAAAGTGTCGATCACCCGGCCCAATTCGTCGTGGTTGGGGTCGGAGAGCTCGGCGAGGGCGGCGGCGGTTACGCCGCCGGGATCCTGTCGTATAGCGTTGATAACGCTCTCGACACCATCCGACTGCATCGTATCGGCTCCGCTGTGTTACTCGGAGTCTGACTTGGGGGCGATAGAAACGCCGCTGCAGAGAATTGCAGGGGTGGCAAGCGACCCACCCAACTCCGTCGATTCAGCCCCAATGGCCATGATGTCCTTGAGGATGTCGTAGATGTTGCAGTGGAGCATGGTGTCCTTGACGCGGCCAATGACTTCGCCGCCCTGCACACGGTAGCCGAGCAGGATGTTCCCGCCGGCGTCGCCGCCCAGGACGTTGCCCTGTCCCATTCCGATGAGCCGTTCGACGATGACGCCGTCGCCCATCGTGTGGAGCATGTCATCGAACGAAGCATCACCGGGTTCGATTGTGAGATAGGTTGTGCCTGCGCCGGGCATCGCGCCAAGTCCCCGCGAGGCGCTGCCCGTCGGCTCTACGCCCGCCTTGGATGCGGACTGCAACTCGTACAGGATGGTGCGGAGCACGCCGTCCTGAACAAGGAACTGCTTGCGGCTTGGCACGCCCTCATCGTCGTACGAGCGTGACGGTGGTTTGAGCGGGAGGGTGGGGTCATCGACGATGGACAGCTGCTTATCAAAGACTTGCTCGCCGATCCGGCCCTCAAGTGGTGACGATCCCTGCAGTACCGTCTTGCCGTTGATGCCGGAGAGGAACGGGCCTAGAAGGACGGATGAGACTGCGCGCGGCATGAAGAGGACGGGCATGTGTCCTGCGGGGGTGGGCGCAATATCCTTGCCCCACTCGATCTGCTGCCTCATGCCGTCAATGTGGCGCTGCATGTCCCAATCCGGGCTGCATCCGCGATCGCCCTCACCGATAAAGAACATGTCTGTTCCGCGAATCAACGTGCCGGAGACGAACAGTCCGAATCCGCTCTTGCGATGGCCGAAGTTGACGCCGTTGGAATTGAGGAATGCGAAACTGCTTGTGCTGTAGGTAAGGTTCGCACCATACAGCGCCTCCGGCTCCAGCGGTTTGGCCTCATCGAGCAACCTTCGCCCCGCTTCCACCATGGCCTCGGTCGTGACCTCCTCAATGGCGGGGTCATACGTTTCGATGGAGGGGGTGCCCGGGGAGGGGTCGGGCAGGGTCAGTTCCGATTCGGGGCCATAGCGAGCGAGCTCAATGGCACGGTCAACCAACTCTTCCATTTTGTCCGGGTGGTTTGTGGATGAAACGCCCATCCGCCCGTCCACAAAGACGCGGATGCCGAGCCCCCACGTCTGGCGCGTGGAGATTTCCTTGAGTTTTTCAGCCTCGAAACTAACGGGTGTCGATTCAGCCTCGCTAACGAACACCTCGGCGGCAGTTGTCTTGCCACGAGCGTAGGCGAGCGTCCGGTCCAGCAGCGCGAGATCTGCGTCGGTCGGCCTCTGCGTCATGGCCTACGCGCCTCCGACGAGGCAGTTCTGTATTCGGATGTGCGGGCTGCCGTTGGAGACGGGCAGGGGTGATTGACCGCCCTTGCCACAACCACCACCCTGGTTCATGTCGAGATCATTCGCGACCGCATCGAGATTCTCAAGCGTGGTGAAGACGTTGCCGGACAATACGACGGGCCGCAGCAGTTCTTCAATGCGCCCGTTGCGGATGCGGTACGCCTCGCCGGCGGAGAAAGTGAACATCTCCATAGAGGTCATGCCGCCGTACCAATTCTTGCAGTAGACGCCGTCCTTGACCTCAGAGATCAGCTCCTCGGCCGTGGCCGTTCCCGGTTCTATGAACGTGTTGGTCATGCGCACGATGGGCGCGAACCGATAGTCCATGGCTCGGGCGTTGCCTGTCACGCCCTCGCCCATCTTGCCCGCTGTCTCCCGCGAGTGCAGCCGTCCGACCAGCACGCCCTCGCGGATGAGGTCCGATTTGCGGGCTGCGATGCCCTCGTCGTCGTAGTCAAAGGAGCCGCGGAGGCCGGGCACCGACGCGCCGTCAACGATGTTCAGGTGCTGGCCGCCGAATCGCCGCCCCAACACCATGATTTCCTTCATCTGATCGTTCTCATAGACGAAATCCGACTCTGACAGGTGGCCGAACGCCTCGTGCGCAAACACTCCGCCGAGAATCGGGTCGCAGATGACCGTGTATTCGCGTCCCTCAACTTGAGGGGCGTCAAGCAGGGCGACCGCCTTGTCGGCGATCTCCCGCATTTCGTCGTGGCGACCCTCGAGAATGTTGTAGTCGCCGAGGCTGCCGACGCTGACTCCGTACTGCTGCACGTCGCCGTCACGGCGGGCCATGGCGCGTGCGCGGAATGTCACGTCCACTCGCTCCTGCCGGATGTACGATCCCTCCGAATTGGCGAAATGGGTTACCCGACGTCGGTCGCCGGAGCCAATTGACGTGCTCTGGATATTTGGCACGGCCCACATGGCCTCAACGTATTCCTGCAAGAGGTTGACCTTGCGGTCGAGGGGAACGAGAAATGGATCGTTGTCCAAAACAGGTGGCGGCTCTGCGATGACCGGCTCGCCGCGCACTAGCTCTCCACCCTCGCCGGAGGCAAGGTGCGCTTGCCGAACGGCCGTCGCCACGCGCTCACGGAGGTTGTCAGCCTGCGTGAACGTCACAAATCCCCATGCGCCGTTCACATATGCCCGCGCCGCGCCGCCCCTGCTTGTTGAGCCGCCGATGTCGTCAATCTCATGTCCCCGCATGGAGATATGGTTGGTGTCCAACTCCTCCAGTCGCAGCTCGATGTAGTCGGCGTTGTGGCCGCTGAGGGCCTGCGTCATCTCGTCACGCATGGGCAATGACCATCATGCGTCGCTGCTGGGGGAGGGTTGCCGGTGAACTAATCGCTCTTATGCCTAGAATTGATGGGAAATCCATAGGGAGAGTCTAGCACGCGATGACCACGAAACGCCGCCGCCCGACAGTCCGCGCCCAACGCGCTCAGGACGTATCTCGGCTGCTGTTGGAGCAAAACGGCGAGCGTCCCTGGTTCAAGCGGGCCGAGCCGATGGACGAGTTGATCTACACCGTTCTCTCGCAGCATACGTCCGACCTAAACACCGACCGCACATTCGCGGACCTGCGAGCCGCCTTTCCCACATGGCAAGACGTCGTCGATGCACCCACCGAGGTTGTGCAAGAAGTTATCAAGGGGGGAGGACTATCGAAGATCAAGGCTCCGCGCATCCAGGCCATCCTGAACGAGATCCATCGCCAGCGCGGTGAGTTCAGCATCGACTTTCTGGCTGATATGCCGTTCGATGAGGCGCGAAAGTGGTTGCTGAGCCTGCCCGGGGTTGGAGAAAAGACGGCGGCGTGCGTGCTTCTGTTCAGCCTCGGCCGCCCCGCGCTGCCTGTCGATACCCATGTCCACCGCGTGTCAGGCCGACTCGGACTAATCCCCAAGAAAATGAACGCGGACAAGGCGCATTACCAACTGGAGTCTTATCTTGATGAGTCACAGGTCTACCAGTTCCACGTGGACTTAATCGAACACGGCCGGCGCGTGTGTCATGCCCGCCGGCCCAACTGTCCGGACTGCGTCCTCTCGGAGATATGTCCGAGCAGTACGGAGAAAGGGTAGGGCGGACTCTGATGTCAAACACTCATACATGGGATGTCTTTTCTGCTCGATGTGATTCTTTTCCATCCTGCTAAAATGGGTGTTCATCTATAACGCCAGATAGCAATGCAAGTTGGAGTCAGAGGAACACATACCATGACCATCAAGGCCGGGATCATCAATGTGACGGGGTATGCGGGGATGGAGCTTGTGCGGATCCTGCGTAGCCATTCCGAGGTTGAACTCGCGGCCGTAACGGGCCGGTCCGCCGCCGGTGAGCAGCTCGATGAGTACTTGCCTCACCTGGACAGGATGGGATTGCCCATCGTCGAGCAGGATGAGCTCGATGGCGTTGATGTCGCGTTCTCCGCGTTGCCACATAAGGCGTCGGCGGAGGCCTGTGTGGCCATGCTCGGCAAGAACGCCCGCGTTGTGGACATCGCCGCCGATTTCCGGCTTCACAACGTCGAGGAGTACGAGGCTTGGTATCAACCGCACCCTGCACCGTCCTTCCTTGAGGAGGCTGTCTACGGCCTGCCGGAGCTGCACCGGGATGCAATCAAGGAGGCGCGGCTCATCGCGAACCCTGGATGCTATCCAACGGGCGCGCTGCTTGGCCTGGCTCCTCTCGTTAGGGAGAAGCTAATTGAGCCGACCGTTATTGTGGATTCCAAGTCGGGCGTGTCCGGCGCGGGCCGCTCGCTCAGCCAGACCGTCCATTTCTCCGAGGCGAATGAGAACGTGTCCGCCTACGGGCTGTCGGGCCACCGGCATCTGCCGGAGATCACGCAGGAACTTCATGACATGGATCCGTCGCAGAAGTGGGCCGTGACGTTCACGCCACATCTGATCCCGATGACCCGCGGCATCCTGAGCACGATTTACTTGACCCCATCGGACAACCGGCTCCCCGCGTCGCCGGATGGCGCAAAGCGGTTGCGCGATTTGTATGAGGACTACTACGCCAGCGAGCCGTTCGTGCGTGTGACAAAGACGCCGCCGCAGACCAAGCAGACGGCAGGCAGCAATTTCACGCAGGTGTACCCGGTGATCGATCAGCGGACGGGGCGGATCATCGTCGTTACAGCGCTCGACAACCTTGTTAAGGGAGCGGCGGGGCAGGCGATCCAGAACATGAACCTCATGTTTGGCGCGCCGGAAACCGAGGGCCTGGAAGAATTCGCCCTCTTCCCCTAAACCGCCGTTGCTACCCAGAGGTATTGGCTGATAGGCCCGTCCGCGACAGGATAGTCCAGGCGCTCAACGCTGAAACCGGCCTCTTCGATCAGGCGCTGCCACGTATCAACTGGAAATAGTCCGGTCGTGTGGTGATCAAGTTCCATGCGCCGTCCGCCGTTCTCCGTGATGACGAACAGAAACGACGACTGCAGCAGGGACGGGTTCTCGATGTCCGGCGATGAGTATTCGATATAGGTAAGTTCGCGGTCATCACGCGTGTGAGTGCGATGGTTGATGTACGGCCAGACGGGGCGGTCGATGTAGTGGTCCGGCATCGTGATGAATACACCGCCGGGCTCAAGATGCGCCCGCGCCGTGGCAAACGTTGCCGTCAAATCAGCTTCTGACGTCATATAGGCGATGGCGTCGTGGATGAGGACGACATCAAAGGTGCGTTCAAGCCGAATATGTCGCATGTCGCCCGGGATATGCTCCACACCGGGGTTGAGTTGCCGCGCGTTTTCCAGCATCGACTCCGAGAGGTCGACGGCCGTTGCGTCCACGATGTCCGTGAGGTGCGATAGAAAATGTCCGCCGCCGGTGCCGAGTTCCAAAGCGCGTATGGGGCGCTTGTGGAGGCGTGTCAGAATCTGGTTGCGCCAGTGTGGGGATTCGTCGGCGTACTCTTCCGGCGGGCTCATCAGCGGCCAGAGATAAGCTAAATCCCCGTAGAGGCGGTTACGCCCACTTGTATTGAAGTACGTCATTCGCTGGACTGAGCGGCCAGGTGGTCGGCAAGTGCGCGGTAGTCCTTGCGGATGGCGCGCACCATGAATCGCAAGCCCAGCCGCCCCATGAACTCCATGACCTTGTTGAGCCCTGTGATTTCGCCCCGCATGGACATGCTGGTACCACTGTCATCTTCGTTTTCCTCTAGGCGGTAGAAGAACGTGTACTGGCCGCTGCCACTGCTGCCCTCCGACCCGTCGACGGTCAATTCAAGCGTGTCGGGCGGCTCATATTTGCTAATCCGAAAGCGCTCCGTAGCGTCGCGGAAGAACATGCGGCGGGTCTCCTCATAGACCGTACCCTCCCCAATGTCGCCCTCTGACAGGATTTCTATGCCCTTGAGGTTTGGCATCCAATCAATGAATGAGTTGACGCTCGTCAGAGCCTCAAAGACTCTCTGCGGTGGCGCATTGAATTGGACTTCCAGGTTGAATTCAATAGCCATCACGTCACTCCCAACTTGCTAGTGCCCTGCCACCGTTCCGGGCTCAATTGCTATTGTAGTGCGGCGTGTCACGGGTCGCTCGCGCTACAATCCGAGCGTGGCCGAGTAAGAGCGCAAGGCGCATGACAGGGGATTTGGGGGGGAATATGGCGGCAAAGATGATCACGGCAAACGGAATTGAACAGTGTTATGAGACGACAGGCCCCGAAGGCGCGCCGTGGGTGACGCTTGTCCACGGTTCCGGAGACAACCGCAACGGTTGGTGGCTACAGGTTCCAGCGCTGGCGGAGTCGTTCCGCGTCCTGACCTACGACGTGCGCGGACACGGGGACACTGAGACCCCGGAGGACGATTCCCTGAGCCAGAAGACGTTCGTCGATGATCTTGCGGCCTTGCTGGACGGTTTGGGCATCGAGCGCACAGCGCTTATCGGCTATTCGATGGGCGGCGGAATTGTGCGCAACTTTGCCGCGACGCACCCGAATCGGGTGTGGGGCGCCGTGATATCCAACGGCGGGAGGCTCGATCCTCCTCCACCGGCGAATGAGGAGGAAGCTCGCGCCGCGCAGGCAATGCGAGAGGAGCGAATGGCCGGTATTCGCGCAGGTGGGATGGACTTTGTGTTCGAAGGCTGGCGCGAACAGGTGTATACGCCTGAGTTTCTGGTCGCGCGCCCTGAGACTGTTGAGGCGCATTACGCGGTGACAACCGCAAACGACCCGGAGAAATATGTCCGTGTCATGGCAGGCATGGGCGGCCCATCCGGCGTGGACGTCGCTAACATCACGTCCCCCACGTTGATCATCGTTGGGGCAGGGGATCAGTACACCGGGCCGGAGGCTGCGCAGGCGTTAGCGGAGGCCATGACAGGCACGACAGCTGGAGTCGAGGTGTTTCCCACCCGGCACGGCACACCGTTCGAGCGCCACGAAGAATACAATCGGACACTTCTCGATTTTCTAAACGAGAACAAGCCGACGAATTAAAGGCGAGCAACCCGAACATTAGCGACTGCCCTTGGGTCGCCCGGTCTCTCTTCTGCGCGAAACCGTAGAAACATCGTCGGTTTCCGCGTCAAATTGCTCTGGCTCTTGACAGTCCTTGATGCTATTTTACCGCGTCGATTCGTACAGAACCGCACATTCGGCAGCGTGCTCCTTGACCCTTGTAATCCGATGGTTAGACTGGCCTGAATATCCGGCGCGGTAAGGGACGAAACCGTTCCGAGATAGGCGAGCACGGAGGGTTAATCGCACGGGGAGGGCGAAACCGATGTGGGCATACATAGTGCGCCGGCTGTTGCTGGCATTACCGACACTCCTGGGCGTAACTGTCGTTGTCTTTCTTATCATGCGGGTTGCGCCGGGCGACTTGGCGCTAATGATAATTTGTGGAACGGGCAATGACTGCTCTTTAGACCCGGCTGCCCTTGACCGTGTCCGAGAGGAGCTCGGGCTGAACAGGCCACTCTATGTCCAGTACTTTGAATGGCTGTTTGGCATCCTGACGCTGGACTTTGGCCGGTCCTTCTTCTACAACGCTGAGATGTCCACGCTGCTTGCGCGCAAGGCCCCGCTAAGCCTGCAAGTTGGGCTGATGGGGCTGGTCTTCGGCAGCTTCCTGGGCATCGCAGGCGGAGTCATCGCGGCTCTCAAGCAGGACACGTTTACCGACTACTTTATTCGCGGCACAGCGATCCTCGGCATCTCGGTTCCGACATTCTGGAGCGGGATGATGCTCATCCTGATCTTTGTGCGGATGTTTGACTGGATTCCGCGGCAGGGCTACATCCCCATCTGGGAAGACCCGATCGCCAACCTGGCACAGCTGATGTGGCCTGCTCTGATAATCGGCCTCGGTTTCCTCATGGGAGTGCCGCTCCGCATGATGCGGGCAACCATGCTGGAGGTTATGCGAGAGGACTATGTGCGCACGGCAAGATCCAAGGGTCTCAAGGAACGCGTCATCATCGTCCGTCATGCAATGCGCAATGCTCTGATTCCCGTGCTAACGCTGATCGGGATATTCTTGCCGATCACAGTGACAGGACTCGTGGTGACGGAGCAGGTATTCGGCCTACCCGGGATAGGCCGAATGATGGTGGACGCAATCAATCAGAGGGACTATCCGGTTGTTCAACTCGTTGTGACGCTAACCGGCTTTGCGGTCGTTATGGCCAACCTTGGCGTGGACATGTTGTACGGATGGCTTGATCCACGCATACGCTACTAGAGCATGAGGATGTTTCGGACGAAAGAAAGGTAGACCCGAAGGCGATTACCTCCGGGGCCGCCTCCTTAAATACTGTGACGCAGGCAATCAAATGCTTGACACGAGTAGGGGGCATCCATAGCATGGTGCGAAACACGGGCACCAGGTCGCGGCGCTAGCGGCGGACTGAGTGCCGATGACGCAGGCTGGCTTGTAGCCTACGGGGAGGGGCGAAAGCAGATGTGGGCATATGTAGTACGCCGCATATTGTTGGCTGTGCCAACGATTCTTGGCGTGACAATCGTGGTCTTTCTGATCATGCGCATCGCGCCGGGCGACGTTGCCATCATGATGCTTGGCGGTGGCGAGGGCGGCGGCGGCATCGATCCCGAAGCGCTTGAGCGAATTCGCACTGAACTAGGCCTGAACAAACCGCTCTATGAGCAGTATTTGGGCTGGATTTATGGACTGTTCACTCTCGACTTTGGCAAGTCCTTCTTCTACAACGCCGATATGGATCGGCTGATTGCACGGAAGGCTCCCCTTAGCCTGCAGGTAGGCCTGATGGGCCTCATCATTGGCAGCATCCTGGGGATCACCGGCGGTGTCATCGCTGCACTCAAGCAGGACACATTCTTCGACTACCTCATTCGCGGCATCGCGATTCTCGGCATCTCCGTCCCGACGTTCTGGAGCGGCATGATGCTGATTCTCATCTTTGTCCGAATGTTTGACTGGATTCCCAGGCAGGGATACATCCCGATCTGGGAGGACCCGATTGCTAATCTGGCGCAATTGATCTGGCCCGCACTGATTATTGGCCTCGGGTTCCTGATGGGTGTTCCACTGCGCATGATGCGAGCAACGATGCTTGAGGTCATGCGTGAGGATTACATCCGCACGGCACGCGCCAAGGGCCTCAAGGAACGCGTGATTATCGTGCGCCACGCCATGCGGAATGCCCTGATCCCTGTACTTACCCTGATTGGCATCTTCCTGCCGATTACCGTGACCGGCCTCGTTGTCACGGAGCAGGTCTTCGGCCTGCCGGGCATCGGCCGGATGATGGTGGACTCCATCAACCAGAGAGATTTCCCGGTCGTTCAGCTCGTCGTGACGCTCACCGGCTTTGCCGTCGTCGCTGCGAATCTGGGCGTGGACCTGCTGTACGGTTGGCTGGATCCAAGGATCCGGTACTAGGCCGACAGGCAGGTTTGTGAGAAGAGCAGCAGCCACGTTCAGGCTGAAAAACGAGTAGACGGCATCAAGGGGAGCAAGAAAGATGGCGGCACAGACTGAAGCGGTTGCAGAGATTATCGGGCAACGGCGACGGCGAAACATCCTACAGCGGAACTGGCTGTTGTGGAGAAAGCGACCGCTCGGATTAGTCGGACTGGGGTTAGTCGTCACACTAATCCTTATGGCGGCAACTGCTCCACTTTGGCAGATTGCGACATCTGCCGCGTCCGGCTACGACGGCTTTATCGACTACAAATACGCCTCGCAGATTTCGGCACAGCTGGTTCCGCCGAACGCCGAACACTGGCTGGGCGGCGATCGATACGGACGCGATCTGTTTACCCGGATTATCTACGGGGCCCAGATTTCCCTGTACGTCGGCTTCGCAGTTGCGATGGGAGCCGGAACCATTGCCGGCATCCTTGGAATCACAAGCGCGTACTTCGGCGGCTGGGTTGACCTGCTGGGGCAGCGCCTCGTTGACGTTCTCCAGGCATTCCCGGGCCTGATTCTTGCGATGGCCATTGTCGCCATCCTTCAGACCTTCAGCATTGAGGTCACGATCATCGCAATCTCAATTCCCGCACTTCCCGCCATGATTCGCGTCGTACGCGGGCAAGCACTATCCGTTACGAAGACGGACTATGTGCTTGCCGGCCGAACCATCGGAGCCAGCCATCTGCGGCTCATCTTCCGGTATGTTATGCCGAACTCGATGGCTCCGTGGATCATCGTTGTGACGGGCCGGTTGGGCTCTGCAATCACGACTGAGGCATCTCTGAGCTTCCTCGGTCTGGGGGTTCCGGAACCACATCCGTCCTGGGGCGGCATGCTCAACGCCAGCGCACTGGACTTTGCTGAGCTTGCTCCACACATCATTGTGTTCCCCGGCCTTGCTCTCAGCATGGCGGTGTTCGGATTCAATGTGTTTGGAGACGCGCTCCGAGACGTGTTGGATCCACGACTGCGGGGACGCTGATTCCCCGGAGGACGCATCGATACGCAATCGAGCGTCCGCAACGTCGACTGTGAGAATGACCCCGGCGACTTTAGCCGGGGTCATTTCCTGCTAAGGTGGAATACAGGGAGAGTGCCTGTCTTTGACGGCCAATGCAGTGAGGCGCTTTAACCTATGAGACGGTTAGTGGTTTTGGTAGCGGCGTTCATCTTGGGAACACTTATCGTGTCCGGTTGCGACGGGGACGATACATACACGATTTACTTCCAGTCCGATCGCGGTGGAAACTGGGACATCTATTCCATACAGCATGACGGCACGATGGAGACGCAAGTCACTGATCACACTTTGGATGACCTTTATCCTGTCGTCAGTCCTGATGGAAGCAGGTTGGCATTTATCCGGCGTTCGGGCGACGCGACTGACATTATCCTGGTGGACACTGAAGAAGGGGAGGAAATCAACCTCACCAATGGCCGGGCAGGCGGAACTGTCGAGTCAATAACCTGGTATCCGGACGGGGAGCGGCTGCTCGTCGCTATTTCTAATCCAACTGTCGCATCCGGTCGTGCTCAGCTGTATTGGATGGGAGAAGATGGAATGGCAGACGACGATACGGGCATGAACTTGCTCGGTCAGGATACGGCCTATTCCTACCGGAATCCGCGCCTGAATGGCGATGGCCAGGAGATTGCAGTTTCGGCAGCCCTCTCACCGGAGGTTGTTGATGTTCACATACTCGACAGTGCAGGAACGTTCATTCGTGTTATCCCGCAGGAAACCTTCCTGAGGCCAACGGGGGAATTCAGGGCGCCGAACTCCACCGAGGACTTCCCGGAATATGCTCCAAATGGACGGGACGTCATTATGCAGTCAGACGCATCTGCCACGACGAATCCCAGCAATGCCATTCACCTCTGGTATGTTTCGTCCCAGGGGCGGCGGAGCGCCGACCGCACGCCGGATGCGGCCTACAACAGCAAGCACCCGTCATGGTCCACCGTGCTGGACGGCCAGACTATCGTCTTTGTGAGCGATCGCGAGGGTAACGATGAGCTCTACCTTTGGAGCCTGGTCGACGAGGCTGTGCCGGTTCGCCTCACCAACAATTCTGCCAATGATTCAAACCCCAGCTGGCTCAAGAAGGATCCGGAAGCCGACTAGCCAGCAGGCCTACCGGTCATCCCGATTCCAGCGAGTCAGACGGCGTTCTATGCCGTCAACCGCATAGTAGACGCCGAGCCCAAGCAGAGCCATTGCTATCACGCCTGCGTACATTTCCTCATAGGCCAAACGTCCCCACGATTCAACGAGGATGTAGTAGCCAAGCCCCTGCCGCGTGCCGAAACTCTCCACGAAGAACAGAACGGCAATAGAGACGCCAGTGCTGACACGAAGGGCAGTGAAGAGCCCGGGTAACGAGGCAGGCATGAAGACGAATCGCAGGAGCTGCAGACGGTTCGCACCGAGTGAACGCACCGAGAGGACCAGTTCCGGCCGCACGGTGCGTACTTCGTCACGAACGAGGATCAGTATCTGGAAGAAAAGGATGAGAGCGATCATCGTTACCTTGCTGACGTCGCCCAGTCCGAGCAAGAGCAGAATCACGGGAAGCGCGACGATTTTGGGAATCGGGTAGCTTAGGTAGATGATGGGCGCAGACAGCGTATAGAGCCTGGCGTTTGTGCCAAGTATGAGGCCGAGGGGCGCCGCGATCGCGATCGATATTGCGATCGCAAGCACGACACGATACGCGCTGACCGCGGCGTGCCCAAACAGGCCTTCATCGAGTTGATCGATAAACGTCAGGACGACAGGCAGGGGGCCAGGCAGAATATTCGAGTTCACAAGCCACGACACCACCTGCCATACGAGCAGTGCAGCCAGTACCGCGATAATACCGCCACCGAATGTTGCTGCACGACTCCGCACCCGACCAAGCGCCGACGCATTCATCTTGCGGCCAATGCTTCCGGGTTAGCGTTAAGGCCGGCTTTGACTGCGACAGCACGCCTGATGAAATCATCCGAGCCAATAAATCCGTCTTGTCCTGCGCCGGGGTTTTCGATAACCGTCGTCGCGTCGTCCGGCCCGGCACCCATAATCAGAATCTTGTTGCCCAGCATGACGGCCTCATTGATGTCGTGAGTGATGAGCACGGCACTGCGGCCGCGCGCAATGCCAAGCTCCAGGGCCAGTAATTGCAGGGTTTCTCGAGTAAGGGCGTCAAGCGCGCTGAACGGCTCGTCCATGAGTAAGAGGGTTGGCGACACGGCAAGTGTCCGTGCAATTGCAACGCGTTGCTTCTGGCCGCCGGAGAGCTGACCGGGAAAGCGATTTGAGAACTCACCCAATCCGAGACGGTCAAGCCAGGACTGGGCTTCTGAACGCCACTCGCGCCCGGGGGCGCCTCGCAGCCGCAGGCCCATGCCGACATTGCTGAGGGCAGTCTCCCACGGCAAAAGCCCATTGTCCTGGAGTATGAGACCAATGTCTCGGCGGGGGCCGCTGATGGGCTCTCCGGCGATTGCTACATCGCCGCTATCGGGGAGGCGCAGGCCGGCAAGTATGTAGAGCAGGGTTGTTTTGCCGCAACCGGATGGGCCGATAATTGCCCAGGATTCGCCGGCCGGCATCTCCCAGGTGAAATCCCGAAGAACCGCAGCGCCCCCGGGGTACGCGAATGTCACGCCCCCGAGGGCTGCGATAGGCTTCTGGTCAGACATGTCAGGCCGTCGGCCATCCAGACCGTGTCATCCCTACGGAATGAATCGTGGATGCACCCAGTGACCGTACTCCTTTGCCTCGTCAATCAGACCCTTTTCAAGGAGCCACTCTGAGGCCTGCTGTGTCTCAGCAGCAGTCGGAACATCGTTGCTTGGGAATGGTGGAACGTTGAAGATTCCGACAAGGAATTCCGGTAGCCGGGCCTTCTCAGGGAGGAGGTACGCGTACTGATCCGGATTCGCGTTGATTAGCTGCACAGCCTCCTCATGAACTGCGAGGAATTTCTTCACGTTTTCCTCGTGGTCCGTCAGGTAATCGACGTTGAACTCCAGAACGCTCATGCCAAGGCGGCTCTGGCGGTCGTCAAGGATGACTGTCCCGCCCGCGTTGACTGCAAGCGTGATGAGCGGCTCAGGCAGTACGGCCGCGTCCAACTGTCCTTGCGAAAGCAACTCCATCCGGACCGGAATCGAAGCGACCTCCGTCTTTTCAACGGAGTCTCGGGCGAGTCCTGCCTCGTCGAGGTACAGATCAAGATGGTATTCGATAAGGGAGTTGGTGGAGATGCCAACGCTCCTGCCCTCCAGGTCCGCGGGCGAGTCGATGCCGCTGTCCGCTCCCGCAACCAGGGCGATCATTGCCACATCGCTGGTGGCGCGGTAGGTAGTCTTGACAATCGAAACGTTGTGTTGCTCGCCATTGATTAACCCTGTGGCGATCAGGTCTGCGAGTTGGCCGTCGATTGCGCCAGATTCCAGCGCCACGTTGCGCTCCAGGGCGCTGCTGAACGTCTCAAACGTCACGTTGAGCCCAGCGGCCTCGAACAGGCCCTCTTCCTCTGCAAGGTAGAAGGGCACGCTGTCGATGATTGGCAGCAGCCCCACCCGGATCGGGGTGTCGTCAACTTCCGGTGTTGGTGTAGGGGTGGGCGCGGGTGTGGCAGTTGGTTCCTCTGTTTCACACGCGGCCATGGCAAGTAGCGCTACAACAGCGACCAGTGCCAGTATCAGGCGAATTCCAACAAATCTCACGATTCTTCCTCCTCACTTACTGCGTCTACGTTTTCTACGTCTTCAGGTCCGGTAGTCATCGCATCTCTGGTAATACCCTCGTATTGGAGGGAGGCCGGCAGCGGAAACCCTTCGGAGTCAACTGCGTTGAGCGCTCGGGCCGCGAAATAATCGACGATCTCATCGACCGTTCGTGGCCGCAGGTAGAAGGCAGGGGCGGGCATCAGAATTGTTGCGCCCAATTCCGCCAGTCGCTTCATGTTGTCCAGGTGGATGGCGGACAAGGGTGATTCACGAGGGATGAGCACCAGCGGACGACGCTCCTTGATGGTTACGTCTGCCGCGCGGCGCAGAAGATTGTCGCCGAGTCCGTGTGAAATGGCCGCCACCGTCGCCATGCTGCACGCGGCGACAATCATGCCGCGCGTCGGGATTCCGCCGCTCGCTATCGGCGCGCCAAGTTGATTGGACGTGTAGTAAGAGAAACAGTCATTGGCTGACCAGGCGTCGAGCGCCCGCGAGAATGGTTCGTCCATCTCCTGTGCCCATACCTGACGCCCGCCGGAGGTGATGGTGCAGACCACAGGGATCTGGGCCTCCAGCAACGTGTCGATAATTCGCTTGGCAATGGCCGAACCGCTGCCGCCGGAGATTCCGACGATAACCGGGGTTTGGGCAGTCTGCGGATTATGCTGCATATCCACTGCCCGATTCCATCAGGACGGCGACCGCCGTGAAGACAAAGACGATGATTGCGATGACGCCGTTGATGTTGAAGAAGGCAATGGTGACACGGGAGAAATCGTTCGCCTTGACGAGCGAATGCTCCCATGCGAGCAAAGCGGCGGCGATGGCTACGCCGATGTAGAACGGCCACGCAAGGCTCATCATCACTCCCAACGCCACGAGGAACACGATTGCCGAGAGATGGGTCACGCGTGCCCACCACAGCGCCGCAGGAATACCCCACTTGACTGGAATGGTGTGCAGCTTGCGCGGGATGTCGAAGTCGTAATCCATGCATTGGTAGATGAGATCGAAGCCGGCTACCCATGTTGTGACGGCCATCGCGAGAATGACAGCCTCGAGGGGAAGTTCTCCCGACACGCCGATCCAGCCGCCCGCCGGCGCGATGCCGTCTGCAAACCCCAGCCAATAGTGGCCAGTCCATGTGAATCGCTTGGCATAGGAATATGTGATGACAATGATGGCCGCGACTGGTGCGAGTATGAGCGCAAGAGTGTTCAGCATGTATGCGGCAAGGAAGAAGATCACCAGACTGACAAGCAGCATGCCGAGCATGTCGGACGGGCGGAGGAGCCTTTGGGGCAGCGCACGCATGGCCGTGCGAGGGTTCTCCCCGTCCATCTCCCGGTCGATAAGCCGGTTTGCGCTCATGGCGACAGTGCGGGCCGCAACCATCGCCAAAGTGATCCAGATAAATTGTGAGAGCGTTGGCCAACCGCCCGCCGCGAGGATCATGCCAAGGTAGGCGAAGGGCAGGGCGAAGATCGAATGCTCGAACCGGATGGAATCGAGCATGATTCCAAGGCGGCCCATATAGGACCAGGGACGGGCAAGGGGAGGGCGACCGATGGAATCCATCAGATGCCGTATTCCTTCCAACGCCGTGTTACCTGCTCAATCACGGCCGGGTCCATGGTGATGTCAGGCATCCATTGCCGCTCTCCCATCTCGCCATCGCCGGACTTGCGCGTGGCGTCGATGCCGATCTTGCTGCCGACGCGCGCCGTGGGTGAGGCGACGTCGAGATCGTCAATCGGCCCGTCGGCAAAGAAGATGTCCCGTCGTGGATCGATGTTGTTCGACAGCCGCCACACAACCTCTGAGGGGTCGTGGATATCTACGTCATCATCAAAAACCGCGATAGCTCGCGCCAGAGACATGAGGCCGAGGCCCCACATCCCGCTCACCGTCTTCTGCACATGGCCGGGATACTCCTTCTTGATGGAGACGAGTACAAGATTGTGGAAGACGCCCTCTGCAGGCATGTGAACATCAACAATCTCCGGCAGCATCAACCGCATGAGGGGAAGGAAGAGTCGCTCCGTCGCGACGCCCATCCAATAATCCTCCTGCGGGGGCCGACCAACGACGATGGTGGGGTAGATCGGGTTTCGGCGGTGCGTGATGGCCGTGACGTGAAAGACGGGGTACGAATCCTGGATGGAGTAGTAGCCGGTGTGGTCTCCGAACGGACCCTCGGGGCGCCGCTCAGACGGATCTACGTAGCCCTCAATGATGTACTCGGCCTGCGCGGGCACATCCAGGTCGACAGTGACGCCTTTGGTGACGGGCACCGGTTGACCGCGTAGGAATCCCGCCAGCACGTATTCGCTGACGTCCGCGGGAAGCGGGGCGGACCCGGCCCATATGAGAGCCGGATCTCCGCCCAGCGCCACCGCAACCTCCATGCGTCCCGCGCCGCGCTCTGCCGACGCTCGCTCATGCTGCGTGCCGACCTTGTGCGTCTGCCAGTGCATCCCGGTGGTGTTCTTGTCATAGACCTGCAACCGATACATGCCGAGGTTGTGGGTTCCGGTGTCGGGGTCTTTCGTGATGACGAGTGGAAGCGTGATATAGCGTCCGGCGTCCTGCGGCCACGTCTTGAGGATGGGCAGCGAGAGGAGATCAACATCGTCGCCTTGAACGATTACTTCCTGTACGGGGGCGTCCTCACGCTCGACGCTACGTGGCCCAATGCGTCCAAGCTTGACCAGGTCGCCCAGCATTCTCAGCTTGCCCATCAAGCCTTCGGGCGGACCACCTTGTGCCATCGCCATCATCTTTTCGATCTGCGCGGGCAACTCCTCAAGCTTCTCCACACCGAGAGCCCACGCTGCGCGCTGCTCTGTGCCGTAGAGGTTGATGAGCACCGGCGTGCCCTCGTAACCCTCGACGTTTTCGAAGAGGAGGGCAGGGCCGCCCTCACGCAAGACTCGCTGTGTAATCTCCGTAATCTCAAGGTCCCACGTGACGGGCGCGGTAACACGCTTGAGTTCGCCGCGCTCCTCCAGGAACTTGATAAACTCGCCGAGGTCTCGATACGCCTGTGCCATGTTCAGTCAGCCCCCGCGCTAGTGGATGCCATGCTCGTCTTGTTCGCGCCCACGCTTGAAAGCAGGATCGACTTCAGCTGTGGCGCGGCCGATGTGAGTGGGGAGGGCTCTCCCGTATACAGCCATCGGAGGATGATCTCATTGAGGGCTCCCATCCACGCGTAGGAAGCGAGGGTTGTATCAAGCGGTGGGATTGAGCCGTCGTCCACGGCGGCATCTAGCCGCTCACGGATCAGGCCGGCAAACCGGTCGTGGAGCCGCAATAACGATTCATCGAACGCCGGCCCGAGTCCGACACCACTGGCAAGCAGCACCTTGGCGAGCTTCGCGTGGCCGGCGAAGGTCTCCAGCGTCGATTCAATAACCGCGCCTGCCTTCTCAGCGCCGCTGCGCTGACTTCCAATTGAATCATGAGCATCGGACAGCAGCCGATCTGCAAACCGATTGACGAGAGCGAAGAATATCTCACGCTTGCCTGGGAAATGGAAATAGATGCCGCCCTTGGAGCCGCCGGAGGCGCTGGCGATGTCATCGACGCTTGCGCCGTGATAGCCGGACTCCGCGAAAACCTGCGCCGCCGCCTCAAGAATGCGCTCCCGCGTGGAGGCCTTGCCCGTGTCCACAGGAGAAGCCGACAATTTGTCAGCACTCCCACTGCCATTCATTGATTTGCTAGATGAGATCGTCGTCCTCCAACCGTAACCGACTGACCAGTCGGTCGGTAACTAAATCCACTTTATGGGAGGGCGGGGAGGGGGTCAATGGGGGAAGGGATCACGCTGCGCTAAACTGAATCCATGACTACTCGGAAGAATCGTTCTGAAGCCTCTCCGGAGGCTGTTGTTAGGGCCACGGGCAAGGCGCCGGAGGAGTGGAACTCAATCCTGGATGCGGCGGGGGCGCGGGACCTGACCCATAAGGAGATCGCCACCATGCTCCGGGAGGAGCACGGCGTGTCACCGTGGTGGAGCCAGCACGTAACTGTTGACTATGAACGGGCACGTGGGATGCGGGAACGGTATCAGACCACGCGCGGCTACCAGGTCAGCGTGAGCAAGACACTCCCTGTGTCGCTCTCGGTACTCTATAGCGCGTTCGCAGATACTCAGAACAGGGGCCAATGGCTGCCGGAAGCGCCGATCACTATTCGCAAAGACACGCCAGAGAAAACGACTCGCACGACGTGGACGGACGGCGACGGCACTGAAACGAGCCTCGATATCAGTTACTACGCGAGCGGGGACACCAAGAGCCGTATCACAGTGATGCAGTCAAAGCTATCGGATGTCGAAGAGGTAGAGGCGCGGCGAGCCTACTGGAAAGCAGCGTTGGAGAGGCTGGCGGAATACCTAAAGGCGTAGCCTGAGCCCCGTTATTTGTCTTCTGCAGAGTCCTCTGCGCCACCTGCGGGGGCGGGGAGGGCAGCGGTTGGGGCGGTGATGTGGCCGTTTGTCGCTTCCGCGCCGTAGGAGATGGCGTTGAGGCGGGCATAGATGCCATCGTTAGCCAGCAGTTGATTGTGCGTGCCGATCTCCACGATTGAGCCATTGTCCATCACAACGATGCGCGATGCTTCACGAATGGTGGAGAGGCGGTGGGCGATGACGAACGACGTGCGTCCCGGCAGGAGGCGTCGCAGCGCGTCCTGGATGCGGGCCTCTGTACGTGTGTCAATGTTGGCCGTCGCCTCATCGAGAATCAGGATGCGGGGATCAGCGAGGATGGCGCGGGCGAAGCTCACAAGCTGCCGATGGCCCACGCTGAGGTTCGCTCCACGCTCCTGAAGCTCCGTGTCGTAGCCGTTATCCATGTGCATGATGATTTCGTGCAATCCGGCCCCGCGCGCCGCCGCCTCCACCTCCGCGCGCGTCGCGTCAGGCTTTCCGAAGCGTATATTCGCCTCGATAGTGTCGGAGAACAGGAAAGGTTCCTGTGGCACGATGCCCATCTGATGCGCGAGGCTCTCGTGCTGTACGTCTCGCACGTCAAGGCCATCGATGGTGAGGCGGCCGCGTGTCACGTCGTAGAATCGCGCGATGAGGCTGACGAAAGTGGTTTTGCCTGCGCCTGTCTCGCCGACAAGGGCAATTGTTTCACCGGGCTCTGCATCAAGCGAGACATTTCGCAGCACCGGGATGTCATCTGCGTATGAGAACGAAACGTTCTCGAATGTAACGCGCCCGGTGATAGGCGGTATAGGCTGCGCGCCGTCTTTATCCGCGACCTGGGGCTGGGTGTCCAGCAACTCAAAGATGCGCTGGCCGGACGCCATGGCGCGCTGGAGTTCCGTGTACTGCATGGTGATGTTGCGAATGGGATCAAAGAACCGCTGTACCCACAACGTGAATGCAACCAGGAACCCGACCGTCAACGCGCCCTGCAGTACCTGCCATCCGCCATAGATGATTACGATGGCCATGGAGATGCCCACCATGATCTCCACAGCAGGGAACATTCCGGCGGTCAGTCTGGAAGCACGCAAGTTGGCGTCGAGGTGGTCGTAGTTGATCCGATCAAAGCGGCGCATGTTTTCGTCCTCACGATTCATGCTTTGCACGACGCGCACGCCGGAAACGTTCTCCTGCAAACTGCCGTTCACCACGGAGATTGCGCGCCGCACACGCAGGAACGCTACACGTGCCCGCCTTTGCCAGAAGATCGAAATGACGATAAGTGCGGGAACAACGCTGAGAGTGACGACGGCAAGCGACCAATCCATGACGAGCATGATGACGACGATGCCGACCAGGGTTAGTACGTCACTGATCGTCCCGATGACTCCGCCGGTCATGACCTGCTGAATCTGCTCGACGTCGCTAACGACTCGGGACATTAGCCGTCCCACCTGCTGTTTGTCGTAGAAGCCCAGGGATTGCTTCTGAAGGTGCCCAAATAGCTGCGTGCGGATGTTAACCAGCATCGCGTGGGCCACCTTGGCCATATAGCGTGACTGGAGCCAGAGGCCGATGGCATTGATCACGACGAGTCCGAAGAAGAGGCCGGCCATCCACACAAGGCGCGTAGTGTTGCCTGTTGCAATGGCTGTGTCGACGGTGAGGCCGATGAATAGCGGCATGGCGACGCTGCTGAATGTGGCTGCCAACATCCCGATGACGGCAATCGTCGCCCACAGCTTGAATTGGCCAATGTAGGGTATCAGCCTGACAAGGATGCTTCGGTCATAGACTGCGCCGAGATTCTCATCGTCCCAGCCGTCATACTGGCCGTATCCTCCCCCGCCTCCGCCGCCCATCATGACCGTGAACCTCCGCCGGCCGTGATCCCTTCAGGAGCGGCTTCAAAGGCCTCTTCCTGGTGGCGCAGCTGCAGCTCGTAAATCTGCCGATAAGGACCTGGGTAGGCAATGAGCTCCGCGTGCGTGCCTCGCTGCACAATGCGCCCCTCATCCAACACGAGAATCTGGTCTGCTCGAAGAACGCTGGCCAACCGCTGGGCGACGACGATTGTCGTGCGCCCTTCCATCACGCGGTCGAGCGCCTGTTGGATTGATCTCTCCGTTTCCGCGTCCACGCTAGAGAGGGAATCATCCAGGATCAGGATGCGCGGGTCGAGCAAGAGCGTGCGGGCGATAGCGAGCCGCTGCCGCTGCCCGCCGGATAGGTTGATGCCGCGCTCGCCCACCCACGTGTCATATTGGTCGGGCAGGCTGCGGATGAAGCTGTCCAGTCGCGCAGCGCTGGCCGCGGCGATGATTTCCTCTTCCGGAGCTTCCGGCACTCCGTAGGCAATGTTGTCGCGTATCGTTGCCGAGAAGAGAAAGACATCCTGCTGTACGAGACCGATTGAGCTGCGCAGGTGGTCCAGCGTCATGTTCCGCACGTCCACTCTGTCGATGACAACTGCGCCCCGCGTCGGGTCGTAGAACCTCGGAATAAGGCTCACCAGGGTAGTCTTGCCGCTGCCCGTCGCCCCGACCACGGCGATGACCTGCCCCGGCTCGGCCACAAATGTTACGTCCTGCAGCACGTCATCCCGCCCGCCGTAACCGAACGATACGTTGTTGAAGGCGATCTGGCCGGCGACAACGGCGTTATCAGTGGCATCCTGCTTCTCGCGCACCTCCGGACGGGCGTCCAGAATTTCGAAGATGCGCTCGCCGGACGCGACGGCGCGGGAGAGTTGATTGCCAAGCCAGCCGATCATGCGGATGTAGACCGTAATCGTCAGCAGGTAGAACAGGAAGGCGGTGAGGTCGCCGGGCGTAAGTTCACCCTGCATGACCATGTAACCGCCGTACAGTAGTTGGATTCCCGCGGCGAAGTAGACGGAGAACGTCATCAATGCCGTGTTGAGTGCCTGCTCGTCGTTGGCCGTGACATTGCGCTCGTAGAGCGTATATGCCTGCTTGTTGAAACGCTCCGTTTCCTCTTTCTCCCGCCCGAATGCCTTGACCACACGCATCCCGGACAGGCTCTCCTGGAGGACGGTGCTCAGGGCTGCCATCTCCTGCTGCACAGATAGCCAGACGGGGCGTAAGCGCCGGCTTGTGCGTGTTGTGCGATAGGCGATGAATGGCAAGACGGCCAAGGTTACCAATGCCAGCTGCCAGTTGGATTGGAGCAGCACGACGGTCACCATCAAAAGCATCACGGCGACCTGCACGATGCGGACCAACGCGAAACTGATCAGCATCCGTACGGACTCCACGTCTGCCGTCGCCCGTGACATCAGTTCAGCCGTCCTTGACGTATCGAAGAACGAGAAACTCTGTCTTTGGAATCGGTCGTACATCGTGTTGCGCAAGTCGTACGCAACAAGTTGGGAGACGGCCTGACTGAAATAGCTCTGACCGTACGAGGTGGCGCCACGGACGATGGCTGCCACAAGGATCCACCCGGCGACGGTGAGAATCGTGCCTAGTGATGCCTGTTCAACGAGCCGATCGACTGCCCGTCCGAAGAGCCACGGAATCACAAGGGCGCTGGCGCTGGAGATGAACAGCAGGACGTATGTGAGTGTTGCCCGACGCCAATACGGCAGGAGAAAGGTCTGCAGTCGCAGAAATATCCGAACGTTATACCAAACGCCCGACTTTTGGGCGGGACGGTTCATAACATCCAAGTATAGCGCGAGTTACGTCACCTTTGCCCGCCTTCGCTGTAATCGAAGGCGTTACGGACGTGGGAAGAGGATAGGGCCGTTCCCGAGCAGATGGATGTCCTTCCCATCGACTACACCGTAGTCGCTCACCGTTCCTTGTACGTATACCCAGCCGCCCGGTTTATTCACCAGGCTCCCCACCTGCGACCAATCGTCCACCGTGATATTGAATCCGGGGATAAAGAGGTTTTCTTCGTTAGCGCCAAACATCTCTGCTTGCAACCAGATCTGATTCTCCGCAATTCCCTCTGCCTCGAACGCATAGAGGCGCAGCACAAGAAGCACGCCATCATCGCGAACGTATCCTCCGACGGTTACGGCATCACCATCCTGCGGCGGGCGATTACCAAGAGCATTGTGAGAGATTTCAAACGGGAGTCTGCCGCTGATTGTCATGCCTTGATCGGTGATTCGGGCGATCCCTTGCACGAAGAGAGTGCGGGAGATCGGCGCGGGTTCGTCCGGGAACCGTGTTGTTCGATAGCGTTGCTCTGCGAGGGTCAACGCATTGGCAACATGCTCCTGAACGTGGGGCGGAGCGATCTGGTGGGCGATCTGGAGCATGGCGTACGCTCGGGCGGCAGTCTGTCGTTCGGCTTCGATGTATGCGCGACGACGGCCATCCGCATGGGCCTGCACGATTTCGCTGACTTCGTCGGAAACCCTCTCAATATCGTCAACAGCAAGCGTGATCGATGACTCAGCCGCCTCGTAACTCAGCTGACTAATCGCATCAGACTGTTGTTCGGCCTCCTGTTGCTGTTCAACATCGGCCTCGGTGTACCCGGCCTCCACGCGAGCGAATTCGATGTTCTTGAGCACGTCACGGCTGAGCTCTTCTGCTTGTTGCTGGTCGCCGTTCTCTACGACGGCTGCGAGCTCCAGAGTGCGCCGTTCAATGAGTTCCAGGTAATAGATGGCCCTGCTTTCATCCGAGAAAGTGATTGCGAGTCGTGCGTGCTCCGTGGCGCGCTTTACAGGATAGAGTGGGCTATCGGGCAGCGCGTCCGTAGAGGCGTATGCAGCGCCCGTACTAAGAATGACGAAAAGCGCCATGGAGGCGAATCCTACTGCCCAAATGCGCGTCCAGCCGGAGGCGCGATTGCTCCACCACTCACGGATTGAGAGTCGCCCGGATGGCATGCGCCGATTCGTGGCGAGATGATGGCGCACAGCGCCCTCAAAGCGCGTGTGTGCCAAGCGCCGCGCGGAGTCGTCACGGGTTGGAGCGACGTCAGTCATGGCCACGGCTGCTGCCAGCAGAGGGCGCAACTCGTCCGCGATGTCCGGATGGCGGCTCAGGCAGTCATCAATGGAATCACCGTGGCGGAGCGCCTCCAGGCACTCATTTACAATTTCCGAAAGGGCAGGGTCGTCAGGCGGCAGTGAGGTCATGGTGTTGCACCGCCTTGCGTATTCCTTGGCAACATGAGCCGCCGAAGAGCTCGAATCGCGCTGTGTTGTAGCGCCTTCACGGCGCCTTCGTTGCGATTCATCACGTGAGCGGTCTCAGAAATTGACAGATCCGAGCCGAATCTCAGGGATATGACCTGCCGCTGCAGATCCGTAAGGCCGGCCATCGCCACGCGCAGTTCCTGTAGGTCTGAAAATGTGTCCACCCTTTCTTGCGGGTCTCGATCACGAGAGGGGAGAGGCGGCGCATCATCAAGCGGCGTTGCAGTCCGAAGTCGGCTGCGACGGTAGTAGTCAATAACGCGGTTGTGCGCGATGCGCATGAGCCACGCTGAGAACGGCACCTGCCTCCACTTGAATGTTCCGATTGCCTCTAACATGCGAATGAATACATCCTCTGTGATGTCCTCCGCGTCCGCGTCACTATCTACGCGATAGGCGATGTAACGAAAGACCCTGTCGGAATAGATTTCATAGAGTTGACCAAACGCCGCTGCCTCCCCCTTTTGGGCCTGCTGAACAATGGCTGCGATGTCATCATCAGTCAGTGGTGTTCCAGCCCCCGAGTGAATGCGTGCTGTCTCCTGGTTCATTCACTACATCCAGATAACGTTTAGGTTCCTCTCAGGGTTAGCTGCCCGTTGGCGTCGATTTCACTTTATCCTTTTTGCAGACGGCGAGAGATCAATGATAGACAACGACGCGTTTGACGCTATGCCTTGGCTCCTTCGTCCCATGCATGAGGGCGATATCACTCAGGCCGTCCAGATAGACCGTGACGCGTTTCCCGAGAACAGGTACGCGCCTCCGTTCCGACGCGATCTGCGTGAACGAAAGTATGCACATTATCTGGTTGCGGTTGCCCATGATGCGCCCTATAACGATTATGCCCGCAAGAATGATCTTCCACCTACTGATAAACCGGGAGGGAACGGGCGGAGACGTGGCGGAGGCATCACGAGCGCTGTCAAGCGACTCCTCGGGGTCGGCACGGACGCGCCGCCTCAAACCGAGGAGCTAATTGCCGGCTATCTCGGCCTGTGGGCATTGATTGATGAAGGCCATGTGACGAGCGTGGGTGTGCGCAAGTCACATCGAGGGCAGGGGATTGGTGAACTGCTCATCATTGGCGCGGTGGAGGCGAGCAAGCTGCTCAATTGCCACGCCGTGACCCTGGAGGTTCGGGTATCCAATGAAGTCGCCCAGAACCTCTATAAGAAATACGGCTTCAAGATCGTTGGACGCCGCAAGCGGTATTACTCAGACAACGACGAGGACGCCTACATCATGACGACTGATCCGATCGATACGCCACAATTCTCCGGGCTATTTGAGGACCTCACGTACAAGCATTCAGACCGTTGGGGCGCAACTTTCCGTACGTACGGGATGGAAGACGAGGACGAATAACGTCAGTTTCCTGAATGCACTTAAAGCGATTCAGGGGGTCGGCGTCGGGGGCGGCGCGTATCCCACAAGTTCTACGTAAGCAGAACCACCAATGGGCTCGCCACGGAAAGTAATGTCGGTTTCCGTCAGTCCTTCCCAGTAAATGGTGTTCGGCGGAAAAGCGAGCGTGAACTCTTGATCGTCCAGCAGAGGCGTGAGCGTCATGGAGATGTCATGCCGGGGGATGGTGATACGCCATCCTGCAGGATATTCCCCGCCCGTGTGAGGACTTGCCCATACGCTTAGAACTTCGATTGTGATGTCCTCGCCTTTAATGTGCGTTGTCGCGCCGGAGGGGTCGACCAACGTACTGTACGTGATGACTTGCCCGTCAGACTCGCGAGCCTCGGCCACCATCAACTCATAGTTGTTGTCCATGGAGACTGCGAACCACTGCCAGCCGCTTGGATACCCACTGACGACAAAGTCGCCCCATTGGTGATCCATCCAGGCTTCGCCGGTAACGTGCAGTTCCTGCCCATTGACCGTGAGCGTTCCGCGCAGGTCCATGTCTGTCCAACTGTAGTAATAGGTCCAACCGTTCAGCGCCTCCAGGTAGCCGGTCCTGTTATGGAAGACCGCAGGCTTTGTTGTTTCCACGGTGAGATCGAACGCGAAAGTGTCCGTCGTTGCGACGAACGAGTGTGTTCCCGCGTCGCCACTTAGCGTCCAATCGGAGATCGCGAAATCAAATCCGGAGGCCGGCTGCTCTTGCGATTCAAACCCGAAACGCACGGCTTGCTCCCTATGGTCGGCATCGATATCGAACACCGAAGCATGCGACATGTAACCTGCGTTCCCGTTCTCCGGATTCGTCACCTGGAATATCACGAAATGGAATCCATAGTCGCTTCCATCCTTATCCTCCATGACGCCGCTGTAGTACCACCACTCCAACGGGTCAGTGTGGGGCGCTTCATCTGTGGGCAGGCTGATTAGGCGGGGCGTGTGGGCGGCCGTTGGGCTTGGGAATGCAGTTGGCGTGGGTGTTGCCGTTGGTGTGCTTGTGGGGGTGGGTTCAGGCGTGGGTGTCGGAGTTGGCTCGCCGGCGCAGGCTGCCGCCAGCACGGCAACAATGACCATGGCGAGAATGGCCGCCTGTCGCAACGGGGCCAACAAGCGTCGATCGAGAGTCTGAGAAATATAGGGCGTGTGCATCTGCTTCAATTGTACGGGCACGCTCCCGCCGCGACATACGATATAGTTAAAGGCGTCCATTCCGTGTGAGGTCGCTCTATGTGTGCCCCCTGAAACGGATTGGGTAGGACGAACAGAAGAAATGGGATTGGACGGACTCACGGAATGAACGCAATGCACGTACTAACACTCACGCCTACGGGCCCCATGATTGCTGCGCCTTCCAGCGCCGAGGCGGCGGCCCGATTCTTCCGCGGACTTGGAGATCCGACGAGGCTCCGAATCCTCCACATTCTTCTGGACTCAGAGCGCAGCGTCTCTGAACTTGTAGAGATGCTGGGAGCGCCACAGGGCCGCGTTTCCAGCCACCTTTCCTGCCTTCGCTGGTGTGGTTTCGTGGACGCGGATCGGCGTGGCCGCAACGTCTTTTATTCGGTAACGGATCAGCGTGTGAGAGATATCCTGGCTCTCGGTGATGCCATGCTCACTGAGACCGCAGAGCGCCTGATGTCCTGCACCGTTATTGACCAAGAGACGGTAAACGCCTAGACAAGCGGCCTCGACCTCAAACGCACAGCCGTCGGCACAAGCCGACAAGGATAATGCCGTCCTCGTATACTTTCTGTATATGAGGGCCTGCCGCTAATGTTCAACCTACCCTTTGCCTTTGCATTCAGCGCCGGATTTGTCGCGCTGGCCAGTCCGTGCGGCGTGGCGATGTTGCCTGCGTACATCGGCTATTACATCGGCTCACGAGAAGAGGGATACGAGGAACGGCCCATTGCGCTGCGTCTTGGACAGGCAATGCTTGTCGGAGGCACGGCGGCGCTCGCGTTCCTGTTCTTGTTCGGCACGTTCGGCGTCGTGTGGAGCGCGGTGGGAACAATCCTGCGTGACATCATTCCCTATATCGCAATCCTCGTCGGCATCGCGCTCGTTTTGTTGGGCGTGTACATGGTCGTATTCATGCTGGTGAATAAGCGTTCTCTTTCCCTTATTCCGACCATAGGCGTTAATTGGGGCACGGGGAGCCGGGGATTGACGTCCGTTTTCCTTTTCGGACTGGCCTATGCGTTGGCCACGCTAAGTTGCACGTTTCCTATTTTTCTCGCGATTCTCGCGCAGGGGCAGGTCATCGGCGGCTATGCAGCCTTCATCATGTTCCTGATCTATGGCGCGGGAATGGGAGTGGGCTTGATTGGCTTGACGCTGGGGGCGGCGGTCTTCAAGGACCTTATTCGCGTGGTAATTCGCCAGGCGATGCCGATTGTGGAGTGGGCGAGCCCGGTCATGCTCATCGGCGCGGGCGCTTATATCACTTACTACTGGTGGGTCAACTGGTTCGCGTTCAACGCGGATCTTTAGGGCCGCTTGCTCGTGGCAGTGAGATTCTCGATTGGAAGTTTGCGCGGCGTCTCTGGAAGCAGGTGACGGCGGACATACGCGCGGGCAGGCTGTGAAAGCAGATACGTATCTCTTATCTGCCCGATGCCCCGTGAAATCAGGAGGAATTGACGCCGATAAAGCGAACGCATCGCCTCGCGTAAATCCTCCGCAGAGGTCTCAAGGCTGGCCGACAACTCTGATAACGTCATGGACCGCTCCGCCCATGCCAGAACGAGCATCACACGTTCCTCATCAGCGTTAAATGAGTTGACAGTGTTCTTCTCCGGTCGCGTTTTTCTTTCCTGCGTCATGTCTCTTTGTCCGTCTAGACTAGATCAGAGATGTTGACGTTGCTCAACCGCTCCAGTGCGCGGTCAAGGGCGTCGTCTCCGACGGTCAGCGAGCAGCGAATGTATCCCTCTCCCGCCTCTCCGTAGCCGCGGCCGGGCGTAACAACCACGTTCGCCTCCTCAATGAGTCGGGACGCGAATTCACCCGATAAGGCCCCATCCGGTAGCTTGGCCCAGACGTACAGGCTTGCCTTGGGCGGATCAACCTCTAGACCCATCTTGCGCAGCATGGCAACGAGGCGATCCCGCCGGGCTTGGTAGACCGCATTGTGGTGATTGATTACGTCCTGCGGGCCCTCCAGAGCCGCGATTCCCGCCAACTGCACGGCCTGAAAGACACCTGAGTCCACATTTGATTTGATGCGCATCAGCGCGTTGGTGACTTCCGCGTTGCCGACGGTCATGCCGATGCGCCAGCCGGTCATGTTGTAGGACTTAGACAGCGAGTGGAACTCAATCCCAACGTCCTTCGCCCCATCCACCTGCATGAAGCTCACCGGCTTGTAGCCGTCGAACGCCACCTCTGTGTAGGGGCCGTCGTGGCAAACGACAATGTCGTACTTCTTTGCGAACTCCACGACCCGCTCATAGAAATCAAGCTCTGCAACAGCGGCCGTTGGGTTGTTCGGATAATTGATCCATAGGAGTTTGGCCTTTCGGGCCACGTCCTCCGGGATAGCGTCCAAATCAGGAAGGAAGCCGGTCTCCCGTTGCAGCGGCATGTAATAAGATTCTCCGCCGGCCAGCATCGTCCCGACGCTGTAAACCGGGTAGCCGGGGTCGGGAACCAGCGCAATGTCACCTTGATCCAGGTAACACCACGCGATGTGAGCGATTCCCTCCTTTGAGCCAATCGTCGGGAGGACTTCGGTATCCGGGTCGAATTCCACACCAAACCGCTTCTTGTACCAGTCGGCGACCGAGCGCCTGAAGGCCGGCAGACCGTCCGATTCCGGGTAGCGGTGATTCGCAACGTCCTCTAAAGATGTGACGAGCGAGCTGATGATATGGGGAGGAGTGGGCAGGTCAGGGTCGCCGATGGCTAGAGAGATCACATCTTCGCCACGCGCCCGCTTCTCATTGATCTTGCGCGTGACTTCGACGAAGAGATATGGGGGTAGCTGTGCGACGCGACGCGCCTGCTCCGGTAGTGGCATTCGGCTTGGTCTCCTCTGCTATCTGAACTGACGAGTGAACTGCACACTGCCACCTATTGTAGCAATCGCGCGGACTGCCAACTTATGTTTGTGTTTGGCGCGTGCCCGCGCCTAGCATGGGGCATGAACGAGCAGGGAACAGAACCGACCTCCCCGGACGAGGTTGACGATTCCGCCGGTGCAATCGCTGCAACGCCTCAAGCGCCGCTGATTCGCTGGCCTATCTACCACGGCTGGTGGATTGTGCTGGTGGGCGCGGGTGTTCTGCTTCTAACGACGTACGCCAACTCGAACGCCGCGAACTACATCTTTGAGCCCGAGGCATCCCCCAATCAAGGTTCATACTGGTTTGCTCTTCGTTTACTTGCATCACCATTATTGTTGCTGCTCCTACTCCCTCTTGTCGGTCATTTCGTTGATCGACGAGGCCCGATTGTGCCAATCACTTCAGTCCTGTTGATTGCCGGAACAACTTATGTTGTACTTGCCATCATCGGCCCTAGTTGGCCGTCCTACATTCTTGCGCTCCTTATGGGAACCGCCATGTCCGCGACGGCCCGCATTGCGATGATGACAACGGTTGCTAACCTCTTTTCCCGCCATCTTGGGAAAGCATTTGCTGTTGCACTAGCCGGGGTGTCGCTAGGCGCCTTTATGCCAACTGTTTTCACCCAAGCACTCTTCCTGACTGCGCGTTCCATAGGAATGGATGGCTACGACACAATCCAAATCCTGTTTGTCGCGTTTCTTGGAGGCGCACTGTTAATCGTCGGTCTCGCGTTTCTCTACGTGATGCGCCGGTGGCCAGTGTGGGGTCGGCAAACCTGGCAGAGAGGAAAGACCCTAGATGCCTCAGCACGTGCGCCCGATGAACAATCTCAATCAGATACCGATGTAAACGCTGTGCCGCTGGGCCTCAGAGAGGTTTTGACTGGTAGATCCTACTACCTATACGTTGCGGCGATCGCCCTTTACGGCTCGATGATCTGGCCTTTGTCGATTGTGGTGAGTTCGGGAGGCGGATGGCTGAGTTTCGGGGCAATATTCTTCTCAGCCATATTCACTATTCCGGCTCTTTTGATTATCGGCGCGCTTGCCGACCTATTCAGCAGGAAGCTCGTCGTGATGGCAATTCTCGCCATGCTGCTGATTCTTACTCTTCCCTTAGCGTCGGGCCTTGATTCAATTGAAGCGACGGTGCCGTTCGCCCTAGGAGTAATCGCCAACGGCGCAGCAATCCCCGCTGTCCTGGCCCTTCAAAGGGAGTACTTTGGGCGAAGACATTTCGGTTTACTCTATGGCATCCAGGCATCTATAAGTGCGTTCGTTTCATTAGTTTGGACGCTGTTTGCCGCCGCCATCCACGACTACTTTGGAAGCCCTACTTTCGAGCGTCTATCGATCATTCTCCCTCTTGCCATCGCCCTCGTCCTGATCCTGCTCATGAAGCGGCCGCAGTACGGAAACGCTACGGCTGAGAGTGCTCCTCAGGTGGCGGTATGACGGCTGACGTTTCATCCCCGCGCCGCCGTCGGCCTCGCCTTTTCTATGGGTGGTGGATGGCCCTCTCTGGCCTGTACCTGATGTTCTGGACGACGGGCGTCAGTTTCTTTGGGTTCAGCGCGTTCTTTGACAGCATCCGACTCGACCTGAACTGGTCGCGCGCTCAGGTTTCGCTCGGCCCCGCGATACTCGCTTTGCAGACCGCCGTGTTCAGCCCAACGATCGGCTTCCTGACCGACCGTCTCGGCCCACGGTTTGTAACCGCGATTGGCATGTTCCTCGGCGGGGCGGGTTTCATCGTTCTGAGCCGCGTGGATTACGCATGGCAGTACTACGTGGCGTTTATCCTCATCGGCAGCGGCATGGGGGCGACATCCTACGTCATGGTCGCGACGGCCGTCAGCAACTGGTTCCTGCGCAATCGCGGTAAGGCCCTCGGCCTGACTTTCATGGGGCCAGGCTTTGCAGGTATCATCACGGCCCTGCTCGTGGTGCTGATCCGCGAATACGGATGGCGTGATGCCGCTCTCTTTACCGGAATCGGCACGTGGATCACATGCATCCCGCTCGCCTTAGTTCTTCGGCGACGCCCCGAGCATTATGGCCTCCGCATGGACGGCGACCCGCCCGAGGGGGATGTCTCCAAAAGCGGGCAAGCATCCGCTTTGAGCGAACCGGAACCTATGCCGGGGGGAGTGCGCTCGATCCTGCTCAGCCGGTCTTACCTGCTTTATGTAGGCGCGCTTTCTATGCAACAAATAGCTATCACCGCGATGGTTGTCCACCACATCCCCGCTCTCGTTAGCTACGGCTTCTCTGTCGAAACGGCGGGCGCGATGGTCGTCGTGTTCACGGTCGCTAGCATTCCGATGCGATTCTTTTCCGGAGCGCTAGCGGACCGATTTAACAAGAAGCTTGTCGTGGCGACAATGCTGAGCTTCCAACTTGCCGGGGGCATCCTGTTTATCTTCGTCGCCAACATCTGGGTGGCCATCCTCTTTGAGGTTATCTACGGCACGGGATGGGGAGGCAGCAACGCCGCGCGATTGTCGTTACAGGGCGAGTACTGGGGGCGCGGCATCTTCGGTTCTCTGATGGGCTTGCAGGTTGGGGCAGGGGCCGTTGGCGGACTGATATCACCGGTGCTGGTCGGTTGGCTTGCAGACGCTTACGATTACCGTATTGCGTTTATGACTGTTGTGCTTCCTCTTGCGCTTGCAGTGGTGATGGTCCTCCTTATGAGCCGCCCACATAGTGGTACTCCCGACTCCGTGAGACTCGCTACGTGAGAACCGAGAAGGTCGTCATGACCGCGTGGATGTTTGCGCGGCATCCCAGGCAGGTCTTCTACGGTTGGTGGGTGACGTTGGCGGGTACGGGCCTCGCGGCTTACACGGACGGCATCGGCTTCTGGGGTTTCTCCAACTTTTTCGCTGCGATGGTCAGACACTTTGGATGGTCGCAGGCGCTGGCCGGCATTGGGCCGTCACTTCAGCGGCTGGAATCGGGTATCAGCGCACCGCTAACGGGCTATCTCGTAGACAGGTTTGGCCCACGCAAGGTGCTCGTCGTTGGTTATTTTGTCGCGGGTGGCGGCTGCATGTTGATGAGCCAGATCGAGAACATCTGGCAGTACTACGGAGTCTTCATCATCCTGGCTTTTGGTCTCAGCGCGGGCTCATTCACGGTGACGGCGGCCGCCATCAACGCGTGGTTCAGGCGATACCGCGGCCGGGCCAACGGCATCATGTTGGTTGGGCCCGGTATGTCGGGCCTGCTCGCCGGAGCGTGGGCGTGGATCATCCCGGAGTTTGGGTGGCGATCCGTCCTGTTTGGCGCAGGCGTCGGGTTCTGGGTAGTGGGGATGATCCTGATTCCTCTCATCCGCAACAGGCCGCAGGACTACGGCATGGAGCCGGACGGCGGTGAAGCATCCGTGGACCCAACTGCGCCGTCATCCCGTGCGACCATCTTGCCGGAGGCGAACTTCACACTGCGGGATGTCTTGAGGAGCAGGGGTTACTGGCAGTACGTGACGGCCAGCGCGTTGCTGGGCGCGTCATGGTCCATCATCACTTTTGAGGCGCTCATCCTACAGGAGAACGGATTCTCCAAGGGATTCATTGCGTTCATGTTTGCGTGGCAGACCTCCTCAAGCATTCCTATTCGTGTCATTGCCGGAACGGTGGCCGACTATGTTGATAAGCGACTAGTGCTTGCAGCGGGGATCACCGTGCAGGCAATCGCAATCGTGCTGATACCCATGTCAACAGTGCCGTGGTTGACGATACTCGCCGGATTCCTGCTGGGAAGTGCCATCGGTTCACAATCATCGGTGCGGCTGGCTCTTCAGGCGGAGTATTGGGGACTGTCGATATTTGGGCGTGTTTCCGGTATACAACAGGGGCTAGCCTCACTGCCGGCCATCGCGTCACCAATTGCCATCGGCTGGCTTTACGACCAGACGGAAAGCTATGTAATCGGATTCATAGTTGTCGCCGTGATCCTAAGTATGTCCATACCGCTGACGCTGACTGTGTCGCGGCCACGTCCGCAGGCATCCGCCGCACCCTGAACCACACACGGCAGGTTGCGGGTCTATACTGAAATTTAATCCGCCCGTTCGCGGGCTTTGGTTTTTGTTGGGAGGTCGCCGTTAACGCAGCAGTATCGGTTCTGATGCACCCCAACCGCGTCTTCTACGGCTGGTGGTTGGCGATTGCCAGTTTCGGCGTCCTCTTCTACACGGCCGGTGTGTTCTTCTACGGCTTCGCGCCATTCTTTGCAGAGATTATTGATGAGTTTGGATGGCCGACTGCCGTGGCTTCCATTGCCTTCGCATTTCAGCGAACCGAACAGGGTATATTCGGTCCTTTCGTTGGCTACGTTGTAGACCGTTTCGGACCTCGCAAATCAGTTATGAGCGGCATGTTCATTCTCGGATGTGGATTCATCGGACTGAGTTATATCCAGGAGTTGTGGCAATTCTTCGCCGCCTTTGCAGTGATGGCCCTTGGCCTCGCGTTCGGCTCCTTCCTCACGGTTAACACTGCCGTCAATTCCTGGTTCATCCGAAATCGAGGCAAGGCAATGGCTATCGTCTCCTACGGAGCGGGCGCGAGTGCTCTGCTCGTGCCGGTCGTCGTTGCTCTCATCGCAGTGTTCACCTGGCGGGAAGCGCTGCTGTATCTCGGGTTCGCAACTTTTGTTATCGGGTTGCCACTTGGATTCCTGATGCGCGATGCACCGGAGAAATATGGACTAAAGCCGGACGGTGTTAGCGACGAGCAGGCGGCCCGAAATGCCGAATCGGATACGGACGACCGCTATGCGGATACGACGTTCACGGTAAAGGAGGCGATCAAGACTACGACGTACTGGAAGTACGTGGTTGCGAACGTTTTCGGCTTCATATTCTTCGGATCTTTCATCATTCACCAAATCATCGTGTGGAAGTCTTTCGGTTTAAGCCCATGGTGGGCGGCGGCGCTGGCAACACTCCTTCCGCTCTCCAGTTTCCCTGCCCGCATCATCGGTGGAATACTTGCAGACATCTATGACAAGCGCAAAATCGTCGCAGTCTCCTTCGCCTTGCAGATTATAGGAGCGGTACTTTTCTTTATCGCACGCGACCCAGTAACGGGTGTTCTCTTCGCCGTATTCTTTGGATTCGGGTTTGGTCTCGGAAACCCGCCGCGATCCGCGCTGCTCGGTGAACTCTTTGGGCGGCAGATCTATGGTCGTTTGCTCGGGCTGCAGTTTACATTCACGTCGCTCGGAGGGGTTTTTGCCCCAATCTTAGCCGGTTACATGTATGACACTTACGGGGCGGACGGCTACCGATGGGCGTTCTTCGGACTTGGCCTCATGGCCATCATTTCGCTGTATATGTACTTGACGATGAAACGGCCGCAACTGCCCGCGCGACTCGCAAAGACGTACGTCGAATCAGGTACCGCGGAGCGGTCTAGCTCGTGAGTAACTGCCCGGCGTAAACGGTTGTAGCAGGGCCGGTCATGTAGACCTGGCTGCCCGGGTTGCCGTCCCACTCTATGGTGAGCGACCCGCCCGGTAGCTCTACTGATACGCAGTCATCGACATAGCCCGCGATGCGCGCCGTAACTACTGCGGCGCAAGCTCCGGTGCCACATGCCATGGTTAGACCCGCGCCGCGTTCCCATACACGCATGGCTATCGTTTCTCGGGACTGTATATTGACGATCTCAAAGTTGACCCGCTCTGGGAAGAGAGGGTGGTTCTCCACGATTGGGCCGATAGTCTCGAGAGGGAAATCTGCGACCGGCGTATCGATGAATGCGACGGCGTGAGGATTGCCCATCGAGACAAAGGACAGGCTAAGAGCGTAGCCGCCTACCTCTAGTCCGTGACCCTGAACAGGTTCCGGGCCGTCCACGGCGACAGGGATTTCGTTAGGCTCAAGTATCGGCGCGCCCATGCCGACACGCACGGCTTCAATGGCTCCGCCCGCGCTTCCATTTTGCGGCCACACGGTCATCAGCCCGCCGAGCGTCTCGATTGGCAAACCGGCCTCGTTACGAATCGCGGAGCCATCAACAATGCCACGTTCGACAGCGTATTTCGTGACGCAGCGGATCCCGTTGCCGCACATCTCCGCCTCGGAGCCGTCCGGGTTGAAGATCTGCATTTGTAGTGCGGCGGAATCAGAGGGGCGGATGATGAGGATGCCGTCGGCGCCGACGCCGAAATGCCTGTCACATGCGGCGCGTGCGACATCAGGCCAATTCGTGGAATCAGCCGCTGCGGGGCCGCCTTCAACAACGATGAAGTCGTTGCCCGTACCGTGCATCTTCGTGAAGTTCATGCGCCAAGTATACCGTCGTCTGCAGTCAGAGTCCCAACGTAGCGTGTATCTGTTGCGCCACTCTCCCAGAGTCCTCTTCTGCGTTCACCCATGTGATGCGCTTATCATCCGCGCGGAACCACGCAAATTGCGTTCGGGCAAAACGGCGTGTCTTGCTAACGATTGTCTGCCGCATCTCATCAACTTGCACGCTGCCTTCACGAGACGCCGCTATTTCCCTATAACCAATGCTGCGGAATGACGAAAGCGACGGTGAGTAACCAGCTGCTAACAGAGCCCGAACCTCCTCAACCCAACCGGCCTCCATCTGACGGTCGACGCGCTGTTCTATACGCACATCCAGCGCCTCTCGCTCCATGATGACTCCCGCGATGCGTGCGTCCCAGGGTGGAGGGGTTTGTGTGCGCTGCTCGGAGAATGGGCGGCCCGTCGTCCTGACAACTTCAAGGGCACGCACCGTGCGGATCAGGTTGTTGGGATGGATGAGTTCCGCGGCGGTGGGGTCCAGACGACGGAGTTCCTCATGCAGAGTGTCACGCCCTTCGGCCTCGGCACGCTCCATCAGCTTCTGCCGCAATTCGGGGTCCGGCGCCACCTCGGGAACATTCCATCCCTCAAGCAACGCCCACACGTATTGACCGGTGCCGCCTACAATGATTGGCGTCTTTGCCCTCTCATGGATGTCTTGTATGGCGCACTTGGCGGCAGTGAGAAACCGACCCAGGGAAAAATCGTCATCCGGCTCAGATATGCCATAGAGATGATGCGGAACGCCGCCACGTTCATCCTCGGATGGTATGCCTGTGCCGATCGCCATGCCGCGGTAGACCTGCCTGCTGTCCGCATTGATAATTTCTCCGCCAATGCGTCGAGCGAGTGCTACGGCTACGGCTGACTTCCCGACCGCCGTTGCCCCAACAAGCGCAATGACCGGTGTGCTCATGGGTGAATTTCGCCCTATTCAATGTGGCGCGCCTAAGCGCGGAAAACCGGCTTTACGGCAGCTCCACCCAAGCGCCGCCCTGTCGCATTGAGGCGACAAACGCCTCCGCGCCGTCAATTGATTGCAGGCCCTGCTGCAAGGTCAGGAGGAGTGGAGTCGGTTCCGCGCCGCCCATCACCCATCCGAGAAACTGCTCCTCTATATTGACCCGCCTCTCGTCCTCATACGCCTGTCTCAGATCGTCCGGCACCGGCACAATCTCAGCATCGCCGTCACCTGAAGCGATGCGCACGGACGAGAACGGATCGGCGGGGTAAGCCTCAATGGTGATAGTGCCTTCCTCCCCGTGCAGTGCAATGTGCGCGTTCTGAGTGGCTTGCGGCGCGAGATTGTCATGCGTGTAGCGCACGGCTACGTCGTCGCCAAGGTCCGCCAGGATGGCAGAGAAGCCAACCCGTCGATTGCCGACCTCGTGCTGCTTTCGAACGACCAACAGACGCTGGTGTTGTCCCAGCCATCGATTCAGGATGTCAAAGTAGCTGCCAAAGGCGAGGTAGGGCGTGTGCCACTGCATCTCCGCACCCAGAACGCGGCCAATGCGACCCGAGGCAAGCAGCCGCAGAACGAGCGCGTCCTCACGGTCGTACGGACCGCCGGGAAACGCCGGATACTGTCGCGCTTTGAGTTCCGGTCGGGCTTCCAGCGCGGCAACGATCTCACGCCCCTCGGCACCGGTCATGGCCAGCGGATTCATGGTAAGAAGATGCTTACCGTTTTCGAGCGCGCCAAGCAGGATATCGCGATGTTGCGGCGCTTGGGTGCCATTGAAGATGAGATCAACATCCGGGGAAGAAACGACGTCCTGCCATGAGGAGGCCTGAGTTGCGACGCTGAATTGCTCGGCTACTCGGGTGGTCGATTCTGCGCTGTTGTTTGCTACTGCGACGAATTCGACACCCGGGACTCTTGCGAGTTCAGGCACAACGCGCCGTTGCGAAAATCGGCCCGCGCCGACAAGACCTATGCGAATGGTGGAACCGTTGGACATGCTGGTGCTTTCCTCCTGTGATTGCACGCGGCCGACTAGTGCTGACCTTGCTGTGAGTTGGCTTTACTAGGCATGGAGACCCTTGCTCATCGTCTCCATGTGTTCAGTATAGACAAGAAGGCGGGATGGCCGGCGTGCGACGCGGGGCAACCGGGGTTATTCGCGCTCGTGTTCTTCCGCCGCCCGAACCAGTGCAATGAACTGTTCGGCGTTGAGTGACGCGCCGCCAATCAGGCCACCATCAATGCCCGGCTGTTCAAGTAGTGACGTGACGTTTTGCGGGTTCATTGAGCCGCCGTACAGAATACGGACGGAATCAGCGACGTCTTGCCCACGCGCGTCTGCAATTGTGCTGCGGATAACTGCGATGCCGTCGCGCGCGTCGTCCGGCGTGGCGGCGACGCCCGTGCCGATTGCCCAGACGGGCTCATAGGCAATGACGACCATTGACACGTCCTCTACGTCAACCAGGCCGCCCATAGTCTGTGTTCGCAGTACTTCTGCTGTTTTATCGGCATCATGCTGTTGGAGGGTTTCACCGACGCACATGATTGGGGTTAGTTCATATTCGAGGGCGGTGCGGACTTTTGCGTTGACGAATTCGTCAGTCTCTGCGAAGTAGGCGCGGCGCTCGGAGTGGCCGACGATTGCGTAGCTGCACAGGCCTTGTAGCATATTCGGCGCGACTTCTCCCGTATATGCGCCTGATTCTGCCGGATACAGGTTCTGTGCACCAAGGGCAACGGGGGATCCGCGTAGTGCTTCAGCTACGATTGGGAGCGAAACGAAGGGTGGGCAGACGGCCACATCAACGTCTTTTGGGACGCCAACCAAATGGACGATGTTGTAGGCCAAGATTCGCGCTTCCGCGAGCGTTGTGTTCATTTTCCAATTGCCGACGATGAGCGGCCTGCGTTCAGATGTCATGTTCTCTCTTTCACAATGTAGGGCTCTTAAGGAGGCTTTAAGCGCCGAATTTGTCCAGTTTACCGGCGTTAGCGAGCGCCAACGGCATGATGTCCGTCGCTGCCATGGTTCCGAGCATACCCTTCGCGCATTCCCGCTCCGTGAATGCCTCGGCGAAACCGGCAGTGACGTGTCGTGAGCGAATCATCACGGGGACGGGGTGCCAACTGTGGGCGGCCATGGCTGTTGGGGTTGAGTGGTCGCCCGCCACGACCAGCACATCGGGATCGAGGTCGAGCAGCGCGGGCAGGGCATTGTCGAGCCGTTCAATGGCGGCTACCTTGGCGTCGTAATCGCCGTCCTCGCCTGCGCTGTCTGTGTACTTGTAGTGAACGAAGAAGAAGTCGTGGTCGTTCCAGATTTCTTTGGTGGTCCGGATCTGGTCTTCGATGGTGTCGCCCGTCTCGACTACGTTCATGCCCACCAGCTTTGCGAGGCCGCGATACATGGGATAGGCGGCGATCGCGGCGGGATTGAGGCCGTAAACATCGTTCATCTGCGGCAAATCCGGAGTCGTGGAGAAGCCTCGGAGAACTAGGCCATTAGCCCGATGGCGGTCGGCGATTGCAGAGGCAGCTCTTCCAAGGAATGTGTTGATGATGTCTGCGGTGCTATCGGCCCACGGCTCAGTTGGCGTGACCGTTAGGGGGGCCAAACCCTCTCGTTGAGGGTCGCTGTCCGTTAGGGCGTCGCTGAGCTGCGGTCCGCCGTCCTCGGGGCGGAAGAGCATGGCAAAGCGGTGCTCGCGTCCGGAGGCGACGATGGGCGTGGCGTTGTCAACGGAGATGCCGTTCAGCAGGGTAGTGAGTTCAGTGTTGGTCTCAGTGGGGATGCGGCCGGCGCGGCGATCGGTGATGAGGCCGTCATCGTCGAGGGTGCAGAAGTTTCCCCGCGCTGCGACGTCGCCGTGACGTACGTCCATGTCGAGGCCGAGCGCTTCAAGGATGCCGCGGCCGATGAGGTATTTGATCGGGTCGTAGCCGAACAGGGCAAGGTGGCCAGGCCCGCTGCCGGGAGTGATGCCGTGCGCGACGGGGATTGACATGCCGGTCTGAGAGGATCGGGCGAGGCGGTCGAGGTTGTCCTTCCGGGCGGCTTCGAGTTCCGTGCGGAGAGTCTTGGGGTGTGGGATGCCGCCGAGGCCGTCCATGACGAGCAGGACGATCTTTGTGTCCGTTTTGCGGGCGAGGCGCTTGATCAGTTCAAAGTCGGCCATAACAGTGTGGACAGTATAGCGGGGTCAGCCCTTGGAATGGCCTGGGGTGAACGGTGGGGGTATGCAGTGAGGTTTTAGATTCCTCGGCTGCGCTTGGAATGGCAGAGGGGGAGAGTTTCAGTAGGCCTTCTCGTCCGCCAGGTAGGCCTTCACTTCTTCAGCGGTTTTGAAGACGCGATGGCCCGGAGCATTAGCCAAGATCTCCAGTGCGGATTGTGAAAGGGGCTCCTCAGCGGCCCGCACGACGATGTCGACCATCTGCCCCTCTTTCAGGTCAGGGCTTTGAATCTCGATCTTGCCCCCAGGTTGAACCAGGGCCTTGATGCGTAGGTCTTTTGCCATCTCATCCATTTCTCTGCCAACTATAGTAACGCAGATTGGTCGTTGTGCTGAATGCGAGGGGTCGTTGGGTTCCCGCATGTGTGGGAATGACGGAGGGTCGGTCAGTTGGTGTCTTGGAGGGCGGCGATACCGGGGAGGGTGCGGCCTTCTAGGAATTCGAGGGCTGCGCCGCCGCCGGTGGAGACGTGTGTCATGGCGTCGGCCAAGCCGAGGGAATCGACGGCCTCGGCGGTCGAGCCGCCTCCAACAATAACGGTAGCGCCCGCGCGGGCGTGTTGGGCGAGGGTTTCGCCTATGGCTCGGGTTCCGGCGGCGAATTGTTCGAATTCGAAGACGCCCATGGGGCCGTTCCAGAGGATCGTTTGGCAGAGTCGGAGGGCGCGGGCGTAGGCGTCGCGCGTTGCGGGACCTATGTCCAACAGCATGGCGTCGGCGGGGATGGCGTCGGTGCTTACGACGGACGCCTCGGCTTCGGCGGAGAGTTCGGTGGCAACGACGACATCGGTCGGGATCAGCAGTTGGATGCCGCGGGCCTTTGCGGCGCTCTCGATGCGGGCGGCCATCTGTGGGCCGTCGTCTTCGAGGAGGCTCTTGCCGGTTCGCAGGCCACGGGCCTCGAGGAACGCCGCCGCCATGCCGCCGCCGACGATGAGCATGTCTGAGGTCTCGATGAGGCGCTCCATGACGGCCATCTTGTCGCCGACCTTCGCGCCGCCCATGAGCGTGGCGAGCGGCCGGCGTGGCGACTCAAGGATGCTGCCCAACATGCGGATCTCTTTATCGAGGAGGAATCCGGCGACGGCGGGGAGGATATGCGCAACGCCCTCCGTGGAGGCGTGGGCGCGGTGGGCGGACCCAAAGGCATCGTTCACAAAGATATCGGCGAGGCTTGCGAGGGCGGCGGAATGATCGGGGTCGTTCTTCTCATCTTCGAGGTGGAAGCGGGTGTTCTCGAGGAAGAGGACATCGCCGGGGCCAAGGGCGGCGGCCAGCTGCTGAGTCTCCTCGCCGATGGAGTCAGGGGCGACGGTGACGGGGGATTCAATGAGCTCGGAAAGTCGCTGGGCCATCGGGGCGACACGCAGCGCGTCGTCTATGCCCTTGGGCCTGCCGACGTGGGTGGCGAGTATGACGCGCGCGCCGCGCTCGCGCAGGTAATTGATGGTGGGGAGGGCGGCGCGGATGCGGGAGTCGTCGGAGATTGTGGTGGTGCCGGGTTCAAAGGGGACGTTGAAGTCGACGCGGACGAGGCATCGCGCGCCGGAGACGTCGATATCGGTGACGGTCTTTTTCATGGTGATGGCGTTGTTCCCCTGCCTCTATGAGTATTCGCTGTTGATGATAGCAAAGGGGGGGTGGGCGCTTCGACAGGCTGAGGGTGAGCGGGGGGGATGGCGGGAGACGGTCAGAATGCGACTCCCTCACCCCTAACCCTCTCCCTAAGGGAGAGGGGACTCTGTGGATGGCGTTACTGGTGTTTGGTGGCGTAGTGGGACTCAGATTCCCGCCTGCGCGGGAATGACGGTGGGGGTGTGGCCCTTCGACAGGCTCAGGGTGAGCGGAGTTTCGACGGATGGCTGTTAGGGCTGGGAGGCCCAGCGGGCGAGTGCTTTGTCCGGCGCGGTAATTTCGTTGACTGACTTGTAGTAGTAGTCTTGCCAGCCTTCTTCGGGTAGGCCGGTGAAGAGCATCAGGTTCAGGGGGTAGCGTGCGCTCTCAGAGGCTCGGCGGAAGTCGTCCCGGAACAGGAAGGTGGGTTTCTTTAGCGCGATGGCCATTCCCAGTTCGATCATCACGCCCTCGTCCGGCGGGACGCCGTTGACGACGGCAAAGATGGCGTCACTCTCAACCACATCGCTGTAGTCCATCTGCCCCACCTGATAGGCCCATCCCTCCTGGGCGAAGTCGACCTGATTATTCCGTGTGAAAGGCTCCCAGACTTCCAGGCCGAGTTCTTCCAGGGCGGCAACGATCGGTGGCAGGAGGAGAGAGCGTTGTTGTTCAGAGAAACCGTACGGGTTTGCCAGGTAGATTGTCTTTGCCATTTCAGACTCTCCGAATGTTCTGCGGATGTTGCCGCCGGTGTCAGTGGGTGCGGTCTTGGGGTTAATGATAGGGGAAATGGGGTGGCGGGAGGGGTCCTCAGAGGGGTCTTTAATGGTAGGGATGGGAGGCTCGCTGCTTGACGGTGAATCGGGGGTATGCTACCGTCCGCGCATTGTCGTAACGCTTCGAGGCGCTACGGCATCGTTCTTATGGACGAAGGGGGAGGAGAAGAAACCGGGCGTACTGTCGTCATCCGACCGAAACACGCATACAATAGATATTCACTGCGGCCCGCTAGCTCAATCTGGCAGAGCAGCTGACTCTTAATCAGCGGGTTCCAGGTTCGAATCCTGGGCGGGTCACTCGGTGAACAAATGGGGGAAGTGTCGGAACTGGCAGACGAGCATGATTTAGGATCATGTGCCGAAAGGCGTAGGAGTTCGAGTCTCCTCTTCCCCACGAGAATGAAGCCGACAGGTGTGGCGGCAAGATAGATTGTCCGAATAGGACTGAAAGCAGCGGGCATTCGTGCCCTGTGGGAGTGCAGCGAGGAGGCTCTGTGGCAACCGAGACGTCTCAGCCCAAGGTTCTGGAGATCAAGGACCTGGTAACGAGGTTTTATACGACGGATGGCATCGTCAAGGCCGTCGATGGCGTGAGCTATGACGTGCATGAAGGCGAGATCGTCGGCGTCGTCGGCGAGAGCGGCTCCGGCAAGAGCGTGACCGCGCTTTCCGTGATGAGGTTGATTCCACCTCCCGGCGGTCGCATTGAGGCCGGGGAGGCGCTCCTTGACGGCGAGGACATGCTCAAGATGAGCGAGGAGCGTGTGCTTGAGGTGCGCGGCGCGAAGATCGCCATGATCTTCCAGGAGCCGATGACCTCTCTCAATCCCGTGCTCACCATCGGCCGCCAGTTGACGGAGGCGTTGGAGACGCACCTGGCGATGAGCCGTGAGCAAGCGTCGAACCGCGCAGGGGACCTGCTGGATATGGTGGGCATCCCGGACGGGCGCAATCGACTGAATGATTATCCTCACCAGTTCAGCGGCGGAATGCGGCAGCGCGTGATGATCGCGATGGGCCTGAGTTGTGAGCCGCGACTGCTGATTGCGGATGAGCCCACGACGGCGCTGGACGTGACGATTCAGGCGCAGATCCTGGAGTTGATGCAGCGGCTGAACGAGGAGTTGAACACGGCCGTCATCATCATCACGCACAACCTTGGCGTGGTGGCGCGCTACGCGCACTGGATCAACGTGATGTACGCCGGAAAGATCGTCGAGTCCGGTCCGGCTGAAACGATTTTCAAGAACCCCCGGCATCCGTATACGATCGGGCTGTTGTCTTCGGTTCCGCGGCTCGATGAGCCACGGAAGGCCAAGCTTGATCCGATTGAGGGGATGCCCCCCGATCTTATGAATCTTCCGGGCGGATGCTCTTTCCGCCCACGGTGCCCGTTCGCCATCGATCGGTGCGCGGAAGAGTACCCACCGTTTGAACTGGTGGATGGAACGACGGACCAACATAAGGCATGCTGGGTGGACGTGACGCAGGTGTCCGCCGCAAATGCAGGGAGCGACAACTAATGACGCAGACAGACGTAGAAGTCACCGGCCACGGAACTGAACAGTACACCGGTGAGTACCTTCTTGAAGTCAACAACCTGAAGATGTATTTCCCGGTCAACTCCCGGGGAATCATCCCGCGGCATGTGGCGGACGTGAAGGCCGTTGATGACATCAGCTTCTTCGTCCGGAAGGGCGAGACGCTGGGTGTTGTGGGCGAGTCCGGCTGCGGCAAGACGACCGTTGGACGCAGCATCATGCAGGTCTACAAGATCACTGAGGGCGAGATCATGTTTGAGGGAGTGGATCTCGCCAAGTTGAGCCCGGGGCGAATGCGCCGAATGCGCCGCCGCCTGCAGATGATTTTCCAGGATCCGTACAGCTCCCTGAATCCACGGATGACGGCCGGTTCCATCATCGGTGAGCCGATTCGCATCCATAACATGGCGAGCGGGCGAGGCGATTACGTGGACCAGGTGGAGGAGTTGCTGCGCGTCGTGGGACTGAACCCGTACATGCGCGACCGCTATCCCCATGAGTTCTCCGGCGGCCAGCGCCAGCGCATCAGCGTCGCCCGCTCTTTGGCAGTGCGGCCGAGCCTGATTATCTGCGACGAGCCAGTGTCCGCTTTGGACGTGTCCATCCAGGCGCAGGTGATCAACCTGCTGGAGGAGCTGCAGGAGCAGTTCGACCTGACGTACATCTTTATCGCGCACGACCTCTCCGTTGTCCGGCACATCAGCGACCGCGTGGCGGTGATGTACCTGGGCAAGATTGTTGAGATCGCGACGCGTGAGGAGTTGTATGAGAACCCGCTTCACCCGTACACGCGGGCGCTTCTCTCCGCCGTGCCGATTCCCGACCCGATCGTTGAGCGTCAGCGTGAGCGCATTGTGCTGACGGGCGACGTGCCGAGTCCGATCCGCCCGCCCTCCGGCTGCCGTTTCCATACCCGTTGCCCCATCGCGATCGATGTGTGCACCGAGGAGGATCCGGAGTTCCGCGAGATGGGTGGAGACCACTGGGTGGCGTGCCACCGGGTGTAGTCCGGCGAATCAACCCTGAACAGGGTAGGGGCCGCAGCCTTTCAGCTGCGGCCCCTTTGTTTGTTTTGCGTATTGGGAATAGGAATGTAGTTATATATCTGCTACGGCAATTGTGGCGTTTAGGAACGCCGCCTACTGGTAAGTTAGCCTACTACGATTTAGCTTCGCGGTCGCGGAGTTCTATCTCCGCTTTGCGTTTGAGCATGGCGTTGCGGACGGCGTTGACGTAGCTCTTGCCGCTGACGCCCATCTTGCGGGCTCGGCGTCGTTTGTCCTGGCGTTTTTCGCCTCGGGTGGGGCGCTCCGAATCATCTCGACCGGTCATGGCGTTTGAGAGCTATGCCAGCCCGATTCTCTTGAAGGAGTCATCGACGTAGCGGGTGTAGTAGGTGTAGTCGAAGAGGGATTCGAGTTCTTCGTGGGTTAGGTGCTGGGCGACGGAGTCGTTTTGGCGGAGGAGGTCGCGGAAGTCTCGGCCAATTCTCCATGACTCCATGGAGGCGGTCTGGGTGATCTTGTAGGCCTCGTCGCGGGTGAGGCCTTTGTCGATGAGGGAAAGCATGACGCGCTGGGAGAAGACGAGGCCGCGGGTCTTTTCGACGTTGGCCATCATGTTGTCTTCGTATACGCGCATTCCGCCGATCACATATGTGGCGACGTCGAGGATATAGTCGAGAGCCATGGTGGCGTCGGGTAAGATGATGCGCTCGGCGGAGGAGTGTGAGATGTCCCGCTCATGCCAGAGGGCGACGTTTTCGAGGGCGGTCACGGCGTGGCCGCGGATGAGACGGGCCAGGCCGCAGATGCGCTCGGACAGTTCCGGGTTGCGCTTGTGGGGCATGGCGGACGAGCCGGTCTGGCCGGCGTGGAAGGGTTCTTCCAGCTCGAGGACTTCCGTGCGCTGGAGGCTGCGGATTTCAGTGGCGAATTTTTCCAGGGAGGCGGCGCAGAGGGCGAGCGCGGTGACGAATTCTGCGTGTCGGTCACGCGGCACGATCTGGCTGGAGATATTTTCAACTTCGAGGCCGAGGAATCGGCAGGCGGTCTCTTCGACTTGGGGGGGCAGGGTGGCGTGGGTGCCGACTGCGCCTGAGAACTTGCCGACGCTGACGCCACGCGCTGCTTGCTCAAGCCGCTGCTTCATGCGCCGCGTCTCCTCCACCCAGAGGGCGAGTTTGAGGCCGAGTGTGGTTGGCTCTGCGTGGACGCCGTGCGTCCGCCCCATCATCAGGGTGTCCTTGTGCTCGACGGCGCGTCGGGTGATTGCTTCTTCGAGCTTGTCGATGCCTTCGAGGAGGATGTTGGACGCGGCGCGGAGCTGGAGGGCTGTGGCCGTGTCCCACACGTCGTTGGACGTGAGGCCTTTGTGGATGTGGCGGCTTTCCGGCCCAAGGTCGCGGGAGATGGAGGACAGGAAGGCGGTCACATCATGGCGGGTCGTCTTAAAGGCCTCTTCCCAGTGGGGCATGTCAAAGGTGGCGCGTTCCAGCAGGGGGATGTCCTCGGCGGGAATCTCACCGTGTTCGGCCCACGCCTTGCAGACGGCAAGCTCAACTTCAAGCCACGTTTCGAACTTGAACTGGTCCTGCCAGACGGCCTTCATCTCCTCCCGGGCGTAGCGGTCGATCATGTCGTCATCCTCGCAATGGTGTGGCTGTTGCCGGTGTCGTTAGCCCTGCGACTGCTTTTGGCGGAACGCGGTGTAGCTTTCACGGACGTGGGGGTGTTTGAGGGCGAGGATGGACGCGGCAAGGTAGGCGGCGTTGCGCGCGCCCATTGAGCCGACGGCGACGGACGCGACGGGGACGCCGGGCGGCATCTGCACGATTGAGTAGAGGGCGTCGAGACCGTTGAGGGCGCTGCCGGTGGCGGGGACGCCAATGACGGGCAAGGTAGTGTAGGCGGACATGACACCCGGCAGGTGGGCGGCTGCGCCGGCGACGCCGATGAGGACATCGATGCCTCGCTCCTGGGCGGTGCGGGCGTATTCCGCGGTCTTGTCCGGCGTGCGGTGCGCGGAGAGGACGTTTGTCTCGTACTCGATGCCGAGGTCCTCAAGGACCTTTTGAGTTTGCTGAACGAGCTCCTCGTCGGAGCGGCTTCCCATGACAATTCCAACGATAGCGGCCATACGTTTTACCCCCTTCGGCGTGGCGCCTACATAGAGATTATGGCATTTGTGTGGGAGATTTGACCGCGCGGAGGGCGATATCTTTGCGGTAGTGGGCGCCCTGGAATTGGACACGGGCGGCGTTGGTGTAGGCCCTTTCGCGGGCCAGTTCCATGGTGTCACCGAGGGCGGTAACGGTGAGGACGCGGCCACCGGCGGTGAGCAACTTGCCGGTAGCGGGGTCGAGGCGGGTGCCGGCGTGGAATGCGGTGACATCGTAGTCCAGGGTGTTGAGGCCGGTGATTTCCAGGCCGGTTGGGTAGTCGCCGGGGTAGCCCTCGGATGCGAGGACGACGCCCACGGCGGGTTGGGGGGTCCACTCCAGATGCACGTCCCCAAGTTTGCCAGCGGCGGTGGCTGCTGCGAGTTGGAGGAAATCAGACGTGATGCGGGGGAGGACAACCTGGGCTTCCGGGTCGCCCATGCGAGCGTTAAATTCAATCACCTTGGGGCCGTCGTTGGTCATCATGAGGCCGGCGTAGAGGATGCCGTTGTAGGGCGCGCCGATCTCAACCATGCGGCGCAGGACGGGGCGGATGATGGTGTCGCGTATGTCCGCCATGAGTTTGTCAGTGACGAACTCCGGCGGGCTGTACGATCCCATGCCGCCGGTGTTGGGGCCTTCGTCGTCGTCAAATACGCGCTTGTAGTCGCAGGCTGGGGGGACGAGGACCATTTGCTCGCCGTCGCAGAACGCAAAGACGGATAGCTCGACGCCTGACAGCGCCTCCTCGATGACCACCCTATCTCCCGCCTCGCCGAAGTCGCGGAGTCGCATGGCGTGGTGGAGGAAGGTCAGGGCGTCCTGCTCCGTTTCGCAAACGGCGACGCCCTTTCCTGCCGCGAGGCCATCCACTTTGATGACGTGCGGGGCGGGGTGGGCGCGAACGTATTCAGCCGTCTGCGAGTAGTCGTCGAATTGCGACCATGCGGCGGTGGGGACTCCGGCGTTGTCCATGACCTGCTTGGCGAAGGACTTGCTCCACTCGAGGCGCGCCGCCTCTCTCGTTGGGCCGAGACAGAGGATGCCGGCCTCGCGCACTGCATCGCCGAGACCGGCGGCGAGCGGGGCCTCGGGGCCGATGATGACGAGTTCGACGTTTCGTCCCTGCGCCGCCTGCACGATGGCATCAACGTCGGTGGCGGAGATGGACAGGTTCTCGGCGATGGATGCCGTGCCGCCGTTGCCGGGGGCCATGTAAAGCTCCTCAAGCCCGGCGCTCTGTCGGAGCTTGACGGCGAATGTGTGTTCACGCGCGCCGCCGCCAACAATCATGACGCGAGTAGGGTTGGTGACGGGGCTGGGGTGGAGGCGGTGATGCGTGTCCGGCATGGCGGGCTCTCGCGGCAGCCGAATGACATACGGGTTGAATGTGCCGCCGGGCTGCCGGACGAATAGGCCGCCATCATCCGCATCCGTGAACAGCACGCCGTCGGGGGAGCGGACACGGGTGGAGACGAGACGCGGGGAGCGCGGGAAAAGGATGAGCAGGAACACTCCGGGGACGATGCCGATGACAGCCAGTACTATTGCCGTGTCACCGGAAATGCCGCCGCCCCAGTACACCAGCCCGGCATAGGCGGCGATGCCAAACAGGAACCCGATGGTGAGCCGCAGCCAGAGGATGTGTCGTATTGGATCACGGTTCGCGAGGAATGCGCCGACGCCGAGCAGGGCGAGCATGACTCCCAACAGGCCCAGCAGGATGACGTTTACCTGTTCAAGGTCGAGGAGTTCAATGATGGGGCGCGGGAAGAGGGCGGAGACGATGCCCGTGATGATGAACACGGCGGCAAGCACCATGAGGGTCAGGCGGAGGAGGATGTTCTTCAGCATGGGGGGTTACCGGGTCGGGGTGGGGTGGTTATTCCCACTCTATTGTTCCCGGGGGTTTGCTTGTGATGTCGTAGACGACGCGGTTGACGTTTGGGGCCTCGTTGGCAATGCGAGATGAGATGCGCGCCAACAGGTCGTAGGGCAGTCGAGCCCAATCGGCGGTCATGGCGTCTTCCGAGGTGACGGCGCGGATGGCGATGACGTTCCCGTACGTGCGGAAGTCGCCTTGCACGCCGACGGTGCGGGACGCGGTGAGGACGGCGAATGATTGCCAGAGCTCGCGCGTCAGGTTGGCGTTTCGGATTTCCTCGTTGACGATGGCGTCGGCCTCGCGGAGTGTATGCAGTCCTTCGCGCGTTATCTCGCCGAGGATGCGGATTGCCAAGCCGGGGCCGGGGAAGGGCTGCCGCCAAACGATCTCATCCGGCAGGCCGAGCTCAGATCCGACGGCGCGGACTTCATCCTTAAAGAGGTAGCGCAGCGGCTCAACGAGTTCCAGGCGCATCTCCTCCGGGAGTCCGCCGACGTTGTGGTGAGTCTTGATGACGGCTGAGGCGGTGTTGTCTGCCGTCAGGCTTTCGATGACATCGGGGTAGGTGGTGCCCTGCACGAGGAAATCTACCTCGCCGAGCTTGCCGGCTTCCTCCTCAAAGACCCATATGAACTCTTCGCCGATGGTCTTTCGCTTGGTTTCGGGATCGGTGATTCCTTCCAGGCGATCAAGGAATCTGTCCGTGGACTCGCTGACGATGAGATTCATGTGGAGATTGCGTTCGAATGTCTCGCGCAGGCGCTCCGGCTCGTCCTTACGGAGCAGGCCGTTGTTGACGAAGATGCAGGTGAGGCGGTCTCCGATGGCGCGGTGGACGAGGGCGGCGGCTACCGCCGAATCGACACCTCCGGACAGGGCGCAGATCGCGTGGCCATCTCCCACCTGCTCGCGGATCTGGGCCACCGTTGCCTCGACGAAGTTGGCCGCGGTCCACGTCGGCTCGCACTTGCAGACCCTTAACAGGAAGTTTTCGAGCAGCTGTTTGCCGTTGGGCGTATGCACGACTTCAGGGTGGAATTGGATGCCGTAGTAGCCGGAATCGTTGACCATTGCCGCGATGGGTGAATTGTCCGTGAATGCCAGCGTCCGGAAACCCGCCGGGGGTGTGGTTACGTGGTCGCCGTGGCTCATCCAGACGGGCATCGTCGGGGGGAGATCCTCGAGAAGCGGATCAGCAATTGTGGCGGCACGGTGGAGCACGGAGTGGCCGTATTCACGGCGGGTGGTGTTCTCGACGTCTCCGCCAAGCTGGTGGGCAAGGAGCTGCATGCCGTAGCAGATGCCCAGGATCGGGACGCCCGCCTCATAGACCTCTGCCGGGGCCATGGGCGCGTCTTTCTCATAGACGCTTGCCGGGCCGCCGGAGAAGATGAATCCCTTTGGCCGCAGTCGCTGGATATCCGCCCACGGGGTAGTAGCAGGGAGAACCTCGCAATAGACTTTCAGTTCACGGATGCGGCGGGCAATGAGACGGCTGTATTGGGAGCCAAAATCGATGACGACGATGAGATCACGGGCAGGGGGCTCTTCCGAATCCGTGTCCGGGTGGCGCGCCTCGGCGTGTTGGGCAATCTCAAGGTAGGTCGCGATTTCGCGATCATCGCCCGTGGCGATGCGGTGGCTAACCCCAGGATGCTCGTTAGTCACGTGCGCTGCCAGTCCCCCTGAAGGCGTTCGCGGAACGTGATTTTCCGCGTGCCGACGCTGCGATTGTCACAGCGGCCCCATTGACGCTCAGACTACTAACCGGTGCTATACTTGGTCAAGGAGTCACCACGTGACCGATCAAACCGTCGTAGACGAGGCAGCAGTCCAGGCAATAGACCCAGAGCTTCAGATTCGCGCAGCAGTCGTGATGCTTCGGGTTGGCGGCATTGTATGTTTCCCGACGGATACTCTGTTCGCACTTGGCGCTGACGCATTTAATGCGGAGGCAGTCGAAAGGGTCTATCGCGCGAAGGGCCGCGATCATGGGCAGGGACTACCCGTGCTGCTCGCGGACGCCGAGCAACTCAACAAGGTGGCCATCGACCTGCCGAGCAGCGCATGGAAACTGGCTAATCTCTATTGGCCGGGCGCGCTGACGATGGTGGTCAAGCGCTCGCCGGATCTGCCGGATATCGTCAGCGGCGGCGCGACAACGGTCGCCGTTCGTGTTCCGAATCATCCCATCGCGCGCGACCTGATCCAGGAATTTGGGCGGCCCGTCATTGGCACCAGCGCCAATCGATCCGGTTCGTCTGACGCCCGCTCACTTGACGACGTGTTGGAAGAATTGGGCCCGTGGCTGGACTATGCGGTGGGGGAGGGAACTCTGCCCGCCGGTGAACCGTCCACCATCGTTGATCTGACAACAACGCGGCCGCAGGTGTTGCGCGAGGGCGCGATTCCATCCAGCGAAGTCATTGCCGCCATCGCGGACTCCGACCCCAACGAGGGGCAGAATCCGCGCGCCGGGCGCACGCGCGTCGGCTAGAGAGCGGCGGCGAGAAGGTCTCGTTCGGGACGTACTGACCGGTGGGGAGGGACGCTCCGATGCAAGCCCCGGCGTCTCTAGACAGGTTCCGTTCCGCAATCGATGAGGCCATTTTCCGCGTCCTAAATGACCGCCCCGGCCCGCTTTTTGACATGATGCGCCACCACCTTGGGTGGGAGGACGGCGCGCTGACGCAGGGCGGCAAATACCTTCGCCCCACTCTTGCGCTTGTGACGGCGGAGGCGTGCGGTGGGAAGTGGGAGGACGCTCTTCCCGCAGCGGTTGGCCTTGAACTGCTGCATAACTTCTCGCTGATTCACGACGACATCCAGGATGAGAGCTCATACCGCCGGAATCGCCCGACGGTGTGGAGCAGGTGGGGGGCGTCACAGGCGATCAACGCGGGGGACGCGATGCACGCGCTCTCGCAGCTTGTGGTGCTCCGGATGTTGGAGGACGGCGCGCCGCCGCAGAGTGTACTCCACGCGGTACGGATGCTGGATGAGACGTGCCTTGCGCTGTGTGAGGGGCAGACGGTGGACATCGAATTCGAGAGCCGCATCGACGTGACCGCTGACGACTACAAGAGGATGATTGGCAACAAGACGGCGGAGGCGTTCCGGTGCGCGCTGGAGATTGGGTCGGCGTTTGCGGGCGGATCGGCGGAGCAGGGCAGGCAGCTCGGCGAGGCCGCGTATGAGATGGGCATCGCGTTCCAAATCCACGATGACGTGCTTGATATCTGGGGCGGGGAGATCATCGGCAAGGAGACGGCGCTGGATATCCGCGACGGCAAGAAGAGCCTGCCGGTAGTGTTCGGTCTCACGCAGGCGGACGCGCCGGAGGCCAAGAGGCTCCATGAAATGTACGAGAGCGGCTTTGGCCCGGATGCGGTGGGGGACATCGTTGCCCTGTTGGAGTCTTTGGGCGCGCGGGAGTTTTGCGCGGCGGAGGCGGCCTCACACTGGGCAAAGGCGCGGGTAATGATTGAATCGGCGGGGCTGCCGGATGATGGCGCGACGACGCTGATCGAGATTGGGGAGTATCTGATCAGGCGGCCGAATTAGCCCTCTTAGGACGTGGATTCGGAGAGGTCGACGCGGGCGCCGCCGTGGAGGCGCAGGAACAATCTGCGGAAGTCATCGAATTTCTCATCCGGCGTGTTGGCCCGAAACGCGTCATAGATTTGCTGATCCGTGATGGGATCAAGCCAACCGGAGTCACGGGCATCAACGTATATCTGTCGCATCGCGGCGGATGTGGCATCCCGGCCCAATAGCATGTACATCTCCATCAGGAATATCTCGCCAAGATAATAGATGCAAATTGCGTTACGAGAGTGCCGTGGATCAATGACTTGCTGCTCATAAAGATCTGAAATGCTGTGTAGAGCATTACTCCAGCAATTAGTCCGTGCGCCCTGAGTGAGATTGCTATAGCGGACTTCGAGTGATTCCTGTTCGAGCGCGTCTCGGGCGATGTCCGGCAGAAAGCCGGCAGCGCCTTCCGTCCACCATGACGGGGCGCCGGTATGGCCGCCCCAATACAGATGGGACATTTCATGGAATACAGCAAGATGGACGCCCTCATTGTAGAGAGGCCCAGCCATCTCGATGTGAGCTCCCAGAGCGTACGCCACCCCATATTGTGGGTCTTCTCCTGCAGCGATATCGGGTTCGATTATCAGAATCACGGCGGCGTCTAAAGGAAATGGGACTCCCATGAATTCTTCGAGCTGCGGAGTGATTTGCTCCATGAGGTCAAGGGTGGGGTCGTTCAGCGGGAATTCCGTCTGGCGGACAACGTATAGCTCAATATCGCCGGCAAGTGGTAGTGTCAAAGTTCTTTGCGCAAGGTTGGACTGGCGCAACAGATTCTGATATTGACTGGATGAGCGGTTTCGGGCGTTGACGAGAGCCATTACCAGAATCGCATCACGTTCAGAGATGCCGTCGCGGAACCATTCCTGGGCAGCAATCTCAGGGTATGAAAGCAACCCTGGCCAAAAACTCGACATGATATCCACATTGAATCTATCGATTTCATCTTGGAACCAAGGTAAGGAGGCAAAACTGAGAGCCTTTGGTTGGCCGATTACGTAAAATGATTGATCGAGAGCCGCTAGCCATTCCATTTCCACAAGCGAAAGTCCGTCCTGCAACCAAGCGAAATCGGGGGCGACTTCCAGGGCGCTTGCGGCTCTTCGGACAAGGGGAACGAGCCTTAGCAGTTTCCTTTGGGTTTCGCCCAGTTCTTTACGGTATGAGTCCGTGAATTGACCCTGCAACCATTCGTCTCCAAACGATATGCTTATCAACTCATCATTTACAGGATAAGGAAGGGCGCCTGCAAATCGGGCCAACACCCTCGCCTGAAAGATTACATCTCTAACCTTGTATAGGCTTTGCCTCTCTTCCTCTGAAAGGCCGTCCCGAACCCAATCGGATTCCACGAAAGAAATCATAAGCTCCGGTCGTTCCTTTCCAAGGAGAACTACCGTTTCAACAAGCGACCACAGTTCATCACGCTCATAGGGGTCATCATAGTTGCCAATGCCGTCGGATACCCAATCGAAAGCGAGAATCGTTTCCTGTGGGGCTACGTACTGGCCTCCTTGGGGGCTCAATAGGGCCTCGAATGCTTGCAATGCGTCACTTTCATTGAGATCATCTGCGGAGTCAGCCAACCAAGGATAGTCCGCAATAGTAAGAACCGCCTGAGCATCTTCCTGAGAACTTGCGTTAAAGAGGTAGGAGATTCGCCTCACTGAGGCGGACTCAGACACAATCACCCCATCTGTGATCCAGGCGTATCCAAGCACTGTCTGCAGGGCCCCGGCGTCTTCTGTTCCTGCCTGTTCGAACAAGGGCTCAAGGCGCCGCAAGAAAGCGGTCTCTGTCCCATCGATGCCATCCGCTATCCAGCCATATGACGCGACAATGTCAAGAGACTCTGCGTGGAAATCACCGATTGTCTGGGTGAGCTCGGTTAGCTGGCGGAGGAATGCAATCTCCGTTGAGGTGACGTCATCTCGTGTCCAGTCATATGTCCAAACGGTTTGCGCCGCAGGCGAGCCGATTGTCCCTGTCGCGCTCATGAACTCGTGCCAGGCGCCTATGGCTTCGAATTCGGCATTTCCGACTTCATCCTGGAGCCACTCAACGCGAAGGAATTCTCCAAGAAAGGTTGGATCGGGCTGCTCAAAGTAGGAGATGGCTTTGACAAGCTTGTTTAAGGTGCCATGCTCCGGCGCAGCAACAGAGTCCTGCATCCATGGGTAGTCGGCGATGATTCGTACGGCGTCTATGCGCGCACGGGAGACGTCAGGGACTCCCAGTCGCATCGCGCCGATGCCGGTAGCGGTTTGGGTGGTGAAGCCGGGGGCAACGATTTCTCCGAGGGTTTCCAACGCATCGGCTTCATCTGTCGTAGCTCCGTCCAAGAGCCAACCGTAGGCGGCAAGCTCAGCGCCGAATTCGGCGTCCGCATCCGCTGCGGCGCGGACGGCACGGAGGGCGCGCCTGTCATCCGGGGTAATGTCGCCGTTCGTCGCCATCCACGGCAGGTCCAGGGCTGTATGAGCGATGTCAGGATTTTCTCGAAGTAGCCACGATACGTCGTCGAGGGCACCGGCCTCTTCAGCGGTTATGCCGTCAGTCACCCAGTCGAGCGAGGCTATCTGCTGGCTCAAGGGCTCGTCGTCGATTGCCATTCGGCGAAGCGCGCTCCAAGCGATCCAATGTGGGACGTCCGGCGGCCCGTCGAACCACGCGAGGCGCTCCACGGCGGTTGGCTCGGGCGTTGGTTCGGGCGTCGGAGTAGGGGACGGAGGCGGTGTCGGCGTTGGGGTTGGGCTTTCGCACGCGGTTAGCAGAAGGATCAGCGCCACCACTAGAGCGGCGATACCCCAGGATATGTGACGAGCCGGGATCATTGACTTAATACACTAGCGGGGCGGGTCATTTACCCCCCCCCCCCTCTTTTCCGGGGTTTTTGGGGTTAGGCCGGGGCGTTGGCCTTTAGGAATGC
>DAOUHQ010000013.1:0-147507 GCA_034428515.1 Dehalococcoidia bacterium
TATGAAGTGACTGTGACAGCGTCGGACGGCAAACTTGAGTCCACGCTAGACGTTGAAATTACTGTTACCGACGTCAATGAGGCCGCCGTCATCGCCGGTCCTACCTCTGTCAGCTACGCAGAGAACGGCACGGCGTCTGTGGCAACCTACACGGCCACTGACCCGGAGGGCGACGAATTTACACTGGATATTGCGGGAACAGACACGGCGCAATTCGGGATAGACGTGGCGGGCGTATTGTCATTCAACTCCCCGCCGGACTATGAGAATCCGCGGGATACCAACAACGACAACGTATATGAAGTGACTGTGACAGCGTCGGACGGCAAACTTGAGTCCACGCTGGATGTCAAAGTTGCAGTCACCGATTTCGCTGAGACCATCCTAATCACAGGCCCCGCCACTGTTGACTACGCCGAGAACGGCACGGTGTCTGTGGCGACGTATATGGCCGCTGACCCGGATAGAGACGGGATCACGTGGGGCATCACAGGGGCGGATGCGGTGAGATTCGCGATAGGCGGGACGGGCGGACTGTCATTCAACTCTCCGCCGGACTATGAGAAGCCGCGCGACGGCAACAAGGACAACGTCTATGAAGTGACGGTAGTGGCGTCGGGCGACAACCTTGAATCCACGCTTGACGTCGAGGTCACCGTCGAAAACGTAAACGAGGCCATCCTCATCACCGGTCCTGCCAGTTTCAGCTACGTCGAGAACAGTACGACGTCTTTGGCGATATACACGGCTGCTGACCCGGATGGAGATGAGATCACGTGGGGCGTTGCGGGAGCGGACGTGTCGCGATTCTCGATCAAGGAGACGGGTGAGCTGTCATTCAACTCTCTGCCGGACTATGAGGAGCCGCGGGATACCAACAAGGACAATACGTACGAAGTAACGGTGATAGCCTCGGACGGCCATCTTGAGTCCACGCTGGACATTGAGATTACCGTCACCAATGTGAATGAGTCTCCCATGGTCACTGGCCTTGCCACTGTCAGTTCTGCCGAGAACGGCACGGTGTCTGTAGCAACGTACACGGCTGCTGACCCGGATGGAGATGAGATCACGTGGGGCGTTGCGGGAGCGGACGTGTCGCGATTCTCGATCAACGAGACGGGTGAGTTGTCATTCAACTCTCCGCCGGACTATGAGAAGCCGCGTGATGCCAATAAGGACAATACGTACGAAGTAACAGTGACAGCCTCGGACGGTCATCTTGAGTCCACGCTGGACGTCGAAGTTACTGTCACGGATGTCGCCGAGGCCATCCTCATTACGGGCGCCGCCATTGTCGGCTTTGCCGAGAACAGTACGGTGCCTGTGGCAACGTACACGGCCACTGACCCGGAAGGAGGTGGGATTACGTGGGGTGTTGAGGGAGCGGACGTGTCGCGATTCTCGATCAAGGAGACGGGTGAGTTGTCATTCAACTCGCCGCCGGACTTTGAGAATCCTCGGGATGCTAACAGCGACAACGTGTATGAATTGACGGTAACAGCGTCGGGCAGGGACCTCAGCGCCGCGCTGGATGTTGAAGTTACCGTTACAAACATCAATGAGTCCGTGACTATCAGCGGCCCCACGTCCGTAAACTTTGCGGAAAACGACATTGCAACTGTAGCCGTCTACTCCGCCACGGATCCGGAAAGAAGCAGCATTACGTGGGAGGTATTGGGTACTGATGCAGCGCGAACTTCCGTCAGTGAGATGGGAAAGTTGTCATTCAACTTACCGCCGGATTACGAGAATCCGAAAGATGCCAACAAGGACAACGTGTATGAGCTGACAGTTGCTGTGTCTGACGGTGATCTTACGTCCACGCTGGATGTTGAAGTCACCGTTACGAATGTTGCTGAGCCCGCTATGATCACCGGCCCTGCCAGTGTCAGCTACGCGGAGAACGGCACGGCGTCTGTGGCAACCTACACGCTCGTTGATTCTGAAAGAGTTGGCGATAGCCCGACTGTTTTCCTGATTGAGGGTAATGATGCGGCCCACTTTGTGATCGACATTCAAGGCGCTTTGGCCTTTATAACGCCTCCGAACTTTGAGAGCCCTGTCGATGCTGATGCCAACAATTTCTATGCAATTCAGGTTGTTGGGAATGACGAAGGAAGCGGAAGCAGTCTGAGCGTGATCGTCGAGGTTACAGATGCCAATGACGCCCCGCGCTTTCCGTCTAGAGCCATCGTCACTGAGATTCCAGAGAATTCATGTCCGGGCGCCTACAGCCTTTACCGCGGGATTGGAGGCGATACGGGTATCGAAACGGATGAGGATGGAGACCCTCTCACATATGCGCTGTCCGGACCGGATGAGCAAACCTTCGTGATTCACCCGCCCACCGGTTATGTGACACTCGGCCCTGGCACACTCCTGGATTTCGAGGCCTCGCGAAAACCATTCATGCTACGCGTGTCCGTTTCCGATGGACGCGACGACCTCGGGAATACTGAGAATGAATTCAAAGCAGACGATTACCTCGATCTCACGGTAGTGGTCAGTGATGTCGATGAGCCGCCGGTCTTTAGCGAAGCCCAACTCATCCTGGATGCGTGCGGCAATCCAGTGGGATATGGATCTGGTCAATTGCGGAGGGAGGTGACGGCCGGTGTTCGTGGTGGGAGTCCTGTCGGAGCCGCGCTCTCAGTCATAGATTCCGAGGGAGAGTCTGTCCGTTTCAGAATTGTAAGTCAATCGGACCCGGGAGCGTTCATTGTTGAGTCGTCGACCGGACAGATCAGGGTTGCGCCCGATTTCTCGCCCAGAGACGCCCGGCGTGTGTATACGCTCCGCGTCGCCGCAATGAATGACGGGTTGGAGTCCCAGGTTGAGGTGCGCATAGGGGTTGTACGTGCCTCAAGGCCTACTCCTGAGCCGGGCATTGAGACCTCGCCCACAACTGAGCCCGAGACTGTACATACACCCAATGATGAAGTGCCGTTGGCCCCAAGGGTCACGGATGATCGAAGCGATTCTCCACAAACTGATGGTCTCGCCGTGAAGACAGAGGATGACGCCGTAGGCCCGGGATTGACTTCCGTACGGCTCGCACGGGTTGAGCCCATATTTGTGCCCGTGCCTCGCGCAGCGCAAACGCTGTTTCTTGGCAAGGCAGAGGTTCAGGATCAGACGGGCCATGCACGATTGACTGCCTCCGCGGGCACACTGGCGGTCCCCTACCAGGTTCGCTTGACACAGAATGAGGCCGCCTGCGTCTCTCCAAATGTGACAGCCCCGCAGGATTGCGTGTGTGTCTCCGTGGAGTTCTTTGACGTGGGAGGTGCCCCCTTGGAAAAGGAATCTCTTAATCGCCCAGCGTTGCTCGAGATTGTCCTGAGAACGCAGGACGAAGCAGGGAATTCCGAAATCGGAACAGGGCGCGCAGAAATTGGTCGTGACTCAGTTGAAGTGATGATGAGGCAGGACGATGAGCAGGAGTGGGCATACATACGCGGAGACTTGAGAAATCCGGCAGACGGCTCGTCGATCCTGATGGTACGGGTGAGAGCACCGGGGCAGTACATGGCGCTAGTGACCGAATCCGGAACTGAAACAAAGGCCACCGCCAGCGCAATGCCCATGAATCTGGTGAAGACAGCGGTTACACAACAGGCGAAGACGACGGCCACGAAGAGCGTCGCAGAGCGCTCCGCAGCGTTTTTCTACGAACCAGTTGTTGCTCAACCCCAGTCACAGCCAGCGCCAATCGTTTCAGCCGAGCCCCAGGCATGGCAAACGTTGCGTCTGCTGATTGCGCTACTATTGGATGTGACGGTTGCGCTTTCCGCCGGCATTCTTCTCCAACGCTTCACTTTCCGACGGCACTAGACGACCGCGGAGGTGTTGATTGCCCGGATGTACATTCTCCCACCCCGCCATTCAAGTCGCGGATCTCCGAAAGTCGTATGGCAGCTTTGAGGCCGTCAAGGGAGTCGATTTATGCGTCGAAACCGGAGAAGTGTACGCCCTGCTTGGCCCCAATGGGGCTGGGAAGACGACAACAGTCGAGATTCTCGAAGGCCACAGGGAACGGAGCGCGGGAACAGTTACGGTCCTGGGGCATGATCCTGCACGGGGTGAGAGAGAATTTCGGGAACGCATCGGCATCGTCTTACAGACGACGAGCGTTGACCAGTATCTGTCCGTCTCGGAAACAGTGAATCTATTTCGTGGCTATTATCCCAATCCACTTCCGCTTGATGTTGTCCTCGAAGCAACCGGCCTGACGGAACAAGCCCGTGTTCGCGTGGGTAAACTCTCTGGTGGTCAACAGAGGCGGCTTGACGTTGCCGTTGGACTGGCCGGAAACCCTGAGTTGCTGTTTCTCGATGAGCCGACGACCGGCTTCGACCCGTCGGCACGCCGCGGCGCATGGGACATGGTGAAGAACCTTCAAAATCTTGGCAAGACCATTCTGCTGACGACGCACTACATGGAAGAAGCTGAATACTTGGCGGACCGTGTAGGAATCATGGTCGAGGGACGCGTTGTCGTGGAAGGTCCGCCGCAGGAAATTGCAGGCTCAGGCGGCGCAACTCTAATCCGAATCCGATTGCCGGACGGCGCGGCAGCACCGCCTGAAAGCTTGGGTGTGCATCCTGCAGTTGGGCCGGGAACCTATGAGATCCAAGCTGCGTCACCCACGGTGGTTCTTCACCAATTAACTACATGGGCGGTTGAGAATGACATCGAGTTTGAGGACATTGCCGTCACACGGCCGTCCCTCGAGGACATCTTCATTAAGGTGACGAGCTCGAACCTGCAGGGCGGAGGTGGCAAAGCGTGAATGCCGTTAGGCTGTCGCTCCGCCAGGCGCGGTACCAGAACACCGCCTTTTGGCGAAATCCGGCTGCCGCCTTCTTCACCATTGTGTTCCCGCTAATGTTCCTGGTTATCTTCAATCTGTTATTCGGCAGCAACGAGGTTCAGTTCGAAGGTGGCACGGCGAGTCTGTCAACGTTCTATGTGCCGGGCATTGTGGTCTTCGCTCTTGTGGGTGCCTGCTATAACAACATCGCGATGACTCTCGCCTTTAGCCGAGACAACGGCCTTCTCAAGCGGATTCGCGGTACGCCTCTGCCGCCGGGGTCGTTGATTGCGGGCTACGTTATCCATTCCGTGTCGGTTGCTATTCTGCTTGTCACCATTGTGTTGGTGTCAGGGGTCGTCGTCTATGACGTGGATTTACCTACCACGCGCATGGCCGCGTTCATCGTGACGTGCATTGTTGGCGCAGCAACATTCTGCGCACTCGGTGTAGCCGTCGCGAATTTCATCCCGAACGCAGACGCCGCGCCGGCCGTTGTCAATGCGAGCATTCTGCCTCTGCTGTTCATCTCCGATGTCTTCATTCCGATGGACGATGCGCCGGCGTGGCTGACCACGTTTGCGGATGTCTTTCCCGTGCGCCACTTTGCGACCGCCATGCATGAATCGTTCCAACCATTCGCAGCTGGCTCCGGCTTTGAGCCGATCAACCTTGGGGTCATGGGAGTGTGGTTGCTGGCGAGTGTAGTGTTGGCCGTGCGGTTCTTCAAATGGGAACGGCGACGCTAACGCTAACTACTGTGGATGCTGTTACGGAGAGTTGCGGTACTTATTCTTCTTCGTCCTCTCGTCCCAGGAAGACCTGCGTGAGGATATCCGAATCTTCGATTTCCTTGGGGGTGCCTTCAAAGGCCACGCGCGCCTTGTCCAGGATGTAGCCGCGGTCAACGATATTGAGCGCGCCTCTGATGTTGTGCTCCACGAGCACGATCGTTGTGCCAAATGTCTTGCTAATCTCAGTGACCCTCTGAAATACCTCCGAAACGATGATGGGAGCAAGCCCGAGCGTTGGCTCATCCAGCAGCAGAATTTCCGGCGAAGACATGAGTCCGCGTCCGAGCGCGAGCATCTGCTGTTGCCCGCCGGACATGGCGCTTGCCGGATCACGCCGCTTTTGCCGCAGTATGGGAAAGAATTCCATGACAGCGTCGAGGCGCCTGCTCCGCTCTGTAGCATCGCGGACATGCATTCCGCCAAGCTCCAGGTTTTCCTCCACATTCAAATGTGTAAAGACACGGCGACCTTGCGGAACCAGGGAGATACCGCGCTTAACGATCTCATGTGTTGGTGAAGCCAGGATGTCATTGCGCCAACGGATCGTGCCTGTTGAGACCGGCGCCATACCCATCACAGCCTTGAGTACAGTCGATTTTCCCGCCCCATTGGGGCCCATGAGTGAGACAACCTCGCCCGGGTAAATCTGCACGGAAACATGGTCAAGAGCCACCACTGCGCCATAGTGGACAGACACGTCACTTAATTCGAGCAGAGGCAAAGCGGTGCTTACTTGCTGTTGGGCGCCGCGGTGTTGGTCTCGTGCTGTCATGTTCTTCTCGCCGTCTTCAGTTGCCCAGATATGCCTCAATGACCGCCGGATCGTTCAGCACCTGGTCAGGGTGCCCACGTGCCAGGAGCCGCCCGCTGTCCATAACGATGAGGTAGTCGGAGAGCTCGCGAACAATCCCCATGTTGTGAGATACGAAGATGATTGTCCTGCCATATTCCTGCAGCTCTCGCATGACGCCTTTTACGACTTCGATCATGTGCAGAGCAAGTCCGGCAAAAGGCTCGTCGAAGAGATAGATCTGAGTGTTCATCGCCATGAGGCGGCCAACCTCCAGAAGTTTTCGTTGGCCGTATGACAACTCTTCCGCCAGGTCGTTCCGCTTTTCCCACAGGCCCACCACGTTCAGAATTCTCTCCGCGCGCTCTCTGTGTTCCTTGCGAGCGCGTTGAAAAAGTGAGAGCAGGGACGATCTCTCCGTCATTACAACGTAGAGATTATCGAGGACGCTAATCTGCTCAAAGAGTCGCACGTCCTGGAATGTTCTGGTCAGTCCAATGTTGGGAGAATCGAATGGCTTGATTATGCGGAGGCGCTTTGGTCCAACAACAACCATTCCACCGTCGAGAGGCAAGGTTCCGCTAAGGAGGTTGATCAAAGTGGATTTGCCGGAGCCGTTTGGGCCGATGATTGCGGTGATAAGACCGCGCGGAATGCTAATAGAGAGCCGGTCGACTGCATAGACGCCGCCAAATCGCTTCTCAATGTCGAGCGTCTGAAGCACGAAAGAGCCTCCGATCCGGCGTTGTTCGTGCATTGTCATAACTTGAACCGTCCTGCGACTCCTTGCGGTCTGAACAGCATTAGAAGCACCAGCAGTGTCCCTAATATTATCTGCCGAACCTGGCCGACATGCTCCGGTGGCAGAAACGGTACAAAGCGGACTCCCTCCTCAAGCAGCACGAATGCCAACGCGCCGAGCAACGATCCCCAAATACTGGCCAGTCCGCCAAGAATCACGATGGCAACAAGAAGAATCGATTCAAGGAGGATGAAAGAGTTGGGGTCAACGAATGAGGTATATGTGGCGAGCATTGCTCCTGCCAGCCCCGCCATCATGGCGGAAATCACCCAAATGGCAAGCTTGTAGCGGGATGAACGGTAGCCGAACACCTCAATCGCGTCCTCGTCCTCGCGCACGGCTTTGAGCACTCGACCGAATGAAGATGTGACGATGAGCCATGATATGCCGACGACGATGGCGAGGAATGCCAGTGTGAGCACCAGAAATTCAAGGTCGTCGTTGATCGTGTAGCCAAAGATGGCAGGTTTAGGAATCTGGTGAATGCCGAAAGGCCCTCTTGTCACCCACTGCCAGTTAACGAAAACGTTATAAGCAATGATGGCGAAACCGAATGAAACGAGTACATAGACATCATCCCGGAACCGGCTGAACGCCATACCAACGACCAAAGCGACCACGCCGCACAGTGCCACTGCTACAGGCAGCGCGGCAAAAAACGGCCACGCGAAGATCTGGATGATTTCTCCCTCTAATAGCTCTTGACGCGGGTTAGCCGTCAAAACAGCCACCGTGTACGCCCCGATGCCGTAGAATCCCACGTGGCCGACAGAGAGCAGGCCAGTGTAGCCAAGAACGAGGTTTAGGCTGACGGCCAGCATCGCCCAGATGGCGAATACTGTCATCAGGGTGATTGAGAAACCCGTGCCGCGCGACAGCATGAACGACGCCGCAGCCAATACCACGACGACCGTCGCCCAGATTTCAAGGTGGTTGCGCAGCGACAATAAGAGCGCCTGCGGTAGTTGCGAGAGTGCCTGTTGACGTATTTGCATTTTCGTTCCTACCGCCTCGGAATGATCCCTCTCGGCCAGAAGGATAGGAACACAATCAGGAGAATGAGCGCGACGCCGTCCTGCCATTCTCCGGCGATGTCCCATATGCCAAACTGCTCCACAACACCCAACAGGAACCCGCCAAGGATTGCGCCGTAGAGATTGCCGATACCGCCAACCACCGATGCAATCCAACCCTTCAGCAACAGCTCCAAGCCCATGCGTGGCTGTATGGCGATGTCCTGGCCTGTCAGTATCCCGGCGAACGCCGCGTACATCGCTCCGATGAAAAACACGATTGCAATTATCGCCGTCGTGTTGATGCCGACAACGCGCGCGACCTGTTCGTCATCACCGATGGCACGGATGACCTTGCCTAGGGGTGATTTGCGGATGAGGACCCATAGAAAGGCAAACCCGAGGAACGCGCAGCCGATGGCGAACAGGGCAAATTCCTTGAACGTGGCGCCGCCCAGCGTTAGCAAATTATTGCCGAATGAGGCGGGCAGTGGGTGAGTCGTGTTGGAGAAAACCATGACGAGAATTGCGGTGATAGTCAGCAACACGCCAAGGGTTGCGACAAGCATAATCAAGGTTGAGCGAGCTCGTAAGAGGATAAATGCGTAGAGCCCGCGGTAGAGCGCCAGGCTTACGGCTCCTGCAAGGAGACAGGACACCAGCCAACTGATGTAAAGGCGCGATTCCGGAACTTGAGCGAGGGCGATAGCTGCGGTTGCCCCTGCAACTAGCCCGATTACGGCGCTGAAAATCATGACTAATCGGCTCGATCCAGTTGAACCGAAGCCGAATCGGCCCAGTGCCCAATAGAGAACTGTCCCGACTACTGCAGTGCTGATAAGTGCTATCAGTGGAGCAGCGATCTGATGGAGATTGTCGGGATAAAGAAGCAGGATCGTGGTGTAGCCACCTGCGCCGATCGCAATTAGGAGGTACGCTGCCCGGACGAGCAGAGGAGGGTAACGGTCCTGCATGCGTTCAAAGAATGCTGTGTGTAACGCCCATGCCGTGACTCCGGCAACCACGGCTCCGAGCGCGATGTTTAGGCCGATATTCGCGGGGTCGTAGGAAGCGTCGGTTGCCTGTCCAGCTCTGAGATAAAAGACGAAGTACGCACCGATTGCCGCCGCTGCACCGTAATAGAGGTCAAAGAACCATACTGTGCTGTAAACAAGAGTGAATCCGAGCGCGAGCAACGCATACACTGCGCCCACATTCAGGCCGTTGATGGTGAACTGCAACGCCTGATTGGGCGACTCGGTAACTTTCCACCCAATGTACGCGACGGCCAGAAGCGTAAGCCCTATGGCAAGAATGAGAGTGGGCCTGCCGGGTCGCGACAGGATATCCATGTAGTGCGGCCTCCGGTTCAGGTGTCGCTCTCATCGTAACAGAGTGAGAGGAGCGAACCGGGAATCAGCGAGCCCGGCGTATCTTTCGCACGGAATCAATGCGGCTGACGGCGATGCGCCGCGCCGCCTCATCAGTAGAGATGCTCTCTGCCTTGGCGTTTTCGTAAACCGTGGTCAACGTATCGTAGATTTGGCCCGTCTTGCGCCGCGCCTCCTCTGCGCTATAGCTGCGCCCAATCTCATGGGAGACGTTAATCACGCCGCCGGCGTTGACAATGTAATCGGGCGCGTAAAGGATGTCCCGCGCAGCAAGGTCACTCGCGTGGCGCGGTTCAAGGAGTTGGTTGTTCGCCCCGCCGCAAACGGCTGTGCATCGCAGCTGCGGAATGGTCTCGTCGTTCAGTATTCCGCCGAGGGCGCATGGCACAAAGATGTCGCACTCGAAGTTGAATACTTCATCCTGGCTGATGGGAACCAGGCCAAATTGGTTCTGCGCCCGCTCCACTCGAGCCTGGTCAATGTCTGTTCCGTAGATGACGGCGCCCTCGCCCTTGAGATAGGGCAGGAGATAGTTGCCGACCTTTCCCAAGCCCATGAGCACAACACGCATTCCACTAAGATCATCCGAGCCCCAGAGGTATTGCGCGGTGGCCAGAAGACCCTGGTAGAGGCCGTACGATGTCATGGGAGACGGGTCACCGCTGCCCCCGGATTCCGAGGGCAGGCCGGTGACGTAGTTTGTTTCCCGAGCAACCCACTGCATATCCGCCGTTGTCGTGCCGACGTCCTCCGTAGTGATGTACTTCCCGTTGAGGGAGTCCACTTTGGTGCCGAAAGAACGGAGGAGGGCCTCTGTCTTGTCCCGAGCGGCGTTGCGCATGATGATCGCCTTGCCGCCGCCAAGATCGAGCCCGGCGGCGGCGGACTTCAGCGTCATGGCCTCTGACAGCCGCAGTACATCCATGATGGCGTCTTGCTCTGTGGCGTGCGGCCAGATACGGAGGCCGCCCAGCGCGGGGCCTAGTGTGGTGTCATGAATGGCAATTGCGCCGCGGAGGCCAGTGGAGGCATCCCCGAACACCATCAACTGCTCGTGGCTGTGCTCCTCCATGTAGCTGACGTAATCACTCATGGCCGTTCCCCTGACATTAGTGCTTCACGGAACGACGAAGCAGGAGGTTGAATGACATGCGTTACTTTGTGCCCTCGTTGACCTGTTTGACAAAGGCATCCAGCGCGCCGGCGATGTGCTCCAGGACATCCTTGATGCTCTGATCCTCGTGCGAACGCGCAAGATCATCGTCGTCCACGCGCAACAGCGCACCGTTTAGCGCGCCAAGCGACTGTGCGGTCTGATCCAGGATGGCCCGCGCCTCCGACTGCGCCGGATGGCCTGTGACGTCAAGGATCTTATTGAGGTGGTTCACGTGCTCACGGGTGTGGTTGGCTGCGTAATAAAGGACAGCCCGCAACTCCGTTGGACGTCCGCCGTAACCCGGAATTTCCTTGTCGAGGTCTTCGTTGCTCAAGCCAGCACCTGCGTCGGCAAGCGCCGCAAAGCTCGCTGCCATTCGATCAATCATGGCTTGTGTGTCTGTTCGCGCCATTTCGTTCGTCCCTCCCCAATGGTTGATGTTGTCCTATGGCCATGCTAGTCACACGGCCAAATCAATCGTAGTGAATGCGCCACGCCGCGTCCATACGGGGGGAGAGAAGACGTCAGGAGTCCGCGCCGTTCGGCGTCTCCTCCACCTTCTTCTGGAGGCTGTCCATCCACAATTCTGTAATGCGGCTGATCATCGGCCGTAAACCGGTGACGCCAAGCAATTGAGGAGCGGGTCCGTCAAAGACCTCCTCAGATGTCATGATCGTGCCGTCTCGATCCGGCGTAAACGTCCATGTGTGGATGCTGGTAACACCGAATCGCCGGCCTGTCCAGGCGATGCTGCGGGGCAGGTCTACGTTGACAATCGTGACATCCACGCCCAGGGTTGCCGGGCCGAGGCCCATCGTCATACGTAACCGCGATCCGTCTGTCCAAGCCTCCCCTTCGACCCAGCTCGCGCCGCGAAACGTGGGGATCCAGCTTGGCCACCCCATGACATCGGCGAACTGCTCCCACACCTTCTCCGGTGGGGCCGCGATTCGGTTGAAATGCTTGACTTCTAATGCCATTAGCCACGCTCCACATGTGTCAGTTCTGCCTGCCGCTTGAGGGATGCCAACCAGCCCCGTGACATAGCTTGAATGATGGGCCGGGGATAGAAAATGCGCACGGGCAGGTAGGGGCTGTGAAAAGTCTTTTGATCCGTAACGTGAGTTGCGGAGCCATCAGCCTGTTCTTCAAATGTAAATCGGCGCGTTCCCTTGACGGACAATACTGTCGATTCCCACGTCACGGCGTCTTGGTCAAACTCTGTGACGAAAACGTTGAACCCTATGGGTCTGCGCGCCATGCGGAGTGTCATGTGAAATCCGGAGCCGATTGCCCACGGCTCACCACTCAGCCAGGCAGCGTCTCGACAAACGCTATTCCACTTAGGCCAAGATTCCAGATCGTCGAAGGCTTCGCGAACGGTCGCCGGCGAAGCGAAGATCTCCGTCGATTCTCGAAGCACCAGAGTTCGCACAGTAGGGGACATCAATTGGCCTCTATTGCCTCGTTTCCTACAACACGACCAGAATCCACTAGGGATGCAGTAAGTAGGTGTAGATAAATCATGCCAGCAAATGGCTTCCACGTCTCTAGGATACGTCTTACACCGTCATAATTGAGACGATAATCGAGCTCCAGCCATTGCTCCAAATGTTTGCGCACGCCCACGTCATCGCCTGGAAAGATGCTCAGGCGGCCATCTCCACGGAGCAGGGTGTACTCGGCAGACCATCGTCCCACGCCGTACAAACGACGCAACCTTTCGACTGCTTCGTCGTCGTTGAGGTCTGCGATGATGGATCTTTCCAACTCACCATCTGCGGCAAGGGCTGAGAGTTCAACCATTGCGCGCGCTTTTTGGCGGCTGTAACCGAGATCTATGAGGTCTTGCGGAGACAACTGAGCCACATTCTCAGGTAGCGGAAAGGACACGGCATCCTCTACACCAGCGCCGCACGCGGCGGCAAGCCGCCCTAGGATGCGGAGCCCAGCAGTCAGGGTGATCTGCTGGCAAGTAATGGCGTTGGTTAGGGCCTCGAATAGGGAAGGATAGCGCGGAGGTTTCAAGCCCGTTAGCTTGGTCGCCAATGGGGAAAGCGTGGTATCAGCCGATGACATCCGATGGAATTCTGAGAGATCAACATCCGTGCCCAGAAGGTCGCGCACAACCGGCTCAACTGCGCCACGAATGCCGTTATCTGTGGCTTCGACGGAATCGGCATCCGCAATGGTGGTGACAAGAAGCAGGGGAGTGTTAGTGGTTCCTGTCTGCGACACTGAAACGTCAATCGGGTGACCGTCGTGAACTATCAGGCGGCTGTATGTTCCGGTGGCTGGGTCCCATCGATCCCACGTGTTGTCCACACGACGCTTGAGCGCCCATGCAGTCAGATCGAGGCGGTAGGGGGGCAGCGGTGTGATGTCAAAATCAACGCGGCGCATGAAACCATTATGGCGTTCACGCGCCGCGGCTGGCCGAGGCTTATTGCCAGAGGGTAAGGATGAGCGCGATGACAATAAGCGAGACGAAATTCTCTGCGGCATTAATGACGTAGAGCTTGAGCGGACGTCCCTCAAAGATGTACGCGGTGGCCATCGGCGCGAGAACCAGGCCTATGGCGGCTAGCGCTCCAATCAGCAGTCCGCCGATAAAGGCGTCCGCGCCGGTGAGTTGAACGAGAATGGCGACGGTAGTGACGCTGAGGAGAGCGCCAATGATTGCAACGGCAAAAGCTCGTACATGCCCTCCGCGCGCGTTGATCTCTTCAACCGTGATTCCAAGCGTATCCATCCATGCGTTTCCGACTGCGAACGGCATGTAATACAACATCCCGAAAGCCATCGCAAAGATAGTCGCGGCCACGACCGCCAGCCAGTTGATGGCTCCAAAATCAATACTAAGGCTTCCTGCTTCGATCATTTCTCAGCCCCCAGACACTATTCTTCTTCTTGCATCCTAGTTGAATAGCTCGTCGCGTTCCTGAGCAAAAGCAGCGGACGATTCGATGGCGTCCGTGACGGAGAACGCAGCGTATGACTCTGCTGAACCGTACTCTCGCGTTTGGACGACAACCGGCATCGGCAGCGCGTCGCCCATCAGCAGGGCTTGCTGGCGACTCTCCAGTCGCGCAAGGACGTTGCGCAGCTTGGAACGCTCAGACATACCAGCCAGGATTGCCTCAATGTCGCGTTCGCTGTCCAGAAGACAGACGAGCTTCGTGCCAATCTGTGAGAGAACCTCGTCATGGATACTGCTTGGCCGCTGATCGACGACGAGGAGAGTCACGCCGTGCTTGCGATCTTCCCGGGCTATCGTGCCGAAGATTGCCTGGCTCGCCACACCGCGACTCAAGAATTTGTGAGATTCTTCGATTGCGATGACGAGCGGCTTCGGCTCCTCCCCTGCCTCGCCCATGGCCCTTTCGGATCTGCTGACGTATTGCTCATGGATTCGCCTCGTCAGGAGATTGGCGGCAAGCATGTAGGCCAACTCATGCCGGCCATATTGCCCAAACTCCAGCACGACCGACATTCCCTTTTGAAGGTAGTCGACGATGCTCCTTACTGAACCACTGCCAGAATCCTCCGTGATGAATCCAAACCGTTCAAATGAGCGAAGGCGTCGTTGGAGGGCCTGCATAGTGCCCTCGTGCTCCCCCATCTCAGCGCGCAATTCGTTCATGTCTTCGCCATCCAGACTCATGAATTTCGTGAACCATTTGCGACCGTACTTGCTGTGGAGGCGGAAAGGCAGCTGTCGTCCCGCGTCAGTTAATCCAAGCGCCTCGGTAAGCGCCTCGATATCCTCCGGTTCGATTTCGTCATGTCCAATTCGAATCTCACCATCCGTGGGAACGCCACGGCGATCCGATGCCGCCTTGTCCAGTGTGAGTACTACAATTCGGCTACCGAAGAGCTGTTTGAGGCCCTTGACCTGCCGCCCGCGCTCTCGGTCCGTACCCGACCAGCCATATTCGTTGTGCATATCGAATACGAGAACACCGGCCTCTCTGGACTTTACAAGTCCCGCAAGAAGCTGTCTTACAAGGAAAGTCTTGCCTGTGCCGGATTTGCCAAACACGCCGACGGAGCGCTCAGCAACTTTTTTGAGGTCGAGAACGATGTCGACGTTTTCCATGGCAAGCGGTTGTCCAATACTGAGATGGGATTCGTCCACCTCGCCGAATACGCTTCGGACGTCTTCCATGTTTGCGTCAACCACGCGAGAAAAATGGCGAGGAACTGTTCGCACGGGCCGAGATTCTCCGGTTGTGGGGTCGATGATGAGCGTGGGAAGCACATCCACCATTCCGTAGTAGGCAGTTCCCTCCAGCACATCCGATACAAATGGATCATCAAGGTCAGGGACGATTGTTTGAAGCGACTTGTCAATAGACTCAAGCCTGATGTCTGTGATCATGCCGAACGAGCGGTTAGATTGCCCCTCAATGGAGACATACGCACCGACAGCGATGTCCTCAACTGACCGTGAGCGAGACAGCCTGACCTCTACGCCCCGGCTGAGGGAGCCACCGATGACGACCCCAACCTCGCGCTCGCCCTGGCTTTCGATGTGTCCGTTGGATGTCATGTCGTTTCAGTCCCGGCGGAGTTGTGGGTGTCGGCGTTGGCGAGCCATCCTCGCGCGAAGTCAATGAACTCTTCGAGCAGGCGCGTTGTGATGTGGTCCTGCTGGTACACCATGAACAAGTCTCGCTCCAACGTCACGCTGTCCAGCGCCACAGTAGCGATTGTTCCGGCCTTCTCGCCCTGCCGCACAGCGAGGGCGGATACGAATGACACGCCCATGCCGGTCTCCACTCCACTGATTACAGCCTGTGTAGATCCCAGCACCACACTGGGCGTCCGAAGGTGGGTGTCTGCGCCGGACGTTGCAAAAATGCGCTGGATTGAGGCCATCGTGCCGGAGCCTGACTCTCGCGCAATTAATTGCTGACCGGCCAGTTCGTTGATGCTCACTGATTTCCTATTGGCAAATGGGTGGTCGGCGGGAACGATTAGGACCAGCGTGTCCTTGTAGATAGGCTCCTGCTTAAGTCCCGAACGGTGGGAAAGCGCACCAGTGAATCCCACGTCGCACGTGCCATTCTCCAATTCGGTTAGCACTGCTTCCGTGTCGCTTACGTTGAGGGTTACGGTGATGTTGGGATGCAGAGTAGTGAAATCAGCTAGAAGACCCGGGAGCAAGAATTCACCGGGTATTGTGCTCGCGGAAAGGCGCAGCGCGCCGGTGAGGTCATGGGCAAGGCGCGCAATATCCTCGCGCATCTCCATCTCGGAGGCAGCAATTCGTTCTGCGTGAATAATAAAAGCCTCGCCGTGCGGAGTTAAGCGGATACGGGCGCCCCCACGATCCAGAAGTCTTGCACCTAATTCTCGTTCGAGACGCTGTACGTGGAGGCTGACGGCAGGTTGGCTGACGTTGAGCGCTGCGGCCGCTTCGGAAAAGCTGCCATGTTTAATGATTTCCAGCACGGTGCGGATGTGGGTAATATCCATAGCTAATTACGCTCACCGACTGCGGGGCGAATCTTGGCTAGTACTGCCTGGAGTCCTTGCATATCGTCTCGCATGAGATTCACCAGCCGTCGTCCGGTCTGCCGTAGAAATTCCTCTTGCGCGCCTGCTGAACCGTAGACACTTGCGAGTGTGCGTATTGCCGCGGGCAAGAATTCGTTTGTCGCGTTAATGCGTGCAGCCGCTATGTTTTGCAAAGTTAACGGATCGTTCGCAAGGCTGGCTATGGCCTCCACTCCCGCCGGGTATACAAATGCGTGGAGGCGGGGAGGGCGGGGCGGTAGATAGGCATAAAGTCTATCGTCAGCGCGGTGCGCCACAAGGACGGCTGAGAAAGTCGTACGAATCAGACGCGAGATTTCGGGGTGGCGCTCATAGAACTCCTCTTCGGAATCGTAACTTGCGCCGCGGGCCGTTGGTCGTCGGCCAGCGTCTCGAGGAGTTGTTTCGGCTGACGAAACAATGGCAATTGTGTCGATTCCGAATTCGCGGACGATGGCGACAGATCCCAGTGGAGGAGGCGTGTGCAGCAATTCTGCTTCTGCGACGAACCCAGAGGTATTGGCCTCTATGACTTCGCCGATGCGGCCAAGTTGCACATCGCCATTCGTACTGTGTTCAGAATTACTAGCTGTCATGTTGGAATAGTATCGCGTGTCGCCGGCTCATCATAGTGAGCGTTGACGTTTGGCCTCTGACTTTGCGGATGTGCGGCCAGGGGTGGACCGCTGCATCGCTTCATTTTCCAGCAATTGACGAAATAGACTGCGGTCATCGGCTCGAACGACGGCTTCTTCATGCGCTTCCGCCAATGCAAGCGGGTAGCCATCGCCAAGTTGCAATTGATCCCACAACAGCGAGTGCAGCAGTTCGGTTTGGCCCAATGACCATTGTGGTAGTTCAACTCGGGCGAGTTCGTTTTCAGCGGCCATATAGAAGAAGTGGGGGAGATGATCACCGTACTTCGCTATTTCATCAGCTGTACTACGAAAAATGCCAGAGCGCTGACCGTCTTCCTCGAACAATTCTTCAAAGATGTCGCGATCACGAACTCGAGCTATAGAATCACAGGGGCGTTCGCCTTCTGCTTTGTCACGACAGTACGTGCCGCAATTCGGAGTGTCGAATGGACATATGGCAATTCGGAGAGCGTTGACGACTTCACGAGCGCGAGGGCGGGAGATGTAGGAGGCGACTACAAATTCACGCTGATTCCCAACCTCCTGCAAACGAGAGAGCGCGTCGATATATTGCTTGCGAACATCGGGGTCGGCGATGTTGTCCGCTTCAGAGATACGCCATTGGGTTAGGGAGCCGTCAAGGAGGCCGATGGCGGGAACACCTTCAGGCAGCGATTCTGCCATGTCTGCGAGGGCGCTTACTTCGGCGGTGTCACGTCGAGCGGCTATTACAGATGAGCCAATTACATGTTCCCGACCGGGGCGGCGGCTTCCTCCAAGGACCATATCTTCGGGCTTGTAGTACGTCTGGGCTTCGCTTTTGATGACGGCATCAGATGATTGTCCGTAGCGGATATAGACGCGGCCAATGTTTATTAGATAGGCGTCAAACGGTGAATCTCTGTCTATTTCAATCTGGGAGCCATCGACTGCGAGGACGATGTACTCACGCGGTGGAGTGGGGGTTTCATATACATTCGTAAGTGGTTCTGTTACTCCGGGAACCAGCCACGAATACACGCCACGTTGGGATTCCAGCTTGTCCTTCAGCTGTTCGAAACTAGCGGGTTCAGAGTACGTGTTCGCAGCTTGCAGTGCGCTTGCGAGACGGCGGCTGAATTCGCCTCTTTGGTCGTCAAGGTAGTCGGCGAGTTCACCGACCTGACGCGAGAGTTGGAAGCGATCAATAGGCATAAAGCACCTACGCGAGGACTCGGTCATCACCGATGCGGCGGGTTATGCGTTTGGCATCCATGCTTTGTAGAAGAGGTAGTACGTATTTCCGGCTGCTTTTCAGTAAATCGCGAGTTTCGGAGACAGTAATCTTGCCGTTGATTTGGATGTATTCGAGGACCTGGGAGGTGATGTTTTGGTATGCCTCGGCGTCGTACACGATTCCCTCCCCGACGGGCACTACCTCCCCTGAATCTGTCAAGAAACTCAATAGCTCAGGGTCGATTGACTGGCCTGTTGGTGGATTGTTACCGCTTTCACGAAGTAGACGCACAAAAGCGTCTGAAACGGCGCGTTGGGAGTCGTTTAGGGCGGGTAAATGATCCGGTAGGCGGACGGTTGAGCCCTCGTCGACCAGGACGCCCTCGGTCTGCATGAGGACAAGGATTTCGGGGAAATTTTCAGGCTGAGCGCGGAGGCGGCTGCGGAGGTCTTCACGCGACGCGCCCCGTCGGAGGGGGAATGACTTGTGGTAAGCGGCCAGCTGTTCCGCGGCGGCGGACGTGAGGGTGGTCCATCCGTCACGGGAATAAAGGAGGCGGTTCGCGCCATCGCCGACGGCAACTATGCGACTCTCATCTTGCAGTTGGGTGACATGGTCGCGGGTATCCTGATCCGAGAGGGCGGAGCGACGCGCCAATTCGGCGACGGTCAGAGGGCCGCCTGAGTCCAGGGTTCGAAGGATGACCTCAGAGGGATCGGGCGCGCTGAGGGCCTCAAGGCGCGCAATGAGCCTGGGATCGTTTCGCTTGTGTCGTCGTGCATCAACTTCGATGATCTCGCCGCCGCCCAGCGTGCCGACGTTGGAACGCAGGATAAACGAGTCGCCCTTTATGAGCGGCAGGGGAGTCTCAAGCACCATCTGGACCCAACCGGAATCGCCGGCGTGGAGGCGGTCGGAATCAAGCAGTCGGATACGAGCCAAGGACTCTGCGGCGAGCCAGTGAACGGTGACCTGCATGTTGTGGCGAAGAGGGCCGGGGGCGTTGGCGGCCATGCGGATGTAACCGTCCGCCGCGCCGGTTGTTTTGAGCCATCCTCGGGTGGTGAGCACCTGCCCTCGGGAGACTTCATCGACGTCAACACCGGTGAGGTTGACGGCGGTACGGGAACCGCGCTCCGCGCTCGTCTCAGCTTGTTTGTGGGATTGGAGGCCGCGCACGCGCACGCTGCGACGGCCGGGCACGATCTCAAGCTCCGAGCCGACGGAGATCGAGCCATCAATCAGGGTGCCGGTGACAACCGTGCCGAATCCGGAGATGGCGAATGCGCGGTCGATGGGCAGGCGGGGCCTGCCGCGATCAGGTCGCTGGGGCGTTTCCTGTAGTTGAGAGTCCAGCAGTTCGATGAGTTCCGGCAGGCCGTCGCCGGTCTGGGATGAGACTGCAACGACGGGGGCGCCTGCGAGTGTCGTGGTTGCAAGAGTCTCAGCGACTTCTTCACGGACTAGTTCGAGAAAGTCGGGCTCGACGAGATCGGACTTGGTGATGACGGCGATGCCGCGCGTAACACGCAGCAGGTCAAGGATGTCCAGATGTTCACGGGTCTGCGGCATGACGCCCTCATCGGCGGCGATGACGAGCAGGGCAAGATCGATGCCACCAACGCCGGCGAGCATGTTCTTGATGAACCGCTCATGGCCGGGGACGTCAACGATTCCAATCTCCTCGCCAGACGGCAGACGGAGCCACGCGAAACCGAGATCGATGGTCATGCCGCGCTCCTTTTCCTCACGGAGGCGGTCAGGATCGATGCTGGTCAGGGCGTGGATGAGGGTCGATTTACCGTGGTCGACGTGTCCGGCGGTGCCGATGACATGCATGTGCTTTCCTGCTGCGTTGGGGGCGTGTGTTGGCAGTATAGGCGGGCGGGTTGGGGGATTGCTATTGGGTCGGGGGTTCGACAGGCTCAAGGTGAACGGGGAGAAGGGAGCGTGGAGAAAATGTCACCCCCACCCTAACCCTCCCCCATCAAGGGGGAGGGGATTTCCTAGTTGGCGTTACGGGGGCTAGTTGGCGCTATTTCGGTCTTAGATTCCTCAGCTGCGCTCGGAATGACATGGGGTAGCGTTGGTTGGCGTTAAGGGGTCTGGTTGCATTACGCGATTCAGATTCCCGCGTTCGCGGGAATGACGGAGTGGGGGGCGTCAGGACGGGGAAGGTGGCCCTTCGACAGGCTCAGGGTGAGCGGGAGTGGTCAGACTGACGACATGATGCGGACGAAGACTTCGTTGGAGAGGAGGCGGCCTCGGGGGGTTAGGCGTAGTGTGCTGCCGGTTCGTTCAGCGGGGACGTCACTGCTTTGTTTGCCAGGGTTGGTGTCGCTTGGTTCAGTGAGGTCACTTTCGACTGGTTTGTCGGGGGCGCTGTTGATTCGTTCTAGGAGGCCGTCTGTTATGGATTCCTGGATGGCGGGGCCGAAGAGGTTGTCCGGTGTTGCCCCGAATCTTTCGGCGTAGTCGTCTTCATGGACGCCCCGGTTGAGGCGGAGGCCAAGGACAAGCGTTTCGGCTTTGATCATGAAGTCGGTGTAGGGGTCTACGGAGTCGATCGGAGCGATGTGGTTTATGTAGTCGGCGTGGTCGAGGGGGCCCTCGATCGGCGGCAGTGGGTTGAATTCTGAGAGGGGCTGCTTTGCCAGCTCGGCCATGCGCTCGATGTAGCCGCGGGGCTGGCGCATAACGGAGAATCGGGCGCCGAACATGTGGGAGTGGGCGCCGGGGCCGAATCCGAGGAACTTGTTGTTGAACCAGTAGGCGAGGTTGTGGCGACATTCATGGCCAGCCTGAGCCCAGTTGGAGATCTCGTATTGCTCCAGGCCGGCTTGCGCCATGCGCTGCTCGGCCATCTCGTACATGTCGGCGGCGAGATCGGGGTCGGGTGACGGCAGGCGACCGGACTCAACCCATCCATGGAAGGGCGTCGATTCTTCGACGGTGAGGGCGTAGAGGGAGAGGTGTTCAGGGCTTAGTTTGAGCGCGCCCGTGAGGCTGGTTTGCCACGTCTTTAGGGTCTGGCGGGGCAGGCCGTACATGAGGTCAAGGTTGACGTTATTCGCGCCGCCGGCGCGGAGGGCATTCATGGCGCGTTCTGTTCCACCAGCATCATGGAGCCGACCGAGCATCTGCAGTTCCGAGGAGTCAAAGCTCTGCGCGCCCATGCTGAAGCGGTTGACGCCGAGGGACATGACATCGCGGACGAATTCACGTGTGACGCTTTCAGGGTTGACCTCCATTGAGATTTCGATGTCATCACGGAAGTCCAGTTTGGGCGTGAAGGTACGCAGTATCTGTTCGACCTGCGCAGGTGTCAGGAGGGACGGGGTGCCGCCGCCGAAGAAGATTGTTTCGGTGATGGGAGAGATATTGGCGAGAGCCAGGGCCTCGCGCCATCGGCGGATCTCAGTGGTGATGGCGTCCACGAAATCAGGGATCAGATTTTCGATGCCGGCGTAGGTGTTGAAGTCGCAGTAGAAGCACTTGAAACGGCAGAAGGGGATGTGGACGTAGAGGGCGAGGGGAAGCGATTGGTGTTGGGCCATCATCGCGGCTGGACGATGCGGTTGCGGGCTTCGACGATGGCGTTGAGTTTGGCTTCGGCGATGGCGGCGGAGGAGACGGGGTTGTCGGCGAAGGTGGCGAATCCGCAGTCGGGGGTGAGGAGGACGCGGTGCGCGCCAAAGACATCAATGGCGCGGCGGATGCGGGCATCGAGCAGGTCGGCATCCTCAACAATGGGGGACTTGGGATTGACGATGCCGACGCCGATGCGCTTGTCGTCAGGGAGTCCGGCGAGGATGTCGATCTCTCCTGCGCGTTCCGTGCTCAACTCCAAGAACAGGGTGCCTACATCGACGGCTGAGAGGAGATCGATGAGGGGGGCATAGTCGCCGGTGAGGGCGGCTGATTCGTCTGAGGTCCAGTTGCCACGGCAGACGTGCATGGCGAGTCGATCACGGGGCAGGCCGCGTGTGACCTGCGCCAGCAGTTCTTGGGCGAAAGCGAGTTCTGTTGCAGTGTCGTACCGCTCGCTGAGCGCGCCACACATGAAGCTGCGGCGGGCGCGTGAGGAGCCGTGCACGACCTCGGTTAGGACGGGCTCATCGAATTGGACGATGGACGCGCCGGCGGCGAGCAGATAGTGGGCCTCCTCACGGAGGACGCGGACAACATCTTCTGCGAGTTCTTCGCGGGTGGTGTAGGGGCTTTCGCGGAGGCAGTCCAGCCACATGGTGCGGGTTAGGAGATAGGGGCCGGGCAGGGCGACCTTGACGGGAAGGCCGTCTGCCAACTGTTTGGCGAACTCCAGCTCATGGACTGCGAGGGAGTCGCTGCGCCCGAGGCGGCCGTAGACGACGGGGTGGCGGACGCTGGAGGCGGGGACATCGAGGGCGGCAAGCTCCCGCTCGAATTCTTCAGAGTCGTCCACCATAGCGGCGAGATCAGTGAGAGGGATTAGCTGGGAGTTGTCCAGGAGGCCGCCGACGAAGCTGACGTAGTTGTCTCGGCGCTGTTCGCCATCCGTGAGGACGCCAACGCCTGCTCGCTGTTGGGCTTGGACGCTGAGACGGACGGCGTCGTTGGCGGTTTCGGCGAACTCCTCATCGTTCATGCGGCCCTCTATATGATCGTGGATCGCGCGGAGCATCCACGCGGGGCGGGGCCAACTTCCGATGCCCATGACGGAGAGAGGGGCGACGGCGGGGGCGGGCGAGGGAGCCGGGAGGGATGGGGGGATTGAGATTTCAACGGTGGGGCGGAGTGTGGTCTGCTGAGGCGCGGTTTCCGTGTGGCCGTTCGCGCGGTTGGCGAGTGGGCCTTTGCTGACGAGGAAGCTGCGTTGGCCGCCTGATTTCGTCCATGACACGAGTTCGTTGCCGGTCAGGCGGCTCCACGCGGGGAGTTCTATCTCGACGGTTGTATCGGTGGAGAGGATTTCAAGGAGGCCGCCGGGGGGGAGGGGGTCGATGGCGCGGCGGATGAGCAGCAGGAGGCCGCCGCCACAGTCGAGGCTGCCGCCATCGAGCGTGGTGTCAGGCCTGTGCGTATGCTGCGCGGTGGCATCCATGATCGTTAGCTAACTCGTACGTCCGTAGAAAGAGTTGTGACTAGTACGAGATGACGGGCACGCCCTCTGAGATGAACTCGATGAGGGTTGCGCCGCCGACGACATCCGCGCCGTCAACGAGCTTGGCGGGCTCAAGGCCGCGCTTGTTGAAGCAGGGGGCGCAGACGAGGATCTTTCCTCCGCCCTCCACAAAGTTGTTCATCAGCTGCGAGAGGGGGGCGAATCCTTCCTCGTTGATGTCATCCGCGTAGCCCTTTTGCGCGACGCGGACTCCTTCAGTGCTGAGGAAGACGACGGTCTCTTTCTCGGAGCCGAGCGCGGCGTTGGCAAGGACAAACGCGACCGTTGTGCGGTCGGGATCATCGGCGGCGTGAGTGAGGCTGATGCAAACCCTGTCTGACATTTCTTGAGTTCCTCCTGCGGCGGCTTTGGCCGTCTGCTATTTCTGTTCGATCCAGTACTCGGGGTGCTCGGCGTGAACCAGTTGGCGCTTGGTGACGCGGCACCAGGCGGGAATCTCCAGCGGGGCGGCGATGTCTCGGGTTATGAGGCGAAAGAGGTCGCCGGTCCGGAGGGGGCGAAACCGGAGTTTGAGTTGGATGAGGACTTCGCCGCAGCCCATGTGGCCGGCGTCAAATTCCGCTGCGAATGACGGGGCGGCGGGTGTCGTTGTGTTTGTGGTCGCTTCCTGCATGGTTGTGATGTGATCCTGCGATATTCGGTTTGCTTATAGCGTCCATAAGCATATCGCATACGGGAAAGCGTTTCAAAGGTAGGCGGTAGTTAGGGAGCGCGGGTGCGGTTGGTTGTAGGATGCGGGTATGAGTGGTTTTGGGCGGAGCGATGTTGTGCCCATCCTGGTGGGGTGGGCTATGGCGGATGAGCTCTTGGATCGGATTGCGGCGGCGGATCCGCGGGTTCGGTTGTTGAATCGCGAGGTTGCGCCGCTGGCTGTGCCGACTGAGTTGTGGGCTCCGTTTCCCGAGCCTTTGCTGCCGTTGATTGGCGAGGCGGAGGTTTTGTTGACGCTGCGGCTGCCGCCCGGTTTGCCGGAGTCGATGCCGAGGCTGCGGTGGATACATTCACAGGCGGCGGGGATCGACTATGTGGATCGCGCGCCGGGGCTGCTGGATGCGGGTGTGGTGATAACGACGTCGTCAGGGGTTCATGCGAGGCCACTGAGCGAGACGGTGGTGGGGGCGATCATCGCGTTGGCGAAGAGTTTTCCTCAGGCTGTTCGGCGGCAGGGCAGGCGTGAGTGGCTGCGGTATACGCCGGAGGATGTGGCGGGCAAGATCGTCACGATTGTCGGGGCGGGCAAGATTGGGACGGCGATTGCGGAGGGGTGCCGCTCGATGGGGATGCGGGTTATCGGCGTGCGGCGGACTGCTCCGGAGGGATGGGTCGATACCGAGCCGTTTGAGCGAGTGGTTGGGCAGGATGGGTTGGCGGAGGCGCTGTCGGCGAGTGATTACGTGGTGCTGTGCGCGCCGCGGACGCCGGAGACGGTAGGGATGATTGGCGCGTCCGAGTTTGCCTCCATAAAGGAGGGGGCGGGGTTCATCAACGTGGCGCGTGGCGATCTTGTTGATGAGGGTGCGCTGAGTGAGGCGTTGGAGTCGGGCCATTTGGGCGGGGCGTATCTGGACGTGTTCGCGACGGAACCGCTGCCGGATGACAGCCCGTTGTGGGACATGGAGAACGTTTTGATCACGGGACACTCGGGGGCGGGGTCGGCGGACCGTGACGAGCAGGTGGTGGAGATCTTTTTGGAGAACCTTGGGCGGTATTTGGGTGGACGGCCGCTTGTAAATGTGTACGACCATCGGCGCGGTTACTAGACACTTCGGGATGGGTCGCCGTGCGCGCGGTAGGAAATCGCTATTCTGCTAGACTAGGGCGCGGCTTACATAACGGATGTGATTAGATAGCGACAGGATAGATTTTGATGACAAATACGGACGTTTTCTTGGCCAGGCGAACGCTTGAAACCGGCTCCGGGCCTGTGGCGTATTACGACGTCAATTCACTTGAGGAGCAGGGCATCGGCGCAGTGTCGCGGCTGCCGTTCTCTATAAAGGTGATGCTTGAGAGCCTTCTGCGGAACGTGAACGGGTACGACGTTCTTGAAGAGGACGTGCGCGCGTTGGCAGGGTGGCAGGTGGAGCCGGGAGAGATCACGGTGCCGCTTAAGCTGGCGCGGGTTATTTTGCAGGACTTCACGGGCGTGCCGGCAGTGGTGGACCTCGCAGCGCTTCGGAGCGCGATGGCGCGGGCGGGGGCTGATCCGTCCGTGATTAATCCCGTGGTGCCGGTTGACCTGGTGATCGATCACTCGGTGCAGGTGGATTTCTTTGGGACGGCGTATGCGCTGTCCGGGAATGTCGAGAAGGAGTATGAGCGCAACGGGGAGCGGTACAAGCTGCTCAAGTGGGCACAGGGATCTATTGATAATTTCAGGGTTGTGCCGCCGGGGGCGGGCATCGTCCACCAGGTGAACCTTGAGTATCTGGGCAGCGTTGTGATGACCAAGGAGGAGGACGGTGAGCGCGTGGCGTTCCCGGACTCGCTAGTGGGGACGGACTCTCACACGACAATGATCAACGGGCTTGGGGTGCTGGGCTGGGGTGTTGGCGGCATTGAGGCCGAGGCCGTGATGCTTGACCAACCGTATTACATGCTTGCGCCGCGCGTGGTGGGGTTCAAGCTGTCAGGGCGGCTGCCGGAGGGCGCGACGGCGACTGACCTGGTGCTGACGGTGACGGAGATGCTGCGGGCGCACGGGGTCGTTGGCGACTTCGTTGAGTTCTATGGCTCCGGTCTGACGGGTCTGCCTGTGGCGGATCGCGCGACGATTGCGAATATGTCGCCCGAATATGGCGCGACGATGGGCTATTTCCCCATCGACGATGAGACGCTGGCGTATCTGAAGCTGTCGGGTCGCAGCCCGGAACTGATCGACCTGGTTGAGAACTATGCCAAGGCGCAAGGACTATTCAGGACGGACGATACTCCTGATCCCATGTACTCGGACACGCTTGAGCTTGATTTGAGCACCATAGTACCGTCTTTGGCAGGCCCCAAGCGGCCGCAGGACCGCGTGGAGCTTGGCAGTGTGAAGTCGAGTTTCCAGGAGCACCTGACGCTGTCGCCTTCGGAGCGAGGCTTCGGACTGAGCGGCGAGGAGGCCGAGAAGACGGCGGTTGTGGGGCACGGGGTGGAGGCGTTTCAGCTTCAGCACGGTTCCGTGGTCATTGCGGCGATCACATCCTGCACGAACACGTCCAACCCGTCGGTGATGATTGGCGCAGGGCTCTTGGCCAAGAACGCGGTTACGTCCGGGATCACGACAAAGCCGTGGGTGAAGACTTCGATGGCACCAGGGTCGAAGGTTGTGACCGACTATCTAGAGTCGGCGGGGCTCGTGCCGTTCCTGGAGGCTCAGCGGTTCCACACCGTGGGCTTCGGCTGCACGACGTGCATCGGAAACTCCGGGCCGCTCCCGGAGGACATCGCCAATGCCATTGAGGACACCGACCTCGTAGCAGCGGCAGTTCTTTCGGGCAATCGGAACTTTGAGGGCAGAGTGAACCCGCACGTCAAGGCAAATTACCTGGCGTCGCCCATGCTGGTCGTGGCGTATGCGCTTGCGGGCCGGATGGACATCGATTTTACGTCGGAGTCGCTGGGAACAGACCCGAATGGGCGCGACGTGTTCCTGCGTGATATCTGGCCATCGCAGCATGATATCCAGCAGGCCATCTCCAACAACGTCAGCCCGGATATGTTTGAGCAACAGTACGGGGCGATCTTCGACGGCGACGACCAGTGGAAGGAACTCGAGGCGCCTGAGGGCGAGCTGTATGAGTGGGAGCTGGACTCGACGTACCTTCAAGAGCCGCCGTTCTTCAAGGATTTCCCGCTTGATCCGCCGTCGCTGCCGGTTATCAGTGACGCGCGCGTGTTGGCGGTACTCGGGGACTCCGTGACTACGGACCACATTTCTCCGGCGGGCAACATCGCGGCTCGCAGCCCGGCTGGGCAGTTCCTGCAGGGGCGGGACGTACTGCAGGGGGACTTCAACTCCTACGGCTCGCGCCGAGGCAACCATGAGATCCTGATGCGCGGCACTTTCGCCAACATCCGCATCAAGAACCAGATGCTGGATGACGTTGAGGGCGGGTTCACCTTGAAGCTGCCCGAGGAAGAGCAGATGCCGATCTACGATGCCGCCATGCGGTATCAGCAGGAGGGCGTGCCGACGGTCATCTTCGGCGGCAAGGAGTACGGTTCCGGATCAAGCCGCGACTGGGCGGCAAAGGGGCCGTACCTGCTTGGCGTGCGTGCGGCGATTGCAGAGTCTTTCGAGCGCATTCACCGCTCCAATCTTGTAGGCATGGGCGTGCTGCCTCTGCAGTTTCACGAAGGTGAAAATGCAGCGAGTCTCGGCATCACGGGTCGGGAGAAGGTGACGATTGCCAGTCTTGATGACGGCATTGAGCCAGGACAGGACATCGACGTTACCGTGCGACGGCCGGACGGGTCAGAGACCACGTTCTCGGCGACCCTGCGTATCGATACCCAAGTAGAGGTCGATTACTACAGGAACGGCGGGATACTTCACACGGTGCTTCGAAAGCTGCTGAACGAGGCGCGGGGGTAGGGCCGCAAATTCAAGTCGCCAAATGAAGAGAGGCGGGGCATTGCCCCGCCTCTTTCTTTTTGACTGTGTTGGGTCGCTAGTCGAACTTGGTGAAGACGACGCAGGCGTTTTGGCCGCCGAAGCCGAAGCTGTTGGAGAGGGCGACGCGGACATCGGCGTCTCGCGCTTCGTTGGGGACGTAGTCGAGATCGCAGCGTTCGTCAGGAGTCTGGAGGTTGATGGTGGGGTGGATTGCGCCGGTCTCGATGGACTTGACGACGGCAATGGCCTCCACACCGCCTGCCGCGCCAAGCGCGTGGCCGATCATGGACTTGGTGGAGCTGACCGGAATCTGGTAGGCACGGTCGCCGAAGACGGCCTTGATTGCGGTGGTTTCCGCGGCGTCACCGAGCGGCGTTGATGTCCCGTGGGCGTTGATGTAGCTGACCTCAGACGGGTCGATGCCGGCGTTGTCGAGGGCCCATCGCATTGTTCGGGCCGCGCCCGCGCCGTCATCGCGCGGCTGCACGAAATCAAAGGCGTCATTGGACGCTCCGTAACCTGCGACCTCCGCGTAGATTGTCGCGCCACGCTCCTGCGCGTGGGAAAGGGACTCCAGCACGAGGATACCCGCGGCCTCCGTTGGGACGAAGCCGTCGCGGTCGGTGTCGAAGGGACGAGACGCGCCGTGGGGGTCGTCCTTTCTCTGCGAGAGGGCGCGCATCGCGCAGAAGGCGGCAAGGCCCTGGGCGCAGATTGAGGACTCAGAGCCGCCGGAGATGATGACGTCTGCACGTCCGGCGCGGATCATGTCCGCGGCGTCGCCGATGGCCTGTGTTCCTGCGGCGCAGGCGGTGATGACGGTGTTGTTGTAGCCCACAAGACCGAGCGCCATTGCGACGTTTGCAGCGGCCATGTTGGGGAGCATCTTGGACATATAAATTGGGCTGACCTTGCTCCAGCCGCGCTCATAGAAGATCTTGCTCTGCTCCTCCGTGTCCGGGTAGCTGCCGATGCCGTTGCCGAGGAGGACGCCTATGCGCTCCAAGTCAGCGGTCTCGAGGTCTATACCGGCGTTATCAACTGCCTGGCGCGATGCTGCTACTGCAAGCTGGGAGAAGCGGGCGAGGCGTCGCACTTGCTTGGCGGGCATGTAGTCGCTGGCGTCGAAATTACGGACTTCACCCGCGACGACGCAAGGGAACTCGGATGCGTCAAAGCTCTCAATGTATTCGATCCCGCTCCGGCCCTCTACAAGTCCGCTCCAATACTCATCAATCGAGTTGCCGAGCGGTGTCAATCCACCCATACCCGTGACGACCACTCGCTGATCTGAGGTTCGATCCTGCGCTGCCATGCCTGCTGCTCCTTCCTTCACCCTTTGTTCGTCGGGTTGCCAGCCCTCAGTAGGCGGATTCGTCAGGCTTGACGCCGAGCACATGCTCCCGTGCCTCAGCCACGACGAATAGTGATCCCGTGACGAGAACGAGCACCCCGGGGCCGCCCTCCAATTTTGCCCGTTCAATGGCCGCCGCGACTGTGGTCTCCGGCCGCACGGGGACTCCCGCCTCCCATAGTGTATCTGCTATGTCATCCGGGGACATGGAGCGCGGGCTGCGGGAACTTGTCGCGAACGCGCCGGTTGCAACGACGCCGATCTCGCGCGCAATGCCGCCCACATCCTTGTCCGATGCCGCGCCGAGCACCAACTGCACCTCACGCCCCGGGAACGTCTCCTTAATTGTCTCAGCCAGTCTTGCTGCCGAATACGGGTTGTGGGCCCCGTCTGCCACGATCAGGGGAGACTCGCTGAGAATCTCCATGCGGCCGGGCCAGGTGACGCCGCTAAATCCGGTGTAAATGTCATCGTAGGGGACGGGGTAGTGAAGGTCGCGCAGGTGCTCCAACATGGCCATGGCGAGGGAGGCGTTCTCAAGCTGGTGCTCGCCGAGGAGGCTGGTTCGGAGTTGGTGCTCAATGGGGCGATCGCCGATCTGTCCCCACATAGCGAAGTCCTGGCCGGACAGGGTGGCCTTTTCAGGTCGCCAAAAGATATCACGGCGGAGCAAGGTGAGCGGCGCATCAAGCTCGTTGCTGCGACTGATGATGACGTCCGCGGCGTCGGATTCCTGTGGGGCGGAGACAACAGGGACGCCGGGCTTGATGATGCCCGCCTTTTCGGTTGCGATTTCGCGGATTGTCGAGCCGAGAAAGGCCTCGTGGTCGAGGCTGACGGACGTGATGCCTGTGACGGCGGGTTCGACGATGTTTGTGGAGTCGAGTCGGCCACCAAGCCCGACTTCGATGACCTGCATTTCAACGTTCTGCGCCCTGAAAGCAACGAACGCCATGGCGGTGAGCGCCTCGAATGTCGTGATATTGCCGAATGAACCGTCGGCGTTAACGGAGTCAACGGCGGGTTTGACTGCACGGGCGGCCCCGACGAAATCTTCTTCGGAGCAGGGGTATCCGTTGATGGCGATGCGCTCGCGAATGGTGTGGAGGTGGGGGGAGGTAAAGAGGCCGGTGCGGTAGCCGGAGGTGGTGAGAGCCGCGGCGAGCAGGGCGCAGGTGCTGCCCTTGCCCTTGGTGCCGGCAACGTGGAGGGTGACTGGACCGACGTGGGGGTTATCGAGGCGATGCAGGAGCTCACGGACGCGGTCGAGGTTCCAGCGGCGGGTGGCGATGGGGACATCCGGGTTGTCGGTGCCAGAGGGGTCTGACGGCGAGACAGGGCGCTCAAAGTTGGTCATGCCGAGCAGCCACGCCACCGCCTCCGAGTAGTTCATGGATTGAGTATAGGGGGCTCCGCTCTACTACAATGAGATGAGATACACATAGATCTGGAGTTTTGCCTACCGCTATGACGTCTGAGATGCCGCCTTATCGAACCGGGCCGGAGCTGCGAGAGCTGTTCCTGAGCTTCTTTGAATCCAAAGGGCATAGTCGAATGCCATCGTCGTCGCTTGTGCCACAGGACGACCCGACGCTGCTTTTCACAACAGCGGGCATGGTGCAGTTCAAGCCGTATTTCCTCGGACAATCAGCACCACCGAATAGCACGCTGACGACGGTACAGAAGTCGTTTCGGACGACAGATATCGGCGAGGTTGGGGATACGACGCACCTGACGTTCTTCGAGATGCTGGGTAATTTTTCGTTTGGTGATTACTTCAAGCGGGGCGCGATTGAACACGCGTGGGAACTGTGTACAGAGCACCTGGGCCTGGATGCCGATCGCCTATGGGCAACGGCCTACACGGACGATGACGAGGCGGCGGGGTTGTGGGAACAGACGGGGGTTCCGACGGAGAGGATCCGACGTTTCGGAGCGTCTGACAACTGGTGGGGGCCTGCGGGAAACACCGGGCCGTGCGGTCCATGCTCCGAGATTCACTACGACCTGACTCCGGGCGAGCCGTTCCATGACGCCTGCGGACCGAACTGCGAGTGCGGGCGCTTCGTGGAGATCTGGAATCTCGTGTTCATGGAGTTCGACCAGGCAGAGGACGGGACACGGACGCCGCTTGAGAAGAAGAATATCGACACTGGCATGGGGCTGGAGAGGCTCGCGGCGATCATCCAGCGGGCCGAGAATATCTATTCGACAGACCTCTTTCAGCCGCTGATCGCATCCGCGGCGGCCATCGCGGGCACCGACTACGGCAAGGATGCGGCGATGGATCGGGCGCTGCGCGTGATGGCGGAACATGCAAGGTCGGGCGCGTTCCTGATTATGGACGGCGTGACGCCCGGGAATGAGGGGCGCGGGTACGTGCTGCGGCGAATGCTGCGGCGGGGGATACGGTTCGCGCAGAGCCTGGGTGTGAATGAGCCGTTCCTGGGACGAATTATCACGGAGGCGGTTATTCCACTAATGTCGCCTGCCTATCCGGCACTGAATGATGCTCTCGACTACATCGTGCAGACGGTGACTCGGGAGGAGGAGCAGTTCCAGCGAACGCTTTCCGTAGGGACGGCTCTCCTTGATGAGGTGATGGCGCGGCTGGAGTCGGACGGTGAGACGGTCGCGCCGGGCGACGCCCTCTTTCGACTCTATGACACGTACGGCTTTCCTGTGGAGCTGGCAGAGGAGATCCTGACCGACCGCGGGTTGGCTGCGGACCGCGAAGGATTCCAGCAAGAGATGGAAGCACAACGGGAGCGGGGCAGGGCGGCGACCTCGTTCGGCGGCGGGGCTGAAGGGTCAGAGGCGTATCGGTTGCTTTCGAGCCTGACGACGCAATTCACGGGCTATGAGGTTGCGCGGGATGAGAGCAACGTGACCGGCCTGATTGTCGGCGGCGGCGTGACTGAGTCGGCTTCGCAGCAACAACAAGTGGAAATCGTGACGGCGCGGACGCCGTTCTACGCTGAGGGCGGCGGGCAGGTGGGCGACGTCGGCGTGATACGCGGACCTGCCGGGCTGGCACGGATCACGGACACACAGCGGCCCGTTGGAGAGCGGCCTGATTTTGTTGTTCATATCGGCGTGGTCGAAGAGGGGACGCTTGACGTTGGGGACGCTGTGACCCTGGAGGTTGATCCAACAGCGCGAGGGCAGGCAACCCGCCATCACACTGCGACGCATCTTCTGCACGCGGCACTGCGGTCGACGCTGGGGAGTCATGTGCGCCAGGCGGGTTCGTATGTCTCGCCTGACCATCTGCGATTCGATTTCTCGCACACTGCATCCTTGAACGAGCATGAGATTGCAGCTATCACTCATGCGGTGAACGCGCGGGTTATTCGCAACATCGTTGTGGAGTCGCAGGTGCAACCGATCCAGGATGCGCTGGCGTCCGGAGCCTTGGCGTTCTTTGGTGATCGCTACGGCAGCGAGGTGCGCACGGTTTCTATTGACGGTGAGGAAGACGGCGCGCCGTTCAGCCACGAGTTGTGCGGCGGCACGCACGTACACGCGACGGGCGAAGTGGGGTTCATCTACGTGGTGGCGGAGAGCTCCATCGGGGCAGGGATGAGGCGCGTGGAGGCGGTGGCGGGCGCGAGCGCGGACCGTCTACTACGTGACCGAATGACCGTACTTGAGCGGCTGTCTAGACAGTTGACGGTGCCGGTGGATGAAATTGAGACACGGATCGCAGATCACATGGCGGAGTCGGACAGACTGCGCCGTCGTGCTGAGGAGCTTGAACGGGAACGGGCGCGGTCGCAGATAGAGACGCTGTTGCCTCAAGCGGCGCAGGTCGGGGAGCCGCCGGTTACGCTTCTCGCCGCACGTGTGGAGGGTATTGCGAACGCGGACCTGCTCCGGGACGTTGCTGACAGGACGCGTGCGGCGCTTGGATCAGGAATCGTTGTGCTAGGGGCGGACATCGAGGGAAGACCTTCGCTTGTATGCGCGATTAGCGCGGATATCGTTGAACGGGGCGGCTCGTATGATGCAGGGCGCATCGTGAAAGAAACGTCCGCAATCGTTGGTGGCGGTGGTGGTGGCCGCAAGGACTTTGCGAGCGCGGGGGGGCGTGATGCCTCCAAGCTGGATGAGGCTATAGCGGCGGTAGTGGGGATAGTGACGGGGTAGGCAGTGCCTACAGCCAAGGTTCGCGATCAAGGTTGCTGGCCTGCCTATGTTTGGCCGCCGCGTTCCGGCTTTAGCGGCTTGCTGGGATTTGGGAAACGAGCGGGCAGTGCCTACAGCCAAGGTTCGCGATCAAAGTTGCTAGCCTGACTATGTTTGGCCGCCGCGTTCCGGCATTAGCGGCTTATTGGGGTTTGGGTGACAGAGTAGGGGCTACTCCCGGTGGTCGAACGGGTTGAGGATCGGGACGCTCAACCGCTCAAAGTCGCGGACGTTGCGGGTAACGACGGTCAGTGAATTGACGATGGCGGTGGCGGCTATGAGGGCGTCTTCCAGCAGTGTGCGGGATTGCTTTTGCATCAGCCTCGCCCACTCCCTAAACGCGTCCGCATCCACGGGGAGCACACTGTATGTTGCCTGCACATCATTCAACCACGATTCAATCTCCGTAGCCTTATAGAATTCCCGTTCCCGGATCTGTTCAATGCCGTCCTGAATCTCGCCGATTGTGACTGCCGAGATGTAGAGTTGCGCCGCCGGCACACCCTCAATCCACCTCACAACGGAACGATTTGGGCGCTGTCGGCGCAACTCCGAAATGACGTTCGTATCGAGAAGGTACACTGTTGGCCGCTATTGGAGCGTGGGTGGCTCACGACGGGCGAGCTTACGGCGTGGGGGCACGAGGGTCTCCGTTCGCGCCTCCGGCGCCAAGAGCAGTTCCTTGATGTTCGGCTTCCTTGATTGCTCCATGCGGAGCCACTGTTGGTATGGGACGACAACCACTGCTTCTACGCCTCGCTTGGTTACAATCTGAGGACCGTCTTCAAGCGTGGTGTCTACCAGCGTGCTGAAACGCGCCTTTGCCTCCTGAACCTGCCACCTGTTCGTCTGATCACCTTCCATGCTGTCCCCCGTTCTTGTTGATGGTAGAACTGACTAGTTACCAGACTAGTCAGTAAGGGGTGGAATGTCAACGGGTTGAGTGATCGACCTAGTAGGTGATGGCAGTGGTGGAGCCGCCGTCTACGGCGATTGTTTGGCCAGTGATGGCTCCCCCTGCGGGGGATGCCAGCAGCATGGCAAGGGAGGCGATGTCCTCCGGGTGAATCATCCTGCCGACAGGGATCGTGGTTGCCATACGCGCCTCGGCCTCCTCGAAGGTTCCGCCGTTGCGTTCCATCTCCGCCTCAACACGCGGGCGGTTTCGTTCTGTGAGGACTGCTCCGGGGTGGATGACGTTGACGGTGATGCCGTGCGGCCCGAGCTCTGTTGCCATGTTCTTGCACAGGGCGGCCAGGGCAGAATTGCGCACGCTGGCGCTGGCAGAGCCAATCTGCCGCGCAGAGGCGCCGCCGACGCCGATGATTCTGCCGTAGCCATTCGATTTCATGTGGGGGATGACAGCCTGCGCGAGCCGCAGGATGCCGAGGACTTTCACGTCGATGGCGTTGCTCAGAGACGTCACGTCTACTTCAGACGGACTGCCCGGGAGCCCTCCGACAACGTCGACGGCAGAGCTGATGACGGCGTCGATGCGGCCCGTGGCGTCGACCACCGACTGCACGGCGATGGCAATGGACTCAGCATCTGTGACGTCCATCTCCGCGACGCGAATGTCCGTGCCTGCTCGGGACTTGATTTCCTCTTTAGTTTGCTCGAGTTTCTCGCGTCCCCTCGCGGAAACTGTTACGTCCGCGCCCTCCCGCGCGAAATACTCGGCGACTATCGAACCGATGCCGCCGCTACCGCCCGTGACAAGGATGCTGCGACCGGCGAGATCTAATTCCACGGTGGCTAGTCCCGCTTGAGGTTGTCGAAGATGTTCTCCAGGTCTGCAGGGGGCGGGCCGTCACCCTCGATGACTTCGAACGTCACCTCACGGACGACGTGCTCCGCCGCGTCGCAGATTGCGATGCAGACATTGGCAACAGTCTCGCGGCTGATGGCACCGTGGATGTTGTCACCCTGGCCAATCTCAATAGACTTTGTGCCGCCGGCATCGTCTGAAAGGCCGCCCGGGCGGACGATGGCGTAGGAAAGGCCGCTGCCGCGCAGGTAGTTTTCGCCGAACATCTTCCAGCGAAGGACGTTCTTGAATCGCGCGTTCAGGTCATGGTCGCCCTGGGTGACGCCTATAGAGGACACGAGGACGAATTGTCGGATGTGGCCGTGTTCCGCCGCGGCATTGACCAGCGTATGGACGCCCTGGTAGTCGACCCGCTCCGGCTCGCCGTCCGGGAACTTTGCGCCGACGGTAGAGATGACGTAGTGCGCTCCCTCCGCAGCCTCAAAGGCGGCTGCGTGATCGGCGATGTCACCAACGAAGATGCCGAGGTTGTCCGGCGTTCCAAAGATGTCACGGAGTTTGCGTCCGTTCCTGACGAATGCGCGCACGTTCTCGCCACGCTCAAGGAGTTTTCGAGTGACGTGCATACCGACGCCGGATGCGGCGCCTGCGACCATGTAGGTGTCTGGCATAATTCCCCCTTTCTTCGAGCTTAACGATTGTCGCCGCGTCATGGCAATGGATAATCGCGCTCGGCTATCCTTGTGGCATGAGCGGACGAATCATAGCACTGGACCTCGGGAGGGCAAGGAGCGGCGTTGCCGTGTCCGATCCAACCCAGACCATCGCCCAACCGATAGACCTTTTGCCCGGAGCGGACGCTCCAACGTTTGTTGAGCAGCTTGGGGGCGTGGTGGCCGAGTATGAGGCGGAACGCGTGATTGTCGGCATTCCCCGAACGATGGAGGGCCGCATGGGTGAGATGGCGCAATGGGCGGAAGGAATTCGGCGCGCCTGTGAGCGCGGGCTGTCAGTGCCGGTCGAGGGCAGGGACGAGCGGTTGTCCACCGTGTCTGCAGAACGGGCGATGAGAGAGGCGGGCGGGCGCAAGGGCGGCATTACAAGCCCGTCGGATTCGGTTGCCGCAGCCGTGGTCCTACAGGCGTACCTGGATGAGCAGCGGCTGCGGGGCGGTCGTGAATGAAGAGGTTGGGGTTATGACATCGCGCGTGGGGATCATCGGCTATCCGCTCGGGCACTCTATTTCGCCCGCGTTCCAGCAGGCGGCGTTCGATGAACTCGAGATCGACGCGCGCTATGAGACGTGGGCGACGCCCCCGGAAGAATTGGCCGCGCGGGTGGAGTCGCTGCGGGCGGAGGACGTGCTGGGCGCGAACGTGACGGTGCCTCATAAGCAGGCCGTCATGCCGCTGCTGGACGAGATTCTCCCAGTGGCGGACTCAATCGGCGCGGTCAACACCATCATCAACCGCGAGGGTTTTTTGATTGGGGCGAACACGGATGCGGCGGGATTTACGCGCTCGTTGGAACAGGAGGCGCGGTTTGCCACTGTTCGAAAGCGGGCGCTGATTGTCGGGGCAGGGGGTGCTGCACGCGCCGTTGCATTCGGCCTTGCGTGGGAGGGTGTTTCGGAGTTGGTCATTGTCAATCGAACGCCGGAGAGGGCATCCGAGTTGGCACGGGACGTGTCCGAGGCGACGGCTGCTGAGACACGCGGAGGGGGCCTTGAAGACATCGGAGGCAGCGACGGCGTCGATCTTATCGTGAACTGTACGTCGATGGGCATGGCGGGCGGGCCGGACCCGGAAGGAATACCGCCGGTTGAGGACCTGCTCAAGCGCGGAGTTCTTGTCTGTGACCTTGTGTACAACCCGCAACAGACACCGCTACTGGCGCTGGCATGGGAACGTGGCGCGCGGGTGCTGGGCGGGATCGGGATGCTGGTGTACCAGGGCGCGGCTGCGTTTGAGTTCTGGACGGACCGTGAGCCGCCGGAGGACATAATGTATTCGGCGGCTTTGAAAGCGCTGATGTAATCTGAATGGAGACCGCAATGCACGGCGTATACAGGAGCAACTGAAACTCAATGGGACAGTTTCGATTCTTGACGGCGGGTGAGTCGCATGGCCCGGGCCTTACGACGATTGTTGAGGGCATACCGGCGGGCGTTGCTCTCTCCGAAGACTATATTCGGCAGGATCTTGCACGCCGGCAGCGCGGGTATGGTCGCGGGGCACGGCAGCAGATCGAGACGGATCGCGCGCGTATCTCGGCGGGTGTGCGGCACGGGCTGACGCTCGGTGGGCCGATTGCCATGTTTGTTGAGAATCGCGACTTTTCAACGGGTACGGGGCCGGACGGCGTGCCATGGGTGGACGAGATGTCCATCGATCCGTCGGACGTTCCCTTTGAGCCGATCACGAAGCTGCGACCGGGTCATGCGGACACGCCAGGGATTACCAAGTACTCGCACGACGACGCGCGGAATATCCTTGAACGTTCGAGTGCCCGTGAGAGCGCCGCGCGCGTGGCGGCCGGGGCAGTGGCGCGAAGATTCCTTGAGGAGATTGGAATCGAGGTACACAGCCACGTTGTTGGCATTGGTGGAGTTGTTGCCGCGCCGCAGGAGGCCATCGACTGGGTGCAACTCGAGGAGTCTCCGGTTAGATGTGCGGATCCCGTTGCTACCGAAGCCATGATTGAAGCTATCGACTCAGCGAGGCAAGACGGAGACAGTTTGGGCGGTGTATTTGAGGTCGTTGCGACCGGCGCGCCCATTGGTCTGGGGTCGCATATTCAGTGGGATCGCAAACTGAGCACGCGGTTGGCCGCTGCCGTGATGAGCATTAACGCCGTCAAGGGTGTGGAATTCGGGGCGGGGTTTGACCAGGCGGCGATGCGTGGCTCAACGGTACATGACGTTGTGAAGCCAATTGACGAATGGGACAGAAATCCCGATGGGACGTGGGTGCGACCGTGGCCGCGACGCTCCAACAACTCCGGCGGACTTGAGGGCGGAATGACGACGGGTGAGCCGGTTGTTGTGCGTGCGATGGTCAAGCCGATTGCCACGATTATGAACGCGCTGGAGACGGTTGATCTGCGCACGGGCGCCAAGGTGGACCGGGCGCATTACGAGCGGAGCGACATCACGTTTGTTCCGACGTGCGCGGTGATTGGTGAGGCGATGGTCTGCATTGCGCTGGCGGACGCCGTACTTGAGAAGTTCGGCGGCGACCATCGTGATGAGACGGTGCGCAACGTGCAGGCGTACATGGAGACGGCGGGGCCGAGCCACGCGCCTTCGCCAACGGTCTGAGGTACTTGTGTGTCCTCGCCACGCCGCAATATCTATCTGATCGGATTTTCCTATACCGGAAAATCCACCGTCGCGCGGCAGATTTCGGTCAATCTTCATATCGATTTTGCTGATACGGACGAACTTATCGAATCTCGTGCCGGCAAGACTATCCCCGAGATTTTCGCCACTGAGGGGGAATCCGTATTCCGAGAGTTGGAATCTGAGGTGCTACGTGAAGTTTCGCAGTGGCCGAATATGGTTGTTGCGACGGGCGGCGGCATCGTACTCGATCCAGCGAATCGCGATGTCATGCAACGGACCGGCGCGGTGATCAGCCTCGAGGCTCAGCCGTCGACGATTCTCGCCCGAATGCAGGCCGAAGAGCCCGATGCGACGGAGCGCCCACTTCTGGCGGCGGGCGATCCGCTTGGCCGGATCGCGGCGTTGAAGTCGAGTCGGCAGGCTGCGTATGCCATTGCTGACTGGACGGTTAACACAGACCAGCTGACGATGGAGGAGGTTTCTGCAGAGGCTCAGCGCGGCGCGGAACAGGGTTGGGAGCGCTTGGCAGCAGGGCGGTTGCTGGAGCCAGTGGCGGATGATGCGGATTCCAACTTTGCGTTCAGGGTGAGAACGGAGACTGCGGCGTATCCAATTGTGGTTGCGCCGGGGGCACTTGAGACGCTGGGGCAACGCCTGAGCGAACTCGGACTGTCAGGCAGGGTGTGCGTCATCACGGACAGCGGCATACCGGGGCAGTGGCGGGAGACTGCGCTTGGCAGCCTTTCGGAGGCCGGATTCGATCCGGTGATTCTCGAAATTCCGGAGGGAGAGCCGTCCAAGAACCTTGCTCAGGCGGGCGACCTGTTCAGCCAGCTGGGCGTTCACCGCATCGAGCGGCGAGATGCGATTGTTGCGCTGGGCGGGGGCGTGGTGGGCGATCTGGCGGGTTATGTGGCGGCGACGTACCTGCGGGGAATCGCTTTTGTGCAAGTACCGACGACGCTGCTGGGCATGGTGGACGCTTCAATCGGCGGCAAGGTGGCCATCGACCTGCCCACTGGAAAGAACCTCGTGGGGTCGTTCTATCAGCCGCGACTTGTATTGTCAGACACGCGGACGCTAAATACACTGCCGCCTCGCCACCTGACGGCGGGGTGGGCTGAGGTTATCAAGACGGGCGCGATTTTCGACGCCGAACTATTTGATTTTCTTGAGGCCAACGCAGAGGCGATTCTTGCCGGCGATGAGGACAAGCGCGCCCACGCGGTGCTTCGGTGCTCTGCAATCAAGGGACGTGTCGTTTCACTGGATGAACGCGAGATGACGGGGCTGCGGGCGCGGCTGAATCTTGGGCATACCCTGGGGCACGCAGTGGAGAATGCGCTGGAGTACACAGGCATCCTGCACGGGGAGGCTGTCGCGATCGGGACGAGCTTTGCAGCTCATCTCGCGGAGAGGGTTGGGTCGATTACGGCTGCAGAACGGCAACGGCAGATTGATCTTCTGAACACCTATGGCTTGCCGACAACTGCCCCGTCGGATCTGGATATGGATGTTATCAGGGCCGCGCTGGCCGTTGACAAGAAGGTGGCGGCGGGACGTACCCGGTGGATTCTGTGCGACGGCATCGGGCGGGGTCGGCTGCGGGATGATGTGCCGCCGGACGTATCCGATGAGGTGCTTAAGGCTTTTCTGGATTCCTCGCTGCGCTCAGAATGACGCCGCCAACCCTGACCCTTCCTCACGAGACGGGGGAGGGGATTCTTGGGAGAGATTTGCGCCCACGTCTTTGCGTCACTATATTTGGCAACGGCGAGCAGGGCCGGGGGCCGGATGGCCGCGCAGTCCGCTTCGGCGGGCTGGGAGGAAAGTCCGGGCTCCATGGGCAGGGTGCTGGGTAACACCCAGGCGTTTCGCGGTGTTGTGCCGCGGGGCGACGGATAGTGGCACAGAGACGATACCGCCGATGGCCTGACGATTCGTCGTTGGGCACAGGCAAGGGTGAAAACGGGCGGTAAGAGCGCCCGGCCGACCGTGGTGACGCGGCGGCGGCCAAACCCCACCTGGAGCAAGGCCAAATAGAAGGACGCCTGTCGCAAGACGGGCAGGGGACCGCCCACCCCGTCCTCGGGTAGGCTGCTTGAGCGTCGGCGCGAGTCGACGCCCAGATGGATGGCCATCGACCGGTTGGCGGTGACGCCGGCCGGGGACAGAACCCGGCTTACAGGCCCCCAGGACCTGCTCGCCATTCCCATTTGAAGGCAGTTAAACGATGAAGGGGCGCCCAAAGTGGGCGCCCCATGCTAGAGGCGTGTATGGACGGTCGCTGCTACAGCCCGAGGATTTCCTCGTACTCGTCTTTTTTGAAGCCGATGATGGCCTGGCCGTCTACGACGAGGGTTGGGACGGACATGCTGCGATAGTTTTGGACTAGCTCAAGCATGTAGTCGCGGTTCTCAACAACATCCCTTGATTCGTAGCCGATATCGTGGTCGGCGAGGAACCGCTTCGCGACTTCGCAGTCGGGGCAGTTCTCCTTCTTGGTGTAGAGGACGATGGTCTTTGTTTGAGTTGCCATTGTGTGCTCCTTATTTGGTGCGCGCCTAAACGCCGACGGCGTCGCGTACCTGGCGCATGGCGTCAATGATGTCATCCGTATCAAGGACGGATTCCATGATTGAGACCTGCTCCTTGTAGACTGCGGCGTCGAACTGGCTCTTGACCTCTTCTTCCAGGACGTGGAAGACGGGGAGGCCGAGCGCGATGCCCGCCAATGGGCCGACCCACGAGGGATCACCCTCTGTTACGGTTCGCGCGTACACCTCAGCGCTCTCTGCGGTCGGTGAGCCGAGTAGCACGACCATGTCATTTGCGCCGTGCGTATCGACCGTCGCCTTGATTCCTTCTTGACCTTCAAGGTCAAGTGCTCCGGCGGCGGTTCAAACGAAGCACTGCGTCTGCACCATCACCGGCTCCGCGCCGGCGCTGCGCACGCATGCCTCAATGGCCGGGCCGGGAACGCCGTCCCGCTCTCCGACGATGATCACTCTCTTGCCCGAAAGATCCATGTCACTTTCTCCCTTTATTGCGCGGCGGGTTTATTCCCGCTAATGCACATAATACGCCAATTTAATGCGGTTTACCCCGCACCTGAATTGGCCTCCATGATGAACGACTCGCCGTCAGACATGTGGGTCATGCGTCCAAGGAACAGGCTGCCCTTGGCCAGGAACATCGAATATTGGTATTCACCCGCTTTCAGGTCGTCCATCGCGTGCGCCATGAATGGCATGGCGGATGCGACGTGCCCTTGTGTGGGGGAGAAGCCAGGCATGCCGTGCTCCTCAACAAACTTGTCGCGCGACTCTGATCCGGTGGGAATCTCTCCGCGTTGGGCGGCGAGGGCGGCGATGAGCCGGTAGTTGGTACGGGGGACGTTGCCGCTGCCCGCCGTGTCCGTGATTTCCGGGTTGTGCATCTCCGTGGCGTACTTGGCGACATCCCCGAATTTCAGGCCCAGCCTGTCCAGAGGATCGGCGACAAGGGCCTCAACGATGGCCTGCTGAACTGAACCTGCGCCCACGGTGTGGCGGCCAACGCTATCCAGACGCAGTACGGGGCTTGTGCCGTCATCGGGCCCCATGAGCACCGCGAATCCGGCCAGCACGTCCTCCATGACGGGAATCTCCTTGGCGAGATGGCCGCGGTATTTCATGCCGAGCTTGGCAAGCGAGCATCCGCCCACAATGGCTACCTCGGGGAAGACGCCGGACTGCACGAGGCTGCCGCCGACGACCATCGCGTGGACGGGCGCACAGCAGAATGCCTTGACGTCCGCGCCGGTTGAGTTGACGCATGCGGATGCCTCAGCCACTGCCTTGCCCAGATTGCCGCCGCCGCGATTGTAGCGGTCGCCAATGGCCTCTTCTCCGGAGCCGATGACGTATTGGAGGCTGGCCGGGTCCGTGCCGGACTCGGCCAGGACTGAGCGAAGGGCCATTGTCGCGGTGGCCTTGACGGCAAGGTTTTCAAGGAGGATATCGGGGGCGAGTGAGGGATCGTCCACGTAGTCGGTCTGTACGAGGCCGATTGTTGCGCCGTCGCGAGTCAGGAGAGGAATCGCGCCCTCGCGGGACGACAGCCTCTCCTCAATGCGAGAGAAGGGGACGCCCTGGATGCGCTCGATCTCCTCGTCGGTCACGCGGGGATGGCTGCGGAGCTCGGCGGCGACGCGAGTTGCGTAGCCCTCTTCGAGCAGGACGAGGTCGAATTCATCGGCTGCTTTAAGGAGGCCATGGAACTGGTCTTCGTTCACCATTTCACCATGTGGGCCACTCGTGGAGTATTCGGCCAGCATGTTCTCGTACCATGGCGCCTCGGCGGTGTTGAGGTCGTCGGGCTGCATGTTGCCGAGCATGACCTGGTGGGGGGCATAGGCGACTGCGTCGTCGAAGGAACGGAGGCTTCCTCGAATGTCCTGCCAGACGCTGTGATTGGCGTGAATCTCTCTTGTGGGCTTGGAGCCGTGCCTGACGAGGCCCGGTGTGTGGGCGAGAAAGAACCTGATTTCCCTAACGACGGGCTGGCTCATGCAAACTCCCTTTTTGGCGGTGGATACGCGCCGGATAACGATGTTATCCAAGGCCGTTTCACCTTGTTATGTCATTGACAGAGGGTAGCTACGCCGCCTATTGTGTGTCAACGTGAGAAAGGCGATTTGAGCGCCAGAATCACAAGGGAGGATTGGGATGAAACTCACGCTCGCAATCCATGAGGTGAGCGACGCGAAACTGGGTTCAGGGACATCGCTTGAGGGTGGGGTTCTGACGGTCGACGCGGACGAGCTTCGTGAGGCCATCCTTGAAGACCGCCGTATTGAAAGTGTTGACATTGAGGTGGCGAATCCCGGTCAACCATGCCGCATTGGTGTAGTGTTCGACATACTCGAGCCACGCGCCAAGGAGCCGGGCACAGGCACCGATTTTCCCGGCCTTTTGGGGCCGATGGCCGTGGCGGGGCAGGGAACGACACACGTCCTGCGGGGCGCGGCGCTGACTGCTGTCGACGCTGAGCAGGAGCCGGGCATCGCGTCAAAGATGATGGAGATGCACGGAGAGGCGGCAGCCAATTCACCTTATGGTAACCTTCATCACGTCGTAATTGTTCCGCACATGATTCCGGGTACGCCGCGCCACGTAGCGTTGAACGCACTGCGACAGGCATCTGCGCGAGCGACGGTGTTTCTTGGCAGCGCCGGCATCGGCCAAGATGCTGACTCCACAGAGGAATTCGAACTCGATGGGCCTTCCACGGACCGAGAGGGCGTGCCGCGAATCGCGTACATCGCGCAGATTCACGGGCATCAGATGGTGGTGGAAGAGGATGAGCGCATCCTGTACGGCAGCAACACCGAAGGCATGGTTCCGATGACTATGCACCCGAACGAGTGGATGGACGGCGCGGTTGTGTGCTCGTACTGGGTGATGCGCGTGGAGAGCTATTTCTATCAGAACCATCCAATCATCCAGGAGCTGTATCGACGGCACGAGGCCGGTGAGATCAATTTTGTGGGGACAGTGGCGACGGTGGCGGCTTCGCTCGAGGCGGATCGCAACCGGAACTGCTTGCTCGCCGCGCACCAGGCTAAGTGGAACCTGAACGCGGACGGCGTCGTATTGACCAAGTACGGCGGCGGCGCGCCGCACGTGGACATGGGCGAGACGGCCCGCATCTGCGAGGCGCTTGGCATGAAGACCGTGGTGCAGGTATCCGACTCATCCGGAGATCGTCGGGCGGAATCGGCAATGCTGTTCAACTATCCCGAAGTAGATGCGATTGTGTACGGCGGGGGCGGGGATATCGGCTGGGACGCGGAGCCGGTTGAGCGAGTTATCGCCGGTTCCCCCGCAGTTGCACAGGCACTCGCGCAGATGACGCATATTCCGGCGGGCGCGCTCTGCGGCGTGACGAATCAGCAGGGCGCATCGGTTGTACGGGCGGTGGTGTACTGAGCCGTGGGAACCTGCGGACTCATGGAAAGGAACAGGGGAGGCCTGAAATGAAGGTCGTTCACTATTTGAACCAGTTCTTTGGCGGACTGGGCGGCGAGGAACATGCGGGCGTCGGGGCGGATGTGCGCGACGAGGCTGTCGGGCCGGGGCGCTTGCTGGAGCAGGTGCTCGGAGACGACTCAGCGGTCGTCAAGACGATCGTCTGCGGCGACAACTACGCCGCCGAGAACCTGGAAAGCGTCATGGAACTCGTTGTTAATGAGGTACGGCAATCAGGGGCTGATCTCTTTGTGGCGGGGCCGTGCTTCGTGGCGGGACGCTACGGTGTCGCAGCGGGCGCGTTGTGCGCGGCGGTGCAGGCGGAGCTTGGCATTCCAGTCGTGACGGGCATGGGCGTTGAGAACCCGGGCGTCGACCTGTATCGGCAAGAGCTGTACATCGTCGATTCCGGCGAAAACGTTGCGGACATGCGTAATGTGCTGACGAAGATGGCCGCCATTGCAAAGGTCACGGCGTCCGGCGAGGACGTTGGCAGACCGGCGGAGTGGGGTTACATTCCGCGCGGCATCATGCGTGACGAGATCGTCGAGGAATCGGCGGCCGTTCGGTTGGCGAACATCATCGTTGCCAAGACACTGGGTCAGTCCTACGAGACCGAGTTGACGCAGACGGGATTCGAGCCGATTCCCGCGCCGCCCGCCGTTGCGGACCTGAGCAATGCGACGGTCGCCATTGTGACGGACGGCGGTCTTGTTCCGGCAGGGAACCCGGACAATATGCCCGCCATCGCGTCCACGATCTGGGGATCGTATGACATCGCGACCGTTGATGACCTTGAAGGTGAGGACTATGAGGTCTACCACCGCGGGTATGACAACCGCCATGTGCTGAACGACCCGGACCGGCTGGTGCCTGTTGATGTTCTCAAGGAACTGGAAAAGGCGGGCGAGGTCGGCAAGGTGTATGAACAATTCTTGTCCATGACCGGTCTGGCCAACCCGATTGCGAACAGTCGACGGATCGGGCAGGAGATTGCTGAGAGTCTCAAGAGCGCCGGAGTCGACGCCGTGATCCTGACATCCACTTGAGGGACGAGCACTCGCAGCGGCGCTGCGATCGCAACGGAACTTGAGAAGGCGGGAATTCCGGTGGCGCAGGTGACGGCGGTGACGCCGGTTGCCAAGATGGTCGGCTCCAATCGTGTAATCCAGGGCAAGGGAATCGTGTATCCGCTGGGCGACGCCGAGCTCGACTCCGAAGAGGAGAAGGACCTGCGGCGGTCAATCGTGCGGCAGGCTTTGGAGGCGCTCGGGACGGAGGTGTAGGGGGCGACCCTACGTCAGGCTCGCCGTGAGAATGGCTCTCAGGGCGGGGGGCTCCTTAGCTTAGAGCGTCGGCAAATTCCGGCCGGCTTCTCGTAAGGCCTTCCGCCTCTGAATGGCGTCCGGCATGGCGGCGGTGACGTGATCCCAATATTCGCGAGAGTGGTTCTGGTGCTTAAGGTGTGCCAGTTCATGGACGACGATGTAGTCGATGAGCTCGGGCGGGAGCATTATGACGCGCCAGTTGAATCTAAGGGTGCCGTCGGCTGAACAACTGCCCCAACGCTGCTTCTGATTGCGGATAAGGATCCTGGCCGGACCATCGCCGCCGAGGCTGGGCAACCAACGCTTGACTATGTCGGGGAGTGTTTCGGCGGCCCGATCTCTAAACCATGCGGCGAGGGCTGCGCGGATGGTGTCTGTTCGCTGCTCATCGACTACGTTGGCGGGAACTGAAACCTGGAGTCGGCGGCGGGCGAGACAAACTGACGGTTTGGGATCGTGGGACAGCGAGACCGTGAACGAAACGTCCTCGCCAAGGTAGGGCAGTTTCTCGCCGGTGACGAATTGCGGAGGGGCGGGTTTCCCCGCCTCCTCCGACAATTTGCGCCTGATCCAGGGGATTCGGTCCCGAACGATCTGATCGAGTTCGCGCGACGGGGTTCGCTTTGGCGCGGCGACGATGACGTTTCCATCCACGACGCTAATCTGCACCGTCTTACGGCGCCTGGCACTGCGGCGAACGGCGTAGTCGATTACCTGCTGGAACCGCTCTTGGGATACTTCTCCCAGAGCCACTCAATGCCCTCGTTTCTAGGGACCTTGACGGACGCACGGCCCTTCAAGATGTGGTTGACGTAGTTGACCGTGTCATCAGCGCATGTACTGCAGTAGCCATAGGAATTGACCAGCCTGGACGTGATGCTCTTCCAACGCTGTGTCCAGTTGGCACGCTGCCGGGCAAAGCGGGGGCGAGTCAGGCTCTTGTTGAGATCGTCCCGCGAGATAAGGAGCTGCTTCTCGATCGCTTCCTTGAGACGAGGCTCAGAGTCGTATTCGAAGGGCATGCCGTTGCTTCGCCACGCGGCCACGTATTCGCTTATCTCACGGCGAAACTCTTCCTTGTTGCGATCAGTGATGCCGTGGACACGCTCGATTGCCCGCATGTCGCGCTCCCTCTCAGCATCGGCGCGGGTGGGCTTGTAGTCTTTCCTGGAGATGTCCTTCAAGTACGCCCGGATGTCAGCCAGATAGCTGGTGAGCAGATCCCTGGCCCTTGCCTCGAACCCGTCCTCGCTAGCCATCTGCACATCTCGAATGGCGAGAGCGTCGTAGGCCTTGACCGCGTCAGTTACAAGGGAGACCTTTGTCGCGATGTCGGCCTCGTAGCTGACATTCTCATCGAGGCCTTCCCAAAGGCTGCTCAGAGCAGCGAAGGGGGTGATGCACTCAAGGTTGGGCTCGCTGGCCGCCGCCCCAATACGATTCATCACGTACCTGGGCGAGATCCCGGACATGCCTTCCATCGGATGGTGGCGCTGCATCTCACGGGCATCCCGACGGGTGAAGTTGGGCACAACGTCACCATCGTAGAGCTTTAGTTTGTCCAGCATGGACATCCCGTGGCGATCCGGAGGATCCAGTCGCGCCAATACAGAGAATGCGCTGGCCACCTTTAAGGTTAAAGGCGCAATGTGCGCGTTCCCCATAAGGCTCGACTTGGTCATCTTTTGGTAGATCTTGACCTCTTCCGTCACCTTCAGGTTGTAGGGGATGTTCACCGCGATGATGCGATCTTTGAGGGCTTCGGAACTCTTGTCCCTGGAGAACTCCTCGAAGTCGCCCTGATTTGAATGACCGACAATGACCTCGTCGGCGTAGACGGAGCCGAACCGTTCCATCTTGATGATCTGCTCCTGTGCAAGGCTCAGGAGCGTCGTCAGCAGATGCCTGTCTGCCTTGAACATTTCGACCATTTCAATCATGCCGCGGTTGGCGACATTGAGCTCCCCATCGAGTCGGAATGCCTTGCCCGCAACCTGTAGGCGGTCGCCCTCAAGCTGGTCTGTATTGACGCTGCCGACAAGCAGGGAGTCAGAGGGGTTAGGGTTGTTGGCCATGAAGTAGCCAATGCCAATCGCCCCTCTCTCAGAGAACGTCACACGCTCTACCGGCACTTCCGCGTAGCGGCCCTGATATTCGGAATTAACCATGTAGCGGCATCGCGGGCAAAGGTCGCCCTCTATGTGGATCCCACGTTCTTCGCGGAGCTGAGTCCTGAGGTTCCCAGGGATCAGGTGTAGGGGGTCTTCCTGCATCGGGCAGCCCTTGATGGCGTAAACGATGCCGTCGTCGCTTCTGGAGTGATCCTCCATGGCCTTCTTGATGAGTTCAGTGACAGTGGACTTGCCGCTAGCCGGGGGGCCCAGGAGCAGAAGGATCCGTTTACGCACTTCGAATCTCTGTGCGGAGGCGGCAAAGTACTGAACGATGCGATCCATCGGCTCTTCCAGGCCGAAAATCTCATCCTTGAACAAATCGTATACGCGGTCTCCGTCAGGAGTTACACCGGAGCCATTGGCCACGATGGCGTCATGGATGTAGGCGTGCGAGAGCCTGCTCTTTGCGGGGTCTTCCAAGACGATGCCAAGGTAGTCCTTGAAGGTTCCTTCCCAAGAGTACCTAGTGGCTCCGCTCTCGGCCTCGGAAATGATGGCCTCGACCGTAAGTTCACCTGTCATAAAATCCTCACTCTGCCAGGGTATTAAAGACCCCTAGCGACTCGTGTCTCTATGGTGGCGGTTGGCCTCAAACGTGCCAACCGCCAGCCTCGGCCCGTTTCAGTTGTCTATGAGACGACCGATGCGAGGGCCCAGAGCCCCACCAGCCCGATGACTGCACCGCCGAAGAGCAAGGACCAGCCGGTAACCAGTCTTAGCACCTGGAACTCAAGCGCCATGTAGAAGAAGACGAGACCGGAGATGATGCCGAGCAGCAAGGGCACGATCGACAGGGAGAGCCAGATGTCCAGGGAGTGCTCAAACACTCCGCCGTCCGCCGTTGAGATTGCGAAGATGAGGAATACGACCAAGGACGCTATGGAAAGGAAGGCGCTATAGAAGCCGATGGCTCGCGTGTCCAGATCCCAGATGCCGTGACTTCCGATTGCAACAGCGTAGATAGCCCAGAGGACGATTAGCGCGGTAAGTGCCGTCAGTAGCTCTGTCGAGCCTTCGCCCGAGATAAGGGTCGGCGTTATGGTTGTGCTGAACATGAAGGTGCCGAGAGTTAGCAGGCCAAGCGCTGCCAAGAGCACACCCATGGTCCGTGCTTCCGAATACAAACCGAGGACATTCCAAGATTGGGAAAAGATTGCCGCCCCTATCAACAAGAAGAAGATGCCTTCCATAACCTTCCATTCCTCCTTCAGCATCAATGTGCTGAGTGTCTATTCCCTCTACGCCACGCTCCGACATCCGTCATTCCTGATGCGAGCTATCGGAATCCTACACAATCTTGTCACATAAATCCAATAGCGAAGATTATGCACGGACTGAATACGACAGATTCGCCAACGGGCTTTCCATACAAGGTGAGATGTTGGGACGGCTTTCGTGAACGGGAGCATCGTATTGGCAGTCACGAGACTGGACGTTTCTGTGCAGGGGTCACTTTAGGGTGTGAGGCAATCTCACCTGCCGGTAGCAGACGGAGGCGCTCAGGGAGATGCGGACTAACTCGTCTCCGCCGCCTCTCCCACAGGCATTCGGTAGCCGATGCGGGGCTCGGTGAAAATGTAGCCGGGGCTTTCTGCGTCCTCTCCCAGCTTGCGGCGGAGCTTGTTCACGATGGTGCGCATTGGCCGCACGTCCTCCGCATCCGTCGCGCCCCAAACCCGGTGCAGCAGTCGCTCATAGGACAAGACCTGTCCGGCGTTGGCCGAAAGCTCGGCGAGCATCCGGTACTCGATGGGTGTGAGATGCACAGTGCGGCCGGCCAGGGTTACGCTGCGCCCGAGGTAGTCGATGACCAGGTCTCGCAACACGTAGGGTTCTACCGGCTCTGACACTGCTCGTCTGCGCAGGGCGGCTCTGATTCTTGCCGAAAGCTCCGTGGGCGAGAACGGCTTCACGACGTAATCGACGGCTCCCATGTCGAAGGCTTTCGCGATCTGCTCCTCTCGCCCATAGGCAGACAGAAAGATGACCGGCACGTCTGCCAGCTTCAGGATGTCCTGCATCAGTTCTATGCCGTCCTTTCCCGGAAGCAGTAGGTCCAGCAACACCAGCTCCGGTCTCGCCTCCGCCATGAGTCTGAGCGCCTCATCCGGCTCTGCGGTGACAATCGGCTGGTAGCCTGATCTGGTAAGGGTGTCACGGACGTAGCGAAGGGCCTGTGGGTCGTCGTCCACCGCGAGGATTGGTACGCGGTCCCCTGTATCTGTCGGTTGACGCTGCATCAGGGTCGGCAGGAGTCCGATGGCGATTCCGGCATTCTCGACCGTGGGGAGGGTGAAGGTAAACCGCGCCCCCATTCCCGGCCCGTCGCTCTCGGCCCAGATGCGGCCCCCGTGCGCCTCCACTATCCCTTTACTGATGGCGAGACCCAGCCCCGTGTCTCCGCCCTGTTCCTCCGACTGCACCCTGGAGAACTTGCGGAACAGGTGGGGCAGATTCTCCGCCGGGATGCCCCGGCCTTCGTCGGCTACCGAGACGGAAACTTCAACGCCCTTCAGCACGGCGGTCACCCTGATGACGGATGACTCTGAGGAGTTGCGGGCCGCGTTGGTCAGCAAGTTGCCAAGCACCTGGACGATGCGTCGTCTGTCCGCTGTCACCAGGGGCAGGTTCGGCTCAACGTTGATTTCCAGGCTGTTCATGCCGCTCGCGCTGATGAATGCGTCCCTGGCCCGATATACCAGCACTACCACCTCAGCGGGCTCAGGGTTGACCGACAGTGTGCCCGTCTCGATGCGGGCCACGTCCAGAAGGTCAGCGACCAGGGTGTTCATATGGTCAGCCTGGTCGTTGATGATCTGGACAAACTGGCGGACCACGGCGGGGTCGAGATCCGCCCCTGCATCTATGATCGTGGAGACGGATCCCTTGATGGAGGTCAGAGGAGTTCTCAACTCGTGGCTCACCATCGCCAGGAACTCGGTCCGTAACCGCTCCTGCTCCTCGACATCGGCCATGTCCTGCATGGTGACAACGAACGACTCGACCGAACCGTCGTCGGAGAGGATAGGAGTGGCGTTGAGCAGCACCGTGACGCTGCGCCCGTCGGGGACCTGCATGACGATCTCCTCGGACCGCACCGTCTCCCCGATGCTCAGAAGCTCGGACATCGGGAACTCTCGCAGCGAGGTCTCTCGTCCGTCGGCCCGCTTGCAGGTCATCACGTCGAGGAGATCCTCCGCTGACTGATCGGGGTTCCGCAGGCTGTCGACGATCCTGCGGGCCTCCAGGTTGAACGACCTCGGAGCGCCCGTTACGGCATCGAAGACGACCACGCCAACGGGGGATGTGTGTATGAGGGTCTCCAAGTCGACCCTGGCCCTCCGCTCTTCCCGGTGCCTGCGGGCATTGGCGATGGCCATCGCCGCCTGCGAAGCGAAGAGCACCAAGGTCTCCTCATCCTCCCGGGTGAACTCGCGGCCGCTGCTTTCATGAGCCAGATATATGGTCCCGACCCCGACCCCCTGGTGGCGTATCGGAGCCACCAGCAGGGAGGTCAACGGCACTGAGGGCAGGAAATCAGGCATGTTCAATGCCTCCAGGTGACTCCCTATGTCCGAGACCCGCAGGGGCTCCTCAAGCCCGCTCAGGTACCTAAAGAACTCCTCGCCCTCCGGCATGTCCCACAACCCCTGGTACTCCTCCCTGGTCATACCCGAGACGATGAAGTCTGACAACTGCCCACCATCGTCAAGAACGGTTATCGCCCCATAGCGTGAGGATGTAAGGGCCCGCGCCCCGTCCACCACCTCCTGCAACACGGTGTCGAAGTCCAGGTCTTCAGTGATGCGGAGACTGGCCTCACTCAGGCGGGACAGACGGTCTCGCAGATCCGCTATCTGCAGTTCTCGCTCGTCAGGCTGTGTCAATTCGTCACCTCGATTGATTGGGCTGTCCAGGCCGGCCATCACAATCCGCAGGATTCGGCGCCGGTGGGACAATTATGGGGTATTTGCCGGATAGTTACAAGATATCATTGCTAAATCCTCAAATCGTTACGCTTCAGTTACATGTCCGATGCTATACTTTTTATGCGGGCAGGCTCGCTAAAACAATGTCGGGAGGTGTTCTTAAGTGACCCTTGTACAGCGAAAGCCTGTGCTGCCAACAACATCAGATCCGGTACCAGCCCCCCAGGCTGAGACGTCTCAGTATCGCTATGCGGTAGGGCGCCCAACTTTATACCCGTCTCGACAACCGCTCTCTAGCCCTGCGCAGCCCTCGCATCCCGACACGGGGGCTGCGGGCGAGAGCGCGCCAAGCTCATGTTGCTTACGCGTCGATGACCGCGCTGTTGTTTCGTCGCGCTGTTCGTTGTCAGCCGGTGGATGGTGGTCCCGGACAGTTGAGCGAGTGAGTGAATGACACGAGAAGAATCGGCGACTCCCGACTACACGATGGGCTTCGGTGAGGAGTTCATCGGGGTTATGCGGCGATTTACCGCGCGACGACAAGCCGGCTATCTCCTTCCCTATCTGAGGCCCGGCCTGCGTGTTCTTGATTTCGGTTGTGGACCGGGCACGATATCCGTGGGCCTGGCAAGAGCCGTCGCCCCGGGTGAGATGCATGGCATCGACATGGAGGAGTCCCAGATCGGTCTGGCGAGATCATTGGCGGAGGCGGGTGGGCACACGAACGCGATATTCCATGTTGGGGATGTGACTGATCTCCCCTTCGAAGATAACTATTTCGACATCGCTCACGGCCATAACGTTCTTATGCACGTTCCCGACACCGAGGCCGTGCTCGCCGAGATTATGCGGGTCCTGAAACCCGGCGGCATCATTGGTTGCGGCGAGATGATCTGCGGATCTAGCTTCACATATGCTGACCACGGCCAATTCAGGAGAGCGTGGGACATTTTCGAGGATATTCTCTCAAACGATGACGGCCATCCCCAGATGGGCAGGGAACTGAAGAGTTTCATTCCGAAGGCGGGGTTTGAAAACCTCAGGATGAGCGCGTCCTTCGATATGTTCAGCAATCCTGAGGAAGTGGCATTTATCTACAACCTGGTTCAGCAGTGGTTCTTGTCGCCGGAGTTCATGGAAAAAGCTATCCAGTATGGAGTCGCGACCCGAAGGTCGTTCGAGGACATCCGCGTCGCCTACGATAAATGGAGCACTGATTCCGACGCGTTCCTTGCCGTCGCCTATGGCGAGGCCGTCGCCAATAAGCCCGTGGACAAATAGTCCGTTCCTTGCCGCGAGAGGGCACTATAGTGACGATTCGCATTGTTGGCCTGGTCGTACTCGTTGTGGTGGCGATGGCGCCCCTTACGATGTTCGGCATGGCCCAAGAAGACGCCCCTACACCGTTGCAGGAGACGATTACACTGCAGCACAGGGGCTCTTCCGTTCAGATTCTGGAGCTTCCTGTTGGCGTATATCTAGCGCGATTGGCTACTCCGGGTGAGAATAAGCGGTCATTTTATGAAAGCGGCTGTGTTGATTCCAGTAAGGCACAGAGTTTTCAGTTTTTTCTCTGTCCTGAGCAGGTATTCTACTCAACAGCGTGGGAAACAGGGTACGACGTTGACTGCGTAGAGGAGTACATACCTCGTCTTCGCGCATACGAGAGACGCTTTGCTACGTGGCGTGACCGTAGGACAGATCATTTTCTTTGGCGGGCTGGTGGTGAAGTTGGTGAAGAGCCTCCTGACCCCGGCAAGCGTCCTGAGAAGCCTGAGTTTGAGTGCGCTAGCAAGGCAATCAAGTACGCCGTTCCTCAAACATCGGGGAGGGTTTTGGGGCAGGACTATGGCGCAGTGACGCTACCAACCTCAACGGATCTGCTTGTGAGGGTTGGTGAGGGCGGTCTTTCTCCCGATAAGCAGGTGTTGCACATCGACAGTTACAACTCATGGACCCTGACGATTCAGCCAGTGCAATTCGACGCGGGGGAGTAGAAAAAGAGGGCGAGCCGTTCCGGAATCTGACGATATTCCCGGCGTCTACTCAGAGGACTCCATCGCTGCGTAGTTGTCAGCAATCTTGTCGGTGACGGACGCGAACACTCCCAAGTCTTCCGCGCTGATGCCCTGGACGACCGAGGAATAGAAGTTCCCTATGCTCCGGCGGAGTGTGGCTGCCAACTCTGCGCCGTCGTCGGACAACCGCAGCATGACAACACGCCGGTCATTGTGTAAACGCTGTCTACGCAGGAGCCCCCTGTCCACCAGCGCTGTTACCATCCGGCTGACGCGGGGCGGATCGACAGGCAACACCCCCGCCAGTTCCGTAGCAGTGCACGCCTCGTTTTCATAGCAGTAACTGAGGAGGCTGAACTCCACGGAGTTGAGGTTGTGCGGCGCCAACTCCTCTTCAATGCCCTTGGTAATCGCGTTCACAAGGGTGACGACGGATGCCCCAAGGTCCATCCTCGGCGCATCGGCTTGTGTCTCGGGATTGCCAGGCGGTTGTTGTTCTTGATCAGTCATGCCGTAAGTACCATATGAGCACACGTCCAGTATAAAGCTATTATCAATACGTTTTTCCGTATAAATCTATAGACCATTCATCCCGGTTATCGCCCGCCCGCGTTGCTGTTCTCGAGGCTGCTGCGCTCGTATCGGCAGGAGCGGATGGAGTGGGACGGGGGTCCGTAGTATCGAGTTGATCAGCTCAGCGACCATCCTCAGCATACCCCTTCTTGACAATATTTGCGAATAGTAACTATTGTGTTGACAACAGTTCACTGCGCCAATTATTGTGGTGCGCAGGAAGTAGTGAGAGAGCAACACATCCGAGATGATACGGACACATAGAGACCCAGCCCCCAAAGAGGGCTGGATCCCGTACAGCATCGCTCCTATGCGGCCGACTCTGACCTCGAATCCGCATACGGAACTCCCGCTAAACGCAGTTTACTCCTCTTGCGTTTGGCCACTCAAGTCATTTGCGCGCGACGTGTCCACGCTTCCGTCGCGCTCTGACATACCTCCCATCACATGGCCAGCAGTTGCCGGGCACGGCCCGGCGGCAACGCAAGGAGTGAGCGGGCGTGGTTTCTAACGCATACGTTAACCGCTCACGACTCATCGCTTTAGGCGTGGTTCTTGCCGCGCTGCTCATCGTTCTTGCGGCGCCATTTCCCGGACACTCCGTCGCCGCCCAGGACGTGATTCCTGAGCCGACGCCTGTGCCTACGGCGGAGCCGACTCCAGTGCCTACGCCTGAGCCGTCTCCAGTTCACACACCTACACCCGAAGCCACCCCTGAGCCGACGCCGGAGGCGACACCGGAGCCGACACCGGAAGCCACGCCTGAGGCGACACGGGAGGCCACGCCAGAGGCCACGCCTGAGCCAACGCCTGAGCCGACACCGGAACCCACACCCGAAGCCACGCCTGAGGCGACACCGGAACCCACGCCTGAGGCGACACCGGAATCCACACCTGAGTCCACGCCAGAACCGACGCCTGAGGCGACACTGGAGGCCACGCCAGAGCCGACACCGGAGGCCACGCCAGAGCCAACACCGGAGGCCACGCCGGAACCCACACCAGAGCCAACCCCAGAGCCAACACCTGAGGCCACGCCTGAGGCGACACTGGAGTCCACGCCAGAACCGACGCCTGAGGCGACACCGGAACCCACACCGGAGGTCGACAAGCCACCGTCCTTCTCAGTCGCAATCAGCGGCTTCTCTTTCCAGGAAGGCGAGGATGCCGGTGAGCCGGCGCTGCCCGAGGCCGACGGCGGTGACGGCGAGTTGACCTACAGTGTGACTCCGGCGCTGCCTAGTGGGCTGTCCTTCGATTCGGCGACGCGCACCATTTCGGGCACACCGGCTGAGGCGGGCGAATTCTCTATCACCTACACGGCCACGGACGAGGACGGCGACGAGGCTTCGTTCACGTTCACTATCACCGTGCAGGCGGCGCCAAGGACGGCGCGGCAAAATATTGGCGCGCCCGGTACGCCAACGGTCACCCGCATCAAGTTCAGCGAGCCGACAAAGCCGGCATTGCGCGTGAGCTGGACGGCTCCGGCGGGGGATGCAAGAACCTTGGACCGCTACGCGATGGAGTTCCGTAAGCAGGGCTCGCAAACGTGGCTGCCATATGGCCAGGTGAACGGATCCACACTTAGCGTGGATATGGGCAAGGGAACGAACCTGAACCTGGAGGCGGGCGCCACGTATGAAGTGCGGGTGCAGGGCATCTATGACGGTGGCGGTTTCTCGTCGTGGTCGAGCACCGGCTCGGGCACGGCCAACAGCCCACCCAAAGTCGGACTGGTTTTGACCGATTTCGAGATTATTCGTGAGCCGTATGCGTCATACAGCAGACCCGCGGGGGAGTGGCCGACTTACTTCACTGACTCTGACGGCGACACGCTGACGCCTTCAGCGGAAGCCCAGTATCCGGGCCTGTTGAGAGTCTCGGCATCCACCGGGACCGATTATTCCATCCGTGTAGTAGGACTCAACCCTGGCACCTCGACGCTGACGTACGGCGTCAGTGACGGGTACGGCGGTGTCGCATCGAAAACGGTTACGTACACGATCGTCTATAACGCAGAGCGCACTGTCATGGAGAACTCCGCTGCGGGCACGCTGGTTGGCGCCCCGGTGGCCGCCACGCCCTATGGAGAAGAGACGTACACCCACACGCTGCATGGTGAGGCTGCAACGTACTTCGACATCGCCGCCGCCACGGGCCAGATCAGCGTGAAGCAGGGGACTACGCTGGACTACGAGACCAAGACCACTTACACGGGCCAGGTGAAATGGACCGTGCAGGGCCAGCAGTCCGTCGCCAATCTGACCATCAACGTCGCCAACATGGAGACGGGGACGCCCGGCACGCCCACGGTCGCCCGCGCCGCGTCCAGCGAGCCGTCGAACCCGGCGCTGGACGTGACCTGGACCGCCCCCGTCTCGCCCACAAGCGGGTTCGGCGTGAAGGACCCCGCCACCTGGTACGTGGCGCAGTATCGGGTGAAGGCGAAGTCGGGTGACGACCCGGTCGCGTGGATGACGTACACCTACACCGACTCGAACAGCGAGACGACCAGTGTGCTGCCGAAATCGACGTTGAGCATCACCCTGACGAATCTGGACGCAGCCGCGATTTACGAGGTCCAGGTGCGCGCCGGCGGTAATAGAGAGGGACTCGGACCCTGGTCGGACACCGGGGAAGGGCGGGTCAACCGCCCGCCGGAAGGCACCAGGTTTGCCATCTCTCCGACGACGATCCCGTGGAGGGAGACCAGGCAGTTCGATCTCGCCGACTCCGAAGAGAGCTACTTCGTGGACGCGGACGGCGACCCCCTGACCTACTCTGCCTCCCCCCAATACCCCTGCTTCGTTAGCGTCAGCGTCGAGGGTTCCGTGCTGTCTATCACCGCCCTCAATCCGGAAGAGTCCAATGTCGTTTACAAGGCAACGGACCCGTACGGCGGATACGCCACCCGTTCTGTGAGGATCACCGGATCGGGGAATGTCACCCGGGAAGTGGCGGAGAACGCCGCCGCAGGGACGAACGTGGGCGTGCCGGTAGCGGTTACCCCCTGCGGCGATGACTATATTTCCTACGGGTTCGATGGTGAGGCGGCGAGCTCTGGGAAGTTCGTCATCGACCATGAAACCGGCCAGATCAGCGTGAAACAGGGCGCGACGCTGGACTACGAGACCAAGAACTCCTACACCGGCCGGGTCCACTGGGTGATGTATGGAGACCAGTACCCCGCTGCCAACGTCACCATCAACGTGACCGACGTGGGAGCGAGCAAGCCTGACACGCCGACGGTGACACGCACCACATTCAGCGAGCCGTCGAATCCGGCTCTGGACGTTACCTGGACGGCAGCAGCCGCCCTTGGCGGCGCGACCATCACGGGCTACCAGGTGCAGTACCGGGTGAAGGCAGCCGACGGCGAGACTCCCGGGGCATGGACGCTGTACAACAGCACGCTGCCGTCGACCGCGACCAGCGTGACGCTGCCGGACGTGGCGGCCGGCACGACGTACGAGGCACAGGTGCGGGCGGTGACCAGGGACGGCGCCGAGCCGGACATCACCCTGAGCGTGAGCCCGGCCTTCATCAACGAAGGCGCCCCAAGCGCTTCCATTACGGTGACAGCGACACGCTCCGGCACCACCGGCGCTGTAGACGTTGCCCTTTCGACATCCGGAGGCACGGCCACCGATGGCACCGACTTCACCGCACTGGCCTGGCCGACGCTGACGATCCCTGACGGCAGCGCCAGCGGAACGGCGACTCTGGCCTTCACTGTCTGGAACGATTCGTCGTTCGAAGGCAGCGAGTCCCTCATCGTGTTAGGGACGGCGACGGGGCTGACCGTCAGCGACGTTGTGGTCACCATCATCGACGACGAGCTGCCGGGCGCCATCATTACCGTTGGGGAGATTAGCCCCTGGTCGGACATCGGGGAGGGCACGGCGAACCGACCGCCTACCGCCACCAGCACGCCTTTCAATGGCGGCACGTTCCCCGTCGGAGCCACCGCAGATTACCGTGAGGCGGGTCAGGGAGCGTTGGGGGTATTCTTCGCAGACGCGGACAGCGACACGCTGACCTATACGGCTTCCGCGGAGCATCCCGCCCTGTTGGGTGTCAACATATCCGGCTCAGCCGGGGAGGCCCACCTGAGGGTGACCCTCCTCAATCAGGGCTCATCGGACGTGACTTTCACGGCCACTGACCCCTACGGCGGATCCGTGACACGCACTACGACCATCAGCATTACTGCGAATGAGAGCCGGAGCGTTGCCGAGAACTCCGCCGCGGACACGGCAGTGGGAGCTCCGGTGACAGGGACGCCGTACAACGGCGAGGCGCTGACCTACACGCTGATGGGCAATGCGAAAGACTCCGGGCTATTCGTCATCAACTCAGCCAGCGGGCAGATCAGCGTGGCTCAAGGCGCGACGCTGGACTACGAGGCGGAGGATGGCGACTACCGGGAGACGGAGACCTGGAACGGCGAGGTAATCGCCAAGTTCTACCGGGGCGAGGTGCATTACACGGTAGACGGCAACGCTTCCGTCATAAACGTAAGTATTCTGCTGACCGACGTGGAGGCAGGCGCGCCCGATGCGCCAACGGTCACCCGCACGCCGTCCGACGTGCCGATGAACCCGGCGTTGGACGTGACATGGACCGCCGCGGCCACCAACGGCCTGACCATCACCGGCTACGAGGCGCAGTATCGCAAGAAGGGCGAGCAAGCTGCCGCGTGGACGGACTACACCGTCGACGACGGCAACGGCAACCAGACCAAGACGCTGCCGACATCGACGCTCTCCTTCAATCTGCCGGACCTGGAGGCGGGCGCGATCTATGAGGCGCAGGTGCGCGCGCTCACCAGCCTGGAGGGCGAGGGGCCGTGGTCGGACATCGGAGAGGGCAGGGCCAACCGGAAGCCGCAGGATAGAATTCATATCATCGACGGCGGCACCTATAAAGTGTTCGTTCGAGGTGGGGAGTACCCGGTCGAGCAGACCTACGCCAGCAACCCGATTGGAAATTATTTCACTGACCCTGATGGGGACACGCTGCGCTGGGGGGTATGGTCCGAGCATCCGGGCATTGTGAGCGCCTGGGTAGGCGCGAAGGAAGGGACCCAGCGGTTCAAGTACTGGGCGTTCAATCCAGCCACCACAACGTTGGGCTATGGGCCGCATGACGGGTACGGGGGCTACTTTGCCCACACGATAACGGTGACGGGCACGCGCACCGAAACGCGGTCCATCAATGAAAACTCCAGCGCCGGCACTCCGGTGGGCGCTCCCGTGAGCGCCAAGGGGCCTAACAAGGGCGATGCAAATGGCACCTACGCCCTGACGGGTGACCTGGCGGACGCCTTCGTCATCTCGACCAACAACGGACACATCAGGGTTGCCCAGGGAGCGACGCTGGACTATGAGACCAAGAGCTCTTACACGGGCACGGTGACCTACACCGTTCAGGGCCAGACCGCTACCGCCAGCGTCACCATCAACGTGAACGACCTGGAGGCAGGGAAGCCCGGCACGCCAACGGTCACGCGCACGCCGTCCGAGGCGCCGATGAATCCGGCGCTGGACGCGACGTGGACTGAGGCCTCCGCCAACGGCACGACGATCACCGGCTACGAGGCGCAGTATCGCAAGAAGGTTGCAGACGGCGAAACCGCCAACGCGTGGACGGACTACACCATCGACGACGGCAACGGTGGCCAGACCAAGACGCTGCCGGCATCGACACGCACCATCAACCTGCCGGATCTGGAGGCGGGCGCGACGTACGAGTTCCAGGTGCGCGCGCTTACGAGCAAGGAGGGCGAGAGCTCCTGGTCGGATGTTGGTGAGGGACGGGCGAACACGCCGCCGACCACGAGCGGCGCGGGCCTTGCTGACGCCACAATCACCGTTGGCGTTGCCACGGACTATGACATCAGCGACAAGTTCACCGATGCCGACAGCGATACACTGGCGTACTCGGCTTCCGCCGCACACCCGGGCGTGCTCACAGCCGCCATAACGGGGAACGATTCTGACACACTGACGGTGACTGCCGTCAATCCAGCCTCCACGACGGTCACCTACGCGGTCTCTGACAGGTACGGCGGTTACGTCTCCCGCACGGTCGAGATCACTGGCGAGCGGAGTGTGACGCTGAGCGTGACTGAGAACTCCGCTGCAGACGCCCCCGTGGGCGCCCCGGTGACCGGCACGCCGTACAACGGTGGGACGCTGACTTATTCGCTGACGGGCACTGCGGCGGACGCATTTGTTATCGACTCTTCCACCGGCCAGATCAGTGTGAAGACAGGGGCCACTCTCGATTACGAGACCAAGGACTCTTACATGGGTACGGTGAACTACACCGTGCAGAACCAGCCAGCTACAGTGAGCCTCACCATCAACGTGACCGACCTTGAGGCAGGCAAGCCTGGCACACCGGCGTTGACGCGGACAGAGTTCAGTGAGCCAACCGATCCTGCGCTGGACGTAGCGTGGACGGCGGCGGCCACTAACGGCACGACGATCACCGGCTATGAGGCGCAGTACCGTAAGAAGGTTGCAGACGGTGAGACCCCCAACGCGTGGACGGACTACACCATCGACGACGGCAATGGCAGCCAGACCAGGACGCTGCCTACATCGACACGCACCATCAACCTGCCGGATCTGGAGGCGGGCGCGACGTACGAAGTACAGGTGCGCGCGCTGACCCAGCTGGAGGGCGAGGGGCCATGGTCGGACGTTGGCGAGGGCACGGCCAACACGCCGCCGGCCACGAACGGCGCGGGCCTTGCTGATGCCACGATCAGCCTCAATTCCGCCACAACCTATGACATCAGTAACAAATTCACAGACGCCGACAGCGACACGCTGGCGTACGCGGCTTCTACCGCACACCCCGGCGTTCTCACGACGAGGATCACGGGGACTTTCCTGAGGGCAACCGCCGTCAATCCGGCTTCCACAACGGTCACCTACGCGGCCTCCGACGGGTACGGCGGGTATGCCTCGCGCAGTGTGACAATCAAGGGGCAGGCGAGTGCGACGCGGAGCGTGGATGAGAACGCTGCCGCGGGGACGTCTGTGGGTGATCCGGTGAAAGGCACGCCCTATCCGGGGGAAAAGCTGGGCTACTCGGTGACGGGTGATGCGGCAGGCGTATTCGTTATCGACTCTTCCACAGGGCAGATCAGCGTGAAGCAAGGCGCGACGCTGGATTACGAGACCAAGGACTCCTATATCGGCACGGTCGAGTACACCGTGCAGGACCAGGCCGCTACTGTCAGCCTTACGATCAACGTGACAGATCTGGAGGCTGGAAAGCCCGGCGTGCCAACGCTCGCCCGCACGCAGTTCAGCGAGCAGTCGAACCCGGCGTTGGACGTTGCGTGGACGGCCCCTGATGCCAATGGCACGACCATCACCGGCTACGAGGCGCAGTACCGCAAGAAGGTGGCGGAGGGCGAAACCCCCAACGCGTGGACGGACTACGCCATCGACGACGGCAACGGTGGCCAGACCAAGACGCTGCCTGCATCAACGCGCACCATCAACCTGCCGGATTTGGAGTCGGGGGCGACGTACGAAGTCCAGGTGCGGGCGCTGACCCAGCTGGAAGGTGAAGGGCCGTGGTCGGATGTTGGGGAGGGCACGGCGAACACGCCACCGACCACCAGCGGGACAGGACTTGCTGACGCTAGCATCGCCGTCGACGCCGCTACGGACTATGACATCAGCGACAAGTTCACAGACGCCGACAGCGACACACTGACCTATTCGGCTTCCGCCGCTCATCCCGGTGTGTTCACAGCCGCTATAACGGGGAGCGATTCCGACACCCTGACGCTAACTGCAGTCAACCCTGCCTCGACAACGATTACGTACGGCGCGCATGACGGATACGGCGGATATGTCTCTCGCGCCTTCACTGTCACTGCACAAAGAAGCGAGACCCTAAGCGTTGCTGAAAACTCCGCCGCAGGGACGAAGGTGGGCGCTCCGATCACCGGCACGCCGTACAACGGTGAGACTCTGAGTTACACGTTGGCGGGTGATGCGGCGGACGTATTCGTGATCGACTCTGCCACGGGCCAGATCAGCGTGAAGCAGGGCGCGACTATCGACTACGAGACCACGACTTCATACACCGGACAGGTGACGTACACCGTGCAAGGGCAGACGGCCACGGTGAGCGTCAACATCAATGTGACAGACCTGACTGTGCCGGCACAGCCCAACCCACCCACGGTGGCGCAGTCGACCACTGATCCCACGACCATTCTCGATGTGAGTTGGACGACCCCGGATACCACAGGCGGCCTGCCCATCACCGGCTATGAGATCCAGTACCGCGTGAAGGCTGCGGAGGGTGAGACACCCAATGCATGGACGCCCTACCAATACGATGACCCTGCTAACCCCGGCAGCCGGATAAGCAAGCTGTCAGCGGCGACAACCACCATCAACCTGACCGGCCTGGAGAAGGACACAGCGTACGAAGTACAGGTGCGGACATATAACGTCGAGGGCGCCAGCGCATGGTCACCGGCGGATGAAGGCGCTACCAACGCCGATAACAACCCCCCTCAATTCTCCAGACAGGCAGAAAGCCGCACGGTTGCGGAGAACTCTCCTGCAGGGACGACTGTGGGCGCCCCGGTGACGGCCATTGACCGCGAGGGGCATGCGCTGACCTATACATTGAAGACCCCGTCGTCCCTCTTCGCCGTGGACTCGTCCACCGGGCAGATCACCGTGACCGAGGGCGCGACGCTGGATTACGAGAGCCAGAGAACTTACACGGTTGTCGTTCAGGCGAGCGACGGACTCACCGCCATCGGCATTGGCGACGGTCACATTGTCGATGCCGAGAAGACGGTCATCATTACCGTGACCGACGTGCCAGAGCGGCCAACCGTACCATCCGCTCCCTCTGTTACTAAGTCTGCCAGTTCCCCTACATCCGCGTTGAACGTCACCTGGAGCGCGCCGGATATGACGGGCAAGCCGGCCATAACGTCCTACGCCATTTCGTACAAGAAGACGAGCGATAGCCAGTGGACGGAACGGCTGCTCATCGGGTTGCAGACTCGCGCCACTCTCACCGGATTACAGGCGGGAACGGCATATCACGTTTCAATTCGCGCCGCGAACGACGAAGGCTCCAGCCAATGGTCGGATTCGGGTGAAGGCTCAACGGCCGGGTCGACTTCTCCGACACCTCCAACACCGCCCGGGCCGACACCTACTCCCACTCCGGTAGCGACGCCTACCCCCACGCCGGAGCCGACGCCGGAAGTGACGCCCGTACCCACACCGGAACGAACACCTATTTCCACACCGGAGGCAACGCCGGAAGTGACGCCTGTTCCTACGCCGGAGGCGACGCCTGTAGCTACCCCCGAGGGTACCGCTTCCCCGACGCCGCAACCAACGGTTATCTCAACGCCTGATCCCACGCTCAGTTCTAATGGTCAGCCGACACACGATCCGGCAGATGATTCAGCGCGCCCGACAACGTCCAACGCCACACCTATGCCCACGCCCGATCCGGCGATTGGCTCGACACCGGAACCCACTTTCAGTCCCACTCCTGCGCCAACACGTGAGCCACCGGACAACTCGACTCCCACACCGACAGCGGAGGCGACCCACGAACCAACGGCCGGGCCGAGGCCTGAGCCCTCACCGGAACCGACGCCGGAGCCGGAGCATCGAGTCACAGCGCCGGTCCTGACATATAAACAGGATGTGGCGTCGTCGGATTCTCTCGTCGATCAGATATTTGCAGTCAACGGCCCCAGAGGCGTGGCTTTCGCGCTAGGGGAGCCAAATGTGCCGAACATGGTTCCATACAGGAATGCCCGCGCGCCGCCTTGACCCCGATACTTACCCGGATAGACCGGGTAGGCAAGCGTTAGGGTAGGCCAGTCTTCAAAAGCACTGGCCTTGTTTTTGTTCTCCGAATGGGGCGAGCCCAATGGAATGATTCCACGGGTTAGGCCCTTCGACTCACAGCCTCCCTGTTTTGCTACGGGTTACAACTGGAGGAGGTATTGGTAAGGTTGACTGCCGAGTCATGCAGGCCTTGGTAGACCAAGGAGTCGGTTCCGTTGTGGCCATCGCCGCTTGGCGTAAACAGGAATACCTGACCGTAGGCGTTGCTCTGGGAGTCCCCGGGCGCGGAAAGCAACGACTCAGGATGAGGTGGGGCGGTTCGGGCATCCGGCCTGACCCCTGAAGAGCCCCAGGGTCTCTGGGAGTTTCCCGAGGGACAACAATTCTTCGATTACCTCAGGGCCATCACGGAGCCGCTGCGGGTGTCGGACCTAGGCGGTCACGCCAGGGCGTTGGGCCTCAACGAACTGCGCACTCCCGTGCATATCAGCGCACTCCTGGCCGTCCCCATACGCCATCGGGGCGTGGCGTGGGCAACATTCATGTGGGCAAGGAAGAGCCCGGCCAGGAGTTCAGCCAGGAAGACGAGGAGACCCTCGTCATGTTCGCTTCCCAGGTTGCCCTCGTCGTGGCCAACGTCCGCCGTCACCGGGATGAGGAACGCGCCAAGGCGGGCCTGGGAACCCTGATCGAGACATCCCCCGTGGGCGTCGTCGTCTTCGACGCGATGGAAGGCGCTCCGGTGTCGTTCAACAGGGAAGCGATACGGATTGTCGGCGGACTGCTTAATCCGGACCAGACGACGGAGCAACTGGCGGACGTGCTTACCGTGCGCCGCGCCGACGGGAGCGAATTATCTCTGGCCGAATTCCCCCCCGGCCCGTTCCCTGCTATCCGCCAAGTAGGCGTCGCACATACGAGGATACTCCTACAGCATGTGGTCCCCAGTGAGCCTGATACAGGAGAGCAGCGTGGGACGGATTCTCCCGGCTAGGGAGAGTTGGGTGAGGGAAATGCAATGCCCTAGGTACTCACAGATCCCACACCTCAGTCAGGGCGCGAAGGTCTTCGGAAACGGGCAGGCGCAATACTTGCTCCTTCGCCCCGCCGTGAGTCACAACGACATATCGGTACTCTCGTTGGTAGGCGTACTGAGACCGCTTGAGGAAAGGAACAATCGTGGCACGCCACTCTTCCGGGTAAGACTCGATTATGGGTACTGGGTCGTCTGTGTAGACGACCTGTCCATGATAGACCCTCACCATCGTTTCTCCCAACTCGGGCATCATGCTGTACCTGGCCAAGATGTCTAGGCCGCTAAGGCTCAAGTCGGCGTCTCTGATATGTGCTCCAAAGGTCGCTCCCAACTCCCTTGCGAACTCCGAGGCATTTTCAATGACCGTCGCACAATCGTAGTCCTTGGAGGATGGTTGCCCTAACTTCCCAGCTTGTCCGTCCGTCGTCGGCTTCACGGAAGTGCAGAACATCCAGCAGTCGTCGCGGGCGAAGGTCAAGTCTGCCGATCCCTGTCCTGGCGCCGTTCCCAAGCTCGACAGCTGAGGACTGTATTTGTCCAGGAACCCTTTCAAATCCATTCTCTTGATGTAGGAGGCTTCTTTCTCGTCCCGTATGCCCAAGTCCTCGCCCGGATAATTCCTATAGTACCGTGGGGTCGCGAGCTGAACGGCGCGGGAGTGAGGGAGTGCATACGGCCGCTCCGAGTATTTGACTACGGCAGGTGGCTTCGCCAAGGATGAGCCACCGTTCAACGCTACACGATGGACGATCACCATAAACCGCTTGGCGCCATCGTTGATGAAGGCGGACTCTACCCCTATTCCCGGACTTTCGAGCTTAGTCCTGGTCTCAGCGGGGAACGTGACAGGTGTCTTCATTTTGCAACGTGGTTCTCTTGCTTTGCGAAGTAATGCGCCACCGGCCCCGGCGCTCCTTGTGGAATCACCTGCTGTGGATGCGCGTCCCAGCACATGGAAGAAATGGGTTAGGATTCCGCGATTTCTATTTTACGATGCCGACGGCGTGCCGGGTAGTAGACGCACGGCTTCGCGCATAGGGTCGCAGCGTGACTCTGGTGCTAGGGGATCACAGACCCCCCGAGCCACAACTCAAAGACGGTTCTGTCTACCGTATACGTTGGTGGGCGATACAGGTCAATACTGCGAACTGAGCGCGTGTTTGAACTGGTCGTGGAGTGGTAAGACTAGGAGACGGGCCAGGTGGGTCAGGAATCGGTGCTGGGGAGCCCCACACTTGGCTCGATCAACCGGCTAGCTGCTCGATAAGCGGGCGAACCTCTCTTTCCCGGACATCTTCCAAAGCAGCTTGCTTTAGTCGGTCGACATCAGGTATGCGCACGATACCCCTGAATCGCTCGCTGGGGTCGCTGCCGATCCCAATGACTTTCTTGGTTGCCAACATTGCCACGCCCGCGGCTACGGCTGACCGTGACATCACGGTGAGACGAACTAGGTCTCTCTGAAGGATGGGGATTTCCTTCATGTTTCCGAAGTCGTCCTGCTCAAGTGCTAGACGAGAAACGAGGGCAGCGGCCACTCTGGATGCTGGGCTTCCGCTCGTTGCCAGGGAAGTCCAGTAGTATCGAGACATACGCCTCATCAGTACCCGATACATCTGCTCCCGGACGAGTGGCACTCGATCACAAATGAGCTGCATGGTCTCCTTTGGGATGCCGATAACCGTCGTATCTTGAGCAGCCGAGTATGGGGCAACCCAACGTTCGGCACCCATTACGAACTCGTGCTCCCCTATGAGGAAGGGCGACGACAATTCTGAGTGGGGGAACTGCCAGGGAACCATCATCCCGTGCTGAACAAAAAACAAATGCTTGAACGGTTGTCCCGATTGGATGAACGCGACATCGGCGGATGGCTCGACAAAGTGCATTTCCAAGGGCTTGGAGCTCTTGGCGAGTACATCCTCAAGTTCAGCGACGCCTATGGATTGAAAGGAGAGGCATCGAGCAAGTGCGTGAGCAAAGCCAGCGATTTCAATAGGCATCGCGTCCTCCCTCCACGAGACAACTCAAGTATAGCACTCTGACCAACATGCGCACGGACGTCGTTTGTGTTTGACTACGTCGTGAAAACAGCATAGATTATGTCGTGGGGTAGGCATATGAAATGCGCGCTGGGTACGCCCGATGAGGCAGACTCCGCCAAGAGAGAGAAGATATGGTGCTCGAATCAGGGGCGATTGACCCGAAGGGTCCAGTATTCCTTTCGTATCGCCACAGCGATGGTGCAGCTCTCGCCGAAGACATGGCATGGGCTCTGCGCGCCGTAGGCGTGCCCGTTTGGCACGATGTGACCGATCTTCCGCCTGGCGACACTCCACGCCGTCTCGCTGAGGCGATCACAAGCGGCCTCTCCGGTGCAGTGCTCCTAGTTACACCGGACATCGAGCACTCAGAGATTATCAGGGAAATCGAACTACCATCTCTGCTGGAAATGAGCGAGGATCCTCGGTTTGCCTTCTCTATCGCCCAGGCAATCAATGCCGCTGATGGTCGCCTTGACTACGACGCGCCCGATCAGCTTCTGCAGAGGACAGACGGGATTCTGAAGAATCATCTGCAGTCCGCTGCGTTCACACCCCAAGACATCGCCGCCATTGCATTCGCCCACTCGCGCCGCCGGCTTGAGGGACTCTCCTCTGAAATCGAGAGCCGCGACGGTCTTACCGAGATCGACATTCAGACTCGACTCACCCCCGCGTCGACCATCAACCGTAACGATCTGGTTGTGCGGCTGCGACCGCCGGATGAGGGTAACCGTCGACCAAGCAGTGAAGGGCTGTCGGATCTGAAAGGGTTTCTGTCGCGACTTGGTGGTCTGTTGGACATCGCCGGTGCACGCCGCGTACGGATCTCCGGTGGAGCCCACCTGACTGCCGCTTTCGCTTTGGGCGCAGCGTTACCGACGACTCTTGTTGGTCAAGTAGAGGTCATCGATAGCGGTGGTCACCATTGGATTCTCTCCGGCGACGCCCGGCTCTCAGGAGACTCGAAGCGGATGGTCAAGGTGATCAATCGGGACATGGCGGCGCGACGGGGAGACCGCTCATATGTCTATGTTGACCTATTGTCCGAGAGAAGTGACGAGGCTTTCTATCAGTTCGCCAATCAGCATGGCGGGAATACCCGGCACATAAGAACAGTCACCGAAGGCAATCTGGATTCAAACGATGCACGAGCTATTGTTGGGGAAGTCTCTCAAGTCATTCGGCAAGCAGCAACTGAGTCGGGCATCTCGGAGGCGCATGTCTTTCTCCGGTGCCCCTGGACAGTGGCGTTACTGCTTGGTCGCACCCTGAACACAGTCCGCATCCACCTATATGAGTGGGAGGACGGCCGTGATGAAGACCGCAAAGCCGTTTCTCCTCGTTATGTCCCCAGCCTTGTTGTGAGGCCAGGGGCGGGAGGAGGACCCATTGAGGATGTAGTTCTCCCGTCCCGTGGTGCAGAGAAAATTATGACCGCCAAAGGAGGGTAATGTGGCGAATCTGAGGAAGCAGTTCGATCAGGCTCTGAAGAATATTGAGATCAACGGTGAGAAACGGAAACGCGCCATTGAGGCTCACACGGAAGTACGTGAGCTTCTTCAGCAAGACGACCTGCTAAAGGACTGGGGCTTGGAGACGCTCCTGATTGGTTCATACGGACGCGGTGTCGGCATCTACCCGGGGAAAGATGTCGATGTGATGCTCCGGTTTACTCACTTGGACAGGACTGCCGAACCGCGCCGGATATACGATGCGGTCTGGCGAATCTTGGTCGGCAAGTACGGACAATATGGACAGGCTGGAGGTCGCGCACAGCAGAGAAACCGGAGCATCAAAGTGCACTTCCCTGACCGGACTGGGGGGTCAGGAAAATATGGCAAGTTCGCTGTCGACGTAGTCCCAGCTGTCAAGGCGGGCCAACCTTGGGCGATACCAACGCACGACCAAAACAAATGGAGCGGCGGCGACGGTAGATGGGCTCTAACTGGCGCGGTGCAGTTCGGCGAACTGTCTTCTGATTTGAATCAGGCACCTACAACGCCACGGGTAGGAGGGCAGCCCTCCTACAAGCCGATCGTCAAGCTCCTGCGGCAAGTCCGAGAGACTCATCTTGGTGATGCAAAGCCGGGAGGGCTATACATGGAACTCCTTGCATTTGAGGCTTGGAACACGCGCCGTGTCTCGGGAATGGAGTGGGACACGCTCTTGACGGGAACACTGAGATATGTCGCCGACCATTTTGCGACTGCCAGCGTCAAGCCGCTGCTCGATCCAGTCCTTGGCACGGCATATGATCCGCCGCTGACTGAAGGACAGATAACACAGGCCACCGAGAAATTCATCCGACTTGCGAATGATGCCGAAGGCACAGCGTCTATGACGGATTATGACGCCGCCGTCGTGTGGCAGAAGATTCTCGGGTCCAATGACCGAACGAGACCAGATTCTGTCCTCCCATTGCCACCGAAACCCAATTCAGGTGGTGGGGGAGGTGGTGCGGCAGTCATTGGCGGTAGTGGGGCTGGCGGAGCCGGGCTCGCCAGGCAGAATGAGGCCCAGCGCTTCGGGTAGATATCATGTTGCAGGAATCATTCGACAGCCCTTCGCTGGAAGACTTTTGGACGGCCCTTCTGGAGCGAGGGTTTGAACCTCAGCCCGGCAGTGCACGAAGTCGCTGGCAGGGACCAATCCATCCCGCCTTTACCTCCCTCACAGATGCGGAGTCTATGGACATCAGTTTCGATCCGGGTTGGCCATATCGGCCTCCGAGAGTCTTTGTGGAAGGACTCGACACTAGCCATTACACGCTGAATGGATTCGTCTGCCTATGGCGTGAGGGAGACGCAAGTCTCCGATGGGCAACAGTCGAAGGATTATTCGAGCGCATTGAGGAATGGTGTGGGAGGGCGAAGGATAACTGGATCCACGATGACCTACCATTCGATGCCTATCTAAATTTCGAGAACAAAGCGCCGCACATGGCCGCATTCGACTTTGAAACTCTGAGAACAAGCCCAGGCAGTTGGGGTGAGTTTCACGGTAATCCCTCACAGGAGCGGGCACTCATTGAACTGCTGCCCGGGGCGGCAGCCCCAAAAAGACAGCCAAGGGGCCTGTGGTTCCGCACTGGAATCCTGAAGTCCCCGCCGCCGCGCCAGTTCTCCGAACTGCCAAAACACCTCAACAAGGCACAACGAAAAGGCTTGGAGAGGGCCCTTTCCGATAGAAGGATTAAGGAGCCATTCAGGATCAGTGGAGGTGTGGACCTAATCCTATTTGCCTGGGAACGGCGGGGGCGAACTGATTTATTGATTATGGCCGGTGATGGGATCGGTGACAAAGTGGAGGCACACGTCTTGATGGCAGAACCAAACGATGACCAAACGCTAATACTGAGGGCTGGACCGGATGCGGAGGAGCTGAAGAATCTTCGCGCTGTCATCTTCGGAGCTGGTGCGCTGGGAGGGCATGTTGCGGTGACCCTGGCGGAGAGTGGACTAGGGTCTCAAACGATTGTCGACCCTGAATTCCTTACGCCAGGTAATGTCGTTCGGCATGTGGCAGGACATGACTGGGTGGGTGCCCTAAAGGTCGATGCTGTAAAGGCCGTGGCCCTATCACATGCACCATGGACCCATGTTGAAACTGTGGCAGAGATGGTCGTTGCTCCCTCCAAAATGTCTTCGTTGCTCGGTGATGCAGACATAGTTATCGACGCAACTGGCAATGAATCTTTCGTCCCTGCCATCGCTCAGGCTGCCGCCGAGTTGAAGAAGTCCCTTATTTCGGGCGCGCTTTACCGTGGCGGTTTCATAAGTAGAGTGCAGCGGCAGGCACTTGATTCTGACATTCCTATTAGCGTGCGGACCCCATCTGATCGGTATCCCTCGATTCCGGCCGGAGAACCTGGGGACGATCAGGCCGAGCCGGATCTCGGTTGTTCGGCTCCAGTGAACAACGCTCCACCTCCGTCAGTCTTAGCCTGCGCCTCCCTCATATCCCAGGCTGCGATCGACGTCCTGACCGGCAGATTTGAACTAGAAGATGAAGTGACTGAGGTATACCGGCGCCTCCCCGAGCCACCTTTTCATCGGCTCGGCCGCCTCGCAAAGCCTGATACTACTGCCTAGGCAAAGGCAGCACTTCGCAAGCCACGACTGACGCCGCCGCCCATTTGCTTAGAAATGAGAGCGTCATTCCCGATCACGAGGACACCAGCGATGCCTGTAGAGAACCACAAATACATCCATGAATGGCTCGAGCATGCTCATATGGATGCAAGGTCAGCCATAGCACTATCTGAAAGAGGTTACCCCCTTCAAGGACTATTCTTTATCCAGCAATCCATGGAAAAGGCACTGAAGGGGATGCTTGCGTCCAAAGGACTTCCATATTCGGAGCTAAAGAAGTATGGGCATGACAATCTAGACTCATTCCTAACACCAAATAGAAAACTGCTCGATACTGACTTCGCTTGGGAAACACTGCAGAGACTGATTGATCCGACGATTGTCGAGAACCTCAAACAAGTAGAAGAGCTAGCGGTTGGCAGAAGACGTCGCCAGCAGCAGAACAAAGACTCAGATTCATTCCGTGCTCTAGTGGCTACATTCTCCCCAGCGGACGTTGAGCGACTCATGTCAACACTGCAACGATTAGAGAGCGCCACTCTTGCCACGACCGAGCAGCCATTCAAACTCGGAACGCCACCAGCTACGGGAGACCTATTTGACTGGATGTACAATCAACTGATGCTACAAGCACGTAGCAGGGTACCCAGGTCGCAGTGGCGGGTACCTCCGAAAGAGAACTTCGAAGTCGCCAGGGATCTGTTCCACCTGATTGGCGAGTCTCGTATTCGGGCGGGCCTCTTGGGGGCCACACAATGGGAAGTGGGTCGGCATTTTCAGTGGGTGATCGCGTACATCGCCGTGTACATCATAGGGACAATATCGTGGCCTCACGCCGTATGGGCAAGATATCCGGCAATATCGGACGCTCCAGAGCAGGCCGCTGAGGCTGCCAGAGTTGGCAAGATGGGAACTCGCCACTATGACGAGCAGATCGGCGCCGTTGCGTGTCTGGAGATGCTTGCCAGTAAGGCGGAATGGGTAACAGGGATTCTTATCGAATGTCATCAAGCGGGGATCGGAATCTTCCCAGACACCGCCAATCGAGAGACCTGAGGAACGGCCTGTCAGTTACCCGACCGCGTTGATGCGTACAAGTAGTGTTGCTTAGTTCCGTGAATTCGTGCGTGTTTGAGTTTGTGGTTGAGTCGCGAAGGAAGGGGTTGGCACAGGCAACAAGATCAAGAGTCTTGTTCGCCTCTGAGGAGGGCGACAAACCCTGCCTGCTGGAAATCTTGGTCGAAGGCTAAAGCGTCGGTAATGCCAAGCGCTTCCATCACCAAGAAGCTCGCGCAGTCCGTGAGGCTCCAAGTCTGGTCGCTTCGCGATGCGTAGCGTTCCAGTGCGCCCCAGAATTGCTCATCAGTTTGAGAAACGATTTCAACCGAGGGATCGTCCCGTATCTGCCTGACCATCTCGACGGCGAATTCACGTCGTGATTCGCCCAAGCGGGAAGTATCGTTGAGCGCCTCGGCCAGCACCATCTGAGTTGTCACTACATGTGTGGAGCCTAGTGTTGCTGCCGCCGCCGTCGCGCGTTCGTGCAACTCATCACTGGAGCGCATGAGGGCAATCCAGTAACCCGTGTCGGCAAAAACTGTGGCCACTAGTCCTCCACTTTGGGGTGACCATAGAGGTAGTGCTTGAAGTTCTTAGCACCGTCAGCCGGGACGCCATCCCACAAGTCTGGCGGATAGGAATCGCGCATCTTTTCAATCCTTTCAACTAGACCGAGAAGCCCTTTTGAATGCACGGGCGCGGAATCCGTTGTACCTAACAGATTTTCGCCACTCGTCCCCTCAGGAACCAGTGGACCTTCGACTGAAACCACAACCTCCTCACCCTCTTCGAGTTCAAGAGGCTCCAAGGGTGTCAGGACGCCTTTTTCGTATCTAGCCCGTACCGTTGCCATGCTGTTGACTCCTTAGGCCCTGATGTGTACGACCAAGCGCGAACCTGTCACACCGTTTCGCCATTATAGCGGGGCAGGCGCATTTTGACCGCAGCCTCCGGGCCATCAAGTAGGTCACAGCACGAGATGGGAATGGTTCATCGGGAACGACACTACAGCGCAGGGGAGGCAAAGACATGGACCACACCGGAGCAGTTGAACTAGCAGGCGCAGGAGCAATTCTTGTTCTCGGGATTACTCTGGTGTTTGTGGCAACAGCGATTGGAAGTCATTGTTGGGTGATGCCGGGACATATGTTGCGCTCCTTGGGCTGCCAGAACTGACCCTCCCCCCCTGGTTCTCAAAGAAGTGAGTCATAGCGGTGGTGCTGGAGAGCCCGACAGCGTTTCATGTGCGGATTCTTGATTTGGCCCGACTACAAGAATCCTTGTCCGGCGTGGTCTGTGAAAGCATCAGCATCTCGGATGTAGCGCAGCACTGTCGCTGCGCTAGAGTGACGCGTGATGGCCATGATCTTGTCCAAACGTGCGTGATGAACGGCCGCGCTGGTGACGAACCCAGCTCGGAGCGAGTGCCCTGAAATGTTACGTGGGTCAAGCCCGATGAGAACGGCGTAGTGCTTGAGTATCCTTGGAATGTCGCTGTGGTGTAGAGGCTTTCCTCGAAGATGGCCACCTCGCTTCATTGTCTGAAACAACGGGCCATCCGTAATGTTGGAACTCTCAAGCCAAAGGCGGAGGCGATGGATGGGACGGATGTTTGTTCCGTCAAGGATTGCTACTCGCTGCCCCTTGCCTTGCTGATCAGTCTTTGATTGGCGGATCGTTAGCCACATACGATCCTGTACATCTTCTCTAGGTTCGACCATCTCGACATCAGTCGCGGTTAAACTGCAAATCTCTGAACGGCGGAGGGCACCGGCGAATCCGAGCGCAATGATGGCTGCGTCTCTCCTCCCGATAGGCGTTTCGGGGCATGCCTCCAACATGGCCTGCACTTGGAATTCCCGCAGCGCCTCGACCCTGCGACTGGCCGAACCTCGGAGGCGGGCCAGGCCCTTGAGCGTCGAACGGACGACCGGGTGATTGGTCGGCGAAGATTTTCCTGCCACAAGGTAGTTCTTGTTCACTGCACTCTTGTATAGAGACACAGTGCCCATAGAAAGCATCGTACCGGATGCGGGACTAGGTCGAGTTGCTAGCTGGACGAAGAAACGAGCTACCGCTTCGGGCGGCACCGCAAAGGGATCGCGAAAGTCGGCTGCGACACAGTAATCCACGAATCTACTCCACCCCTTCAGGTACGCGGTACGAGTGTTCTCAGCCAGTTCCGATAGCAGTGCATCTCCTTCAATTTGCGATTCGATAGGTGCCAAGGCTTCCATATCATCCTCCAACTCTCAGGTAACCTGTCCCCACAGATTGCCTGATGGAGTGGGGTGAAGTTGGCACTTCAGAGGGGGGCAGCATCCACTCGGGGATACGTCAACTAAGAGCATGAGAGCCCGAAAGTGACCGGAGGACTGCGCTTAGAAATGCCATTTATAGAGGAATAACCACTGGCCTCAACGATGCGTTCATCATCGATAACGAGACTAAGGATGGACTGATCAGGGAAGACTCCACTTCTGCTGAGATTATCAAGCCTATCTTGCAAGGCGAGGACATCCGGCGTTGGCGAACTAATGGGGCGGACAAATACTTGCTCTTTGTGCCTTGGCACTTCCCCCTCCACGAATCAGTGTCTATATCTGGCAATAGCGTAGAGGCTGAATCAGCGTTTCGGAAACGATACCCCGCAGTATTTCGTCACCTAGAAGGCTATCGGACCCTGCTCGAATCTCGAAACCAAGCCGAAACCGGCATTCGCTACGAATGGTATGCCTTGCAGCGGTGGGCATCTGCCTATCACCACGATTTCCTGAAGGAAAAGCTGGTATGGATAGAACTGGTAGATAGAGGCCGCTTCACTTTCGACGAGAGCGGCAGCTTTGCCGAGGCAACAACGTTTATTTTGACTGGTCATTTCTTGAAGTACCTTCTGGCATTCCTTAATTCAGGCCTGATTCGATGGTACTTGGGGCACACTGCTCCGACGTCAGGCACGGGAACATTCCGTTGGAAGAAAGTTTATGTCCAAGAGATCCCGATTCCCAAGGTACCGGAAGAGGAGCAGGACCCGGTTGTGGAAATCGTGGATCAGATCCTTCGTTCGTCCGAGACTGCCGCTCATACAGATATCCGAAGGCTCGAATCTGAGGTCGAAAACTTGGTGCTTGCCCGATACGGGCTTACGCAAGAAGAGGTCAGAAATCTGGCTTATCAAGTGTAGGGACACTGCGATCTTGAACTGGCCCCCTCATTATGTAATTGCTACTTTCCGTTGACAAAGATGCTCTCCTCCTTAGAGAGACCATACAGGGCGCATACCCTTTGATTTAGGGTTGCTTGAAGGTGCTGCATCTTCGCGTCAGCCTCACCCAGGTGCATTATCTCCTGCACCATATCCGTGAAGCCCTGTTCCAACTCCCTGTCGAGTGCTGGGACTGGGATTCGTTCAACTGTGAACCTCACCCACCTTGTCGTACCCATTCCCGAATTGAGCGCGCTGTTCCGCATGAACCAAGTAACGATATTGGAGTTGAGAACCGCGCACAGGTATTTGATTGATTTGCCCGTCATCATGTAAGCAGAATTGACGCAGAACATTTCCTGCGCCTCATACACGAATCTACCCTCCTCAGTAAGGTCGATCCAGAAGAGTTTTTCCTTCTTGAACTCCTCGTGGTAGGCGCAGTTGCGGAGGTTGTATGGCGTTCTACCTTGGTCTTGGCGGTAAGCCAGACTCCCGCCAAATCCATCAAGATGTGCCTTGACCGCGGGATATTCACTTATATCTATGGGGCCTGCTCCGTCAAAGCCATTGTGGGAATCGATAATCCATAAGCTAGCCCACTGTGCACGCCACCGCTGAATGTCCCGCCCCCGGAGGACAGCCTTGATAATTTCAGCCGACTTGGCGTTTTCCTTGATCAGTGCATCCTTAGTCTCGTTATCGATGATGAACGCCTCATTCAAGCCGGTCTTTATTCCGTAGTTAATGGCAATATCCCACTCTTTTAGCGGCGTTCCGACATCATTCATCTTGTCCATGATTCGCTGTTCAATAGGAGTGAGCAGCGGCCAAGGCCCTTCTCCGGAGGCTACGAAAGTATTCCAGTGCTCTAGAGCCGGGGGGAAGTACCTATCCTCGATTCGGTCCAGATCAATCGCAAGCCCCGCGCCATTAGCCTTGCCGGCCCGGGCAATACACACACTTGCATCGACGATTACCTTTTCGAAGACATCCTTGCCCATTTCCAGCAACCTTAAGATGGTTGTGTTGTCAGTCAGATAGCGGCGTGTTTCCTTGCCGTACTCGGCTTTGAGCCAACTATTTGATGTGATGAAGGCAAGGATTCCATTGGCGTCCAACAGGCGTAGCCCACGTTCTATGAAGAGTTGATATATGTCACCTGTCCTAGTGAGAGTCTCGTAGCCGGCGTCCTTGTAAAGCTTGCCCAACTTTCCTGCATCCCTTTGTAGCTGGGCGTATGGCGGGTTACCTATGACGATGTCAAAGCCGTCCCGGACGCCGAACATGAACTCTGGATCGAACCAATCAGCAGCATCCTTACTGTCCGCCATAACACCTTGTTCCATGGGCTGCCATTGGGCTATCTTTCTCGCATCCGCAGGCGGGAAATCGGCAGCCTCAAGGTCGCTGGCAAGTATGCCTCGCAGGCGTGTGTCTTCATCTTTCAAGCGCTGCTTCTCCCTGCGGGTTCCGGCATGGAAGTAGCTCTCCCGGTTAGCTACCAGTTGCCCTTCCGTCCATCGGATAGCCTCTGCGTGGTCGCCAAGGGGCAATTGAGCGAGACGCTCAAGACCCCTTAGGGAATCCGCGGTGACGAATCGAGTCTCCAGGTTGGGTAGCGGACGTATTCCGTAATTGTCGGCCTCGTCAGTGTTTGATTCCTGCTCGATTGCCAGAGAAATGAAGAACCTGAGCTTTGCGATCTCTGTGGCATTCGGGTCATTGTCCACGCCGAAGATACAGCGCTGGATCAGATAGAGTTTCCGACCGAAGTCAGAGTCTCCGTAACGCTCGAAGGTATCGCTGATCTGTTCAAGCTCTTCGTCCCGCTCTTTCTTGAGTGGTATCCAGAAGGCCGCATCTGCCCGCTCGGCCGCAATATCACGCTGTGTATCCCGCCATAGCTTGTTGTCGGGGTCTAGGCGCCGCAACGCGAGGGTCAGCTTGTGGAGCATTCCCATTGGGAACGCGCCCGAGCCGACAGCGGGATCGAGGATTCTGAGGTCAGCGATAGCCCGAATGACGCGTCGTTTCTGTTCATCATCGAAGAGTTCACCGGCATCACTGTAGTCGAGAAGGTATCGCAGGATATCTTCCCACCAAGCCTTGTCGGATTCCGCCGGATTCAATCGCTCCATCAAGGCTGCGACGAGGGCCTCATCGACCATGTAATCGACCACTACCCTGGGTGTGTAGTAAGACCCGGATTGTTTACGGGCGTTCTTTCCGGTCTCTGGGTTGACCGAGGCTAGCAGGTTTTCAAAGGCCTTGCCCAAGAGTTCCGGGTCGAGAGCAACCTCCTGATTGACAGGAGTGTTCTCCTCTACGGTGAATCTGTAATGGTTGAAGATTGAGATCAACCCCTTATCGTCGAAGAAGAGCGGGTTGGGGATTGAAAGCGCGCCGTATTCATGGGCCTTTCTTCCCGGATCAATTACGTTGTCGGAGAAATAGTCGATTCGATAGGAATCCGGTCCGCGGGCGTCGAGGCTATCCAGGCAATCGAATAGGCCGCCATTGATGAAGGGTGTCTTGGCGAACAGTTCAACCAACCGATCCGAGTCTGCAATCTCCGATTCGTAGCGAAATCTTGAGAATACACGGTGCTGTTCGTTGTAGCCCCTACGGCTTCCTCGTTCACGGAATGCGCGTTCGTCAATGGGAGTGTTCAGTGTGGCGAAGAAGAGGTTCTGAAGAACGGTACGGTAATAGGAATCCCCGGAATCGCGCGAATAGTCCTTGAGCAACTCTCTGACTTGCACCTCAACGAATAACTCCTCTGCCACAAGGCCTTTTTCCTTGATAAACCAAACAAATAGCAGGCGCGTGATGAGCCGAATTGCATGGCGTTCGGCAGGTTGTTCCTTCGGTACGCCGGTTGGGAAGGTGGCTTCCCTGATGGCCCGGTCAAACCACGCCTTGAGCTCACCGTAGAACCTGCGATTGAGCTCCTCGGTATCCAGGGCATAGAGCCATGCTGCCAACAGGCCGTCGAAATCCGTTGACTTACCGTTTTGCCGTATCCAGTGGATGCGTTCTTCGACCGACAATTCGCTGAGGATATCGAGGTGAGCACGGTGCGGCTTGTCAGGATCGATCTCTCTGATGAGTGAAACAGAGCCGAAGACATCTCGGGTCTCGTCCCTCTTATGCGGGCGGCGATGTACGAAGGCAACTGTGAGGCGTCCAGTAGCGGTACGAAATAGGACGACAGCGGGAATTGCGGGAAATCGACGATTGATCTCGCGAGTCATCGCGGCGTATCGACCTCGAGGATATGAGCCTCCGCTCAGTTCAGATGAAACAAAGAGAAAGCTCCTCTGCCGTCCGTACGAGAAGGCTTGGTCGGCAAGGAAAGAGGTCTGTGCAACCTCTCGAGGTATTTCGTCGTCCGTGTATTGAAACAGGATGTGTAGGGAGCGCGCATTGTCCCGGAGGAATTCCTCATCCTGAGTTGGAAGTGTGCCGTCACGGACAGGTTGGCCATCACGACCGACTCGAGGGTACGTCGACAGAAACCCATCCGTGTCTCCGGTTTGACCAACGGGCGTTCTATCGCTTTTGTAGCCGAGCACGGCTAGTAGGGACGATGCAGCGGATGTCAAATCGCCATGCGACGCATCGCGCAACGCTGCTTCGATATTCGTCCGACGTTCTACTTGATTATCAGCCATGTCACCAACTCGAAGTCAGCTGAGGAACGCGGCGTCTGAGACGCTCGGGGTAGTCGGAAATCACGGCTCGCACCGCCGGATAGTCCTTCGGCGGCGGCATCGGCAGCGTTCTGTCGGATGTGGGCTATGACGCTGGTCACGAGATTATTATAGGCTTCCATGTTTATGCCTCGCTCAGTCTCCTTATCAAAATCGTCGCAAAGGTGTTGAACGGGTTCGCTGTACCCGGCTGCTGCGCTTTCAAATGCAGTCAGGGCCTGACGTGCGCTACCGGCACCGAAGCGGATGTTGCCATCGTCTCGAATGTAGACGAGGTAATGTGGGTGGATCGGGCTCGAGTGGCGGGTGTTGGGCGAAGCTTCCTGAGCATTGGTCTGCCTGAGGAGGAAAATGACGCCAGGTCCGTGACCTTCCGCTGGTTGAGGAGTGATTGCGTATGAGCCAAGCGGAGCCTGCTCTAACAGGTCCCTGTTTTGCTCCAAGAACTGCCTTAGTTGAGCGAGGAAGTAGTCCATCGAGAGGTCACTCATAACGATGCCGTCATTTAGGTCATCTATATCGAGAATCTCATCACGAAGGCGCAAGAGTTGCTGGTCACGGAAGGTCAATTCCATTTGGGTGCCTTCCTCCAGCTCCTTCTCTGAGGAGAACAACTCATCGCCACCGCCAGTTGTATCAACCAGGGCCATTCGTGCCAGCACCCGGTTCTCTAGCTTCAGGTATTCGTCCATGTTCTTGGTTGGCCAGTAGTTGACCATATAAACAACAGGGTTGCGACTGCCGATGCGGTCGATGCGACCAAAGCGCTGAATGAGCCTCACAGGGTTCCAATGGATATCATAGTTGACGACGGTGTCGCAGTCTTGGAGGTTCTGCCCCTCAGATATGCAGTCCGTCGCAATGAGCAGGTCGACCTCTTGGTCCGAACCTACAGCATCCTGTCTTCGGCGCCCCATGGGAGCAAATCGATCAAGAATATCCTGGAATCGTGCTCCATGATCACCGATGCCGGTAGAAGAATCGGAACTCTCCCGAGTTTCATCGCCGGACACCATCGCCATGTGCAGACCGAGCGAGCTCGCCTCAGCCTGCAACTGCTCAAATAGGTAAATGGCTGTGTCCTTGAATGTTGTGAACACGATCATTTTGCGGTTGGGCTTACCGTCGCTGCTGATAGTAGGCGAGTCATTCCGCTTGCGAATCTCTCTGAGAAGGTCCTGCAGCTTGCCGTCACGTTCTGGTGTTATTGCCCTGACACGCTCTCGAACTGTTGAAAGCGTAATTCTGTCTCTTTCGATGTCCTCCCGCCATTGCGGCAAGTCTAGCTCGCGTAGATGATACGGGTGGCGCGCACGGTTGACCTGGAAGTCATCGTCATCCAAGTCCTCATCTGGCAGGGAATCGCTCAAGTCGCCGTTCCCCAACTTATGCTGAACAAATCTATCAATCCGGCTTAGCAAGTCGTCCATCTTGCCGATTGTCCGCTCAAGAGTGAGCGTGAGTGAATTAGGCGAGCTCTCCAGCCTCTTGAGAAAGTTGGTACGGATCATTGCTACGAGGTATTTCTCACGATCTCGCTGGTTGAAGTTACGATGCTCCTTTTCGGTCTCCAGTTCCATTTGACGACCTTTGTCAGTCAAGTACTCAGACGGCATATAGATCGACAGGGAGAAGGCTCCGATCTGCTCGGAGAGTTGCTTGTATGACAGTTCCTCCTGAAGATCTGCTTCCGGGTAAAGATTAAGAGGGACATCGTGCCGGGGGAATTGGCCTATGCGGGCCATCTCTGCTTCATAGAATGTGGTGATCTGTTTCCGTGATCTGGCGATGGACGCCGCGTCCAATAACCTCAGAAACTCTGGGCCGAGTCGCTCCAATAGAGCGGACTTGTCTGGCGGGGAACTCAACTTGTTTCGCGAATCCTCCCACTGCTTGAACTCACGCTGAGCAGTGCCCATGACCGACCGAACATTGCCGATACCAACCGAGTCCCTGAAATGGTCGTCACGCTGCTGGGTCATGAGTTGAACTTGATTTCTGAGATCTATCAAGGATGTGTTGACAGGCGTGGCCGATAGCATCAGGACGCTAGTCCGGGAACCTTCTTTCATGACTTCCGTCATGAGTCTTTCGTATCGTTTGCCTTCGTCGTTTCGGAAGTTGTGGGACTCGTCAATAACGACCAAGTCGTACACACCCCAGTTGAAGTCGGCTAGGTCAACGCTTCCTGACATGCCGCTATCCCTGGATAGGTCAGTATGGGCAAGAACCGTATAGCCGAATCTATCCTCAGGGAAAGGGTTCCCGAGCCGGCCATTGTAAATAGGGTAGAGCGCCCAATTCTCTTTCAGTTTGTTCGGGCACAGGACGAGGACATTTTTGTTCTGGGACTCGAAGTACTTGATCACCGCGAGGGCAGTGTAGGTCTTGCCGAGCCCCACGCTGTCCGCGAGGATGCAGCCGTTGTGCTTCTGGAGCCGGTCAATGATGCTGAGCACACCATCCTGCTGGAATTTGTAGAGCGTGTTCCAAATGACGCTGTCTACGAGACGCCTTTCCTTCAGCTGTTGCTCATTGGCGGCCAGTGCATCAATCCTGTCTTTCAGCAATTCGAAGAGCGATTTGAAGTAGATGAGAGACGGTGCGTTCTCTTTGCCCAGCCGCTGCAGTGCGGCGAGCACCTCTTCCTTGACGTCGTGCGTTAGTTTGTCGTCCTCCCACAACCCTTCGAACCAATTACGCAATTCCTTCAGGCGCTCGGCCTCCGAAACAGCCAGATTAATCTCGAGGTTAGAATTGACGCCCCCACCCAGTCCCTTCTTGGTGAAATTGGAACTACCAACCACCCCACCGTTCTCCGCGATGTACATTTTGCCGTGGAGAAAGTTCGACCGGCGCACGGACCGAACTTGGACGGTGTCCCGCTGCACCCATTCCTCACAGCGGCGAGCTAGCGCCTTCTGTTGCAGGATCTGTGTGGGAGCAAGGCGGCTCTCGCTCAGATTGAACGCTCGGGCATCTTTCGCGCCGGGATCCAATTCCTCTACTGACGAAGGATCGCCGAAGAGGAACCGAGTGGTATTCAAGTTGTCCAGCGAATCCGCCAACAGCTCGTATCCATAGATGCTGAAGTAGGCGGAAACAATGTCGAACGTCTCGGAACGCAACAGGCGATTCAAGAGGTGGTCAACTACCCGGCGGTCGGGGGTATTATCGAGCAAGTAGCCCTGTTCGGCCAATTCAGGTGCCCTCCGCCTTATAGTTGGCTCAGACTCACGTCTCGAGCCTTGGTGATACCGCTCCAGTATCCATAGACTCTAGAATACGATCAGCGCCCATCGCTGCGCCACAGTTCAGCCCCTGATTTGTCACGTTCCGTCAATTAGAGGTGCACCGTAGAATCATCCACGCGCGCCGCATTGGCGACGATGTCTATTCCAATGAAACGTCGATTGCCGTGGCTCCCCAAAAATTGAACCCGATAGAGAAGATGACTCGGGCATTTACCTTCAAGTTCCCGAAGACGCCTTGCACATCATTTCGGGAGTGGAAAAATACTCCGTCTGCGGTGCCGTCCCGAATCACGAAACCGTAGTCGTACTCCAACCTGTCGATTCTCCCGGCAAACTGCTGTGGTCCTTCTTTAGCAGATATCGGGCCCCGGATGGCTCGTTTGATATTTGGATTGAACGGAAGATCCCTGAGACGACGGAACCTGTTTCGTGCCTCATCAATATCTCCATTTACGTATAACTGGCGGGCATACCAAAACTGGGCTTCTATGTTTGAGTCACCCTCCGTGAACGCCCTCCGAAGGTGATACTCGATATCGCCATCATCGCCAGCATCTTGATCAATGAGCAACTTCGCATAGTTGAAATGAACTCGTTTATCAGTGACCCCAGATTGGATTGCGCGTTTGTAAACATTGACAGACTCAGGTACCTTGCCGCTCCCCTCTAGCATTTTGGCCAGACGGACAGCAACGAACTGACTATTGGGATTGTTATCAAAGGCAGCCTCTAAAGCTGTAATCGCTCTAGCCTCATCGGCCAATAGGTCTCCCAACTGAGATTCGGCATCTAACATGTAGGAGTCTCCAGGGAACCTCTGCAAGCCTTCTTGTATAAGCCCCTCAATTTCCTTTACAACATTTCTGAATTCGAGATCGTTCCAGTCATTCTCCTCGTCGTGAAAGAACCTCCGTAAATTGGCCAGCTGAATCTTAGCAAGAGTGTGTAGACCATGAGAGTCTACGGCAGCGGGCCCGGCCAGCGGCATCGCTAATTCTCTTGCAGCCCTTAAGCTTGACTGGAACTCCAAAGACGTCTTCGCGCCATCCGCTCGTCGCAGGTGAAGTTCTGCGAATGAGTGTGCTATCGTCCGATCATAAGGAGCGAGAGTTCTTGCACGAGTCAAATGTTCTTCAGCCTTCTTGAGGCTTCCATTTGGCCGTACCATTTCAAAGATCGCCATCTGATGAAAAAGATACGGATACTCTCCAGCGTTCTTGCGGGCTGCGGCGAATATCTCGTCTACCATTCTGTTGTCTCGAAAGTCTTCCAGCAGAGACCTAGCTCGAACTAGCTTGCGAAAAGCTTTGCGGTCGGACTCATAATCGATGTTCATTGCGTTCAAGATGGTCAAGTGTAAATCTAGTCGTTCTTCGGGCGTGGTCATCGCGCGAGCGACCACAATATCCGCTACATGAGGGTGTCGCGTAACATAAACGTAGTCGCCGATTCGTCGATCGAAACGGGAGAATACAAGGGCATCCAGCGGCTGAAAAAAACGCTCGGCGAATTGATTGAATCCAACTCCATACACTCGGTTGACTATTCCTGCTCGCACTGGAACGTCGTACCTGTTCAAAAAACAGACGCCCAAGTAAATCAATTGAGCGAGGATCGGACTCACCTCGGCATATTCGTCCGCAATGATGTCCTCAAAGGGTTTACCAAGCGTCGCCTCATGCAACGCGACTAACAGTTGACGACCAGCCTTCTCTACAAACGCTGTCTTTCGTTCAGACTGCGAGACATTTTCTAGCCGAAATAGAGCACGGTGACTAGATAGGAGTTCCAGAAGTCCATCAATCTCCTTGCCTGTTAGATAGCCCACTTCGAATTCATAATCCAGGTAGGGCTCTAGCTCTTCACATGACATGTTCCACTCATTGACTCGCTCAGCCCCAATAACTGTAAGCGGGATCGTGTAACGGCGAGCTGCTTTGATTACATCAAGAACTTGAGCGGTGTGTTCACCGATATCGTCTACGAACAAGTAAATCCGCTCATTTACGACCCCCGACAATTCACGAAGAGCTTCAGGCGATAACTGGCCGCTCTTCTGCAAGAACAGGCAGAGACTATTGAAGGTTAGCGCAGCCTCCCAAGCGATTCGTTGCAATAGCACTGATTTCCCTGACCCGGCGTGGCCTTTGATTACGAATAGTCGACAGCGGGCACCTTCGACATCCTGTAGTATCGTATCTGTCAAGATGGTGTCTTGTAGCTCCCGCTTTACATCCAAGCCTTGCCCGACCGCAGCCCATCTTGGATTGTAACCTCTGTAAAACAACTTGGCATCGAGGGCTTCTGTCGGCATAGCGTTGTATATGAAATCTACATCGCTCTCTAAGAACTCGAGGCATGACGCACTAAGGCCAGGGTCCTTGACGACAAATCGCTCGCTGATTGGTAAGTCAGCCGCCACTGGGGATGGCACCACTCCACGGAATACACTGGGAAGTTCCCTATCTAGAGTCCGTAGGAACTCTTCGAAAGTACCCTCAAGAGGAGTGATCCGTTTCCCCTCCCAGAATCGCTTTTCAGGCCCCGACAGTTCAGGTGTTACTGTAAAATAGCGGGGCCGCTGACTTGGCTCTCCCAAATCAAATAGGAATTGACGGATGTCTGGATCCTGAAGGCTTTGTCCTATGAACACTAGAGGATGTTCATAGGACAGATCCTTTAATTGTCCAAATAGTCGATCCCTACCTCTTCTGTGGGTGACGTATTGATCCACACTGAGGATTAAGGGCAGGGATTCGTCAGTTGTCCTAGTTATACATCCGTGTAGTTTCAAGAGCCTCAAACTCCTTGGAGATCTAAGTTTCTCTTCTATCTGGTCGCCATTCTTAATCAAAGGCACCAATTCCTGTGAAGGGTTTGGATACGTACTATAAGCTCGCTCTATGACTAGGTCGAAATTCGTTGTCGCCAAGCCCGCCCATTTGAATGTTGGCAGCAGCGCATGAAATGAGGCAGGCTGAATGTCTTGAAACACATCGTGGATATATTGCTGTACCTCGGGCACACTACTCTCCGACATGGCCAGTTCAGAGACTATCGGTAACGGGCTATTGCTATGCTCTCCTCCCAGAAATTTTGTCCCTATCATTTCGGCAAGCTCTTTGCCACTCGGCGCCTTACTGCCCTCTGATGTAGATGCAGGGTTTGACGCGCCAGCGCCAAGAACCAAGACCACCCTTCCTTCTTTCACGCTCTGCAGTAGGTTGTTGGGAATGTCCATAGCGCGCTCCAAAATCACATCCGTCCAAGAAGATCGTAGTAATCCGAATCATCATAGCAAGACAAATCCATCCATTCTAGATGCCAGCCTCCCACGGATGTAGATACTTGAGCCTGTGGATGGGCACGCCAATAGAGGCTAGCGGCTAGGTGTGCCGACGAAGTATGCGGGCCACTTGGGATTCGCCGTCGCCGTGAGTGGCTGATGAAATCAAGGGAGTAGCTTGAACTGCCCTGAAGCTAGTCGTGAGTCCGGGCATTGTTCCATCGCCCGAATAGGAGCCATGCCTCCTTGTCTGACTTGGATGCTCAAATCGTAGCCGTCAAGCAACAACATTCCAACGAGCGGTGTGCTGCCGGATGCATCGGCCTCGATGTCTCTTGGTTGGCCATCCCATGAGACGGAGACGTAGTGAACATCGAAATTTACTTCATTGTCGACAGCCAAGATCGCTCGGCCGAATGAGGCGAAGGGCAAATCTAATGCCGCCTCCAATGGTGGCGGCAGTGTCAAGAAACCGTTGTAGCCAGTGTCAACGACAGCCGAGATGTCAAAAGGTCGCCCGTCCGCACCAAATAGGCGAAGGGGAATGATCGCCTCATATGCAGGGTTGACAATCCCCTAAATCACTCGGTTCTCCGCAGCGATCTGCCACTATAGCTGCGCAAAGCCCTGTATCCAACCCGCTCGCATAGGATATTAATGGCATCCGGGCACTGCTCCCGGAGGCCTTCAATCGCATCTCGTGTGGAGGGCGCAACGGCCCAAGTTCTGGAATCCACATCGATGGCGACATACTCACCGTGATGGTCACGCTCCACTTTAGGCAAGACAACTTTGTCGTATATTTCCTTGCCTAGGCGTACCGCCTCATCTCGGGGCACGCGTGATTTTGCGGGCGTCTTCGCTTCAGACATTCACCATCCTTCCGAACTTGAGCCAACCGCCTTGCATTCTAGCGTGTGAGGCCCTTTCGAACAAAAACACAAAAAGGGCCTACATACATGGCCAGAGCAGGCGGGAGGATGTAGCCCACTGACTACATCCTCCCGCCTTTCTCAACTGTTGCTGCGGAATTCCAGGTGGAACCTACGCCGGCACGGCCACCCTCTCTTCCTCGTGCTCCATTGCCACTGCCCATTCGAAGAGTGACTGGGTGGGTTGGGCGTTGCGGGGGCGGCCCATTTGCTTGGGTTTCGCCTCCGCCATGAACTCCGCCCAGGAGAAGAGCGAGCTCTGCGGCACATCGGACTCTGGCTCCGTGCTGGCGACCGCTTGGAGCGGGTGCTCGGTTTCTTCCGCCGAGTGGACTTCCACGATGGTGGGTGCAATCTGCTCCGGTGCTTGCCAGCCGTCGTCCACCAGGTACGATTCCGACTCGGTTTCGGAAGCTCGGGCCTGGGCGAAAGCGGCTTCCACCGTGTCCGCCGCGTCGTCCTCATCGCCATTGACCAGCTTGCGAGCCAGGGCGAGCATGAGGTCATCGCCGTCGTCACCGTAGGCTGCGAGGCCATCCTCGGGTAGCTCTCCTTCGACTGCTAGCGACGACTGGAGCTTCTTTGCCACCAGCTTGAGCGCGTCGGCTTGAAGGGTGTTCCAATAGGCCATCAAGATGACCTTCACGGGCCGGGTCTGGCCGATCCGCCACGAACGTCGGGATGCCTGCCGCATCGTGTACACCGAGTAGTCCGTCTCGTACCAGACGATGGTCGGGAAGTCCACGAGGTCGAGGCCGGTCTGGACAAGTCGCGGGTGGCAGATGATGACATCCACCCCCTGCTTGACCTTCTCTGCCACCCACGCCTCGCGCTTCTCCGGTGCCACCGCGTCCGCCTTCATCACGGCCACCTTGAACCCGTGTCGCGTGAGCATGTCGTCCATGCGGCCGGTGATGTCGCGGGTGCCCGTGTGAGTGGTGTAGACGAGGACCCGCCGCCCAGCCAACCGTTCCGCCGCGACCAGGTCGAGCAGCGCCTTCTCCTTCGGGTAGACGCGATCCTCGGCCAGCGGCGGCACCTGGATGAGGGGCTCGCCAGAGTCCGGATCGAAAACCGTCTCGCCACGCGTGCAGCCGTCAGGGTAGGCCAGCAGCGACTGCAGGTAGGTGGAAAGGAGCCGCCGCGACCCGTCGGCCAACGCCTTTACCATCGCGTGCCGCAGCTTCTCGAACAGCTTCTCGTAGGCCGACTTCTGCGAGAAGCCCGTCGCATCGGCATCCGGGTCCATTCCCGCCAGCATGACCTGTTCCTCGTAGTCGGGCAGGCCGGATGCCACGTCCGACAGCCGCAGGAACACCGAGTTACCGATGAGGTGGAAGAGCGCGGACGGCGCGAGGCCGGGGCGTTCCTTCACAGTCTTCCGATACTTGCGACGGCGGCTGTTGCGACCGTCCTCCGTGAAGCGGTCGTCGTCCTTGCCGATGGAGTGCTCGACGAAGCCGTAGCGTGTGATCCAGCGTCCCTCCTCGGACCGTCCGAACTCCGAACGAATCGCCGGGCTGAACCTGTAGAGCAGGTGAAACAGCGTCGAGCTGTAGCCGCCCAACAGCGTGCCGGTCAGTGTGAGCGACCGACCGCAGGCGTCGGCTAGCACGCCCGCCGCGATGCCCTGCGCGGAGCCTCGTCCCTTGTACTCATGGACCTCGTCTCCGATTAGCAGGTCGAAGAATCCGCGCATGTGGTTCTTGACGTAGTCGGAGAGCGGGTAGCGGCGCGGCCCTGAGTTGTCCGCCTGCCAGAGCGGGCCGTGGCACTCGGGGCAGTTCCGCTTGCGGCGCGAGAGGTCCTCGTCCGAGAGCGGCACGCCGTCGGCGTCCACGATCTGCTCCGCGCAGACGGGGCAGGTCGGGATGCGAAACGGCAGCCCTGTCTCCTCCATCCGCATCAACCTGCCGCCCGCGACCGCCCAGCGGTTTACGACGGCGGGCTGCCAGCGGTAGGACAGTTTGGCGCGCTCGCGGGACATGATGGCGAAGAGCGGGCCAAGTGTGACAGCGCGTCTGAGGTTCACCAGGTCCGTGATGGAACTGACGATCACGGCACGTGCGCCCGGGATGGTCTGCTCGACCTCTCGCTTCCACTTAACGGTCAGGTGGGGCGGCACGAGGACGAGGATGCGTTGAAAGCCGGCGGCGTGCGCGGCGGACGTCGCGATGAACGTCTTGCCCGTACCCATCTCGCCGACGACGGTTGTGCCTCGGTTCGCCCGGAGCGAGAGCGCCGCCCCGCGAATCGCGTCCGCCTGAGCGCCGAGCGGGGTGCGGAGCAGCGTGGGCAGCGGAACCGAACCGGCGTCGGAGGGCCGGTAGAGGGGAGGGTAGGATTCCACGACGCGCTGAGCGATTGCGTCCTTGTAGGTGTCGATGAATTCACCGAGATTCATGGGCGTCCTTCCTTTCCTTTTGGTGCTATGGTGATTCGGCGAGGCTCCGGCACCCGGTGGGGGAGGGTGACGGAGCCTTGAGATTCGGCCATGGCATTGACCGTCTAGGCGGCGATGTCTGTTATCTCGCCGTCGTCGAGGCCGAGGGCGACGACCGTCGTCTTCAGCCTCTCGCGGAACACCTCCTTCTCCGGCGTCTCGTCGACGAGCTCCATCTCCTTCGACGTGCGCCCCTTGACGAGGATGCGCCTGCCGTCCGCCTCCAGCTGGAGGTTGTCCAGGAAGCCGGCCGCCACGAGCATGGCCATGTGACCGCGCCGCAGCGGCATGAGCGGACGGGTGCGGTCCTCGCTCGCGGGCCAGAGGACATCTGTGATTTGTGGGTTCGTCCACAACCCGGCGCGTCTCGCCTCGACCGCCGCGGCAACGGGATCGACCGTGCGCCGCGTGAAGAGGATGTCCCCGACGGCGGTCACCGGCGGATAGAAGACCGTGTACTGGGAGTGGGTCAGCGTCTCGGGCTCCCCCTCGGCCCATTCCCTGATCTGCGCCTCCGTGGAGGAGTCGGGGCTGGGATCCGAGCGCCGGATGGCCATGAGCACCACCTGGTCGAAGACCTCCCGCTCGGGGTCGGGAAACGCCCAGCAGCGCACCCGCGTGTAGTGGGTCGACAGGAACCGCGCCGAGACGGCGAGCCGTTGGCGGGGCACGATGAAGACCAGCACGCCGCCGTCGACCAGGTAGCGGGTGCAGTGGGTGAGGAAGGCGTGTTCGACGCGCTTCTTGTCGTCCTGCTCCCAGTCGTAGGGCGGGTTCAGGTACAGCAGCCCGAACGCGCCGTTGGCGATGGACGTCTGGAAGGCGTCCGCCGGGAGCACGTGGTCGAGCCGTTCGGCGGCCTCTTCTGCCCGCTCCTTGTGGAGCTCGACGCCGTAGCTCTCGACCGCCGCCGTGCCGCCCTGCCGGAGCAGATCGGTCAGCCGTCCGAGAGCGTCGCCCGGGCCGCAGCAGGGATCGAGCGTGCGGATGCTCGCCTTCGATGCCTGATGGTAGCCGTAGGGCTGCCGCATCAGGCCGCCGATCATATCGACGACCCGGTCCGGCGTGGGATAGTAGCCGCCCTTGGCCTGTGCCGCGAGTCTCATGTGACTCTCCTTTCTAGTCCGTGTCCTTGTCGTTGATGCCGACGACCTCGCCGACGCCGTGGGTCTGCTGGAAGCAGAGCGCCTGGCTCGTCCTGAGGCGTGCTGCGCAGGTCGTACAGTAGGCCGTGACGATCTCCGCGTCACGGGCGACGGCGACGCGCTTGACGAGGATCACCCTCTCCGCGCCGATGCGGTAGGTGTAGAGCGTCACGCGTCCGTCGCCGCTCTCCTCCCGCGTGGCGGGACGGTAGAAGTGGGGCTGTACGGCGACGGTCAGGTGGGAGCCGCCGTCGTGTCCGCAGTAGGGGCAGATGCCGCGGTCGAGCGCGAACCTCTTCCATGCGCGGACGTTCTTCTGTCGCCGCTTGACGTTGGCGCGGCGAGCTTTCCTGAGCGTCTTATCCATCGGCGGCCTCCGATTGCCGGAGCGTAAGCGCGCCCATGCCGACGGCCATCGAGAGGTCCTCGCGGAGCGCCTCGGAGTCGGGGGAGCACCGGTAGGCGACGATGCCCTGTGAGTCGAGCCTGACGATCTCCTTCCGTCGCTGCCCGCGCTTCCAGAGCCACTCCGCCCAGTCGCGGTGCAGCGGCAGCGGGCTCCGCCGGTCTAGGAAACGGTGGTGCAGGGCGGGGGCCGCGTCCTCCGACTCCGCGAGCAGGAGGAAATCGTCGCGTTCGAAGGCGTACTCCGCCATGCGGGTGAAGACCAGCGCGTGCCAGCCGCCCGACGACTGGAGTCGCTGGATCTTCGTCGTCCAGGTGCCGATGGTGGTGGGCGGGATGACGCAGCGCTGGTAGCCGCCGGAGATGGCCATGCCGTCCACGCCGCGAATCAGGTGGGCGGGCTCGGGCGGCTGCTTGAGCATTGAGCCCCAGATGGCCTTGAGCGCCGTCTGCGCCCCGACCATCGACAGGAACCAGAGCGTGCCGTCCTTTGGATCGCGAGCAAATGCGTCCGCCGTGGCGGAGAAGCCGCCCGCGTTCACCGTGTACAGCGACTCGGCGTCGATCATTACAGTCTGAACAGTCATTGGCGTTTGTCCTTTCCTGTAGGGAGCGGGTGGATGCGGGAGCGATGTCCCGTGACGCCTCAGTCGATGTGGCCGAGGTCCTTGATGCTGGCGAAGTTGTCGCCGCCGATGACGACGTGGTCGAGGAGATCGACGCCCAGCAGCTTGCATGCCCGCTGGAGTTCGCGGGTGGCTCTGATGTCCTCCGGGCTGGGGGTGGGATCGCCCGACGGGTGGTTGTGGGCCACGATGAGGTGCGGCATGCCCTCCACGACGGCGGGCCTCAGCACCTCGGCGGGCCGGATGGCGCATTCGCTGACCGTGCCCTGGTAGATGACGCGCTGCCCCGCGAGGTGGTTCCTCTTGTCGAGCAGCAGGACGCGCAGCTGTTCCTGCGCCAGGTCCGCCATCTCGTCGCGCAGCAGCGCGTGAACGTCGTGGGGGCTGGAGATGGTGACGGTCATACCGTCACGTCGGGAGGGTTTCGTGCTCACCTCGTAGCGGACGGCGAGTTCTCCGAGGAGTTGGAGATTGGTGCGGAGCGCGTCGATGATCTCGGACGGCTCCGAGGACTTCTTGCGAGTCATGGGGAGTTCCTCCGTAGGGACTCGATAACGGAAGACGGGGCCGCTCCCGATGTGGGAGTCGGCCCCGTGTGGCGCCTGCTCTGGCGGGCAGGCGTCGTTCGCCGGTCCAGCTAGAACGGCGAGCTGCCCGGCTCAACGTCCTCGTCGAACCCGGCGGAGTCGTGGTTGGACGAGTTGCCATTGCCGTTGCCGCCGTCCAGGAACACCACCTCCGAGGCGTAGATCTCGGTGGCGTAGCGGCGCGTCCCGTCCTTGGCTTCGTAGCTGTTCTGGGCGAGGCGGCCCGCGACGTAGAGCCGCTGGCCCTTCCGGACGTACTGGTTGACGGCCTCGCCGAGCTTGTCCCACACCGTGATGGTGTGCCAGTCGGCCTCGGTCTCCCCGTTCTGGCGGTTCCGGTCCGTGGCCAGCCGAAGCTGGGTGACGGCGGTGCCGCTCGGCGTGTAGCGCATCTCGGGCTCGTTGCCCACGCGGCCCAGCAGCTCGACGCGATTGATCGTGCGTGACATTTCTGACTCCTTCTCGCAATTGGATGCGATCTTTCGTGGCGCGGTATTGCGCCTCCTTTAAGGAAGAGCGGGGCCGCTCCCGTTCATGGGAACAGCCCCGTCGTGCGCCCTCCGGGGAGGGCGGCTAGCTGACGCGGACGTACTCGGAGAGGTTCTCCGTGACGATCTCCGCGCGGGTCTCGGGGTCGAGCAGGGCGTTGAGCTTCCTGTGGTCCACGGCATAGCGCCGCGACTGCACGAGGTTGACGGTGTGACCGTCGATCTCCGCCTTGCCCGATTCCCGGCCCGTCATCCACGCTCTGAGCGTGGCAAGCGCCGCGCGCTTGGCCTGCTCCGGCCCGCGCACGGCGTCCTGCGCCGACAGGTAGTCCGCGACCGCCCTCCGCGCATCGTCGTCGTTCACCTCCGTGACCTCACGGCCGTCCTCTTCAATGTCATCTGCCTGTGCGGCCACCTCCGGCTGGCAAGTCGCCAGGAACGGGCAACTCCGGCACTGCCACGACTCCGCCGTGAAGTCGCGGTCCGGTAGTGAGTCGGGATCCGGCCCGATGAGTGCATGGTGCGCGGCCAGTTGCCCCAGCCGTTTAGAGGCGTCCCGCAGCGCCGTCGTAAGCCGCTCTGCCGGGATCACCTCGTAGTCCCATGTCCTGCTGCCGGTTTCCATGCAGGCGATGACCGCGTCCCGCATCTCGCCGAACACGCCCAGCGTGTAGACGGCCACCTGCGCGACGGCGTTCGGGTGGCTGCGTTCCGCGCCGAGCACCTGCCAGCGCTTGAAGGCATCGGGGTTGCGGGTCTTCACTTCTATGACCGCCTCGCCGCCGAAGATCGGCATGTCGCCGGTCGCGTCGGGGTGGCCCGTGACCCGCAGTCTCGCTCCAATAGGAACGGATACCGGTTGCGGGTTCTCGCGTTCGGTCGGGTGGATCTCCCAGCCCGCCCGTTCCATCGCCCTGAGCACGACGGGTTCCAGCGCGGTGCCCGCCTCCATCGTGGTGAGGGAAGGTTCCGAGGGCGGGTTCGTGATGCGATGCCCCGTCGCGGCGTACCAGAGGGACCGCCGGCAATCTCCCACCGCAGAGGCGCGAATCTCCAGCACGCCGTCCTCACGGAACCGCGCGTTGGGCCGCGAATAGGGATCCGCTCCCAAATCTGAATCTGACTCAATCGTGGTCGTCATCTCGTTCCTCCTGTAAGGAATGACTATCAGGCGGCGCGTTCGGTTGCGCCGTGTTGCCCGTCGGACGCGAAGGGCCGCAGGACATGTGTGATGGCGTCGGCGATGCCATGCACCCAGCCGCTTGACCCGTCGGGCAACTGGTTCGGCCAGGGCTGCATCTCGTGGATGCCCGCGAGTTGATCGACGATCTCGGCGATTGGCGTCCCGCGTCTGAGGTGCAGCGAGACGAGGCGGCAGGCCGTCTCGGTCAGGCCGCGCTCGAACGTGCCCGCCTTCCCCAACTGCCCGAAGACCTCGAAGGGCTCGCCGTTCTCGTCCACCGAGACGGTTAGGTAGAGGTTGCCGTGCGCGGTGGCGATCACCGTCGTCGTGCCGCTCAGCGAGCGGGGCCGTGTTCTGCTCGTCTGTTCCATGTGTGCTGCCTCTCCTTTAAGAGGAGGCGGGGCCATCCCTCATTTCGGGAGGCGGCCCCGCTGTGCTGCTCGTGGACTGGCGACTAGGCCGCCGTCGGTGGCTCCGCCGGCCTAGTCTGTTCGTCGACCTTCCTCTCCGCCGCCGCAACCAGATCGGCCAATTCTTCGGTGCTGATCTGGGTGATGGCTCTGCCGGTGCGCGCCTTGACCGCGGCCTCCACCTGCTCGGCGTTGAATCCTTGTGCTTTGCCGAGCTCGTACAGACGGATGCCCAACTTCTGCCTCTCGACCGCCGGCCTGGTCGACGGCTCCCTCGTCACTTCGACGATGGCCGTCTGCGGATCGCCGTAGAGCGCGTTTCCGAAGCGCGCTCCGAAAGAGCGCAGCGCCCGCTTGAGGCCGTCGGTGACGGCTCCCTTGACGGCCGTCTCATGCCCGTCGGCGTTGTCCTCGACGACTGCGTGGAATCCAACGTCCATGCGGGAAGGCGCTCCAAGGACCGTGACGCGCACGGTGGCGGCGTAGGCGCGGATGCGGCGGATCTCGCCCGTCTTGGCGTCGATGCTGTCGATCTTCCGCAGTGTCACCTCGCCCATCACGTCGTAGCCCCAGCCGCCGTAGCCGAAGACGCGATTGGCTTCGTCAATGACCGTGTGCCCCTCGATGTACGAGAAGGTCTTGCCGCCGCGCCCCTTCCGCTGGGAGACAAGTGCGGGGTCGATGGGTGTGTCCAACTCCTGCCTGATGCCGGGCGCGAGACCGTCCCAGAGGATGGCGTCGTGCCCGTTCACCGGCGTGATGGCGGTAGGCTTCGTGCCGTTCTTGTGACCGTTCTCATTCGTGCTGACCATTGTTCTCTCCTTGCTTGTCCGATAGGTGAGCGGGCCGTCAGTCGACCCGTGTGCGGGGCGAAATAGCCCCGTCGTCGCTTGCTGGTTATCGTTCCCGTCTCTTCTCCCGCGCCGCATCGGCCAACTGGGCGATGAAGGCGGCGCGTCCGTCCGGCGCGGTGGCGAGTTCGCCGACGTCCATGAAGTCGCGAGGAAGCTGGACGACCGCCGAACGACGGCCCAAGAGGGCAGAGAGTCGTTCGGCGGCGGCGACGCCGGCATCGTCCCTGTCGAAGGCGACGAACACGTTGGCGAACCGCGAGACCGCCTGAGCGACACGTTCGAGGCCCTGTGTTCCAAGGGCGGCGCAGCCGGGTAGGCCCCACTGCGCCAGCGTCAGCCAGTCGAACATCCCCTCCGTGACGATGACCCATCGGGCATCGCTGGGGATGGAGCCCAGACCGAGCACCGGCTTGGAGCCGGTCAACGCCTGGAAGCGAGGCCGCGCCCCGTGCGTGATCGCTCGCCCCCCGAGCCATCGGACGAGGCCGCCGGCAACGTCGGGCACGACGAGCCTGCCTCCGAAGCGCTCTGCGCCACGTTCCGTGAACAAACCGGAGCGGGCTACCCGCTCGCCGTCGAAGCCGGCGGCGAGCAGCGCCTCGCGCAGTCGCGCTCCCGGCGCGTAGCCGAGACCGAGCTTGATTGCCGTGGCAATCGCGATTCCTCGACCTTCGAGGTAGGCGAGCGCGTCCTCGCTTCCAAGCAGCTGTGCTGCGTAGAAGCGCGCGGCCGCCGTGAGGACGGCGCGATCCCGCGCTGGAGGCGGCTCCACGCGCGCCCGCGACTCAAGCCGGGCGTTGCGTGGGTTAAGGACGGCAGTGCCGCCAAGCAGTTGCAACGCTCCGACGAGTGGCACCGACTCCGTCCGCTGGATGAAGTCCAGTACGTCGCCGCCCTCGCCGCAGCCGAAGCAGTACCACCGCTGCGAGTCGCCGTAGACAGTGAAACTGCCCTCTGCCTCGTCGTGGAACGGGCAGACGCCCTGACGGACGCGGCCCGTGCCGCGCAACTTCACGCCGGCGGACTCCACGATGGCGGCGAGGTCGTGACGCGCCTTGACCGCCGCGATGTCGATGCAGGGTGCTGCGACAGTCATGCCGGCCTCCCCGTGAGGTCCCGCAAGCCGCGCAGGCTTCGACGGGAGACAACCTTCCCGGGCCGCCACTTCATGCCGAGCGCGGCAACAACTTCGAGATCGCCCCGGGCGAGTTGTCCCAGGGCGGCGGCACGACCGTCGCCCTGCGTGTAGACCAACACCCGCTGCCGCCCGAAGCAGCGGCGCACGAGGTCAAACCACTCGTTGTAGAGCCACCGCTTCTGCTCCAGCGCTGCGCCTCTGGCGTCGGCCGCCGAGAGCGTTGCCAGTGCCTCCTCGGGCTTGCCCTCGCGCCGTAGCCGACGTGCCTCGTGGATCGCCCTGGCGATGCTGAGAGACTCTCTCTTCTCCGAGTTCCGTCCGAAGATGGCCGCGATCAACCTGTCCACCAGCGGCTCCAACGCCGCCATCGGACTCTCGTCGATGAACTCAGTTGCCGTTGTCGTGGTCATGTCCAACCCTTTCCTTCTCTCTCTTCGTGCGAGCTCGTTCTGCCGCCCGTCTCTGCGCCGCGCCCGCCGCCTTGCCGACGGCCCAGCCCAGCGCGAGCCGCCTGAACTGGAACAGGACATAGGCCAGCCCGATCGCGTTCAGAACGCAGATCTCCGGGTCTCGTAAGAGGGCGAACGGCAGGATGAACAGCGCCGTCACTGCCGCGATCAGCAGCAGGCAGCGGTGCCGTACCAGCAGCCCCAACGCCCTCACGGGAATCAATGCAATGCGCATGTGCGCCTCCTTGATGAGTAGCGGCCCACGCCGGCATCCGGGCGCAGGTCTAGTGCTGTCGAAAGGGGAAATGGGTATAGCTCGCCGGCGGTCGGATGCCAAACCATCGCGCGAGTTGAAAGGGAATTCATGGGACGCAGCCGACGAGATTTCCCAAGAGGGAAACCGCCGTCACTGCCGCCCGAAATGGAAACGCCGGCCTCGGCTTCTGCCGCCGACCGGCAATGTATGAGAGACCCGCCTAGCTACGATTCACGTGGCTCTCGCGGGCAAGTCGAATCAGCCGAAGCGCAAGTGGCGTTCCGGCCGATGTGTGGAGCGGTCAGACTGCGAGTCGCAACCTGTCCGCAAGTTCCCGCTGTTCGAGGTGGCTCACGTGAGAGAAAACTCTCAGTAGTGATCCACCTCTCGCCCCGGGGAGCGATGTTCCCGTGTTCGCGATGGGAAATGGGGAGAAACTCGACCCTTTCCTGTCACTCGCCGCAGGAAGCGATGGTCCCGATTTCGGATGTCCGGAGAGAAATCAATCGATCCCCGTGCATGTAACCCAGGTCGTTCGGGATAACCCGTCCAGGTTTCTAAGGTCAGAAACGCTGGAAAGCCAAACAACCCTGCTATTCTTATCGCCCACGCGGTCTCTGGCAAGGGGATTTTGCCGTTCCTGGGCGTCCAGAAGGGAATCGTTCCTAGACATTACCATGCCGTTTCCATTTAGTTAACAAATCAGGGCTGGCACGAAGACAGCCCTGATCAGCTAGCCCCACCACACCCCGAACGTCGCCAGCCGTCTAACCCAACGGAGCATCTTGCGACGAAAAATCCTCCGCCTGACGACGCGGAGATCGTCCAACCGCCATTTCGTGATGTGTCTGCGCCAGTGGTCGTCAATGGGTTTATCGTCCGGCGGCAGAGTCAGCTTGTACTCATTCAGCAGCACCAGCTCCACGATCAGCAGCCGCTCCTGCCTCTCCAACCACGTTAGCGTCCTACCTTTCAGTGAATGATTCCGCTGCAGCATCCGCCACTCGCGTACGAGCGGCCACGCCTTTCGGTACACATATGAATCGTCATTGGCTGGCTCGACGGTCACGATGTCGTCGTAATTGCGGCGCGGGAATGTTGGCCTAGTCTGCTTCTGGGGAGCCTCGATGGAAGTGATCGATGTAACACCCCGACCCCGCCGTGCAGACTTCGTTCTCTTGGCGCCCGTGGGTCTCGCCTGTTGAGCCGACGAATCCCCGCTAATCTTCCGTTCCAGGACGCGGATGGCCCTGTCCTGTTCGGCTCCGTGCGTTTCGATCGTTGTGCGTAGCTGTTTCGAACCGGCCACAATTTCCTTGACGACGCCCTCCACCTTGGCAAGCCGGTCATCCAACACGGTGAGGCGTTCCTCATGCAGCTGAAAGATCGGGTTGTCTTCTGAGAGCAGTCTCAGTTCCAACGCGTGTGTCATCCGTCTCGACAACCGCCGGGTCTCTTGGGCTGCGGCGAGGGTCTTGTAATTCACGCCCAGCTTGCTTGCCGCCTGCATCGGTCCCTCTTCGCGCACGATTCGATCCATCAGGATGAGCAACGCTTCACGCCCTCGCGCCGTCTCTCCCTGCACGTCATCCAGCATCAGCAGATCGTCTTCCAAGCCCCACCTCCTTGAGATTTCCGTTTTCGGAGGTCGTCAATCCGCCTGCCGGAATTCGTCGCTCTCACATGCCCTCGAAAAAATGGAACTGGAGAATAGGCCGTGTGGGAGACAAACTCACCCTCACGCCTAAACAGTCGAAGGTGAAATCGCTTGTTGCCCAAACCCCTTCTGCCGCATGACGACCTGCTAAACAACCCTTGTGTCTTCTTTGAGCACAAGCCTTGATCCCTGTACACGCCAAAGACTTACAGAAGCCGATTCACCAGGACATGGTGAGCAGGGCAGGCCTGTCAGCGAGCCTGGGCTCGCCTGGAAGCCCGCCTAGCTCACCATTTGCAAGCGATCGTCGTTTGCGAACACTTGTCCTCATGTCTTTCGATTCCAACACAAGGAGGCACTCGTGGAGCATCGACCTACAGTCATCACGGCAGCAGTTCGAAGCCGCCCCATAAAGCGGGCGGCGCTGGTGGCCATGATCATGACCGTTCTCTTGGCGGTCGCCACAGCGACCGTTATCACAAGTCCGGCGCTGGCTCAGACGCCTCCCGACGCGACCGACCTGATGAGCGATCCCGACGACGTTGTCGAGCGGGACGACGACGGCAGCTTCACAGCCCGGCCCGTCTTCAACCGGCAGATTCCGCTGTTGCATTACGGCGTCCGCGACGCCGATACGGGTACGTGGGTGAGTTCCGTCTACCAGGTGCGCGGCGGTGAGCGCCGCCACCGCGACGGCTGGGAGTATACGTTCGACTATCCCGTTCTGGATGAGCAGCCCGAATTGGATCCGCAAAAGCCGTACATCCTGGGAATCATCACGCGGCAGGCTGTCGGTGCGGATGTGTACACATTCCACGCGGTCATTCCCGTTCATCAGTCGGATTCGCTCTGGGACCGCGTGTTGGGAGCGCTGAGTCCGGACCGGTGGGCACGGGCAGTGGCTCAGTGGATTATCGAGGGCGTTCACGGCGCGCTCTGCGGCGTCGTCGAGAGGGCGACGAGCGTGGACGCGGCGGAGTGCCGGTAGGTGTTGACGCAGAATGAGCGACATCTTGACCGGCACTCCGCCGGAACTTACCTACCTCCACCCTCTTGTCATGCAGGCATGGCAAGTCGTCTGGGGCGTCACATCTGGAATGCTGGTCGCGATCCTCGGCTGGATGGGCCTGACACTGATCGTGCAGGAGCACCTTGGCGGCGGACGCGCCGGATGGCGAGAGATGGTGCCGCGCCTTGTGTTAGGACTCGTCGGTGCGGCGAGCTCGCTCTGGTGGTGCGCATTGGTCATCGACGTGGCGGACGCCGTCTCCGGATTCATCGCGTCGTCTCTCGGCGTGACCGCTGGAGACTTCCTCCGCTCAACGCTGGACACACTGCTACAAGCGGTCAATGCAGGCAGCGTCGGCATGGGGCTGCTGATGGCCCTTTTGTACCTGATCTACGCCTTCTTCGTCCTGTACGTCCTCATCCAGATGATCCTGCGCATCGCGCTCATCGACATCCTGCTGACCTTGGCTCCTATCGCGCTGGGACTGTGGATCCTGCCGCATACGGCGGGCTGGGGGCGGCAGTGGCTCAGGACGTTCATGCTGACCGTCTTTCAGCAGTCTGTCCAGCTGATTGCCCTGGCCCTAGGATTCGGGTTCCTCAACGAGTTCGCGGCCATCGCGGAATTCGAAGCTGTGCAGGACCTGATCTGGAAGCTGCTTCTGTCGATGGCCTTCATCTACATGGCGGGACGTGTGCCGTCCCTCCTCGGAAACGGCGGGACGTTCGACGCGTGGCTCCGAACACTGTACTTCGGCATGTCGCTGCCGAGTTCGATCATGCGGTCCAGCCGCGCCATCGGGTTGATCGCCGGCAGCACCGCAGGCGGCCCTGCCGGCATTGCTGCAGGAGCAGTCGCTGCAGGCGGAGGGATCGCCGCGCTGAGCGGAAGCATCCGCTCGGCTGCGAGCGGAGTCGCGGCAGCTCAGGGCGGCACTTTCAGGAGCGCCGATGAGTAGCAGACGGACCACCGAACGAACAAAACCGACGCGGCGAATCCGTGGACGCGGCGACGTTCATACGTGACAGGTTTCGTCTTAGGCCATGGGTGCAGCAGAGGAAGAAAGGAATAGGAGGACAGCGATGGAACAGTTGACGCAGACAATTTCTAACCTGGTGGGCATCATGCTCGGCTTGGTCGGCGTGGTGGGTGTGGCGTACTTCATCTTCGGCGCGTATCAGTACCTGACTGCAAGCGGCGCACCGAGCCAGATGGAGCGAGGCAAGAGCGCCATGATGACGGCCATCGCGGGCATCGTTCTCGCCATGGTGGCCTTCGGTGTCGTCGATGTCGTGATGAACGCCGTAGTGAACCCGGCAGTGGACATCACCGTCCCCGATCCCGGCACGCCCACGCCGACCCCGACGTCATAGGCCGGTTGTGAGAGGAGGAAGCCATGAGAGAACACGAGGTACCGACACACGTGCAGGCCGAGGACAAGGTGCTGCTGTGGCTCACCTTTCCGCAGGTGGTGACGCTAATCGCGGTGGCCGCTGCCGCCTACGGGACGTTCAGCTACGCGCCCGGACCCACCGCGCTCCGCATCGGTGTCGCCGCAGTCATCGGCTTGGTCGGCGCCGCTGCGGCGGTGGGTCACATTAATGGACGGCGTCTGCCTATAGTGATCGCCGACTTGCTGAAGTACTGGCTGGGGCCTCGCCGTTTCGCCGGGCAGGTGACGGAACTGATGCGGCTCGCGCCCGTGCTGGTCATCGAGGCCGACCCAGGGTTGTTTGAGCGAATGCAGGAGAAGGGACGACGGCGATTCCGTCGACTTTGCCGTCGTCGTGACCGACGAAATGGCGGCAAACCCGACCGCAACTCGGACGAACACGGGAAGCGCAGGCCCAAGGGAGTGAAGCCACCCAAGCGGGACGGTGCGGCAGGGAGAACCACCTTCAGCCAACGGAAGTGGGTAGTCGGAGCAGCAATGGTCGCTCTCTGCCTCGTTGCCGCCTTGCCTCAGATGGCGTTCGCGCAAGGCGACCGAGACGAGCGTGGTTCGCGCATCTCTGAGGTGGGGATCGAGTTGCCGCCGCCTGTGCTTGGAAGGCGTGTCTTCGTCGAAAGCATCACAGTCTCCGACGATCGGGCGCGGGTGTCGGTCCGCGCTGCGGCGGATGTCAGCCTCAGTACAAGGGCGTACGGCGGGGATGACGACGAAACACTGCGATTCGTGGACAGGGTATCGCTACAGCAGGGCGAAGCGGAGACGTTCGACGTACCGCTGAACGGTGAAAGGCCATCAGTCACTCTCTCATGGGTCGATTCGCTCGGACAGGCGGGTGGGTTCAGTCTGTCAGGCGAACAGATCCCGCATCCCCTCCCGTCGATGGACGGAGGGCTCTGCGATGCGCAGCTCACATCCCTATCCGTGTCACGCGCCGGTGTCAATGGGACCGTCTCGACGGACTGCAAGCGGCGAGTGATGGAGACTATGGAATTGCGGACCGTCACCGGCCCCGACCCGGTCGAGATCCTGACCGTAAGGGAGGCGGAGATCACGGGCATTACCGGACGGCTGAGCGCCCGTCTCGGCAGTGAAGAGACAGTCGTGCCGCTCGTTACTGACGGAGCGACGTCCTTCAGCGTCGCCGTCGACCCGTCGGCGGGCGTCCACGACATTTCGCTCAGTGTGGACATCCGCGGTGCGGTGCGCATTCCTGTACCGCCGTTGGTCACGATGCGCACCGTTCCGGAACGGACGGTGAGGCAATCACACGTCGTGTCCGTCCTGCGCCCCGGGATCAGCAGAAATGTCTCCGAAACCGTAACCATTCTCTGCGAGGACGGGACTGAGGAACGCCACAGGATTTCTGTTCGTCTGTCCATCCCAGCCAGGACAATCGAAAAGGCCACAAGAGTCCCAGTCACCTATCAGTCCTACGTCACGGCGGAGATTACGGAACGAGACCCCGCCATGCGCTGGCGTGACGAGAGAATCCAGATGGCATCGACCGCGTGGGCAGACGCTCCCTACACGGTGTTGGCGTTGCCCGAGCCGGAACCGACGCCAGAAGTGGCGGAGCAGATTCCTGCGAGCAGTGGCGTCGTCGAAGATCTCTTCGAGAGGATCGGTTGGGAGTGGCCGTGGTGAGACGCCGCGCAGTATCCGCGGTGGTCGTTGCCGCGGGGATTCTGTCTCTGGGGGCGGTCACACCGGAGCAGCGAGCCATGCTCCACACATTCGACCAGGTGTTGACGGGCATGGTCTACGCGGCGGCGGGGCTGGCCGTGTTCTCAGTCGTCTGGGCGGGTTTCGTGCTCATGGCGGAGGGCGCGGAAGGCAGGGAAACGGGTCGGGCGCGAAATGCGGTCCTGCTCGCACTTTCCGGGCTAGTTCTCGTCCTGTCGGCGAAGGTTCTTGCCATTGTCCTCATCAACGGCATAGTCCCGATTCCATGACAGAGGGAGAGTCCACCATGAAAGACATGCAGAACGGGGCCGAGAGGCCCGACCCAACCACAGACGACGGCCAGCTCACGCGGTTCTTCATGATCTCGCACGTCGAGGACGATGGTCCGGTACGTGCGGACGGCGTCAAGCTCGGAATCCTAGAATCGCTTGGCCTCGAACTCGACGAGGCGAAGCTCGGGGCGTTCGCGGGGGCACTCAACGCGATAGACTTCCCGGTGCAGCTTCTCATCAGGCAACATGCACCGGAACTTAGCCGTTTACGCGCGCAGTTGACGACCGATCAGCCGGAGAACTTGCCTCCACGGACGGCCTCTGCCGCCGATTCCCTGCGTGGATTGCTGACCGACCTGGAAAGCCGCGAGGGCGTTGTCGACCGTCGATTCTACGCCGTCTGCGCGTTCGAGCGGATTGACGATCTGCGTGGCCTCATGGTGCGCGCAGGACTGGCGGTCAATCACATGACTGGCCGCCAGTTGCGGATGCTGATTCTCTCGTCTGCAGCGGGCAATTCCCCGCGAGAAGTCGGAAATGAGGAAGGCCTTGAGATTGAGATCCGGCGGCGTGAGATTCGTGTGGGGGATACGCTTGCGCGGGCTCTGCACCTTGGCAAGTGGCCCCGCGCGTTGATACCCGGTTTTCTTCAGGCTCTGATGGCGTCCGGTACACGGATGGACGTGTCAATCCATCTCGGCCCCATACCCGCCGATCAGGCATCCCGCACGCTTGAATGGCAAAAGGTGCGGTTCGAGTCGGCCCAATCATTGTCACTGCGGCGGGGCAGGACCATGTCGCCGGAGGCGGAGATTGCGCTGGAGGACGTGAGGCGTCTGCGGGATGAAGTGCAGCGGGGAAGGGAGCGACTCTTTCATTCCTCGCTGTCCATCACCCTGTACGCCCGCGACGAGACAGAACTCAAGGAGACGACGCAGGGTGTCCGGGCCCATTTCGCGGCCACCCTTGGCAAGATCGATACCTTGCCGTTCCGGCAGCGTGAGGGCCTCTTGTCGTCACTGCCCATAGGGCTGAATTCTATCGGGACGTGGCGGACACTGGACACGTCCTCGCTCGCGCGGCTCTTCCCCTTCTCCCCGCCCGACCTCGACACACGCAGCGGCACGCTCTACGGCATCGACCTGCGCTCGTCGTCTCCCATTGTCTATGACCCGTTCGACGGCACACACCTGAACGCCAATACAGCCGTGCTCGCTCGATCCGGCAGCGGCAAGTCTTTTGCCACGAAACTCGGCGTGCTGCGCGGCATCTGCCGCGGGGTAACCGCGTACGTCATCGATCCCGAGGGCGAGTATGCAGATATGGCGCGGGCGGCGGGAGGCCGCGTTCTCTCACCGGGAGTGCCGGGCCAAGGCATGAATCCGTTCGTCATCGACCGCTCCGACAGCGAGGAATTGCTGCTTCGCATCGGCAGCTTGAGGCGTCTGATCGAGGTCATGGTCGGTGAACCGCTCGGCGCTGAGAGGAGAGCAGTTCTGGACCATGCGCTTGCCGCCTACTACATGGAGCCCAGAGAGAGAACGGGGTTTCGGGACTTCTACGAGCACCTGAAAGAGCACGGCGACGGAGTCTTGGATAAACTGCTCAGGCCGTTCGCGACGGGCAGCCTCAGGCATCTCCTTACGGATGAGGGTGACGATCTGTTGATCAACGAGGCTCCGGTCACCGTGTTCGATCTCCGGCTGCTTGAGCCCGAACTGCGCCCTGCGGCCGCAATGGTCTGCACGGAAACGGTCTGGACTGCGGCCGCACAGAATCCGAAACCTCGAGTGCTCGTCGTTGATGAGGTCTGGTCGATAATGCAGCATCCTGAAGGAGCGGCATTCATGGTCAGCATGGCCAAGCGCGCCCGAAAGCACCGGCTTGGTCTGCAGTTCATTACTCAGGACGTGCAGGATCTGTTGTCCGAGGACACGTCGCGTGCTATCACCGGCCATTCAGGTCGTGCGTTGCTCCAGAACGCCGCTTTCAAGCTGCTGCTTCAACAGGACGCGGCGGCCATCGGCACAGTCGGTGACGCATTCGATCTCCCCGATGATCTCCAACGTTGGCTAATCTCTTGTCCGCGTGGAGACGGCCTGTTGCTGGCGCGCGGCGGAAGGTTCCCGATTCGCATCGAGGCCACGAGGGAGGAGGCCGAGGTCATTGAATGGAGGCCCGGCCGCCATCGACGACAGACCGTTACATCAAACAGCGCGGAGGTGACGCAATGAGAAACGAATCCCTCATCAAAGGGCTGAAACGCACCAGTGGCGAACTTTCCCATGAACTCCTTGCCGTCATGCCGCCACGGAGCGGCGAACGAACCCTGCTCGCAGTGGAGAACCTGCTCCAGTCAATCGCCCAGCCTGAGCCGTTCTCGCTTGAACTCGTCGGCGATCGGGACGGCGTGCGACTGCTTGTGCGCTGCCTCGATTCGCAAATGGTGGCGAGTCAGATTGCTGCCCACTATCCACAGGCCCGTGTCGCTTCGCTGGGAGCGGCCGACGATCCCATGCTCGTCGGCGAAGGTCACGATGCATGGACGATGCATCTTCGTTCTAGCGGCCCGGAACCGCTTTCTCTTCGCCAGGCGAAGGACGAGGTTCTCCTCGAAGAGGGCTCCGATCCAATGCTCGCCGTAGTCGGTGCTCTCTCATCGCTGCGATCCGGCGAACGAATTATCTCCCGCCTTCTTCTCCGGTCGATTGGCCAGGAGTGGTCGACAACTTACGAATCGGAACTTGACACCCAGAAGACGGCCACTCGCAGCCCGGAGCGGGAATCGCAGGTCAGTCGCGGAGAAATCATGCGACTGATGCTGCTCGGCGGCGGAGCGCTCGTTGGACTGAAGGTGTGGCAGCTCTGGCAGGCTGGAGACGAGTTGAAGGCAATCGGACTCGCGGTCGGCGCGGTGTTCGCCACGCTGACCGCTGCGATCCTGTGGGCGCGGTTCATAGGAAGTGGCTCCCGCATCCACGATGCGCCGCCGGTCAGGGAAAAACTCTCCCGCATGGCTTTCGACGGGGAACTCCAGGTCACCGCAATCGTAAGCGAGCGGGCGGGCAGGCGCCGCGGCGAGGAGCTCCTTCATCATGTCGCGGTGGCCTACCACCACTACGATAACCCGGCCGGGGCGCACTTCGTCGCCGGCAAGATACGGCCTTTGTCCGGGACCGTCGAACTCGGCCCTTCGAGCCCTGGGTTCTTTCGAAGGCGCAGCGTCCTCGGCGTCAGTGAGGTCGCCAGCCTCTGGCATCCACCCAACACGCGCGACGAGACGCCGCCAATCGAGCGATCCGGGTCGCGCGTCCTCTCGCCGTTATTTCAGGAGATGAGCAATGGCGCACACGCGGGCAACGCGACGACGGATTCTCGCGAACAGATCCGTTTCCCCGACGACCTGCTTCGTCGCCATCACCTTTATGTCGCCCGCACGCGCATGGGCAAGTCTACGCTCATGCAGCACATCGTGGCACACAAAATGGCTCAGAAGGCCGAGGGCCGCGATGATGACGCCATCGTGGTCATTGATCCTCACGCCGACCTTGTGGCCTCTCTACTGGAGCACGTGCCTGATGAACTGGCGGACAGCGTTCGGCTCATCGACCTTGCCGATCCCAATGGCGCGCCAGGAATCAACCTGCTGGACACCCGCATCTTCACAGACCGCGACCGTACGGCGGACTCCGTTGTTCGCATCGCTCGCGGGCTGTGGGATCAGTGGGGGCCCCGCATGCAGTCGATTCTGGAGCAGGTCGTCAAGACGCTCCACGAAGCCAATGAACAGAGAGAAGCGGATGAGCAATACACAATCCTCGACGGTCTCCGGCTCCTCGCCTCTAACAACGAATCCTTCAGGCACGGCGTGCTGAGGGACGTGGACGACGTCCACCTTCTGGAGTGGTGGGCACGCGATTTCACGAGCTGGCACCGCCAGTACCAGTCCGAAGCTCTGGCTCCCGTCCAGACTCGTCTTTCCTATTACGCCACGTCGAAGAAGGCTCGGGCCATCCTCGGCCAGAGCCGGTCAACCGTCGACATTCGGCAGACTATCCGGGATGGCGGCATCCTCCTAGTCTCGACGGCGCAGGGTGTTGCTGGACGCGATGTGTCCGCCCTCGTGGGCTCATCGCTACTCAACCTCGTCGATGCAGTGATCCGCGAACAGGGCGAGAGACCAATCGAGGAGCGCCGCCCGGTGCTGGTCGTGGTTGACGAGATGCAGTCGATGCCCGGGGTGGACTACGATTCCATGTTGTCGGAGCTGGGGAAGTTCGGAGCGAGCTTCGTCCTCGCCACTCAGAGCCTCGCCAAGCTCGACGATCTTTCGCGTTCGATGCGCTACAGCGTGCTGGCTAACGTCGGTTGTCTGGCCGTCTTCCAGGTGGCCGCGTCCGATGCCCGCCAACTCGTCGACGAATTGGGAACCGATCGCGTCACCCAAGACGACATCACCTCGCTGCCCGTCCATCACTGCTACGTCCGCGCAACCGTCGGTACGCGGCGAATGCCCACGTTCTCGATGGAGGTCCGCAAGCCGCAACCGGGAAACACGGGCACGGCGCGGCGCATAAGGCAGGCCACGGAGGAGTACACGACAGGGCACGCGACGCTGGTGGCTCGCGACGCCAGCCTCGACCGTCTGGTCGCGGACTATCGGAAGAACGAGGAGGAAAAGCAGCCGGCATCCGGTGGTGAGCATTCTCCGGCTTCGGTAGTGTCTTCAACTGAGACGGCTAGACCACATCGAAGGAGGCGAGACGAGAGCGCAGGCAGTTCCAGCGATTCGAGCAAGCGGCAAGCGCGGGAGGGCAGGGCGAGATGAAAGAAGGCACGTCGTCGGATCGGATTATTGCTCGACTCGCTGAGATGCCCTTCATCGACCGCCTCGAACTGTCATCACTCACTGGCCTGCCGGAGAGCACCGTCTCACAGGCAGCGAGTCGGCTCATGGAAGCCGGTCTCATCACAGCCGTCCCCCACAGGCCGGAGCACGGGTCTCACACCAAGCGTTTCTCACTCACAGCCGAGGGCATTCATCAACTGGCGAAGAGTGAAGAAAAATCGGTGGACGACATTATTAGATCACATCCTATATCGGCCCAGTGGCGGCACCTCCTTCTTCCGCGTCTCGACGCCCTTGCCGTCGTTTACTCGGTGATTGAGACGATATCCGGAGTTGCGACCCCAATCTCGGTCCGCTTGTACCGGTCGCATCCATTGGACGCGGTGGTGACCCTGCCGGACGGCCGAACGATCGGCATCAGCCGCCAAGGCCGCACGACGGACAAGTCATCGTTCGGCAAGCGGTTGCAGCGGCTCTTTCAAGGGCCATTGCCGGGGTCCCTACTGTTCATTGTCCAAGACGAGATACGCTTGCGTCACACCCGCCGGACGCTCTCTCCGATGCGAGCGCCGGTGTTTATAGGACTTGAGAAGGACGCTGTAACCGCATTCGTAAACGACACCGTCTGGCAACGACCGGGGAACGGGGCGCGATTCGACATGGATTCCATCGTCGAAAAATCTGCCAATGCAGGGGGAATGCCCGCGGAACGGATCGCCTCACGAGCCTCGCTGCCTGTTGGCGTGCCCACCGGCACTGCCCTGTCAGAGACTCCTCCCCACCTCCTGCCGTCCGCCCTACAGCCCGCGGACAAACGCGTTTTGGATATGCTGGCCGACTGGCCGGGGATATCTCCTCAGAATCTGCGGCTGCTGCTCGGCCTCAGCCCGGCCCGAATCTCTCAAGTGCTTTCACGCCTGAACGCAGCGGAGCTGGTGCTTGAAATCGACCTGAAAGGGCGTCGGCTCGTTCCGACGGATCGTGCGCTTGCCCTCATCGCGCGGCGTGATCGCACGTCCGTCGGTGTTGCCCAACGTAGGTGGAGCATGGGGTCCATCGCACTAGGAACGCCTGTCGACTGGCGAGACGTGCCGGGACGACGCCTGCGCCAGCTGCTTCGCCACATTGAACACACGGACGCCGTCCACACCTATCTCGCGTCCACGGTTTCCGCGGCTTCGAAGAGTGGATGGGAGGTCGTTCAACTGGACCCGCCGCACCGCGCTTCTCGCTACTTCAGGTACGAAAACGGTCAACGCTCCGTCCATCCTGATGCATTCTTCATGCTCCGCCGTGGCGACGAGACCAAAGCATACTTCCTGGAATGGGAGCGTCGCGCGGTCCGACCGAGCACGATGCGGGAGCGCCTGGCTCCCTATCTCCGCTACTACTCGACAAAGAGACCCCTGGACGACCACGGGGTCGCTCCTACGGTGCTTATCGTGGTCGAAGACAAGGTCATAGTGCCCCACTTCGGACGGATTGCGGGTGAGGAGATGGTTCGCTCGGGAGTTCGGATTCCCCTGAGCGTCCGGTGACCTCGTGCTCCGCCGGGCTCAGCAGCACGTCCACGAGGCCCAGTGCGTGTGCGACTGTGAGGAGACGCATGAAATTCCTGGCGTCGGGTTTCACGCCCCTGCGCCACTCCCGGAGCCGATAAGGAGTTACGCCCAACTGCCGGGCCAGCCCGCCCCATGAGAGCCCCGATCTTTCCTTGAACCGTTTGATTCGCTGAGGAAAGTCTTCGGGAAACTCGAAGCGGTGCGAATAGCGTCTCTGTTCACGCGCCGCCATGTAGTTTCTCGCGACGCGCGTCCAGCGCTCTGAGATCGGCCGCGATGACAGGGAACATCGTGTCCATACCGTCGGGAATCCTCGACGCCAACACCATGAGGTTGAGAAGCGCCATTCCGCGCGGAATCCTTCCCCGCTGCCAGCTCCTGACGAGGTCGACGGGCGCCTCAATCCGCCGAGCAATCTCCGCATTTGACATGCCGGTCAGCTTCCTGAACGCCCGAAGGCGGGTCGGGAAGTCCGGTTGTTCCTCAGTTGAGACGGCTTGGTCCTCCATACGGCACATCCCTTCTTTTGGCCATCGGTGCAGAATCCAAGGGCAGTTGGGCCACTGCGCCGGATGCAGAGGCTGTCGAGGGTCGTTCAGGGGCCGGTTTGGCCAACAGTATGCGGAGGCCGCCCTGCACCCGCGAGGCAAACAGGAATAGAGAGAATAGGGCATGCCCGCTCGGAGCCGTCCCCAATCGCCATCGATGCAACTGGCGCAGGTCAACGCCGATGCAATCGCTCATCCCCTCCCAAGTGAGGCCGCTTTCCGCCTTCAACGCGTCCAGCCTGTTTCCAAAGTCGTCGGGCACGCGCGGATCCGGCAAGACGAGGTGGACGGGCGGGGTGTTCTTACGCGTCATCGTCGTCATCCATTTCAAAGATGTCGTCGAAGTCGACCCCGAACGCTTCCTGTAGTCGCCGCCGTGTCCGGGGACCGGGACGACGGGTGCCGCTGAGTACCTCGGAGAGATGGCTCTCCGAAAGGCCGGCGAGTTCCGCCAGGCTCTTCTGTGTCAGGTTCAGGCGATTCATAAGGTCGTAGACCTCTTTGATCCTGATCCTGACGAGGGAACGACGCGGGCCGTCGGTCATCAGTCGCCCTCCGGCCGCTCAGTATCCTGTTGCCTTGCCGACGCGGCATCTTGGTGAAACCGCCGGACAATCATACGGGCCAGATTTCGGAGACCGTCGTCCACGATTTGCTGTTGATCGGGGTTCAATTCATAGCCCCCGCAGTGTTCAGTCTTCGGCATACCTGCACCCCCTTTCGAGTACTGGGTCTGAGGGGCAGCCTCAAAAGTTCAAATAGTACATATGTACTACACCAAAAGCGTAAAGAGCCCCTTGCCCGTCGGCAAGGGGGAATCCCGTTGATTCGAGCTAATCAGCATGAATCGTTCGCTTTTGTTGGGCTTCCGTTCGCAAGAAATTCGCTATGTTGCTCATGATTTCATTCCCGCCGGTCCATCCACGTCCCTGGCGACAGTCACTTTGCGCTCTGTCGTTGTTGCTGTGGCGATGGGGAAGGGTTTATCGGTGGTGACGGAGATGGTGATGGACCTGACTCCGAGGTAGGCCCAGTCTCTCGTGATCAAGTTGTCCTCCGCATCGATAATCGGGCGGTCACGAAACCGCCGCCGTTATTCTCGAAGTCGCCAGGCGTGGAGCGTGAATGTCGCCGTGTGGGCCGTCGCCTCCGAAGTGGCATCCTCGGACTCTTCGACATCACGCTCTCTCGTTGTACGGGTGGTGATGAGGCAGGGGTTATCGGCCATAGTATTGAGCGAAAAACTTAGCAGCGTCCTAAGTAGTATTGACCAGCAAATAAACACTGGAAACTAATAGGGTAGGCGCTACTACGCTCCATAGTAGGGCTCCTGCGGATGGCCCCAAATGCCTTAGAGGCACTGCCGTCACTCTTCCCGGCAAATAGGTATCGTCCCCCTGTTTGGCGCCAGACACCCATCGTCTTTCTTTGTTCCACATAGCAATCTGCATTAAAGTAGCGGCTATACCGAGCACTCCGAAAAATAGGGAAAGCATCAATCCATCGCTTCGATCTGCCCAAACGGAAAGCAACACCGCAATGACAACAAAAAAGCCATAAAATAAAGCAAAAAGAGCCAGTGGGAATACAATCCACAACACAATGATTAACCTATAGGATATCTCGGCAAGACGAGCGGCTGAACGCCATTCTAAGAAATTGGCTGTGAGGAAACACCATGGCAGAAGAAGGGCAATTGACGCAACAGCGCCGCCCACAAATGCCCTCAAGACAGGCATACCATCCTTGCGCGCAAGCCATGCAGTGATAGTTCCCGCTGCGGGGGCCCAGATTAGCCCAACAAGCGCTAAAACAAGAATTGGTGAAAGTAAGATGATCGGCACTATAAGGAAACGCACCGCATCCAGCAGCATCACTCTACTCTACAATCACGACATGGAAGTCGTCTTGATCAAACTCGTGAGACCCATAGACGCGGCGGGCTGGGAAGATAAATGCGTGCCCCAAACGAACACCTCTACTGCTAAAATACGCAGGTTTCTTGATCTTGGTACTAAGTGCGGGCGTGGTGGTAACTTCACTCTCTATGTTGCGAGTCGCTCTAAGCACTGGGCCCGTCAGGATAACCTTGTCAATCTCCTCATTGACGCAACTGGGAATCAGAGTCCAGCTTACGGTTATGTATTCATCACCAATGTGAGCCCTAAGAGAAGTCGTATCTATCCGGGGTAGCGGCTCCGCACAGACCTTGTATCGCGGTTCTTGCGCAGCGTCAGTGATGTGTTCCCGTGTAATGGGCCATCCCTTATTGTTAAATTGGGCTACTGCCCAAGTACGTTGAGCAGCCTCGCTGCTGAGCCAAGAAATCGATGTCGAATTCCAGAATTCCGTCGTATTGGCCAAGCAATCGCGTCTTTCTGAACCCAATTTATCCAAGCAAACTGCATCAGCGTAGAAGAGCGAGTCTGACAGATGTTTGTTCCTCGGGTTCCAGGCACTGTCCGGGTCATCTCCTGCCGCTGAGTTGTCAATGAGGCGTAAGCTACCGAATGCAAGATCATGCTTAAGGCAGCCTGCTATTTGTGCTGCATTGTGATTTAGATCAACATTATTCGGGGGGGGGAGAAAGATGCGTATGGCGGTTGAGATGAAGCTTCTGATGTCAGTCTCCCATGTGCATTCGAAATCCTGTCCATCAAGCCACATACCTTCCTTCTGCTCGTCTGTGTCATCCGGATCAACGACCTTCTCCTTGTAAGTGTCTAGCAGCGTTGAGTTGGCGTTAGAGTCCACTATAGGCCGCGCCAAGTCGATCCAAAAACTGTGCGGTGTCTGGAAGGTGAGGCAGTTGAGAGTATCCAGCCTCTGTTGGAGTGTCGCCTTCCTCGGGTCGTCGGCCGCGCCTATGCCCGCACGACGGAGACATATGCCAACTTGGTCCTCTCCCTGCCCATTGGCTCCATTCCCCCCTGAATTCCCACCCGTGTTGCCCTGAACAGCCGGCTCATTCGCCAAGATGCTGGCTGCTGGAACGATAAAGTCCTGGATCGATTGCTTTATCTGTACTTGGCTCGTTATGTAGGTGATGAATGATTGTCCCGGCTTACTGGCGAGGAAGGCGTCGATGGCTGCAGCGTTCGTGCCGGTGGTGCGGATGGTGGTGAGAGTCGTTGAGAATGATGACTCGATTGCCGTCCATGCCGTATCCAAGTCTCCCTTGCAGCCCTCAACAACATCTAGAGTGGTAGGGTCGTCCTCAGTTTCAAGCAAGGCAGCCAGAGGGCTACCTACCTCGTACCCTGTCATGAGGGCGGTGAAAGAGCCGTCGGAACTCCCGGTCGTGCAAGTGAGCAACGCCGATTCTTTGTCAAGCAAGACTTTCCTGTGCTGCGGAAGTTTGTCCGCTTGCCCGGAGGGGCCGGGATCGGGTGTGGCTGTTGGCGTCACGAAGTTGGCAGCCAAGGCATCAGTAATTTCACGTAAAGTTGAGCCAAGGTTCCACGTTACATAGACAGGTTCCGAGAAGTAACAGTCCGTGTCCGCCGAGTTTTCCTTGACGATGACGCGAATTGACTTGGTTGTTGCCGATGTGGGATTCAGCTCGTGTGTAGCCGATGTGGCGTTTTGGACATTGGTGCACACCTCGTCGTCGAGTGCTGGCGTCTGCCAATGATAGTAGTTGAACGTCGTGCCCACTGGTCCATCCATTCCGGCTGTGAGGGTGACTTTACGTTCGGCCGTCGTCCCAGTGGTGATGGGGAAAGGATTATCGGCGGAGATGGAGACGGTGACGGGCCTGACCTCAAGGTAGACCCAATCTCCCGCGACAACGTTATCGTTCGAATCGAGGAACGTGGCGATGACGAAGCCGCCGCCATTGTTCTCGAAAGCGCAGGCGTGGAGGGTGAACGTCGCCGTGTGGATCGTCTTCCCCGCAGCATTGACGTCCTCGGACTCCTCGACGTCGGAGCAGGTGGAGTTGAAGCCGAGGTCGGAGTCGGTCGTGCTGCTCTCGCCGCCCTCCGCGCCGTAGGCCTTGACCTCGATCTCATAGGAGCCGGTTGTTGGGAGGTCGTCGGCGGTGACGGTGAGGGTTATCTGCTCACCCTCGTAGAGGGGAGATCGTTCGCCGGAGATACTGAGGGTGACAAGGGGTGTGGACTCCTGGACGTCGGCGGACCACTGGCTCCAGCTTTTCGTGCCGCCGACTTCCTTGACATAGTGGGTGCCGTCGCCGCGGAGCCGGAGGGAGAAGTGGTACCCGGTGTTCGCGGTGAGCCCTGTGATGGTGTGGGTGATGTCGCCCGTAGCGGGAATGGTGATCTCAGTGCCCTCGGTCCACGTCTGCACACTGTCCGTGCGGTGACGGATCTGGTACGAACCGACGCCGTCGACCCTGTCGATCGAGAAGGTGACGCTGGTCGCCGTCTTGGCATACGCCCTGTTCAGGTCGGGTGTGGGTGGGACGCCGGTAGTGGAGACGAGGGAATGGGACCAGTCGCCCCATTCGGCGGCATGGGTTGTGTTGTTGCCGTAGGATCGTGCCCGGAACTCATACATCGTATCGCTCGTAAGAGAGCTCACGGTGAGCGACGTGGTGGTGGTTTCCGTGGGGGTGCTCCAGGTGCCGCCGGAGGTTCTGTACTGAACCTGATACTTCGCCGCACCGGAGACGGCGTCCCACGAGAGACTCATCGTTGTGGGCTGGACGGTGCCGCGCAGCGTCGGTGGCGGAGCAGGGGGATATGCCCACCTGAGCGTGAACAGGTCAGACGTTGCCGTCACACCCGAGCTGTACGTAACTCTCACCCTGTGCGTCAAGGTAGAGGGACGGTCTGAAAGATGCCTGTCCGTGGAGGAATTGGAATCGGGACGCCACCAACCACTTGTATTCCATTGGTACGAAGGGGCGGAAGCTCCGATGGGCGGGTTGGAGATGATCGCGGTGAGGGTCACGGTCTGCCCCGGCTTCGGCTTGTCGAGATTCGCGGAGATGGAGACCTGTAGGGCCCTCGGCGTGCCGGTTGCCGAGATCGACCAATCACTGCAGCCATCGGAGCTGCACGCTCGCACCTGGACTTCGTAGGCGCTTCCGTTCGTGAGGCTCGAGACGGTGGTTTTGGTGTCGGTTACCTGCGGCGCGCCGGTCCACGAGGTCGCCGTGGAGACCTTGTGCTGAACCTCATACCGCTCTATGGGAGAGGTGCCGGGAGAGGGAGCGGTCCACGTGACGCCGATGCTCGCATGGCCGGTTGTGAGTGTTGGCTGATCCACCTGGTCCGGCGGCTCGGGACAGGCGGGCGCGGCGACGGGCGTTGAATACTCGCCCCAGTGGGAATCATACGTGGTGCCGTCACCACGCAAGGCAACGCGGAAATAGTATGTCTGGCCGCACGGCGCCTGGTAGTTGTTGGACTTGGCGGTGCCGGAAGCGCCCTCCTGATCCTGCGGAGTGTGCCGGGGCGCAGAGATGAAGGTAGACTCGTCGGTTGCCGATGTTCCTCGCTGAACGTGATGCACAGACGCGCCGGTCACATCGGTCCAGCTCACATCAACGACGGACGCCCCCTCGGTCGTGGACCGGGTCACCGAGACGCCGGTGGGCGTGGGGGGGCAGGTTGGCGCTTGAACAGCATCCGACGGGTCGCCCCATGACTCCCCACGGGTCTCGCCATCGCCATAGGCAGCCACGCGGAAATAGTAGGTCGTGGTGCCGCAGGGGGCATCGAAGGTGCCGGACGTTGCGAGATTATTGTCGGCATCCTTGGTGATCGTGCTGATTGTCGCGTATGTGCCATTTAGAGAGGTGCTGCGTTGGACGCGGTACTGGGACGTGTTGGCGACGGCGTCCCAACTCACCTCCACTTCCGAGGGATCGTCGGGCGGTTCGTCACCCGCAGTTCGCGTGACGGTGACGCCGGTTGGCGCGGGAGGCGGCGGACAATCGGGTGCGGCGGCCGCTGAGGAGTACTCGCTCCAATACTGGTTGCCAGTGCTGCGCACGGCGAGTCGGAAATAGTACGTCTGGTTGCAGGGTGCCAGGTAATGGTCGGATCTGGCGGTGCCGGAAGCGCCTTCCTCACCTTGGGGGGTATGCCGGGGTGCTTCCGTGAATGCCGAGTCGTCGGTCTGAGAGGTCCCGCGCTGGACATATACCACGGGCGCGCCGGACACGTGAGTCCAGTGCACGTCGACGATGGTCGTGCCCTCGGTCGCTGACCGGGTCACCGAGACGCCGCTAGGCGTGGACGGGCAGTTCGGGGCTGCGATACCATCCGAATAGTCGCCCCATGCTTTTCCGCGATTCTCGCCATCGCCATAGGCGGCAACGCGGAAGTAGTACGTGGTCCCGCAGGGCGCGTCGAACGCGCCTGACGTGGCGAGATCGCCGTTGGCATCCTCGGTGAACGTGCCCACGGTGGAGTAGCCGCTGTTCGGTGAGGTACTGCGCTGGACACGATACCGGGCGGCGCTGGAGAAGGAATACCAACTTACCTCGATCTCCGATGGATCGTCAGGCGGCTCGCTGCCCGCGGTTCGCGTGACGGCGACGCCGGTTGGCGCAGGAGGTGGCGGGCAATCGGGGGCGGCGACCGCGGAAGAGTACTCGCCCCAGTATTCGTCGTACGGCGTGCCGTCGCCCTTCAAGGCGATGCGGAAATAGTATGTCTGGTCGCACGGAGCCTTGTAGTGGAATGACGTAGCCGTGCCGGAAGCGCCTCCCTGATTTTGCGGGGTGTGTCGGGGAGCGTCGCTGAACGTCGACTCGTCGGTCACCGATGTTCCTCGTTGGACGTGATGCGTGGGCGTGCCCGAAACGTGGGTCCAGTTCACATCAACGACGGTCGGGCCCTCGCTCCCGGACCGCGTCACCGAGATGCCTGAGGGTGCGGGCGGGCAGGTCGGGGCTTTGATACCAGTCGAATACTCGCCCCATGCCTCCCCGCGGGTCTCGCCATCGCCATAGGCAGCGACGCGGAAGTAGTATGCGGTCCCGCATGGCGCGTCGAACGTGCCGGACGTGGCAAGATTACCGTTGTCATCTGCGGTGAACGTCTCGACTGTCGAGTAGCCGCTGGTTCGTGAGGTGCTGCGCTGGACGCGGTACCTGGCGGCGCTGGAGAAGGAATACCAACTCACCTCGACGGACGAGGGATTGTCGGGTGGTTCGTCGGCCGCGGTCCGGGTGACGGCGACGCCAGTCGGGGCGGGGGGCGGCGGGCAGTCAGGCGCGGTGGCCGCGGACGAATACTCGCTCCAGTAGCTGTCATACGTGGTGCCGTTGCCCTTCAAGGCAATTCGGAAATAATATGTTTGGTCGCACGGCGCCTTGTAATGGAATGACGTGGCGGTGCCGGAAGCGCCCTCCTCACCTTGCGAGGTATGCCGTGGAGCGGTGATGAACGTCGACTTGTCGGTTCTGGACGTCCCTCGCTGGACGTGATGGACGGAGGCGCCGGTCACGTGGGTCCAGTTCACATCGACGACGGTTGGACCCTCAGTCGCGGATCGAGACACCGAGACGCCGCCCGGTGTGGGCGGACAGGTCGGCGCTGCGACACCTGTCGAGGACTCGCCCCAATCTTCCGCGTAGTGCTCCCCATCGCCATATGAGGCCACGCGGAAGTCGAAGGTGTCTGTTCCACAGGGCGCATCGAGCCTGACGGACGTGGCGAGATTCCCGTCGTCATCTTCAGTTATGGTCTTGACTATTGTGTAGTACGTGCTCCCTTCTGCCTTGCGCCCGACACGATACCTGGCGGCGCTGGGGAAGGCGTTCCAACTGACCTCGACTTCCGCGGGATCGTCGGGCGGTTCGGTACCCGCGGTTCGTGTGACGGCGACGCCGGTCGGGGCGGGAGGCGGCGGGCAGTCGGGCGCAGCAACCGCAGAGGAGTATTCGCCCCAATAGGAATCATATGTGCTTCCGTCACCATATGCCGCCACTCTGAAATAGTATGTCTGGTCGCATGGTGCTGAGAAATACTTCGGAGAAGGTGGGCCGCTGTCACCGACGCCCCCATGATCCTGCGGAATGAAGGGATCTGGGATCGCGAACGTTGAATCATCGTCCTCTGACGTCCCTCGCTGGATGCGATACGTAGAAGCGCCGATAACCTCGCCCCACCTCACCAAGACGATCGAAGTGCCGTGCTCAGGGGCCCGTGTCACGGTTACGCCGGTGGGGGCGAGCGGACAACTCGGTGCGCGTACCCCCGTCGAAGACCGCCCCCATTTGGCCGCGGTGTTCTCGCCATCGCCATACGCGGTCACACGGAAGTAGTACGTGATCGAACCGCATGGAGCATCAAGCGTGTCCGACGTGGCGAGATTGCCTCTACTATCCCGGGTGATGTTTTTGACTGTCGTGTAGTAGCCGCTCTTTGAGGTGCTGCGCTGGAGGCGATACTTCGCAACGTTGGAGACGGCTCTCCAACTGACCCGAACGGATGAGGGTCCGTCGGTGGACGGTCGCGTCACGGTAACACCGCTTGGAGTTGCCGGCCTGGGCAGTGGGGTCGGAGTCGGCGTAGCTGTTGGCGGTTCAGGCGTGGGCGTAGCTGTTGGCGGTTCAGGTGTGGGCGTGTCTGGAGGTGGTTCGGGTGTGGGTGTATCTGGTTCGGGTGTGGCCGTGGGCGCATTGATCGTGACGCTCTTGGAAGCAGTATCGACTGTGGAGGTGCCCTCTCCGTCGGGAGACGTGAATAACAGCTGCGCCTCCACGCTTCCACTGCCTGCGGAACACCCATACAGAGTAACGGTTCTCGAAGCTGACGAGCTTGACGGCACTAAACTCCAGGAGGTTCTACCTGTGCAGCCTGAGTTGCTGCCCAACTGCCCCGTCGCCTGAATCTCGACGTGATAGTAATAGTAGATCGACCCCATCCCCGATGCGCGGATCCTGTAATTGGACGAACTGCCCTCTGTGATTGATGACGCGCCGCTTATGGAAATTGACCCTGCAAGGCCTGACACTTGCGCATCAGCGCGGAACAAACCCCCCACACCTAGCAGCACGCCCGCTGCGATGAGCAGGATGACTGCCAACACGCCTAGCGCCTGAAAGGGATCCACAATCCAGAATCGTCTGCTCATCATCATGTGACTCTTTACCGGGCCAGCTTCTGGTGTAGAGGAACCCGTACTCTTGCGGCTATATTGAGTCAGCCTACCAAAATACATGTAACTGATGTGTCATTTTTTGATGATAACTCATGACTTTTTATGACGATTTGGAGAACTCTGTAAGATTGCCTCCGTTGGCACCCAATTATGCGGCACCTAAAATGGAAGGAATGTAGATGCCCGCATGTCCGCATCGAGGCAACTATGTGGACCGATCAGACGAACTGATGTGAGAGATAGCGGATCTGCAGAACCACCCATCCCGCCTGAGCGAGGCCAATCTCCGCGTCACCGAAGCCCTGGACTTCGACAGGCTGTTGCATGAGGTAGTTCACGAGACGCTGCATCCCGGCGGAATCCGGTAATGAGGATGTCGAGCATTCAATCAACGGGACAGATGCCGCGCAATTCACTGTCGATGAAGCAATGGAGTGGCCTGACGTGGCAGCGGGCGCGGAATTAGACTTTGAATCCGGTATAACGACGTACCAGGGATAGCAAGCCTTGTAACGCACGGTGATCAGCCGACCGTAACACGATCCTTACGCTAATATCTCAGCATCCTTGACACAAGAACGCACGTTCTTTTACTCTGCCCCTTACCAGTCGAACGGTGGGGGGAACGATGCGGGTTGCCTGTGTGCTCATTACGCATCTGAGAGCGAAGGTCGAGATGAGGAGGCGGCCGGATGTAGCAGACCGGCCTGCCGTGATCGTCGCACGTGGTCAGAAAAAGCCCCTCGTTGTCGACTACTCGCCTGCTGCCTCCCGAATCAGAATCGGCATGACGCCGGAACAGGCGCTCTCGCAGCAGGTGGACACCCTAATCCTTGAGACAGACGAGCCAACCTATCGCAGTGTCTTCCGGCAAACCCTCACCGCGTTGCAACAGGTCAGCGACCAGGTTGAGGGTGCGGGCCTTGGAACAGCCTACGTGCGAATGGTGGGACTGGATGAGATGTATGGCGGCGAGGACGCGCTGGTCGCCGCGTTGCACCAGGTGGTCCCGAACTACCTGCAGGCGCGGATTGGGGTCGGTGAGGGGAAGTTCCCTGCATTCGCCGCCGCCACCGCCGCCCCCCAACTCGGCGTCACTACCGTCCCGCCCGACGCGGCGGAGTTCCTGTCCCTGTGCTCCGTTGACTTGTTGCCGGTAAAGGAAGAAACTCGCCTAGGCCTTCGCCGCTTCGGCCTTCGCACACTGGGCGACATTGCCGCGATGCCCGAAGCTGCGCTTATTGACCAGTTTGGCGTAGAGGGTGGCGCTGCGTGGCAGTTTTCGCACGGCAGCGACGACAACCCACTGATCCCCCTCGCATATGAGGAATCCGTCTCGGAGCGCATGTCGTTGCCGTTCGCGTCGAGGTCCTTGGAACTCGTCACCGTCACGGTAGACGCCCTCCTCAAACGGGCATATACCGTGCCGCGAATGCGCGGACGTTACGCCGGAGCCGTCACGCTCCACTGCCTTCTGCTCAACGCTCCCACGTGGGAGCGGACGGTGCGGTTCAAGCAACCCGCCGGTACATGGGAGCGCGCATCGGAGATCATTGCGACGCGGATGGCGCAGGATCACCCGCTTGCGCCCGTCGAAGAAGTCAGCGTCACTCTGAGCGACCTGAGCGGCGATACGGGAATGCAGATGGGCCTGCTATATGACCATCGGCGTGACCGACGTGAGCGGCTGCTGGAGGCGGGCAGGGGGCTCCGCGCCCACCTCAAGGGTGGTAGTGCTCTCTATCAGGTACTGAATGTCGCGCCGTGGCACCCCGCGCCGGAGATGCGCGCCCTCCGCGTCCCCATCGATTCCTTCACAGGTGATGACGCGACTCCGTTGGCAATGCCCGCTGCGCTGGCTGTGCGGGAAGGCCCAAACCGTCAACCGCTGGCCGTGCAACTGGGCAATAAATGGCACAGAATCGCTCACATCGAAGATCGGTGGAGCTTCGATCTCTGGTGGCTGCCGCAGCCGCTCACTAGGACCTACTACCGCGTCAGCCAAGAGGATGGCCGCGAGCTGATTCTGTTCCGGGACCGGCGCGACGACTGTTGGTATCAGCACGTGCCTTAAGAGCTACCGCGTCATGACATCACCCTACACTGAGTTGCACGCCAAGAGTTTTTATTCCTTTGGGGAGGGAGCGTCGCATGTCCATGAACTGCTGGCACAGGCCAAGGAGTACGGCTATGACGCGCTCGCGCTGACCGACACGAACCTCTGCGGTGCGCTGGAATTCGCACGGCTGGCCAAGAGCCTCGGCGTGAAGCCCATCACTGGCGGCGAGTTGACCCTTTGCGACGGCTCCCGCATCACGCTGCTGGCCAAGAGCAAGCAGGGCTACGCCAACATCTCAAGGTTGTTTACGCTCGCCAATTCCGTGGACCGCCGTGAGCCGCGTCTTGATCCCGTCCATCTGCTCGATCACGCCGAGGGCGTCGTGCTTATCGCGGGTGGGCGCGACGGCCAACTCTCCCGCCTTGCATTGAGTGGACGGCATGACGACGCTCAAAAACTCCTGCGCGACTACTTGGATTGGTTCGGGCCAGACGGCGTGTTCGTGGAGTTGCAGCAGAACCTCATTCGTGGAGATACTACACGGAACCGCGAGCTTGCGCGTCTCGCCAGGGACACGGGGGTCTGCCTCGTTCCCACGAATGATGTCCATTACCACGCGCCGGAGCGATACCGCCTCCAACATGCGCTCGTTGCCGCCAAGCACAACACCACCATCGACCAGGCCCTCCCGCATATTCGCCCAAATCACCACTTCCATCTGAAGCCCCACGACGCGATGGCGCGGCTCTTTGAGAGGGAGTACCCGGGGATCATTGACGTAACGCGCCGCATCGCCGAGCAGTGCGACTTCAACCTGGCCGACAGCATCAACTACGAACTGCCGGAGCCGGACGTGCCGGCGGGCTACACCACGGACAGCTATCTGCAACGCCTCTGTTTCGAAGCGGCAATGCGACGTTACGGCGGCATCTCGCAGCGCGTGCAGGATCGACTCGATGAAGAGTTCAGTCTCATCAAGCGGCACGGCATCGCCGGTTTCCTGCTGCTGTACCGGGACATTGTTCTATTGGCCCAGCAGATCATGGAAGAGCGCGAGCTGACGCCGCCGGAGATCCCGTTGGAGGAGAGACCGCCGGGCAGGGGGCGCGGGTCGTCCGTTGCGCTGTTGGTCGGTTACCTCATCGGCATCAGCCACATCGATCCCATCAAGTGGGACCTGACGCTGGAGCGGTTCATCTCCGAGGACATGTCCATGCTGCCGGACATTGATCTCGATTTCCCGCGCGGCCTGCGCGACGAGCTCATCACCCGCGTTCATCGACGCTACGGCCCGGACTACGCCGCGCTCACCGGCGCGATCAGCACCTACTCCGTCAAGGGCATCATCCAGGACATTGGCAAGGCTCTCGGCCTCCCGAAAGAAGACCTCACCCTCCTCTCCAAGCAACTCCACTCCCACCATGCCGATGACCTCAAAGAGGAGATGCTCCGTTTACCCGCCTACAAGGACCGTGTTGAGTCGCAGGGTTGGCGGGAACTGATTGAACTCGCTCCCCAGCTCATGGACGCCCCCCGCAGCCTTGGCCAGCATGTCGGCGGCATGATCCTCAGCAGCTCGCCCATCTCGGAGATGACGCCCATCCGGGAGGGGGCGATCGTGGGGCGCTACATCATGGACTGGAACAAGGACACCATCGCTGACGCCAACGTCGCCAAGATCGATCTCCTCTCGTTGCCGGTTCTCGACCAGTTGGAGCAGTCGCTTGATCTCATCGAGCAGCGGACGGGCAGCCGTCCCGACCTTAGCCGCGTGGAGCCGGATGATGACAACGTCTATGACATGATCAACGAGGGACGTGCCAAAGGTATCTTCCTGCTGCAATCACCGGCCCAGCTCAAGATGGCGCAGCGACTCCGCTCGCGTAATCTTCTTGACCTTGCCTACCAGGTCGCGCTGATTCGGCCTGGTGTGGGAGTGCAGGGCAGTTCCGTCAGCCAGTTCGTGGAGCGATACCGGCATGGTGCGAAGTGGGACTACGATCATCCGCTGGAGAAGCGGGCGCTGGAGCGCGGTTACGGCATCATCGTCTGGCAGGAGCAGGTGGTGCAGTTGCTGGCGGACGTTGCCGGCGTCACGACGGCGGAGGCGGATGAGATACGCCGCACCTTTGGTCGTCCCAACAATGCCGCCCTGATTGAGATGCACTGGCAGCGATTCCTTGAGGGAGCGCGTCGCAACGGCGTGCCGGACGATATCGCGGAGAAAATCTTCGGCAAGGTCAACGGCCACTACATGTTTCCGGAGAGCCACAGCCACGCATTCGCCATCACTGCCTATCAAGCCGCGTGGCTCAAGCGCTACCACCCCCTGGAGTTCTTTGTGACCCTCATCAACAACCAGCCGATGGGTTTCTACCCGATGGAGACCCTCAAGCAGGATGCGCGGCGCTTCGGCGTCCCGTTCCTCAATCCCTGCGTGAACCGCAGCCAAGCCCTATGTATCTCGGAGGGTGGAGCAGTGCGGCTGGGCCTTGGCTTTATTAGGGATGTTGGCGAGGCGGCGGCGCGCGCCATCGTTGAAGAGCGGGAGGCGCGAGGCCGATACGGCAGTCCCGCCGACCTTGTGAGCAGAACGGGCATCACGCCGCAGGCTGCCGCATCGCTCGTGATGGCGGGCGCGTTCGATGATGTCTCGTCCAACCGCAGACAGGCCTTGTGGGATGTTGGCCTTGCCAACCGCCCACTCAGGAGCGGTCAGCGCACTCTCGCCGCAACCACTGACCACGTCACCCCTCAACTCAAGGATTTTTTGGAATACGAGAAGATGGTTGGCGAGTATCGCGTCATGGGCATCTACCCGCGCGGCCACGTCATGGAATTTGTGCGCTCCACGCTAAACGACCACGTCCTGCGAACGTCAGACGTGTACAACATGCCTGAGGATCAGGAGGTGCTCGTTGCCGGTTGGCCGATTGCCCGGCAGCATCCGCGCGGGCGAGACGGCACCGTCTTCGTCACCATCGAGGACGAGTGCGGCGACGTACAACTCATTCTCTGGAAGGACGTGTTCGCGCGATCCCGGCGTGCCCTGCGCAACCGCGTTATTATGGCGCGCGGTGTTGTCTCTCGCTGGGACGGCACGACGAACATCATCGCCTCGGAAATCCGTGCCATCAACACCGATGTCCCCATGCCAAACGCTCACGACTGGCACTGAGCCTATAATCGGCGCAGGGAGTGGGGAGATGTGTGGACGATACAGCCTGATCAGCGACCTGACCGCCCTGCAGCTGCGGTTTGATTTCGATAATCTCATAACCGACTATGCGCCCCGCTTCAACATCGCGCCCACGCAGAACGTCCTGACGGTGCGTTGGGAGGACGGCCACAACGTCGCAGAACATATGCGGTGGGGCCTGATTCCCTCATGGGCGAAGGACATGTCCATCGGCAACCGTGCCATCAACGCGCGGGCTGAAACCCTGGCGGACAGACCCATGTTCCGCACGGCACTACGCCACCGCCGCTGCCTCATCCTCGCGGACGGCTTCTATGAATGGACGGGCAGTGGCAAGGCAAGACAGCCTATGCGCATCCTGATGACGACCGGAGAACCCTTCGCCTTCGCGGGCCTTTGGGAAACCTGGACAAACCCGGAGGGCGTGTTGATCAACTCCTGCACGATCATCACCACGACGCCCAACGACGTCATGCGCCCCATCCATGACCGAATGCCCGTCATCCTCCCGCGGGAGCACGAGGCCGCCTGGCTCGGCCACTCGATAGAGGACGCCGCAGATCTGAGCAGCCTCTTGATCCCCTATCCACCGGACGCGATGGAAACCTACCCCGTGTCGACGCTAGTCAACTCCCCCGCCAACGACACGCCGGACGTGATTGTCAGGGAATCCTAGCACCAGATTCCCCGAGATTTCGGGAATAAAGGCAAGCCCCGAAATTGGGCGAGTGGGTACTCCATCGCCTGTTATCTAGATCCATAAGTGTGAACATTTGCGAACACGTTCTTTGCTCCAGCGCAAGAACCCTTGACTGCGCCCATGTAGTTATGACAAGTATGATATAGCTCAGACGTACGAACCCAGTTCTAAGGAATCTCGTCATGAAGAATCAGTTAATTGCAAGAAGTGAAAACGACGCGCAAACAGCCGTTGCGCTCTACGCAAGAGTGTCGAGCGAACGGCAGGATGTTGACCTGTCGGTGTCGGCACAGTTGCGAGCACTCAGGGATTACGCCTCGAAGAACGGCTACGTCGTAGCGGGGGAGTATATCGACGAGGCTGAAAGCGGGCGGAACTCGCAGCGGCCGCAGTTCCGGCGCATGATCGATGATGCCACGCGACCGCACGCGCCGTTCAAGGAGATCCTTGTCTGGAAATTCTCGCGGTTCACCCGCAAGAGGGAGCACTCTGTCGCGTACAAGTCGATGCTTCGGCGGCGGGGCATCAGGGTTGTTTCAATCACTGAGCACGCCGACGAAAGCCCGCTGGGCAAGTTGATGGAAGGAATCATCGAGAGCGTCGATGAGTTCTATTCGGAGAACCTGGGACAGGAGGTCATGCGCGGTATGCGCGAGGCCGCATCGCGCGGCTTCTGGGTGTCGCCGCAAATCCCCCTCGGCTATCGCAAGGTCATGGTTGATGACAATGGCAAGAAGCGGCCCAAGCTTGAGATCGACCCTCCCGCAGATGCAGTTATCCGGCGGATTTTCGACATGGCTCTGCGCGGCAAGAGCTCCCTCGACATTGCCAAGGAGCTAAACGCCGAGGGGGTGCGGTCTCCCAAGGGCAAGCAATGGCGGAAGACGAGCGTCGTCGCCACGTTGTCCAATGAGGTATATACGGGCACGCTCGTGTGGGGTCTCACTGCCAGAGATAAAGGCGATGTGATTCGTCTGGAGGACGCCTTCCCCGCCATCGTGGAGAAACAGGAGTTTCGGCGTGTGAGAAGGCTGCTCGAAACGCGGGCACCCAAGTGGATGCACCCTCGGCGCACGTCCAGCCCATACCTTCTGAGCGGCCTCCTCAAATGCGCAACGTGCGGCAGCTTGATGACCGCGTCCGAGGCCAAGGGCGGCAGGTACACCTACTATGTCTGCCAGACCCTCCTCAAGAAGGGCAGCGGTACATGCGAGACGCCGCGACTCAACTCCCAGTGGTTTGAGCAGTTGATCATCGACCAACTGCGGACCAACGTCCTGACTGAACAGAACATCCGCCATTTGGTCATCATGCTCGATGAGGAGATGGACGGCGAAGCTCACTCGCTAAGGCAGACGCTGCAGACGACCGACGCCGAGTTGGGCGAGGTGAGCCGACGGCTTGAGAATCTGTATGAGGCCGTGGAAACGTCCGAACTCGACTTGATCGACGTTGCGCCTCGCATCAAGCAACACCGCGAACGACAGGCTCAACTGGAAGCGGCTGTCGATGAGGCGCGGGCCGGACTCGCAGAACGCCGCAAGATTCTCGACCGGGTGGAGACCATCACGGCGTTCGCCAAGGAGATGGGTGAATTCCTGCGCACCAGCGAGATCACGGAGACGCGGTCATTCATCCGCTCATTCGTGAAGGGGATTAATGTCAGCCCGGGCAAGGCGGTGATCAACTACACTGTTCCCATGCCGGAGGATAGCCCGATTGGGGCTTCAAAGGTGACTGGGCTTGATCTGGAAGCCGCAGTTCGCAAAACAGACCAACATGGTGGGCGATACAGGACTCGAACCTGTGACCTCTTCCGTGTGAAGGAAGCGCTCTAACCAGCTGAGCTAACCGCCCACCGTTTGCCCCGGCCCGCTCCGTTCTCCATCGCGTCGCAGTTCAAGCTCGCGCGGAGACGGGTTCTTGGCGACGGTTATTGCCGTCGCGTGCCACGGCATGTGTCTCGTGTGGTGGCAACGACAGGATTCGAACCTGTGACCTAGCGCTTATGAAGCGCCCGCTCTGCCGCTGAGCTACGTTGCCGGGCACGATCGCAACCTATTCATGATACGTCGCTCGCTGAAAGGCGGTCAAAGCTGCGTCCAGGCTCGTGCGGGGAGTTTTGGTCCTGCGGGCAGAACAGGGAATGGCGGGTCGCGGCTATACTTTCTTCACGGACGTGTGAGTCCGGCGTGACGTGATTTCTTGCGACACGCTAGCGGACTTAATGGAGCGTTTCAGGAGGAAGAATGGTGCAGGGTACCCCGCCATCGCCGCACATCGATCCGCTAACGTTGCGGGCGCGAAGCGATTCCGTCTTGCAGCGGAGCGTTGGAGATTTGCGCGAGACACTTCTGGCCGCTATCGACCAGATTGAGCGATTCCCGGCCGTGTTTCCCGATTCGCCCCTCGAGGCGATTGAGGTGGAGCCTCGCGAGATGGAGTCGCCGGATCGCGGGCCTATCGTGGTCTGCCCGGACGGGGAGATCTATGAGCTTGTCGTCAGGGCGACGTTTGAGACTCTTGGCTCGCAGGAGTATGCAGACCGGCGCGAGGAGATCAGGCCGCTCGATCTGCCGCTGCACGAGTACATTGCATACCTGTATAACGCGATCCTGGCCGTGACGGATTATCTGTACCGATCAGCGCAGGGCTCCTAGCCTATTTGTTGGAATGAGTCGCCTTTGTAGTCGTCCTTGCTCTTGAGATAGGCCTGCAGTGGGCCCTGCTGGACGCCGCGCAAGCGGTCATCAACTTCACGGGCGGGCTTGGCGGGGCTGCCCATCACAAGTGTGTTCGCCTCGATCTTGGTGCCGGGTGTGACAAGAGAGCCCGCGCCGACGATTGCTCCGTCTCCAATCTCGATTTCAGCGGGGCCGGGCGCGCCGACGCACTTTGCGGCGTTGGCAATGAGGACGTTGTCGCCGGTCTTGACGTGATGGACGAGGGTCATGTGGGCGATGACGCAGTTCGCGCCAATGGTCGTTTCCTCATGGAGCACCGCGCCGTCCTGGATGTTGGTGTTCTCACCGACCGTGATGCGGCCGGAATCTCCACGCAGGGTTGCGTTGAACCAGATGCTGACGTTGGGCCCGATTACCACATCACCGATGACGCTCGCCGACGGGGCAATCCACGCAGTGGGATCAACCTGAGGCGTCTTGCCGTTTATTGAGTAGATTGCCATTCCTGAATCCTCCTTATTGGATCAGCTTTGCCCAGGGTAGGGATCTGTTGATTCCTGTTCATCCTGTCGCGATAGTAACGACTGCGGTGCCGCCCTGCGGGCGCTGGTTGTCTGCGCGCAGTAGGTATACGTCGATTTCAAGGATGACACGGTCGGGCTCGTCGTGGCGGTCGGTGACGACTCCGGTGGCGGTGTATGTCTCGCCCTGGTTGACGGGCATGCGGAACACGCAGTCGAGCTTTTCGATGCGGCCGTTGGGCAGCCAACGCTGTAGGGCAGTTTCCATGGCTGTCATCCCGAGGTTGCCGGGGACGATCATGCTGTTGAAGCCCTCACTGCGGGCGGTTTCTTCGTCCGTAAACCGGCTGAGTCCGTTCATGGAGCCTCGCTCGGCGTCGTTGTCATTGAGCCAGCCCGAGAGCGCCATCATGTCCTTGACCCATGACGTGTCGGGCGTCCATTCGATGGGCGGGACCTCGTCACCGATGTCCGCGTGAACCTGGATATCAGTCATGACTGCGCCTCCCCGTTCCTCGCGGGCGGAACGCCGGGCGCGCGATAGACCATGGAGTCGCGGGCGCGGGCGACAAGTTCGCCGGCATCGTTGCGAAAGAGTATCTCCCAGACCTCAAAGGCCATCGTGCCGGAGCGGCCGGTCTTGGAGTAGACGTCCTGCAGTACGGCGTAGCGATTGAGGCGGTCTCCGACGTAGATTGGGGCGTGGAGTTCAATGGCGCGCCCAGCGTTGAGGCCGACGGTTGCGCCCTCCAAGTTAACGTCTGCTCCCCGTTCCTGGTTCCTGGTAAAGAAAACGTTGAGCATGGCCATGGGGGCTTCCTGCCGCTCACCGTCCCCCAGTTCGATCCTGGGAATGCCGGTTAGCTCGATATAACGGTCGACCATCTCCTGCGTCAACTCAATGACTCCCGTCATCTGTTCGACATGCAATATGGCCTCATTGAACGTGATCTGCGGGGTGGCCGCATCTGCCCCCGCCGCGTCGGATGTTGTCATTACTTCGTGTTCCTCCCGTTCCCCAAGAAGAGGCTACTCATGCGTGTCCTCCAGCCGGACGGCTGTGAACTCCGATGCTCTCAGGGCCTCGACAAGCTCCGCCTCGGACGAGATCGGTGAGTCGAATGCCGTGAGGCAGCGAGCGATGGCGCTGACAAAGTGTGCATCGCTGCCGCCGATTCCAGAGTAGCCTTTTTCCGCCACCAATTTCTCGGCTGTGTCGGCTTCCTCCGGTCGGTTGCCGCCATTCAGGCGCTCGACGATGGATACCTGCGGGAACTCTATTCCATCAGAGATCCACGCGGCGAGGCCGATACCGGCGCGTCCGGGGTGGGCGGGAATGGCGATTGCGCCGTTCGCCTCCGCTGTTTCCATTAGCTGAAATGGATCCATTGCAACATCCGTTGGATCGATTGCACCTGCCAGTTTGTCGGAGATGCCGTAGACGAGGAAATGCCCGTGGCGGGTGTCGAGTTCCGCTCCTCGTAAGACGGTGATACCGAATTGCTCGCTCAAATCGGAGTAATCCGCGTCCAGGGAGAACTGACGATGTTCAGTGAGGACGATACCATCCACCTTCATGCCGCGCTTCCTGAGCGTGCCGATCCATTTCAGGTACTGTTCCACCGTCGCGCGGGAGTCGTCGGAGGCGACAGAGTGAGAATGGAGGTCGTAGTAGTGCATTCCTGCAGGGGTTAACGGCCGATCGCCTATCGATGCCAGTCTGCGATGTTCCAGAGTTCGCTGTCCCAAGCGTTCATGACAATACCCTGAAGGGAGGTTGCCTTGGCGGAGACGAACCCGCGGTTTACAAGCGGAATCTCGTATGCCGGAATCACGATGGCATCGTTGAGGGCACGCACGGTGGCCTCGCGTTCGCTTTCGGATTGTCCATCTAGTTGCATGTATAGCCAATCGTAGGTTTCGTTGCACAGGCGAGCGTTATTCTCTTCTGACCACATGTTTTCACGCGACTGGACATGGTCGCACAGGTATGAGGAAAAGTAGTCTGCCGGATCCAGGCCGGTGCCGGTTGTGTACATCTGGACGTCCGCGATGAAACGACGATATGACTCCGTATGTTCGGCGGGGTTGCCACCGAAGAAGATGCTGGCATCATGTGTAATCAGCTGGCTCTCGATGCCGATTTCAGACCACCAGCTCTGGATCAACGCAAACGTGCCTTCCCGGACGGCGTTGACGGTGGTCTGGTAGGTCAGACTGAGCGGGACACCGTTGTACTCGCGGATGCCGTCACCATCTGAGTCAGTCACAGCGTTCTCATCGAGCAGGGCCTTGGCTCCCTCGATGTCCTGAACAAGGCAGCCGTCGTTGCGTTCGGAGACAAACCGCTCCGGCGCCGTGACGAGGTTGCACGTGGGCGTGCCTGCAGCCCCGTAAAGGTCATCGACGATACGTTGGCGGTCGATGGCCATGGACAGGGCTTTTCGAATGGGCGTGAACGTCAGGAACGGATGGGGGTTATCGCCGTCCAGGTACTCTGAGCGGTTGTCCACGTTCTCCGTGTGGGGGTTCGTCTGATTAACGACAATTCGTTCGACATCGCTTGCGAATGCCGTGATGATTTCGCCGCGCCCGTTGGCAACCCACAGATTTAGTTGAGCCGGGGTTACCTGCAGATTCCAGGCATAGTCCGCAGTTTCATCTACAAGGACGGCCTGTGCGGCTGACTCGGCGTCGCCTCCACCGATGAGCTCGACGCGGTCAAAATGCGGCCGTCCGCCCCAATAGTGAGGGTTTCTCTCAAAGATGGCGCGATCATTGGGAGTAAACTCAACGATTTGATACGGGCCGGAGCCGATGGGAACCCGGTGCTGCTCATCGCAATTGGGCGTGGCTGTGGCGATGCAGTTCTCGAACTGGGCCTTGCTGATGATCGGGGTGCTGGTTCCTGCAAGGAGCAATACCGGGTTTCTGGACTCTTCTCCAAGGGTAAAGACGACTTCCCGGTTGCCCACGGCCTCAACAGACTCAAATGCGCTAAAGGTGTGTTCAGAGAGACAACCGATCCCTTCAGTTGTGCAATAAAGCCAGGTGAAGACAACATCGTCTGCGGTGAGGTCGCTCCCATCGGACCACTTGAGATTCTCACGCAGTCGCCATGTGATGGTGAGACCGTCTTCAGAGATGCCGCCATTCTCGGCGGAGGGAATCTCCTCGGCGAGTTGTGCAACGGGGTTGCCATTGGGGTCGATAACGGCCAGGGGCTCAAGCACGACGGCTCCGGCGTCCCGATCCTTGAAGCCGGACGCTTGGTACGGGAAGGGCAGGGTCGGCGCTTGCCAATAGAGGATGGTCAGGACTTCTTCCTCAGGCTGTGGGGTGGGGTCAATTAGGGGACGGGGCGTGGCGGTGGCTGTTGGCTCAGGTGTCGCGGTAGGAGGAGTGGGGGTTGCGGTTGGTTGTGCGGGGACCGGGGTTGCGACGGCGGGCGCGCGTGTTGGAACGGGGGTTGGTTCTTCTTCGTCTTCACACGCGACAGAGGCGGCAACCAAGGCAGCGGCGATGAGGGCGATTGTGAGTAAGCGCCAGTGCTTCATTGATCCTCCGGTTGGTTAATTGGAGTATGCGGGTTCGGACGAGGACGGCCGCAGTTCGGTACTCACTCCGGAACCTGGCCTCCAACAAAGGTCTTGGCCCAGTCCATTGCCTCAATGATGCTTGAGCGGTCATCAAGGGGCTGGGGGCGGTGAGCGTTGGCGGCGCGATCGATGATCTTGGGGATGTCAGTTAATCCAATCTGCTGGGAGAGGAAGAGTTCAATAGCGGCGTCGTTGGCAGCCGCGACTACGGCAGGGTAGGTGTCACCCTGCCGTGCGGCATCAATAGCGATCTGGTAGCAGGGGAAAAGCTCATGTTCCAGCGGTTCAAAGGACAGTCTACCCTCTGCGAGAAGGTCGACGCGGTTGATTTCCGCGTTCGCCCACCGGTGCGGATAGGCGAGCGAGAGCTGGACGGGGACTCGCATGTCCGGGATGAAAAGCGCGGACTTGACGGAGCCATCGTTGAATTCGGTCAGCGCGCGTACGAGGCCCTGTGGATGGAAAAGGATATTGATGTTCTCAAGCGGGATGTCATAGAGGGAGTTGATCACGGCGACCTGCGTTGCCTTGACCATGAGGGTGGAGGCATCGATTGCGCGTTTGCGTCCGACGGCTCGGGCAGGGCGGGCGTTCGGCATCGAGGAGGGGAGCTGGGTTCCGTGACGGGGCAGGCGGCGGGCCTGCACCGTGCCCCACGTCGAGGTCATGGTGACCTGCCGCACGGATTCCGTGTCTTCGCCCCACAGGGTCTGCCAAACACCCATCGGCTCGTCATCGAGGGGGTAGATAGTGGCGCCGGTTTCTTTGGCGCGGCGCGTTAGAAGCGCGCCGGCGATGTACAGGGTGTCTATGTTGCCAATGGCGACACGCTTTCCCGCGTCAATGGCCGCCCATGCGGCTTCCAGGCTGTTTCGCCCGACGCTGGCGATGACGGCCATGTCGACTTCCGGCGAAGAGACCATGTCATTGATGGACATGAACTCCACGCCCTCCGGTACATCGGTACGCCATCGTCCCCGCGCGAATCCCGCAAGGGAAGGACGGTATTCCTGAATCTGTTCGGCAAGGCGCTCAAGATTGGAACCTGCGGCGAGGCCGACAATCTTGACGTTGTCACCCAGGGAACGGGCAACCGAGAGGACGATCTGACCGAGCGAACCTGTAGAGCCGACAACTGCTATTCGGAGCGGCGCGGAATCCGTGGTCATGGCACCTCCACTCCTTTGCCGGGACGGGGCGTTTTCGTCCCCTCTAAATCATTCACAACGATGCAAATTCTCGATTACAGATTATCCAGCTTGTCTGCGATGAGCGTGGCAACGTGGTCGTGAATGGACGGCTCCCGAATGGCATCCACGATCTCCGAGACGAAGGCGCGAATAAGCATCATCCGCGCTTCTTCCTCTTCAATCCCGCGGCTCAGCAGGTAGAACATGGAATCCTCGTCAAGGTTGCCGCATGCCGCGCCGTGTCCACAGCGCACATCATCGCAATAGATCCAGAACGCGGGCTTGGTGTCCGCCTCCGCGTCATTGGAGAGCAGCAGGTTCTTGTCCACCTGCATCGCGTTCACCTTGGCGGCGTTGGGGCGGACGATGATGCTGCCGTGGAAGACTGAGCGGGCATGGCCGTCAAGGATTCCCTTGTAGAGTTCGTTCATATCGTTGTGACCGACGAGATGGTCGACGATGACCTGGTTATCAACGTGCTGGTCACGGCTGATGACGTACGCGCCGCGGACATCGCTGTTCGATCCCTCGCCCGCCATGATGACAGTGAGATTGTTGCGGGTAAGCCGTCCGCCGATGTCGATGGCCATGGAGCGGAAATTAGCGTTCTCGTTGACCTCAACCTGCGTGGTTGAGACGTTGTACGTCGCTTCGCTCTCCTGCTGGACCTTGCAGTAGGAGATGCTGGCGCCCGCGCCGACGACGATTTCCGTGACGGCGTTGGTGAGATGGGCGTCGTCAGACAGGGAGACGTGTGTCTCCACTATGGACGCGGAGCTGTCCTCTCCGGCGATGATGAGGGTGCGGGGCATGGATGCCGTTCCCTGCGTTTGCTCGGTGGAAACATAGACAATCTGGATGGGTTGCTCGACCGAGGCCATGCGCGGGAGGAGGATGAGCGCGCCGTCCGCCGCGAGGGCGGTGTTGAGGGCGGTAAAGCCCTGCTCCTTGTGGTCGGCGAGACGGGTCAGATGGGCGCGGACGGCATCCGATTCGGAGTGGACGGCTTCGGCCAGGCTTCCCGTGACGACGCCGTCCGGCAAGCTGTCCAAAGCGGAAAGCTCCGGCGTGTATCGGCCATCGACAATGACGACGCGATGCCATGACGGATCGCCGATGTTTAAGGATTCAAGATTAAGGGCGGCAGCGGCGTCGGGTTCTGCGAAAGTGGGCGCCGCGAATCCCTGGCGGACGAGGGGTCGGATGTCCGTGTATTTCCATTCCTCATTGCCGCGACGGGTGGTGGGGAGGCCGAGTTCCTGGAAGCTATCCAACGCCTCGGCGCGAATATCCGCGATCCAATCAGGGTCGCGGCCGGCGCGCGCTGCGTGGTACTCGCGCGCCGCGCCTGCGAAATCTGTGAGGTACGTATCGAGCGGGCTTGTGGTGGTCATTTGGTGCTTGCCGGATTGCCGTTTTACGGGCTGTCTAGCCGACGGTGCCCTCAAGGTTGAGCTCAAGGAGCCGCGTGGCCTCAACGGCGAATTCAAACGGCAGCTTCTTGAAGACCTCTTCGCAGAACCCGTTGATGATCATGGAGTGGGCCTTTTCTACGGAGATGCCGCGCGAATTGCAGTAGAAGAGCTGGTCCTCGCTGACGCGAGAGGTAAAGGCCTCATGCTCCAGGTAAGCAGACTTGTTCTTGACTTCAACGTAAGGGGTGGTGTGCGCGCCGCACTGATCGCCGATGAGCAGGGAGTCGCATTGGGTGAAGTTCCACGCGTCGTCCGCCCCGGGGTTGACGCGGACAAGGCCGCGGTAGGTGTTCTCGGCCTGCCCGGCGGAGACACCCTTGGCAATGATGGTGCTCTTGGTGCGCTTGCCGATATGGGTCATCTTGGAGCCGGTGTCGGCCTGCTGACGTCCCTTGACGAGGGCGACAGAGAAGAACTCGCCGATGGAATCGTCGCCCTGAAGGAGGACGCTGGGATATTTCCAGGTGATGGCGGAGCCGGTTTCAACCTGCGTCCATGAAATCTTGGAACGCGCGCCCAGGCACTTGCCGCGCTTGGTGACGAAGTTGTAGATGCCGCCCTTGCCGTTCTCGTCGCCGGGGTACCAGTTCTGGATGGTGGAGTACTTGATCTCGGCGTCGTCCATCGCGACGAGTTCAACGACGGCGGCGTGGAGCTGGTTAGTATCACGGATGGGGGCGCTGCAGCCCTCAAGATAGCTGACGTATGAGCTCTCGTCCGCAACGATCAGCGTGCGCTCGAATTGGCCGCTGTTTTCGGTGTTGATGCGGAAGTAGGTGGTGAGCTCCATTGGGCATCGGACACCCTTGGGGATGTAGCAGAACGAGCCGTCGGAGAAGACGGCGGCGTTGAGAGCGGCATAGAAGTTGTCGGTGTAGGGGACGACGGAGCCGAGGTACTTGCGTACGAGGTCCGGATGGTCCTGGATGGCCTCCGAGAACGAGGAGAAGATGATGCCGAGTTCGGCGAGCTTCGCCTTGAAGGTGGTGGCGACGGACACGCTGTCAAAGACCGCGTCGACCGCGACACCTGCCAGCATCTTCTGCTCTTCAAGGGGAATGCCCAGCTTTTCGAAGGTTGAAAGAACCTCGGGGTCAACTTCGTCGAGGCTGCTGAGTTGTTCCTTCTGCTTGGGGGCGGAGTAGTAGATGATGTCCTGGAAGTTGATGGGCGGGTGCTTGATGTGCGCCCAGTCCGGGAGCTGCTCCTTGTCCAGCAGAGACTCCCAGTGGCGGAAGGCCTTGAGACGCCATTCCAGCATCCATTCAGGCTCGTTCTTCTTGGAAGAGATCAGGCGGACGGTGTCTTCGGTAAGGCCCGGCGGCACGGTGTCCGATTCAACTTCGGTTATGAAACCGTATTTGTAGTCTTGTTGGGCGATGCTCTTGAGTTCCTGATTGGACTCAGGAGCAACATCCTGTATTGTCTCGTCAACTGTGGTCACAGAGTTTCACCTGCCTCAGTAGTTGCTCAATGGGGTCGGCGTCCTGCGGATATCTCAATCTGAACCAATCCGCAGACACTCCCACTCGCCTATTGTACCTGTATAGCAGACCTCGTGCGATATCAATTGCCCCATTCGGCTATTTGCCCGCGAAACGAGCATTACCGCTTGAAACCCAAGAACGAACCTGTCGTTCCGCCCGGCCTGAAATCAGTATCAGCCCGATGGCGATGAGCCATACGAAGAAGACCATGCCGGACATGCGATGCAGGGCGGTGAAATCCTGAATCCATATCAGTTGCATCACCGCTCCCACGACTGCGGAAACGGGCGCTATGGTGCGGAGGATTCCGCCAAACCGGTACTGCCAGGGGGACACAACGATGAGGGCAAGGCCCACGATTGAGAAGCCTGCCACACCGGTGAGCCAATGGAACTCGTCCATGAATTCATGGATCGAGCTTGCTGATCCGCCCGAGCCGGGCAGGGATGCGGTCAACAGGATTGCGGTAAGGCCGGAGATGGTGGTGAAGACGCCTGACAGGGCAAGGATGCCGGGGACAATGGGCGTTACACGCCGCTCACGGATGATCCACGTCCGGTACAAGTAGAGCGCGGCCACAGTCAGCGTTATGCCCGACGCGAGCCTGCCAGCGCCGCTCAGGGCGTAGGGGAACCTGCTATCAGCGATTGCAGCCAGCGTCTCCTGCACGGTGTCACGGTCCGCATCTGCCGCGACACGCCCCGCCACCGCGACCAACGTCACGAGCGCGGTGAGAATCAGGAAAAGTCCGGCGTTTCGGGCTGCTTTGCTGGGAACAGCCGTCTCTGTGTGGGCAACAGAGGATTCCGCCTGCGCGCGTTGACGCGCGTCGCTCTTTGGTTCGTCTGAATCGTTGCCTATTGCTGTCATTGACCTGAGAACAATGGTAAGGGAGGTCGATGGGGTTGGCAAAGCAGATTCGCAATACAAGGGCTATTGAGGGGGCGTATAGTAATGGAGTCACGCGGGGCGGGCCTGCGAGCAAGGGAGTTCATTATGGCGACCGCATCAGCAACGATTCTTCCGGTCACGGTCTGGTACGACTACATTTGACCGTGGTGCTACATCGGCCAGGAACGGGTCGATAAGCTGAAGCAGGACTTCAACGTCGAGATAGACTATCGCGCGTTTTTCCTGCGTCCCGATCTGCCGCCGGAGGGCATTGCCCGGCCTGAGCGGTACAATAATCCGAACTCACCCGTGCAGCAGGCCGCTGAGGCTGCGGGCATCGTCATGAACAGGCCAGAGCGGGTGCCATACACGCGACTCACGTTGGAGGCGACCGAGGCTGCCAAGCAGGCAGGCGCGGGCGAAGCGTTCCATGAGGCGGCGTACCGCGCTTATTGGGGCGACGGCGTCGATCTTAGCGTTGTGGAGAACCTCAAGCCTATCGCCGAGGAAGTTGGCCTCGATTGGCCGACGATGCACAAGCACATTGAGGATCGCACGTACAAGGAAGAGGTTGAGCGGCAGTACCAGGACGCGCTGAACATCGGCGTCACAGGTATTCCGGCCTACGTAATCGGGCGATTCTTCTTTGTCGGCGCGCAGCCGTATGACGTGTTCAAGCAGGTTGCGGAGCGTGCGATCACGATGATGGAAGAGGGTGAGGATCCGGGGTTCAAGAGCTAGGGTCTTCCAGTAACCCGACGATGAGGGGCGTCCCGATGGGGCGCCTCTTTTCTTTGGGGTGCAGGTGGGTTGCAGGCAGGGCTTACAATCGTTGCGTGATAGTTTTCACTGGGGCTGACAGTTAGCCTGCCATGGGGGTCGATAATCGACAGCGCCCCCGAGAGCGGCTTGTGCGCCGCTCCGTCGGCACTCAATCTCGCCGACTCGCGATAAGCCGCCCAAGCGCGCCTCGACTGCCCCGATTCCTGAGCACACCGTACGTACGGATATCACTCTTCTTCGGCCTGCTCATCGCGCTTGGAACGACACTGCTGTTGATGCCGTGGGCGACTGCTGATGGCACAACGACCGATTTCATCACGGCGCTTTTCACGGCGACATCCGCCTCTTTCGTCACGGGACTCATTCTCGTCGAGACCGGCGAGTACTGGTCGATCTATGGGCACCTCATCATCCTGTTCCTGATCGAGGTTGGGGGGCTGGGGTATGTTGCCGGCCTTGCAATCATCATCTTTGGACGCGAGCGCCGGGCGTCGCTGTCGGACAGACAATCGCTGCGAGCAACGCTTGGGGGCGGCTCGCTGGGGAGCGTCAGTCAAGAAGCGAAGGAAGTCATCCGAATCTCAATCGTCCTGCAGTTGATAGGTTTTCTCGTCCTGATTGTTGGATTCCTTGTTGCCGGACATGGCCCGGGCGAGGCAGGCTGGTTTGCGCTTTTCCATTCGGTTTCCGCATTCCACAACGCGGGGTTCGATATTACGGGAGGCGCGCCGAGTCTCTTTGAGTACCGTTACTCGATACTGGTGGCCGGGCCAATCACGATGCTCTCGTTCATTGGAGCGACGGGCGCGGCGATCCTGATAGTCATTTACCGGCAGAAGCGATGGCTGACGCTGCCGCTGGACGTGAAGATCGTTATCGGCGGCATGGTTGGAGTTGCGGCTGCCGGTTTCATCGGCATCCTTGTTACCGAGTGGTCCAACCCGGCAACCCTGGGCTCTCAGCCCATACCGAATCGCATCTGGGACAGCCTTGTGATGGCAGTGGGGAACCGTACGTCCGGATTCAGCACGTTTGGAGTGGATCAGACGTATGAACACACGCTTTTCCTGCTGATCTGGTTGATGCTGATCGGTGGGGCGGCGGGTTCAATGACGGGCGGTATCAAGATCAACTCGTTCATGGTGATGTTCACGTCAGTTTTGACGAGTATTCGGGGCCTCACACACGCGTCTATCTTTGGTCGGGAGATCGCGGACGTGCAGGTGCGGCGGGCCATAACGATTGCGAGCTTCGCGTTTGTGTGGGTCAACTCAGTGGCGCTGCTGCTAGACATCGTTGAAGAGGCACACTTCGTAGAGATTCTGTTCGACGTGGTTTCCGCGTTCGGGCTTGTGGGGCTTTCCACCGGGACGATTCCGGGGATGTCAGATTTTGGGAAGAGCGTGATTATTCTCTCGATGTTTGTCGGCCGCTTTGCGCCGTTCTTCCTTGCGCTTGAACTGGCTCACCGAGAGAGATTTTCGCGATTCCGGTACCCGGAAGGGGAAGTTAGGATAGGCTAGTACGGAATCAACTCAGCGGAGAGTGCTGACGTGGCAAAAGGGCAGGTAGCTGTTCTGGGACTCGGCCGGTTCGGCCAGCGGGTTGCGCGCGACCTTCAATTGAAGGGCATCGACGTGCTTGCCATCGATAAGGATCCCAACCGGGTTCGAGAATCGGCGGCGCTGCTCCAGCACGTGATGGTCGCTGACGTAAGCGACCGCGCGGCGCTGATCGAACTCAGCGTACCGGAATCTGAATCCGTCATTGTTGCGGTTGGCGGCGATATCCAGACCAACCTATTGACCACAGTTTTGCTGAAGACACTCGGTGCTAAGAACGTGGTTGCCCGCGCGCGGGATGAGCTGCACGGGGATGCGCTGAGGCAGCTGGGCGCAGATCGGGTAGTGTTCCCGGAACTTGATACGGCCGAGAGGCTTGCCCATAGCCTGTCATTCAGGGGTGTTCAGGATTACTTTGAGTTGAGCCGCGACTATGGAATCAGCACAGTAGTGGTCAATGACGGGATGGCAGGCAGAACCATCGAAGAACTTGGCCTGGTGCATCCTCGCCAGGCGAATGAACTGAGCGTGGTTCTCATCATCCGCAACCGGAATGAAGCCCTGATTCAGCCGGACAGATTCGAAAAGGTTGGCAAGGGCGACGTGCTTGTGTTGGCAGGATTGGACAAGGAATTTGAAGAACTGCAGTTTGAGCAGTTTGACGGAAAAGGACAGGATGGGCGTTGACCATCGCTTGCCGTCGCGTTACAGTCGTTCGCGTTGCCTGCAACATTAACCGGGCGACGGATAGGCGTGAGGAGTAGAAATGACGCAGATCAGTGACCACGTTTACGCGTGCCATATCGCGGATACCCACTACATGCATCCAGGCGGAACCACCATCTATTTCATCGGCGATCCGTCAGAGGAGATGCTGATACTGGATACCGGCGAACATGATCGCTCATGGACGAAACAGATCCTTGAGTACTGGGAAGGGCTCGGCTCGCCGAAGATCGGGGGAATCCTCATATCTCACGGCCATGGCGATCACACAGGCGGCATCGATCGGATCCAGGAGGCGACGGGAGCGCCCGTGCGCTGTCATCCGAAGCTGGCAAAGCAGCTGCGCAGCGTCCTTGGGCATGAGGACGAGCTCGTTGTTCCTCTCAAGTCACGGGAGATGCTGAGAACGGGCGGCGGGACCGCTGTACGCGCGCTCTTCACGCCGGGCCACGCTGTCGATCATGTCTGCTATCACCTGGCAGCTGAGCGGATACTGTTCACCGGGGACACGATTCTGGGTTCCTCGTCCTCGTCCGTTCAGGATCTATACGAGTACATGAAGACTCTCGGTAAGTTGTCCAAGCTGCGGGTGGACACGATTGCTCCGGCGCATGGCGGGGTGGTAGCGCCGCCGCGAGGGCGTCGACTTGTCGCGTGGTACATGTCCCATCGACAGGAGCGCGAAGAGCAAGTTGTTTCTTCGCTGGAAAAGGGTATTGAAAAGGTCGATGAGATGGTCAAGGACATCTATCCGCGGAACCTGAAGAGGGACCTGCGCCGCGCTGCGGCCGGTAATGTGCGCACACACCTGGACAAGCTGAAGAAGGATGAACGTGTTGCAGAGGCCGAGGCAACGTACAGCCTGACAAGGTAGGCGTGGAGGCCGGGCGGTGACAGAGTTAGAAGACTGTCTATTCTGTCGGATTCGCGACGGGGAGATACCGAGCGAGTTCCTGCACAAGGATGACCAGGCTTTTGCTATCCGCGACATCAGCCCACGCGCCCCAGTCCACATCCTGATCATTCCGACGGAGCATATTCCGAGCGTTGGGGAAATCACTGACGCGCAGCTGCCAGTCATGGGGACGCTCACGGGCGTTGCGAATCGGCTCGCGGAATCTGAAGGCATTTCCGAGTCCGGGTATCGCCTCGCGATCAACTGCGGCCCGGACGCGCATATGAGCGTGCCGCACCTCCATCTGCATCTGATTGGCGGCCGATCGCTTGGCGGGGAGGGATAGCTGAGACGGTCATGAGGAACTTACGGCGGCAGACAGGGTCCGGGTCGTGGGTTGAATCGTTCGCGAGCCTGTTTGGCGGGAAGGGTGGGTTGCCCACCGCGCAGACGGTTCTTGTACCGCTCGTCGGATCGTCATTGGATGAGTCTGCCCTGAAAGTGGCGGGCGAGGTGGCGCGGGAGTCATCCGGGCGCGTACATGTGTTGTACATCATTGAGGTGCCGCGGGCAGTGCCATTGGATGCTCCGATGGACGAGCAAGTCCGGAATGGAGAGCGGATCCTGAAGGACATTGAGGATCATTGGCCGCATAAGAAGACGAGTGTTGCCACGGAACTGCTGCAGGCTCGGCAGGCCGGGCCTGCGATTGTCACGGAGGCTGTGGAGCGCGGCGCGGACCTTGTGATCATGGGCATCGACCACGAGAGGCGCTATGGAGACTACAGTCTGGGTTCCTCCACCGCCCACGTGCTGCAGCACGTTCCATCGGCTTTGTGGATTCTCCGCGCGCCAATCAACCAGAACGGCGCTCGCTGACCGGGCGGATTAACAGGGATTAAGCCAACAATGAGATTTCTGATTATGGGCTGCGGACGAGTGGGATCGGGGTTGGCTCGCAGCCTGACCGACGAAGGCCATGACGTGACAATCATGGATGTGCGTCAGGACGCATTCCGGCGTCTCACGGCACAATTCCGTGGGAATGCAATCATCGGTGATGGGCTTGATTCGGCGGCGCTGCAACGAGCGGGGATAGAAAACGCGGACGTGTTCGTGTCCGTGACGCAGGGCGATAACCGAAACCTGATGGCTGCGCAGGTCGCGAAGCACATTTTCAAGGTGCCCCGTGTGATCGCGCGCGTGTATGACGATAGCCGGGCCGACGTTTTCCGGGAGCTGGGTCTTCAGACGCTCAGTTCGCCGCGATTTGTGACGGGCCTGATGCGAGAAATGATCTTTGACGAGTCAGACGAGACGCCGGGAGACAAATAGCGATATGTACGTGATTGTGGCGGGCGGGGGTAAGGTTGGCTTCGGACTGTCACAAGCCCTGCTGGCTAACGGGGACGAAGTCTTGTGCATCGAGAAGGATGCACACCGCTGCGCCGTCATCGCCGAAGATCTCGGCAGTGCAAGCTACCAGGGCGACTGCTGCGAGGTGAGTGTGTTGGAGGACACGGGGACTGGCAGGGCGGACGTGTTTGTGGCCGTAACAGGCGACGACGCGGACAACCTCATTGCCTGCCAGGTTGCTAAGGCGCGTTTCCGGGTGCCAAGAACGGTGGCCCGCATCAACGATCCGCGGAACAGGGAGATATTCAGCATTCTTGGCGTGGACGCGACCGTGAACTCAACGGACGTGATCATGTCGCAGATTGCGCAGGAGATGCCGTCTCAACCATTGACACAGGTGTTGTCGCTGCGCGGGACGGGACGGGAGCTGTGCCAGGTTGAAGTGACGGCAGACTCACCGCTGCTTGGAGAAGAGGTCAACTTGCTCCGGTTGCCCGGAGACAGCGAGATTATCCTGATTGTGTGCTCGGATCAATCGGTGAGAACACCCGAGAACGGCCTGCAGCTTGAGGCGGGGCAGGTTGTCCTAGCGCTGACGCGAGAGGAGCAGGAGCCGGCGCTGAGAGAGGCTCTTACTGGCGTCGTGCCGGAGTAGGGCCCTTCGACGGGCTCACCCTTCGACAAGCTCAGGGTGAACGGGGAATGGTTAGGCTCAGAGTGGGCGGTGGGGGAATTGCGCCCTGTCCAACGGATGGGGGGCTTTTAGTTCAGGGCCGGCGGAAATTGGCGAGTCTAGGTTGCGGAACCGTCGCCCCGATTGTGCTGAATCCAGTCCTGCATCTCCTGCCCGGCGCGCATTGCGGCATCGCGGCCCTCGGAGATGGCGTCGCGAAGCGCATCATTCCCTGTTTCGCCGATGTTGCGGGCGCGCTCACGCAGGCCGAGCGTTCGGCTGCGAATATCGGCTCGCGACTCGGAGCCGGACTGCGGCGTGAAAAGCACGCCGAGAACAACACCAAGGATCACACCGGAGACGATGCCCAACAGGAATGTCAGGGCATTGGCATTAGCATTGTCATCTTGTTCACCCATTGCGCTGCTCCCTCACCCGGCTTGTATTAGTGGCGCCCCCAAGGCTTCTCGAAGCAATTATAAGACAGTTTGAAGATGTTGCCCAATGATGAGAACGGTCAGCCCTGGCCTCGGCGGCCAAATCGGCGCAGGACGCGGAAGCCCTGCCGGATTCCTGTGTAGAAGCTGATGACGGGGACGGCGGGGCGAATGATGGCGTCGGTCACGAGACGCGTGGCCGTGCGAACCTCCCCCGTTGTTCCGCGAACATTTTCGAGGATCGGCTTGAGGGCTCGAAAGATGCTGAGGGCAACGAGGATGATGGCGAGGAACACGAGTATGCCAAGCACACCCCAGACGATGATGACGATATCCCGGATGATTGCGATGACGTCGGCCAAGCAAGTACCTCGCTAGCGAAACTGCTGTGATTAGTATTGGGCATTCGCGCCCGAATTGCCAAACCGACCGGACTCAGCGTTGTAGTACTTCATATACACGAACCGCCTCATTCTCATAGGCAAGCCTGAGTCGTTGATGTCGTTCGAGGGCGGCGACGGTCTCCTCAGGGTAGTAGGCACGCTCCGTCTGGCCGACGAGAACGTATCCGACATCGTATTCGTCCAGGATGCGCTGGATGATGGTCGGTGAGCCGGAGGAATAGAGGTTTCTTACGTCTGCCTGTCTGCGGTCGATCTCCGGCTCCGTGATGCCGATGCCGCGCTGCTGCCGTTGATGCCATGGCCAACCGATGATCATTGGGAGGCCGGCGTACATGGCGGCGCGTGACTGGATGCGGTAGTAGGGGGTGTCGTTCTGCACGGGCGGGAGTCCAGCCTCAGCGATGACGGGTATTCCCTCCACGCTCTCGCGCAGCCAGAGAAGAGCATCCAGCTCATGGCGCAGGACGATTTCGGTATCTTCGACATCTATGTAGGTGCCGTCCTGCATGTAGGCTGAGCCGTCCAGTGTCAGAGGGATGTTGGTGTCGATGCGGTCCGCGAGGCGGGCTTTCGTTCCGAGGACGGGGTAGATGGAAACGCCGACTACGGCGACGGCCAAAATGGCGTAGAACGAGATTCGATAGGTGCGGCCGATGTCCGGCATCCTCAACGTGCCGCCATTCTTCAGCATCCACCAAAGCAGGAATGCTGCCGATATGCTGAGCAGCAGCCATGCCTGAAGGTAGACGCGGAAGATGGTGTTCATCCGTACAAGGTGGTCCTGGATTGCGAGGACATCCACGGCGGCGATGAGGCCAAAGGCGAGGGATGCCGCGCCGTATGAAAGCCTGACGGGGAGAGGCAGGCGGGTAGAGAGCGTGAGGGCGAGGGTTATCGCGGCCAACACGCCGGTGATTACGACGTTGCTGAAACCCATGATGAATAGCACGATGAATCCTGCGACAAGGACGCCGCCGCCGACCACGCTGCCCAACCGGTATAGGAATGCGCTGCCCGTGTCTTCAGGGGGCCATGCGCGTATGCGAAGTTCTCTCAATAGGTCGCGAAGTGCAGCGCTGGGAATGCCGAGCGCGATGGAGACAGCCGGGCGGAGGGAGATAGCGATGATCAGGAGGGGCAAGCCGAAGATGGCGAAGAGGGAGCGGATGGGGGTCTGCTCGTTGCTGCCAACGATCTCGGTATAGAAAGTGGCGTTTGCGGCGTGGTAGGGGACAAAGAGCGCAAAGCTGACGGCGACAAGCAGCGCCGCAGCAATGAGAGTCCGGATAATTGTGGCCTTGGTGGTAGTTCCCCTCGCCAGAAGGGCAATGGCGATAGCGGCAACGGCGATAAACAGGAATGTTGGGTAGTCCCACGAGTGGGCGGCAAACAACGCGCCGAGCGTTAGAGCGAGCGCGCCAAAGGGCAGGGTGAGTGATATCCGGTTGCGCCGGTCGTACAGGGCGAGCGCGACCGTAAGGCTCAGGCCGACGGCCACCAATGCAAACGGCATGGCAAAGATGTGAGCGTGCGGGTCGGCGAATAGGAACGAGAAGAACGGAAACTCCGTGATGCTGATAGTCCCGGGGACGGCGACCATGCGGCTGGATCGCCAGAAATCGAACCCCTCGCCGCTGAGGGCGGAGGCTGAGACGGTCAGGAGATTGCTGACTCCGCCTGAGTCCGACAACGTTATCGTGTCCCACGCCGCCGGGCCGATGCGTTCCGCTATCTGAACAAGGCCATCGAGGTTGCCAGCGATTGCCACCATAAGAGCGGCGACCAGGCCAGTGATGATCGCCCCCTTGGCGGGGAAATGAGAAATTCGGAGTCGTTGCCTTGTTGCTTCGACGAGGTTCACGCCAATGGAGAAGGCGGCGCAGAAGGTCATCGTCCAGAACGTGGGAATGGCGAGGTTGACGGCGAATTCGGGCACGGTTCCTGTGAGTCTTATGAGCGTGGCGACTATGAAGTGACCGAAGTAGTAGTAGTTGAGGTGGCCGCCGGCGAACCAGGGGTCGTAGGGCGGCATGAACGAGGAGCGTGTTACGGCGGTGAGATAGGACACATCCATGGGTTTCTCGCCGCCACGGAACGGATGCCAAAGGTCCGGATTGGCAGCTCTCAGAACGACGAGGGCGATGAAGACGGTGAGGAAGAGGGCCTCAGCCGTGAGGAGCCAGCGCCATCGTTGACGGATAAGTGTCAGCAATTCTCGTCGTGACTTGTAGGCGACGAATGCGGACGCCACGGCGAGGATGAGGATGGCGGCGGCGACGCTCATGCGAGAGAACGGGATGATCTGCAGCGCCGCCCCGAGCCACGCGAGGTAGGCGACTATGAGCAGGGACAGCGCCTTGCCTAGTAAGTAGCCGCTGTCAGGCAGCGGGCGGAAGATGCGGACCATGAGTGGGAGTCCGGCCAGCGAGATGCCCTGAATGGCCAGCAGCCAGAGCACGAGCTCTGTGCCAGTGCCGCGCCCTGTGGTTGGCATGATGTCCGTCCACGTGCCGCCCTCGTCCTGCGCCTCTGCCAGTTCGGGCGACATGAGGAGAGAGGGTCCTTCAGAGGCGGCGAGGTCCCTTCCCAGCGGCGTAAGGCCGGCGGAGAGAATCTGCGCGTACTCGGATTCAGGGAGAGAGGTCGTTTTTCGGAAGAGCATCGGTTTGGGGCGTTCATAGACGGTGAAACTCTCGTCGGCCATACCGAGATCGAGAATCAGCCCAGTCGCTCCGCCGTGAAAAACATCCGATGAGGCCGGTTCAAAGTCCAGGTAGCGGATCGTGTCCTCAGCGATCGTGATGCCGAGCAAGGCCGGGTAGGTGGCCTCAATATGGGCAAGCTCGAAGCCAAGTCGACCGTCGAAGAGCGCATCGTAGTAGTCGCGCATGACTGGGAACTGCTCAGGGAGTCGAGAGACGGAGCCGTAGCCGCGATTGCTGAACATGTAGATGTAGTCGGCGCGGTCGAGTTGGGCGGCCATAATCTGGGCCTTGGATCGGTTGTCGGGCCAATAGACCTCAATGGGTTCGATATCGTAGCGATGCTCGCCGTGGAATCGTTGATCCCATGTTTCGGTCGTGATAACCGAGCCGTGGGAAACGTTGTCCGTGATCCACGTGCCCATACGGTCGACGGTGTGGGTACCGCCAAAGACGGTTGTAAAGGCGATGGCGTAGAAGACTGTCGGGAAGATGACGATGCCTGCGAGCGATGCGCCCGCCCATGTTCCTTTCCGGCCGAATCGGGAAAGCCACGTCATGCCATAAAGGACGGCCAGGGCGGCGGCGATGCAGAGGAGGGGATAGAGGGGCAGCAGGTAGCGCATGAACTTGACCTGTTGTCCTCCCAGCCACAGGAACGGGATGAGAAGGGCGGCTACGAACAGGATTTCGATGATGTTCCGGTTGCGGGCAGCCCGCCATGCAACGAGCGCCGTGCCAGCCAGCGCCGCCACGCCGAGCGGGATGCCAAGTCCCCATATGACCAGGTTGCGGAGGTGATAGATCCAGGGCGTCGTTTCCTCGTATTGGATCGTGAATGGTAATTCGAGTTGACCGCGCGCCATGTTGGCTTGGGTCACAACATCGTTCAGATACGTTGAGAAGTCGATGAGCGCGTAGGGTTGGGCAATGGCGAAGGCGGCTAATGCGATAAGGGCT
>DAOUHQ010000014.1:0-213425 GCA_034428515.1 Dehalococcoidia bacterium
CGGTGCCCTCAAGCGCACCCGATTCAAATGGCTCAACCTAAGGCGCATGGTTGAGCAGGTCTTCCCCAACGACGAAATAGGTGAGATCCACTACTTCACTGCTCTAGTACATCCGAGGCCGAAAAATCGGCAAGCCCCGGTACGCCAGCAGATCTATTGGCGTGCGCTCCAAACAATCCCGGACTTGACCGTTCACGAAGGCTTCATAAGGACACACATGGTGAGACGCGAGCTAGCCGAGCCGATTCCGGGAGTGCCGGACTCTGTTACCGTTGTGGAGCCTCGCGAAAAGATGACTGACGTTGCGCTCGCCTCGCAGCTCATACTTGACGCGAGTAATCGCAAATTTGAACAGGCTGTCCTGGTCACGAATGATGCCGATTTCGTACCGGCCATCCTCTGCGTTCAAAACGACTTTGAACTGGATGTAGCCATCCTGAACCCTACCCAAAGGGGACGAACGCAAGGAGATCTTGAAGCTGCGGCAAAATATGTCAAAAGACTTCGGCCGCGGCACATTGCCGCGAGCATGCTCCCGGAAACATTGACTGACCAGGGTGGCGTGATCACAAAACCTTCCGCCTGGTAAGTATCACTACGGCCGATGTCACTTGTCCTCCGCAGTGGCGAGTGCTATACTTGTCTGAACTTCCTTGGGAGCTTCGGCGACCAAGTGGGGCCGCTCACGCGGCCCCTGTTTCGTTAAGCCCTCCCATCCAAAATCCGCCCCCGCCCCGCGATACAATGCAGTCACCATGACGCAAGACAACGCCGTAAACTCCGGCAAGCCTTTGGATGGTTCCATCGCCCTCATTACCGGAGGGTCTCGCGGTATTGGCCGCGCCATCACCCTTGAACTCGCCTCCCTGGGCGCGGATGTCGCCATCAACTTCTTCCGAAATCCCGGCCCTGCCAGAGAACTGGCCGATACCGTCAAGGAACAATTCGGTGTGAGCGCTGAGCCGTTCAGGGCGCATATTGGAGAGGTGGATCATGTTCAGCGCCTCATCGCCGATGTCACCGATGCATTCGGCGGCCTCGATATCCTCATCAACAATGCCGCCTCCGGCGTGCAGCGTACGGTGATGGACCTGAAAGCCAACCACTGGAACTGGACACTGGACATCAATGCGCGCGGCCCCTGGCTTGCCGCCAAACATGCCGTCCCCCACATGCTCTCCCGTGGCGGTGGAAGCATCGTCAATATTTCCAGTGTCGGCTCAAGCCGTGTCATGGACAACTACATGTCGGTTGGCGTATCCAAGGCTGCTCTGGAATCGCTGACCCGCTATCTCGCCGTAGAACTTGCCCCGCAGGGCATCCGCGTCAACGCCGTCTCCGGCGGACTGGTCAAGACCGACGCTCTCGACCACTTTGAAGACCGCGAGAACATGATTGCCAAGGCCACAAGCGACACGCCTGCCGGACGCATGGTCGAGCCGGAGGACATCGCCCGTGCTGTGGCGTTCCTCTGTCTGCCGGAGTCACACATGATCATCGGCCAGACCATCGTCGTCGATGGCGGAATGACGCTTACATGGCGAACAACGTGACCAACGAGCAGGGTGAGACCCCTTCAACCGACGAACTCCGCGCCATGGCGCAGTCGGCCCGTGAACAAGACAAGCCGCTGACGGCGTGGGAGCACCTGCAAAAGGCCCTCGATATTGACCGCCGTGACCACGGCGAAAACCATCCCAACGTTATCCAGGACCTCAATAATCTCGCCACCGTGTTCCAGGAGCTGGGGGACATGGGCGGTGCGCGCCAACACTATGAGCAGGCCCTTGACCGTGCCCGCCAACACTACGGCGATGAGGACGAGGCTGTTGCGATTGTCCATAACAACCTCGGCGGCGTCCTGCAGGAGTTGGGACACTTCATCGACGCTAAACGCCACTTGGAAACTGCGCTGGAAACATTGACCGCAATCCACGGCGAAGACCACCCCATCGTCGCCTCTATCATCAACAACCTTGGCGGCTTGGCCCACGAATCCGGCGACCTGGAAGGCGCAAGATCGTATTACGAACGAGCGCTCGCCGTTGATGAGCGGCAGCGCGGCCCCAACGATCCCGTCGTTGCGGCGGAGGTTAACAACATCGCGGGAGTCTTGCGCGACCTGGGTGACCTTGAGGGAGCCCGAGAAGGCTACCAGCGCGCCATGGAGATCGATGAGGCGGCCTATGGCGCAGACCATCCCCTCGTCGCCATTCGTGCCAACAACCTTGCGGGCATCCTGCAATACATGGGCGATATGGACGGCGCTCGGGAGCTATTCGAGCGTGCAAGCCGTGTCCTTGAACAGACGCGCGGCGAGGCCCACCCCGCCACCCAACTCGTCCAGAACAACCTGGACTCCATGCCGCCGAGTCCGCCTGCAAGCTGAGGCAAATGTAAATCCCCCTCACCGCTATAATGACCGCAAAGGGTAGCAGGGCGACGCGCGACTGATCTGAGTGGCGTCCCCGGGTGGGAGTCCAATGGCGAGGCATACGCGAAAGCCGTCCGCCGCAGCCGGGCCCGATATGTTCGAGCAGCAGCGGGAACAACGCCTGTCACATGAGGCGCCGCTTGCCGCTCGTATGCGGCCCACAACCCTCGATGAATTTGTCGGCCAGCAGCACATCGTCGGGGAAGGCCATGTCCTCCGCCGCTCCATAGAGGCCGACCAGGTTCCCTCAATCGTCCTGTGGGGCCCGCCGGGCACCGGCAAGACCACCCTTGCCCGCATCATCGCCCACATGACGCAGTCCCACTTTGAGCCCGTCAGCGCCGTCGAGTCTGGCGTCGCAGACTTGCGTCGCGTGCTTAGCGATGCTCGCCAGCGGCGCGGCCTTTCTGGCCAGCGCACCATCCTCTTCATCGACGAAATTCACCGATTCAACAAGGCCCAACAGGACGTCGTTCTACCCCACGTGGAGGACGGCTCCGTCACCCTAATCGGCGCGACCACTGAGAACCCGGCCTTTGAAATCGTCGCCCCGCTCCTCTCACGCGCTCGCGTCTACACCCTCAACGCCCTGACCGAGGATGAGATAAGAGAACTCGTCGACCGTGCCCTTACCGATTCCGAACATGGACTTGGTCAGCTCAATGCCCGGCTCGACGACAATGCCGAGAGCGCGCTGATTTCCATGGCGGATGGTGATGCCCGTGCGGCTCTCACTACTCTTGAGGTCGCTGTCAGCGCCACGCCGTCGGAGGCGGACGGCACACGAGTCGTTGACCTTCCCACCATCGAGGACGCGATGCAGCACCGCGCCGTCCGCTACGACAAGGGCGGCGAAGAGCACTACAACATCATCTCCGCGTTCATCAAGTCGATGCGCGCCTCCGATCCAGACGCCGCGCTCTACTGGATGGCGCGGATGCTGGAGGGCGGAGAGGATCCACTCTTCATCGTCCGCCGCATGGTCATCTTTGCTGCCGAGGACATCGGCCTTGCTGATCCGATGGCCCTCAGCGTCGCCACCGCCTGCCAGCAGGCCGTCCACTTTGTCGGGATGCCGGAGGGCTACCTGCCCATGTCGGAGGCGTGTCTCTATCTCGCCACCGCCCCCAAGAGCAACTCCACCTACAAGGCCTACCTCGCGGCCCAGCAAGATGTCCGCAACACCGGCGCTTTGCCTGTGCCGCTGCACCTCCGCAACGCTCCACACCCACTGATGAGCCGCATGGGCTACGCCAACGGCTACATGTATCCCCACGACTACCCCGGCCACGTCGTTGACCAACAGATGCGGCCTGACTCCGTTCAAGAACACCGCTACTTCGAACCCACAGAGCAGGGCCTCGAAGCGGAAATCAAAACCCGCATCGCCAACTACGAAAAACACCGCCACGAAAATGCGCCGCCCCCACCCGAGAATTCGGAATAACCCTTACCCCCCACGCTACAATGTCTGAGACACTCAGGAGACAAAGCGTGACAAACAAGGAAACAGACAACGCCCCCTCCGGCCCTGAACTCGTCCGCTCTTTAGCGGAACTAAGCCGCGTCGGCATGACCGAAGACGAAATCAAGTCGTTCGGCGGCCAGCTTGATGCCATCATCGAGAGCGTCTCCGCGCTACAGGAAGTCGATACAGAGGGCGTCGAACCGACAGGCCACGCCATTGATGTCACTAACGTCTACCGCGAAGATTCTGATCGCGAATCCTACGGTCGTGATGAGATGCTGTCCAACGCCCCCGCCGCGCAAGAGGGCTACGTCCGTGTCCGCTACGTCTTCGGTGAGGACGAGACCGAACCCTAAACCGGCCTACGTCTGTTCCTGCTCCTCAGCCGGCCCCACCACGTCAACGAGCCAACCTTCCAATTTGTCTCGCAGTTTCGTCTTCGCCTCGCGCAGACCGTGATTCGCGCCCGGGTAAAGGATCAACTCCTTCGGCTCCCCCGCCCACTCATATATCCGCTCCGCGTCGGTATAGGGGAGAACGTCATCTTCACGACCATGCACTACAAGCAACCGTCGCGGTGCAATCTCCGCCACGTCCTGCGCGCCAAACGTCTGGCCGGACAATGACGCAACCGCGACTACGTCTGGTGAAAATGCCGCCGACTTTATCGCCACCGCCCCGTTGGATGAATGGCCCACCAGGGCAAGGCGGCGTGCCCCGATGCCGCGCATGAATGAGATACCCGCCAGCACATCCGCAACGGCCTCGATGAACACCTCCGGCCGCCGCTGACCAAGCCGCAGAGACGTCACTCCCTGCTCGGTAAGCTCTTTAGCCAGTTCCTCGTAAATGCCGTCTGCAGGCCCCTTGAGTTCGCGCCCGCCGCCGACGAAGATGACTGCCCCGTCGTGCCCCTCTTTCGGGTGCAGAACCGCCCGGATCTCGCCACGGTTTGTCCCGATGACGAGATCGATGGTGCCGTCTTCATTTGGCTTGGCTGAAACGCCGGTGAACGTGACGACCAGATCGTCGTCCTGCGGCGACTCCCCCGGCCCATTTGCGGTCGGAGGGTTCCCGTGGCCGTTTGACCCCTGGTCGACCATCGCTCAGCCCACCTTCCCCCAACTCGGGTGCATTTCCCTCATTCGGGTGTTCTCCCCTCATTCCGGCGAAAGCCGGAATCCATCGGGTCATAGCCTATCCCGGCCGTATCGCGTTAGCCTGCCTTGGAATGCCGCTCCACAAATCGGCCCATGCGCGTGAGCGCTTCCTCGATATCCTCCACGCTCGCAGCGTAACAGCACCGCACGAATCCCTCGCCCGATGGTCCAAACGCGCTCCCCGGGACAACCGCCACACCCTCTTCGCCCAGCAGCCGCTCGGCGAATTCTTCAGAACTCATCCCCGTCGGCATAATCGATGGAAACGCATAGAAAGCACCGCGCGGCTCCACGCACGGCAGGCCGATACGCCGCAAGCCCCCGACAAGCAACCGCCGTCGTTGGTCATACGCCTCGCGCATCTCCTGGACGTCGCGTTCTCCTTCGCGCAGCGCCGCCACCGCCGCCGCCTGCGCCGCCGTCGGTGCCGACATCATCGTGTACTGGTGGACCTTCATCATTGCCGAGATGATGTCGGCCGGCCCGGCCGCGTAACCCACGCGCCACCCCGTCATGGCATACGACTTGGAAAAGCCGCCGAGGACAATTGTCTGATCGCTGCGCCCCGTGAGCGACGCAAACGACGTGAACGGCTCATCAGGCGAATACACAAGTCGGTCATATATCTCGTCCGCGATGACCAGAAGATCATGCCGCGCCGCCATCTCAGAGAGTTCCTCCGTCGTAGCCCGATCCAGCATCGCGCCCGTCGGATTCGATGGATTGTTGATAAGCAGCGCTCGCGTCTGCGGCGTGATGAGCTTTTCCACTTCCGTCGCCCGCAAGCGAAACTCATCCTCCATCGTCGTCGGCGCGGTAATAAGCGACCCTCCCGCCATATGAACGACGGGGAAATACGCCACGTAGCACGGGTCGCCCGTAATGACTTCATCGCCCGGATCGAGCGTGGCCCTCAGCGCAAGGTCAAGCGCCTCAGACACCCCCACCGTGATCAGCAGCTCGGACTGCGGGTCGTACTTCGCGCCGTACAGCCGCTCCAGGTAAGCAGCTAGTTCCTTTCGCAGCTCCGGCGTCCCGTAGTTGGACGTGTAATGGGTATGTCCTCGTTCAAGAGAATCGATCGCTGCCTCACGGATATGCCAAGGAGTCACGAAATCAGGCTCGCCGACGCCCAATGAAATGATCCCCTCCTGCCCGGCAATCAGGTCAAAGAACTTGCGAATGCCGGAGGGCGGAATATCCTCAACCCGCTGCGCGATACGTCGCCGTCCGGCTGCACTGTCACTGCGGGGCGTTGAATCTTGGTGAGTTGAATTGGTCATATCACGCTGCCTACATTGACACGGGTAATCGGTGGGGCGATTCGTCCTCTGCCTCGAAGAGAGTCCCGTCTTCCTTGTATCGCTTGAGCACAAAATGGGTCACGGTTCCCTGCACGGCATCCAGCACCGCCAGCTTGCTCGCCACAAAGTTCGAGATTGCATAGATGCTCTCACCCGTGACCTGTACCGCCAGATCATAGTCGCCGGACACGAGGTGCATGGAGCGCACCTCCGGAAATCGCGCTATCCGCGCCGCCACGGAATCAAACCCGACTTCACGCTGGGGCGCAATGCGAACCTCGATGATCGCATGCACATCTCCACGGCCCAGTGCATCCCAGTTGATCTGCGACCGATACGACAGGAGAATCCCGTCCCGCTCCGCAGTCACAATAGACTCCCGGACGTCATCAATAGACCGCCCGGTCATCTCTGCGATGCGTTCCGGCGGCGTCCGCGCGTCTTGTTCAAGAATCCGAAGAATGTCATCCATCACATCAAATAATACCGACTCTGAGAGAAGGGCGTTGTGTTTACAGACCGTGAGGTCGACTCCAGGTGTTGATCACTCTCACCCCAACTCCGGCCTCATCCCGTGCCAATCCGTCGCCTGCTCATACGTGTAAGCCGCGCGGATAATCGCCTCCTCCCCGAGAGACGGCCCGATAAGCTGCAACCCGACAGGCAGCCCGTCGACAAATCCGCACGGCAGGCTGATGGCTGGCACTCCCGCGATATTCACAGGAATCGTGCAGATATCCGCCAGGTACATTGCGAGAGGATCGTTCGTCCGCTCGCCCAACCCGAACGGCAGAGTCGGCGATGTGGGCGTCAGCAGCACATCGAACCGCGTGAAAGCGTCCTCATACTCACGGCGAATCAGCGTCCGGACCTGCTGCGCCTTGCGGTAGTACGCGTCGTAATAACCGGACGAAAGCGCGTAGGCGCCAAGTAGAATGCGTCGTTTCACCTCCGGACCAAACCCGTGCTGCCTCGTCCGCTCCATCCCCTCCCACATGTCCGCCGCGCCGTCCCATGAGTACCCGTATTTCACCCCGTCATAGCGAGCCAGGTTGGAGGACGCCTCCGACGGCGCGAGGATGTAGTAGACGGGCAGGGCATATTCCGTCAGGCTCAGCGAGACCTCCCAGTCGACAATCGCCCCCGCCTGCTCCAGCACGCGCGCTGCCTCAAGAACCGTGTCCCGCACCTGCGGCTCCACACCCTCCCCGAACATCTCCTTGACCACGCCGATCTTCATGCCGCGCACGTCCGGCACAAGGGCACGCGTATAGTCCGGCGTCTCTCGATTGATCGACGTCGAGTCCATCGCGTCATAGCCGGAGATGGCGTTAAGCGTCAGTGCCGCATCGGTCACATTCGATGCCAAAGGCCCAATCTGGTCCAGCGACGATGCAAACGCTATGAGCCCATACCGGCTCACGGTTCCGTAGGTCGGCTTGATGCCTACCACGCCGCAGAACGACGCCGGTTGCCTGATTGAGCCGCCCGTGTCGGAGCCGAGGGCGATGAGAGTCTCACCTGCCGCCACCGTCGCCGCAGAACCTCCCGATGATCCGCCGGGTACACGTCCCGAGTCCCACGGGTTATGCGTCGGAAAGAACGCTGAGTTCTCGGTCGATGACCCCATCGCGAACTCATCCATGTTGGACTTGCCGACCAGCACCGCCCCCGCGTCAAGCAGCTTCTGCGCCGCCGTCGCAGTGTAGGGGGGCACAAACCCCTCCAGCATCCGTGACGAACAAGTAGTCGAGATACCAGCCGTGCACATGTTGTCCTTGAGCATTAGCGGAACGCCTGTCAGCGGCGTCGCGTCGCCCTCGCGGATGCGTTTGTCCGCCGCCTGCGCCGCGCTGCGCGCCTGTTCCGCCGTCACTGTCACCAAACCCCGCACCTGCGGCTCAACGGCCTCGATGCGCCTCAGCACGGCTTCAGTCAGCTCAATGGCGCTGATCTCTCCCGCGGTCAGTAGCCGCCCGGCTTCGGAAGCGGAGAGATGATGCAGGTTGTCGGAAGACGTCATGGTTGTAAGATGTCCCTAGAGAAGTCTTTGCTCAGCCTGGGGCTTGAGTAGAAGCTCAATACGATTCCAGATTTGTGCTTGCACGTCCTCGGCGGACTGGGTCGCATCCACCGTAAGGAAACGATTCGGGTCTTGTTCGGCGATTTTCAGATAACCGTCACGCACCCGCCGATGAAAATCCCGTGCCTGTTTCTCCATGCGATCCTTCTTCTCAGGCACACGGGAAAGTCCGTCCTCCGGTGAAATGTCCAGCAAGATTGTCAGGTCAGGTTTCAAACCGCCCGTCGCAACATCATTCATCTGGTTGACCTGATCGAGAGAAAGTTCACGACCATAACCCTGGTACGCCGCCGTCGAATCCGCAAAGCGATCGCAGATCACCACGTGCCCTTGGTCGAGGGCGGGTCGAATAACCTCTGACACAAGCTGCGCGCGTGACGCGGCGAACAGAAACAACTCCGCAATCGGGTCCACCCGCGCGTCAAAGTCCTTCATCCCGTCGAATTGCGCTTGCCCAACGGATGCCTCATTGATCTCGCCGGAACCGTGGCTCCTTACGTATGAATGGACAAGCTCCCCTAGTGAAGTGCCGCCCGGTTCATAGAGTGACAGCACGTCGCGTGTCTGTCCGAGTTTCGTGGCAAGCAGCTTCGCCTGCGTCGTCTTACCGGCGCCATCGCACCCCTCAAAAGTGATGAAAATACCCACGGCTGCGTTAGCGCCCGGCCCCGACGGCTTCTCTCGCCCGATAGACCCGAACCCGCCGGTTCGGCTCGCGACCGTTTGAATGCGATTGCAGGCTCGCTTCTTGCGCCATCTGGTGCTGGAGTCTACGGATGTACGCGTTCTGCGGCCTCAATTCAATCTCATCCATATCGCCGGCAAGAACCCGTTGCAGCGATTCCTCCGTGTCCTCCAGGATCGATTCGATGTCCTCCGCCATGCCGCGTGAATGCGCGATGGCTTGTAACGCCTGTTCAAGCTGGGTCGGCGTATTCTTTCGAAGCACGTAGACGGGCACGTGATTCTCCTCCGCGGACCGCACCGCCGGTGTGCGCCTCCGATAAAGCTGCTTCGTCGTCAGCATCACGTCGGCGGAACTGATCGAATCAACCACGCGAAATGGGAGACTCAGCGTGTACAACGTCTCTTCAAGTTTTCCTCGCCCGATGCCGTGCGCATAGACGTCGGCAGACGTCCGCCGATAGTCCGCTTCATGCGATTCGTCCAGCTCTCGCTCCTCGTCCATCTGGTAGGCCGGACGGCCTGCGCCGATCAACCCAAACGACTCTTGGTCGACCTCGGTTTCCTCAACCGCCCCCTCATCGCTGATCTTTCTCGTCTGCGGACGTGCCGGCGCGCCGCGCAGCATCATGTCCACGGTCCTGGCTACATCGGCATGTACCGCGACCTCGGTGCGGCTGCGAATCTCCACAACCACGTTGAACGTCGGAGGCGCCTTGCGCTCCAGCGCTGTCTTGCGTGTTCGCCGGCGCCTCGCCTCCTCATCGCCCAGTGTCACGGCCTGTATCCCGCCCACCAGGTCTGCAAGCGTCGGATTCTGAACAAGATTATCCAGACGGTTTCCATGGGCGGTGCCAATGAGTTGCACCCCGCGTTCCGCAATCGTGCGTGCCGCGGCTGCCTCTGCCTCCGTGCCGATCTCATCGATGATGATGACCTCCGGCATGTGGTTCTCCACCGCCTCAATCATCACCCGGTGTTGTTGATGCGGCTGCGGCACCTGCATCCGGCGCGCATGGCCCAGTGAGGGATGCGGAATGTCTCCGTCCCCGGCAATCTCGTTGGACGTATCCACGATGATCACACGTCGTAGAGCGTCATCCGCCAAAACCCGCGCCACCTCGCGGAGCATCGTCGTCTTGCCGATGCCCGGACGCCCAAGGAGCAGGATGTTGCCGCCGTCCGTGATGAGGTCCTCGATAATCTTGATCGTTCCAAAGATTGCCCGCCCCACGCGGCACGTGATTCCCACGACGCGATCCTGCCGATTCTTGATTGCTGAAATCCGATGCAGTGTCCGCTCGATCCCCGCGCGGTTGTCGTCGTTGAATTCGCCGACGCGCCCCACGATGTAATCGAGGTCCTCTGACGTGATCTCCGAGTCGCTCAGCTCAATCTCGGCATCAAGGAAGCGGGCCTCCGGCTTGCGGCCAAGATCCAGCACAATCTCAAGGAGCTGTTCCGCGTTGCCATGGTCGCGAAGGGGGATGGATATGCGCGGCGGAAGAGCGGAGAATAGTGCCTCCATGTCGTCGGATTCCGACTCGCTGGCAACGTAGACCTGCTGCTCCAAATGTGCGCCCCTTTCGCCCCCCAAGATCCTGCTTTGAGCTTACCGCACGCGCGCCAGAAATTCTGCCATCCACGCTAAAGGCCTACGGGTGCGAATGCGCCCTCTAGAACCCGCTGCCCCATCTGGTAAGAGAAGCTCCTGTATGTCGCCTCTGAGCGGAATCCCCGTGACAATAGTGCCCGTGCCGTGGCCGCGTCGTAAGAAGGCGTGAGGAATTGAATCGTCCGCGAACGCCCCGATGACTGGATGACCGACTCTATCAGCGCCTCGATTGCCTCGGGCTGCTCTGGCGATGCGGCGCACCGCGCAATTACCACGTTGGAGCCCACCTGCCCATATCTCACCCACCCGATCTGCTCCACACCGTTCGTAGATGCCACAACATCCGTCGTCCTGCGCACGTCGATCCACCGCGTCGCCAATGACTCCTGCCATTCGCGCAGCGTCATCCCGTCCGCGGCGCGCATCTCGACCGGTGAGCAGGATGTGTGCAGCCTAAATAGCCGGAAGTCCGCCGGCTCAGTCAACTCCCAAACACTGACGCCTTCCGGCATCCCGCGCTCTGCGCGATCACCGGCGGGCCGCACGTACAGCTCTTCTTCGGCGTAGCCGCGAAAACCGGCGCTTCCTACTGAATCCACAAGCGGGCTATCGTCCGACAACCTGAGAAAGACGTTCGTCCCCTTCTTCGGGCGCAGCTGTCTGCTGAGCTGTGGTAAGAGTTCTGCGCATAGATCGCCGTTATCAGGCGGTATCAGCAGGTGCTCAATCTCCCATGAAGAGCTGTCCTTGGCGCCACGAACGAAAGCCAGCCCTCCCAACCCATCGTCATTCTTCAAGACAACGGCAAGTGTCTCGCCCTTTCTTGGCAGGGAAGCTGCGCCCACGATCCTCGCGACGGACCGCTCAACCTCCATCTCATGACCCACGCGCGTATACGGGTAGGCATGATCGATCGTCGCTCGGGATGCCAGCCCGAGCAGGCCGGCTAAGTCCGTTGGTCGGGCTCCCTTGAACATGTCCTAAACCGTGTACAGCATGATCATGTGCGCTCCGTCCGTCACCGAACATTCTAATGATTTGGCGGGTGAGTTGGCGCGGTCAATGGACAGTGCCCGCGTTGGTATGTATACTGCGCGCCAGTAACAACTGAATACGGGTCTTGCGGGAGCTGGGTGAGCCTGGCTGAGAGGCCCCGACATTGGAATCGGGGCGACCGTCGGAACCTGAGCTGGGTAATGCCAGCGGAGGGAAGAGGCTGCGGAAATGCCTTGGCGTTTCCGAAATCCAATGAGCGCCGCTGACAAGTTCAGCGGCTTTGTTTTTTTGATGAAGGTCTTGGGGGGACTGTTATGAATGTCGCCATGACAAGGTATTTGCGGAAGAAGTACGAGAGGAGGCTGCTCCGCGCGGCGGCGGTCGTGTTCCTCATCGCATTGGCGACGCTCGGTGCGGCCTGTGACAATTTCAGTGTCAGCATTAACACTGAACCCCCGCCACGCGACCTCATCATCATGTCCCATGACAGCTTCAATATCAGCGAGGACGTCATAACCGAATTCGAGGAAGAGCATGATGCCACAGTGACAATCCTCAAGTCCGGAGACGCTGGTGAAGCGCTCACAAAGGCCATCCTCGCTAAGGACGCGCCCACTGCCGATCTCCTGTACGGCATCGACAACACATTCCTTGGCAGGGCTCTCGACGAGGAGATTTTCATCGAGTACGAATCTCCCGTCCTCGATAAGGTGCCGAGCGAATATCAACTCGATTCCTCCAACCACGTCATGCCCGTCGACTATGGTTTCGTCGCACTGAATTACCAAATCGCGTGGTTTGACGAACAGGGCATCGCTCCGCCGGAAAACCTTGAATCACTTGTCGATCCTCAATACCACAGGCTGACCGTCGTCCAGAATCCCGCCACCTCATCGCCCGGCCTCGCCTTCCTCCTGGCAACTGTTTCCGCGTTCGGTGAAGATGGGAACTATACGTGGCAGGACTACTGGGCGGACCTGCATGAGAATGAAGTCCTCGTCACTGACGGTTGGACAGACGCCTATTACACGGCCTTCTCCCTGTATGAGGGAGACCGCCCCATCGTCGTTAGTTACACCACCAGCCCCGCTGCCGAGGTGTTTTACTCCGAGGGCGCCCTAACGGAGCCGCCCACCGCGAACGTGTTGGGCAACAATTCCGCATTTCTCCAGATTGAGGGCATCGGCATCCTGGACGGCGTCCGAAACGAAGAACTTGCGCAACAATTTGTAGACTTTGTGATGGAAAAACGATTCCAGGAGGACTTTCCTACCCTCATGTGGGTCTATCCTGTGAATGAAGAGGCTGTGCTGCCGGACGTTTTCGAGTTCGCCCCTGTCCCGGATGAACCGGCGTTGCTTAGTCCCGGTACTATCGCGGACAATCGTGAGCGCTGGATCGATGAATGGAACGCACTGATAAGGAGCTAAGAGCCGCCACACGAAAGCTGTTCAGATTGACGCCAATTCACATGGGGGGTCGCTTTACTGGGGGGTTGGAAAGCGGCCCCCCACCCATTTCCTGTTCGCCTAATGAGGACGACTCTCTTGCGAAAGCACGATTGATACACAGGAAGCGTGCGTATTCAATGTGTGTGCCGCTGAGATGTGAAGGATAGTGAAGTGAGCGTGTGGCGCACTGCGCGGATTGCCGTGCCACTAACCTTCCTGGTGGTGGCCTTCGCCTGGCCTCTTGTCAGCGTCATGCGTATCGGCCTCGGCTGGGACGGGCAGGGCATTCTCCAACCGTTCATTGATGCGGCGAGTGATCCCTATCTCAGGGGACGCTTTTTCTTCACCATGTGGCAGGCGGCTCTCTCCACCATCCTTGCCCTCGCTTTCGGCCTCCCGTCCGCATATGTCTTCGCCCGCCATCGATTCCGTGGACGGAGCGCCCTTCTTGCCGCGATTACGATTCCGTTCATCCTCCCCCCCATCGTGATGGCGCTCGGCCTTCTCTCCCTCCTCGGACCGTCGGGACTGGTCAATGACACTCTCACTGGCCTGATAGGACTCGAAGAGCCGCCCATCAAACTCCTCAATACCTTTGCCATCATCCTCATTGCCCACGTCGTCTACGAATACGCCATCGTCGTGCGGCTTATCTCCACGTTCTGGGCAAACATGGACCCTGCCGTGCAAGAGGCCGCCTCCATGCTCGGCGCATCGCCCCGGCGCGTCTTTTTTCAGGTGACACTGCCGCTCCTTCTTCCGGCGGTGGCAGCCGCGGCGGCGTTGATCTTCCTTTTCACGTTCACGAGCTTCGGCATCATCCTCATCCTCGGAGCGCCGCAGCACGCAACCCTGGAAGTCGAAATCTACACGCTCATGACAAAGCTTTTCAGGCCGCACATCGCCGCCGCGCTCGCTCTCACTCAACTCATCGCCACGTTTGGAATGCTCTGGGCGTACGTCAAGCTCCAGTCGGCTGCTGTGACCCGCATCCGGCTCCGCGCCCAAGGCGGGCCGACGCCCACTGGCCACTCAAAAGCGGACTACATCATGAGGATCGGCGCTCTCGCCTCCGTTCTCCTCGTCCTGTCCCCGCCGCTCGCCCTGCTCCTGCGCTCATTCATCACACCCGACGGGCTGGGCCTGGACGGCTACACGGCTATCATGTCCAACGATCGCAACGAGTACTTCTATATCTCCCCGATAGCGGCCATTCGCAACTCGTTAGCATTCGCCGCCGTCACGGTCATCCTTGCTGTGCCGCTCGGCGTCCTTGCCGCCTACGGCCTGCGCAACCCGAGGGCATGGTGGCGAAACCCCCTCGACGCCCTTTACATGCTTCCACTCGGAGTCTCAGCCGTTACGCTCGGCCTCGGCTATCTGCTCAGCCTGAGGGTCGGCGCGTTCGATGTTCGAACTACAGTCGTCCCCATAATCCTTGCCCACACCCTGATCGCGTACCCCTTTGTCATCCGCGTCGTGATCTCTACTATGCGAGCGATCCGTCCCCACCTGCGAGAGGCCGCCACCGTGCTTGGCGCTAGCCCTATTGCCACAGCCCTGCGTGTCGATCTCCCCATCCTTTCTCGTGCCATCCTCGTTGGAAGCGTCTTTGCGTTCGCCGTCTCACTCGGCGAATTTGGCGCAACCCTTCTCCTGAACCGCCCCGAATACACCACCATGCCCGTCGCCATCCTCAATTACCTGACTCGCCCGGGCGCAATCAATCTCGCAAGCGCGCTCGCCATGAGCACTGTCCTCATGGTCGTCGCCGGCGCAGGCTTCTTCCTCATCGAGCGAGCCCGCTACCGCGGCTGGGGCGAATTCTAGCCATGACAAATCTGCTAACCGTCACCAGCCTCACCAAGACCTATGACGCCGCCCAAACGCCCGCCCTGTCCGATGTCACCTTTGGTCTGGATGAAGGAAAATCATTGGCCGTGCTGGGCCCCAGCGGTTGCGGCAAGAGCACCCTACTACGCCTCATTGCCGGGCTCGAGACGCCGGACGGTGGGGAAGCCGCAATAGATGGCGAATCCCTCAACGGCATCCCGCCCCACCGCCGCGGCTTCGGACTCATGCACCAGGACCTCGCCCTGTTCCCTCATCTCAACGTCCGCGACAACATCGCCTTCGGTCTCCGCAGCCAACGATGGGAGGCTCAGGCCATCGAAAATCGTGTCAATGAACTGCTGGAACTAATGCGAATCGAGCCACTCGCCGACCGTTCAGTCGATGCGATCTCCGGCGGCGAACAACAGCGCGTAGCTCTCGCCCGCTCTCTAGCTCCACGCCCCCGCCTCCTCATGCTCGATGAACCGCTTGGCGCGCTCGACCGCAGACTCCGCGAAGAACTCGCCCAGGAAATTCGCCGCATCCACGGCCACGAGGGTGTCACCCTCATCTATGTCACGCACGACCACGATGAAGCATTCGCCGTAGCCGACGACATTCTCGTGCTGGAGGGAGGCAGAGCCGTTCAGCACGGTCCACCCGAGGACGTATGGCTCAACCCCTCCACACCGTTCGTCGCCCGTTTCCTCGGCCACGAAAACCTGTTTCCCTGTGAAGTCTCAACTAAGGAGGACGGCACAATCGAGGCTCAGTGCGCCCTTGGCACATGGCAGCCTGGCGAAACCCCCGCCGCCTCCCACTGCACGGCCCTAATCCCGCCGGAAGCCATAACCATTGCTGCGCCCGATCAGGGCGGCACAGTGGCAACCATTGAAGACGTCACCCTCCAGGGCGGTAGCTACGACGTAGCGCTGAACATCCGTGGCGAGAAACTCCGGGCCCGTGTTCTCGTCGGCGCCACCAGCATCCGCCCCAACCCAAACACGACTGTCTCAGTCTCTATCGACTGGAATCAGGTTCGCCTGCTGGACTGGGTTGAGTAGACCCCCGCTCCTGCAACACCAGTACCAACCCTTCTTCAACCGTGATGTTCGCCTGCTGCCACGCCAGCTCATTGCTAACCCCGCGCGTTGAACCAAAACCCAACGAGATACCGAGCAAGTCGTACTTGAGCCCCCACGATGTGACGGTCGCGCCCGTTTCTGACAGAGGCAACAGCGTCACGTAATCTCCACGCTGTCCCGTGACGTATGCCGATGCGCCCTTTCTGAGAACGAATGCCTCCCGATACTCATCGATCAAACGAGTGTCGATTCCGCTGAGATCCGGCCGGGTCAGCAACAACAGGTTCGCCACGCCGTGATCCATCCGATCCTGGCCGGTCAACGCCCCGAGGATGCGGATCTTCTCCGCGTGCCGTGCAATCGCCTCATCCAGTGCCAACTCTCCGTCAGTGGCCGCCTTCTCCGGCGGGTGCTCAAGCAGCAACCATCCGCGCTCCCGAGCCGCCTGCACGGCATCGTCTGACGCGGAATCAAAATCACCGATGCACAGCGTCGGCGTGATTCCTAACTCCAGGCAGGTGTTCAGCCCGCGGTCGACCGCGATAATGATGTCGCTCTCCCGGATCGTGGCCATCACGCGGTCGCCGGGCATGATATCGCCTCCCGCCACGATGCAGGCAGTCAGTGGCTCGTTAGATTGTGAATCGTGGGTACTCATTGGCTTGCTGTGGTATTGTCGTTTGACCGTGCTGGACGGCGGGCGTTCATGTCCGCCAACCTATACTAGTATCAGTCGTAGGGTAGGGGACCGGCTGGGGGTAGACATTGGTAGCGACGGTTGACCGCGCGCGCGAAGTTGTCGACAGGACGTTGGAAAACGTCGAACGGGTGATTGTAGGGAAGCGCACGGCGGCGGAGCTTGCCCTCACAGCAGTCCTTGGCGGTGGCCATTTCCTGATTGAGGATGTGCCCGGCGTCGGCAAGACGATGCTGGCCCGCAGCGTCGCCGTCTCCCTCGGCGCGTCCTTCAAGCGTGTCCAGTTCACGCCCGACCTTCTCCCCACCGATGTCATTGGCGTCAACCTCTACAACCAGCGCACCGGCGAATTCGAATTCCGGGCAGGCCCCGTCCTCGCCCACATCTTGCTCGCCGACGAAATCAACCGAGGCACACCAAAAACCCAGTCCGCGCTGTTGGAGGCCATGGAAGAAGGCCAGGTCACGGTTGACGGCGTGACCCACCCACTCCCGCAGCCCTTCCACGTCATTGCCACCCAGAATCCGTTGGAGCACGAGGGAACCTTCCTGCTCCCGGAAGCGCAGCGCGACCGCTTTTTCCTGCGTCTCTCACTTGGCTACCCGACAATCGATTCTGAGATGGAAATCATGGATCGAACGCGCCTTGAACACCCGATAGATTCTATCGAACCCGTCACGACCCCGGAAGAAGCGTTGGATCTCCAACAGACTGTACGGCAGGTGTACGTGGATGACCTGATCAAGCGATACATCGTTGACATCGTCGACGGCACGCGCGACCACGGTTCCGTCTACGTCGGGGCGTCGCCGCGCGGCGCGTTAACACTCTTTCGGGGCGGGCAGGCCCGGGCCGTCATGGATGGACGCGACTATGTGCTGCCGGACGATATCAAGTACCTGGTCAACCCGGTCCTTGGGCATCGCATCATCCTCAACCCGAACGCCCGGATGCAGGGAATCACTCCGGACGATGTGCTGTCGCAGGTACTCGAACGTGTCCCTGTGCCGGGAGCCGTGCCGCGAGGGTGGCTGCGGAACTGAGGGAACACCATGAGGAGTCGCCGCGTCTACCTCGGCGTGCTGATCCTGATGGCGCTTTTCCTGACCCTCGGGTCCGGGTTCTTCGTCATGTCCTATCTCCTCAGCGCCGTCATAGGCGTGTTCATCCTGGCGTGGCTGTGGACAAGGCTGAGTATGAGAGGCATCTCCGCTGGCGCAGATGATCAGCCCTCGCTTGCCCAGGTGGGAGAGCGTGTCGAAGAATCCGTCTGGCTTGAAAATTCATCCCTCCTCCCACGCCCCTGGCTCCATCTTGAAGACATAGGTGACGTTCCCGGACTTGCGTCGGAGGTCATGGGCGTTCCCACTCGGGGCTCGCGCAACTGGACAAAACTTGGGACGCGGGCGGACAAACGCGGCCGCTTTCATTGGGGGCCACTACGCGTAACAGCGTCCGACCCGTTCGGCCTATTTGAAACCACACAAGTCATCGGCGAAAAACGTGAGCTGGTTGTCTACCCGGCCCCATTCCCCTTAGAAGACTTTGTCATCTCCAGTGCAGAGGAGACCGGTGATGCGCCGGACTACCGCGCGACATCTCAATTCACTCCTAACGTCGTCTCCGTCCGACGCTACACAGTCGGAGACAGCCTCAATCGGATCCACTGGAAGAGCAGCGCCAAACTCAATCGCCTGATGGTCAAGGAGTTCGAGACGGAGGTGCAGTCCGATCTCGCCATCCTGCTCGACCTTAACGCTGCCGTGCAAGTAGGTGAGGGCCTGAAAGGGACGGAAGAGATTGCCGTCACTGTCGCGGCTTCCATCGCGCGATATCTGCTCGAGTTTGATAATGGCGTCGGGTTCTCCGCCATCGGCGATTCCGAATACACCATCCCCAATGGCACCGGTGACAAGCACATGTGGCGAATCCTTGAAGCGCTGGCGCTCTGTAAAGCCGAGGGCAGGGTGAGCCTGAGCGAGCTGCTCGGCATCCACGAGGCCCGTTTCAGCCGACGTACCGGCGTTATCGCCATCACTCCGTCCGTTGAGGACGCCATGGCCGCTGCCGGGATTCTACAGGAGCGGAACTCGCCTGGAGCAGTTGTCCTCCTGGAACCGACAAGTTTCGGCGCGCCCGGAGACTACACCACGGAGCTGGCGAACCTCTACTCCATGGGTATAGCTGCCTACGTCGTTCGACTCGGTGACGATATAGCGCGAGCGCTGAGCTTCAACGCGCTTGGGCCCATCGCCATGCAGCCCGGCAATCGACGCAGCTTCACGCGGCCTGAAAGGTGGGGGGCGTGAGCACGGCAGAGCGGCGCATGCCGCCCACCCAACCCATCGCCGTGCCGCAGTGGCTTTCCCGCGTGTGGCATCGCCTGCTGGCCTACCCGGACACGGGATGGCTCACGGTCTTCCTCGCCCTGTTGGTTGCTGCAACCGTCGTGTGGAGCGTCGAAGATGCCCACTGGGTTCCTGTGATTCCAGGGGTGGCATTCGCTGTACTCATAGGCGGCGCGGCAGGACTGATCAACGCGACGCATCGTCGCAATCACGTGGCCCAACACGCCGCCGCCCTGTTCATCGCGCTGGCGCAGTCGTTCGTTCAGGCCCTCACGGTCGTGACTGCCGCCAGCCTGGAGGGCAGAGCGCTGACGGCCGTCCATCGCATGATCCTTTGGGCGCAGGCGCTCCTGGATGGGGGCGCAAGCACGGATCGGCTGACTTTCGTCTTCCTCCTCCTGCTCGGTGCATGGGCCGTCGCATATGTGACCGTCTACCTGACATTGGTCCTGCGAAACATCTGGGCCACGCTGCCGGCGGGCTTCGCCATCGTTACCAATCTGACGTACCTGCCGCCGAGCACCCTCCCCTTCTTCATGGCATTCCTGTTGACCTCCGCGTTGCTCATCGTCCGCCTCGTGCATCTTGAACGCCGACGCAAATGGGAGGAAGCGACAACCACGCAGGGATCGTGGCTGCCCGTCCACGTAATGCACGCTGGCATCTGGTTCGCGCTCATCGTGTTCCTCGTCGTCACCGTGACCCCGTCGATCGGCTCAGGCCCACGGGTGATCCGTTCCATGTGGACGGAGATTCGATCTCCTATCGGTGACGCTGAAGGCACATTCGCACGCATCTTTGCCTCGTTGCCTGCGCGCCGTTCGATGGGGTTATTTGGCTTCACGGATGAGCTGCCCTTCAGAGGCAACATCAACCTGCCCTCCGATGTGCTAATGCACGTCGAGAGCGATGAGAGGCTGTACTGGCGTGCTCGTACGTATGACCGCTACGCCGGCTGGGGGTGGAGCAATAGCCCCCTCGTCGTGGCTGAGCGGCGCGGTCTCGAAGATATCGCAGGAAGCAGCTACACAGGCTGCCCTGAGTGCATCAGGAACGTGACCTTTGAACTCAAGGCCCCGGCGAGCACGGTTTTCACCGCTGCCACCCCTCTCCGCACGACGCTGCCTGTCGAGGCCCAATTTTCCAACCTTGATGTCGATGAGGGCCATCGGCTGGTCAAGCTGGAAAGCCAGGATGTCTTGCAGCCTAACCAGCGTTATACCGTTCAAAGCTACGTTCCACAGGTAACCGTCGAGGATATTAGCAACGTCACCCCTGAATATGAAGACTGGGTGGTGGAAAGGTATCTGCAACTGCCGGAAGACCTCCCCCCTCGGGTCCGTCTCCTGTCCGAATCGCTAGCGAGAAGCGGTGACACGCCGTACATCAAGGCCATCGCTATACGCGAATATCTGCGGACGCTCGAATACTCACAGAACATCAACGCGCCCCCGCCGGGTGTTGATGGCCTCGATCATTTCCTCTTCAGAGAACAGGCCGGGTACAGCGAATACTTCGGGTCCGCCATGACGGTCATGCTGCGCGCGGCGGGTGTCCCTGCCCGGATGGCAGTCGGCTATCTGCCCGGCGAGTACAGCGAGGAGTTGGGCGCGTTCGTTGTCCGTGAATCTGACCTCCATTCCTGGGCCGAGGCCTACTTCCCGGGATACGGGTGGATTCCGTTTGAGCCGACTCCCAATGTTGAGCCGGACGCCCCCGGCGGCCCAACGGGAACCTTCTCCGCCCTCGTTCCGGACGTTGACCTCGAAATAATCGGCGACCTTGGCGCGTTTGCATTTGAAGAAGCGGATTTGCTTCAGGAGGATAATTTCTTCGAATTCGGCGACGAAGCCTTTGAAATTGAGGGAGGCGGACTGCTGCCGGGCGTGGGGATCGACCCCAGAGTCTGGTACGGCCTCGGTGTGGCGCTTGGGGTCGCGGCAGTGGCTGCGCTGATATTCTTGTGGTGGCAGGCGTTGGCGCGTCCGCACACGGCAGGGCGGGCGTACGCCCAAACCGTCCGCCTCGGGAGGTTGGCGGGCATCAAGACCAGGTCCGACGAGACACCGGCCGAATACATCGCTCGCCTCTCCGCCGCGTGGCCTCGTGCAACATGGGCGCTTTACGGCGTGGTGCAATGGTACGACCATGTCCTGTACGGTCCCGATAAGGAAGCCCCGCCGGACAGACCATTCTCGTGGCGCGCCATCGTAGTTGGGCTGCTCGCATTAACGTTTTTGAGATTGGTGCCAAGAGGGCGCGCCCGAGTGAGAAGGAGAACTGCAGATGCAAGCTAATGGCTACAGGGTTATCTCAACACCGCTGGGATTCCTCGGCCTCGTCGCCTCTTCAAAGGGCCTGAAAGCCGTCTTGGGGCCGCATGATGACCGAGAACTCGTCGAGCGGGAACGCGCCGACATCCTTGCTCCACTGAACGATGACCCCGTCAGCGAGATTCTAAATCACTGGGCGGATGCCCTGTCACGCTACACAAATGGGGAGACATTGGACCTGTCCGGACCTCTGGATATGGATGGCGGCACGGATTTTCAGCGTTCCGTATGGCAAGCCCTCACGGAGATCCCCGCCGGCGCTGTCCGCACATACGGTGACGTTGCTCATGCCATCGGCAGACCAAAGTCGGCTCGCGCTGTCGGGCAGGCCGTTGGCTCCAACCCGCTCGGAATCGTTGTCCCTTGACATCGCGTTGTGGGCGCGGACGGCGCCCTCACCGGATTCGGCGGCGGACTTGCCATCAAGGAACGCCTCCTGCTTCATGAGGGATGGGAGGACGCGCCGAAACAACGAGAGCGAACGGAGTCACGGGCTGGATTCAGGCTGACTCGCCGTGAGCGCGGCCTGCGCCCCCGCATCGGCGTCATCGACTAACTATTCTTCCTCCAGAGGCTCGTCCTCAACCGGCGCGCGCGGGCTGGAGCGGGCGCGATCCAGGAACGTGGGATCGCGCAATGTTTCTTCAATCATCTCTGACGCGCGCTCACCTGCGGCTTCGAATGGAAGCAACACGAGTGTCGCGCCAAGGTCCTCCAGACGATGAGCGGTTGCAGCTGATTGGCTCGTCAGGAGGACGGGACTGCGGAAGTTGTTTTCGCGCAACGCCTCCAGGAGTCCCACTTCGATATCAGAGGAACGAATCGTTGACACCGCGATTCGCGCAGACGACAAGGGCAACCCCTGTAAGAACTCCGGAGCTTCAACATCGGCGAACCTCATATGGAATCCCAGGTCCTGCAAGCGGCGCACGGCGACAGGATCAAAGTCCACGCCCATGGCCTCAACCCCGATGTCTCGCAGCCTGGAGAGGATGACGGTGCCAAGCCTTCCCGTTCCAAAGACGAGAACCTCAACAGGTTGATCCGCCTCGTCGAGGATTTCATCCTCTCTGTGAGCAACTGGGCGTTCAATCCGGCTCATCACGGGTTGCAGGAATCGGTAGATCTGGTTGGCGTACGTGATCATGTAGGTGGACGCGGCGAACGTTATCAAGCCCACCAGCGTAACGAGTGCGAGAGTGGACTGGTCCACATGGCCCAGGTCAAGGCCGAGCGCCATAAGGATGAAAGAGAACTCGCTGATCTGGGCCAGAGCCATCCCGGCGACGAGGCCGGTGCGTGCGCGGAAGCCCATGGCGATCGTAATTCCCATGACGATGAGCGGGTTGCCCACCAGCACGAAGAGGGAGAGTCCCAGCGCCGGAAGGAGTTGGGACTGCAAGTCCGAGAGTTGCAGATGGACCCCCAGGCTTACAAAGAAGAACAGCAACAGGAAGTCTCGGACGGTGGTCAGGCGGGCAGCCACCAACTGACGTGGCCTCTTTGTTGCAAGCACAACACCGGCAACAAACGCGCCCATCTCCGGGCTGAACCCGGCCCATGTTGCGCCGGCCGCCATGAGCACGGCCCAGGCAATCCCTCCAAGAACCAGCACCTCGGGAGTCGTCAGCAGACGGGGCTCAACCAGGGGTATGAGGAATCGTGCCATAACAATCATGGCCGCGACGAGTGCCGCTCCACGCAGCAGACTCAGCCCCAGCTGCTCAAGAGTCGCCCCGGTTCCCTCCGCGCCGTCAAGGCCCGAGAGGAGAGTGAGCGCAACGATGACGACAATGTCCTGCACAATCAGGATGCCGAGCGCGATGCGACCGTGAAGGGAGTCAATTTCGCGCCGGTCGGAGAGAACCTTGACGATGATGACCGTGCTTGAGAACGTCAGCGCGAGTGAGATGTAGAAGGCCGACAAGAGATCAACACCGAAAGCTATGGTAATCAGGAATCCGACGACGGTTGTGATGATTACTTGCCCGAGGCCGGATATAACAGCAACGAAGCCCGCTGTACGGATTAGCGCGGGATCAAGCTTCAGGCCCACGACGAAGAGCAGCAGTGCAATGCCGACGCGGCCGAACAGGTCCACAAATGCAGAGTCCGCCGGCACGAGGTCGATGCCGGCCGGGCCAACAAAAACGCCCACAAAGATAAATGCCACGACAATCGGCTGCCGCAGCGTGGTCGCGACCACGGCTGCGATCGTGGCAACACCGAGAATTTGAATCAGATCAACGAATTCGGCAGACGGAGCCATTTCCCTCGTCCCCGTGAACTGAAAGTGCGGTTAAGCGCCAAACCAACTATTCAATCATAGCGGCCTAGATTGGTGAGTGGGGCGGTCTGAGGCGAGAGTGGCAACAGGAGTTTAGTCCCGCTGTTGGATGGCCTCCGGCATCATGCCTCGGACGATGTCGACTCTCATGAGAACTGCCGTACCGATACGGTCCGGGTCACGCGCCTGTTCCGGTTCAACCACGCGCTCCCACACCTGTTCCCAGAGCGGATCACCCTTTGGATGGAATGTCACTTCACCGTAGAATCGCCAGCCGACATTTAGCTCGTTGTTGCGGAAAACCACAGCCGCTCTCGGATTCTCCTCCATGTTTCCCATCTGATTGCGACGTCCGCGCTCCCACCACGCGATGTGCTCGTCATCCCAGATCATCAGGCTTCCCCGAAAGCCGAGGCCCGGCTCCCCGTCCTTTGATGCCGTGGAAATGATGCAGGGATAGCCCTTCTCCAATGCTGAGTTCACGTGCTCACGCATCTCATCGGTCAACTTGATCATGCAGTTGGATCCTCCGTTGGTTTGCCTGCGGTGAGTGTGGCCGCCGCTCTAACGACTTGAGGGGCGCGGTGCCTATTCGTAGTGTAAACTCTAGTCTCATCAGCGCGCATGGTGGATATCATGTGAATTGGGGGGTGAGTCATGACGATGCGAGGCGCCGCGGCAATTGTCGGTTTCTCTGAGATTCCCACCCGCCGCACCTACGAAGGCCGAACCGCACTCGGCCTCATGGCAGAGGCGTCGCGCGACGCCATGGCCGATGCCGGTATCCGCAAGGAGGAAATCGACGGCCTTGTCGTCGAAGGCGGCAGCTTCTATCCCGCGCCCATCGGCGAGTATATGGGGCTCAATCCCAATTTCGTGACCGGCGTCAGTACGATGGGCGCGAGCGGCGCGACGGCAACATCCGTAGCGGCCATGGCCATTTACTCCGGTCTCGCTACCACTGTCCTCGTCACGCTTTCCGAGGCACGAACCGCCGGATCACCCTGGGGAAGCCCCGCGTCCCCGGGACTCAGGACGGAATTTGAAGACCCATACGGCCCCGCCGTTGCTGCAAATACCGGCTACGGCCTCATGTATTCCCGACACATGCATGAGTACGGTACCACGCAGGAGCAGTTGGCCAACATTGCAGTCAATCAGCGCTTCAATTCACTGGAGAATGAGAACGCCGTCTTCCGGGGACAACCGCTCGAGATTGACGACGTGCTGAACTCGCGATACATCAATTACCCGATCCGGCTCCTGGAATCGGTGATGCCGTGTGCCGGAGGCGGGGCGATCATCCTCACGTCGGCAGAAAGGGCAAAGTCGCTCAAGAATAAACCCGTCTACATCCTGGGCGCGGGCATCGCATGCGATCCGCTGTCAGGCTGGCAGCGGGAACGCCTGACCCGCTCCGTCGTGACCCGCTCAGCGCCCATCGCTCTGGGGATGGCCGGATACGGCCCGGCTGACATCCAATTCGCGCAGTTCTATGACTGCTATACAATCCTGCACGCCGTCTGCCTTGAGGACGCCGGTCTCGTGCCCAAGGGGGAGATTGGGCCGTTCTTCGCCTCAACGGACACCACCTACAAGGGCGAGTTTCCGATTAACACGGATGGCGGCCAACTCTCATGCGGACAACCCGGCGACGCCGGTGGATTTCGCCACGTCATGGAAGCCACGCGCCAGATCATGGGCCGGGCAGGCGTGCGGCAAGTCGAGCGCAACGACCTCTGTTTGGTGAATGGTTGAGGCGGCACGGTGTCCAGTATGGCCACCCTCGTCCTCGGGTCCGAGGACACGCTCTAGAAAGAACCGGACATCCCTATCAACTTTGGTGTAAAGAGCAGGATTTAGCGATGACAACCGAATACACAAAGCCGGTTCCCATCCCCGGCGGCTTGCATGGCACAACACTGGGCGATTTCACCAAGCCCTTCTGGGAGGCCACGAAACGCCATGAGTTGGTGATCCAGCGTTGCCGCCAGCACGACGGGTTCTTCTTCTACCCGCGTGAGCTTTGCCCCGTCTGCCTGTCCGATGACCTCGAGTGGGCGCCCGTTTCGGGGCGAGGCCGCGTCCACGCGTTCACAATCGTGTACCAGCCCAACGATCCCCGCTTCAATGAGGAAGCGCCGTACGTCTACGCGATCATCCAACTCGACGAGGGCGCCCGTATGATCTCGAACGTCATCGACATCGAGCCGCACGACGTCCAGGTAGATATGCCGGTCGTCGCGGTTTATGAGGACATCACGCCTGAATGGACGCTGGTGAAGTTCAAGCCTGCGTGATCCGTCGATGAGCGGCCCCGGCGCCGCGACACAGTCCCCGGCCTCAAACCGTTCTGGATGGGTAGTCATGTCCGCCCTGTGGGCGGTCGACGGCACATCGACGGTGATGATCTTTCTGATCGGTCTGACGCTGCCGGAGATTCGTAACGAATTCAATATCAGCCCAGTCCAGGAGGGATACCTGGGCTCGGCGTTCTTTGTTGCCCTGACAACCCTCTCGCTGCCATCCGCGATATGGATGTCCCGGTTCAGCCCGCGCATCGTGACACTGCTGGCCCTGATTGGCATGACGATTACGGCGGTCTTGCAGGGCATCGCGCCGAATTACTGGATTCTGCTCGCTGCGAGGCTGATGTTCATGTACGCGCTTGTGTCCCGGACGCAGGCGGAGGTCATGCTCATCCAGCAATGGTTCAGCGGTCCGCGTATCGCCACATTGAACTCCATCACCGTCGCGAGCTTCGGCATCGGCCAGCTGGCCGCAATCGGGCTCGTGCCGATCCTCATGCCTCATGTCGGAGGGTGGCGAGGGATTCATCTCTTGCTCGCCGTCGTCTACGCCGCCGTTGCGATTATCTGGTTCATGGTCGGACGCGAACGTAGCTATCAGTCCTCTGCATCCGGGACGGCCCCGTTTGCGCAGCTGCCCGCAGAGAGTTCAGGCGGGGCGGCGGGCGTGTTGCGGCGACACCCGATTCTATTCGTGATTGCCTCAACGCAGTTCGGCGGGGCGATGGCGTGGGCGACGTTCGTGACGTTTTTCCCGACGTTTGCTCAGGAAGAGCACGGGCTGTCACTGATCACGGTGGGCCTGCTATTCTCGGCGTTTCCCATCGGCGGCACCATTGGCTCCCTCAGCGTTGGCCCGCTGTCCAACTTCTTCCGGCGGCGAAAACCGTTCATCTTCGTCCAGGGATTCATCATGCCCGTCCTGTATCTGACGATCCTTTCCCTGGGGCCGGACAACCCCTTGCTGTCCTGGCTGCCTGATAGTTTCTTATCGTCGAATTCATGGACGCTTACGCTGTTACCGTTCTTGGTCATCCAGGGGATGATGACGTCGTCCGTGGTGCCGATGATCATGACGGTCCCGTTCGATATGCAGTTCAGGCCGCGCGAGGTTGCAGTCGCGGTGGGCCTCATCAGGACGATTACGCCGCTCGGCTCCACCATCGGCCCGGTACTCGCGGGTGCGCTTCAGGAGGGCACGGGGTCGCTGGAGACGGCGCTGTTCATCGTGCTGCCCGTCTCAGTCACGGTAGGACTGATCGGCATACTCCTACCGGAATCCCACCCCTCACGAAGAGTGGGGTAAGAGTCTCGTTTAGTCGTTGCTAAGGGTGACCTGCCCTGTGCGGCCATCGTAGTTCATAGTGAAATATTGTAGGAAAGTTCGACCGATCAAGGCCAGGAATGGGAGCCCACCTGCTACTAAATGCACACCAGCGAACTGTCCGACGATTGTCCCTTGAATCTCAGGGACGTATATCTGTGCAAGATGATAGTTCAGAGCTTCGGCTCCATGAGCGCCCGCAACGTTGCGGCGATCTACAACAGGTAGGTCGAGCGCGCGGGCCAGTTCCGAATCAATACAGCTTTCTTGTGCGCCTGTATCAACTAAAGCAGGCCGCAGTTGCGCTGGTAAGTTGGGGTGAGATAATTGTCCGCCTTCAAATAAAGGATCAAGACCAATTTGTACTTGCATGGTGGGCCCAAACTGAACGAGCCTCTGTCGTCCGGCAAAGTCGGCCGTATCCTCGAATCCAGCCCGAATCGTTGGCACTAGCGAATTCCAAATTGCACAATTGCAGGTAGTGCAGGCGGCGCTGCTCCAACTTGCCTAATCAAATAAGGCCCACGCCCAAATTTGCGTATGGCATCTATGGCCGCATCCTCAAATGAATCGTAGGTGTTGATCAACCCCATGTTGTGAAAGACAACCCACTTGCCGAAGTAGTCGGTCTCTAGGCGATTCCGCATTTCGTCATAGGCGGCGATCTGGCTGCTGAGCAGGAGCTTGTCTTCCTGCGTACTCATGTCCACCTTCTCAGTTTGCTTCGATATCCCAGCCATCCAAGTATAGGCATCATATGTTCTGGGTCAAAGGTAACTCATAGAGGCACGTCACGACGCGCCTCTACATTGAGTCGTCGGTTTCCCGCGTCAAGCGCGGAAATGGTGAGTCGCTGCTACCGCCCCTTCCACTCCGGGGTGCGGCGCTCGGCGAAGGCGGCAGGGCCGACGGCAGCATCCTCACTGCCAAGAACCTTGGCGCTCAACTCCTGCGCGAATCGGTAGGAGTACTCCGGCGGCATACTGCGGCCCACGTAGGCAATCTGTTTGATCGCCTGCACTGCCATCGGTGCGCAGAGCTTGACCTCCTCGGCGATGCCTTGCGCGGCCTCCATCAGGGAATCGCGATCCGGGTACACCTCCTGGATGAGGCCGTTCCGCAAAGCCACCTCAGTGTTGATGCGGCTGCCTGTGAGCATCATCCGGAGCGCGTCACCCGTCGGAACCATTCGCATCATGTGGTGCAGGCCATACGCGGGCATGATGCTCCAACGCGGCTCAGGCAGCCCGAACTGCGACTTCTCGGTGGCGATGCGGATATCCGTCTGCATCGCAAGCTCAAGACCCCCCGCAACGCAATAGCCGTCAATGGCTGAGATAATCGGCTTCCAGACGTTCAGGTCCGTGATGAAACGTGAGCCGGGGCCCCTCGATTCAAACTGAGAGAGGCCCTCCGCCTGCCTGCCACTGACCTCTTTGAGATCCGCGCCGGCGGAGAATGCCCGTCCACCCGCGCCGGTGAGGATGGCGACGAGCAGGTCGTCATCGTCGCGGAAATCGCTCCAAATCTCATAGAGGCGTGCGCCCACCGCTGAGTTCAGCGCGTTCATCGCCTCCGGTCGATTCAACGTCACATATGCGATGCGATCCCGCTTCTCGTACAAAACAACGTCTGATGAACCTGTCATGGCTATCTGCTCCTTCCGGCTTTAAAGCCGCTCCCCACTTGACCCTCAGATGGGACGGTAACGAGCCACCCGCCAACCGTCAACCGCAGTCCAATGCCGTATTGTAGTTAGTGCGATGGTCTTTCTGTTGCAAGCTTTGTTTGGCCGCGGCCCTCTGCGATCCTTCCAGTCAGGCGACTACACCCTGTTCTGGTTGTCGTCCGTCGCTGCCATCATTTCACATATGATGCTCCTCCTCTTCCGGGGGTGGGTCGCGCTTGAGTTAACGGATTCCCCTGAGATTGTTGCCGCCGCAGCAACTGCGGGTGAACTGCCATCCCTCGTCCTCTCCCTGCCCGGCGGTGTTCTGGCCGACAGATTCAGCCGAAAGTGGATTCTCATCGTCACCGAGATTGTGACAATCCTCGCCCTGCTGGGATTCGTTGTGCTGCTCGCGATCGACCAGATGGAAGTCTGGAGTCTCTTCGTTCTCTCAGCGATAGCGGGCATCGCATTCGCCGTTGCCATTCCCTCGCGTATGGCCGTCGTGCCGAACCTTGTCAGCCGCGCGAACATGGCAAACGGCATTGCCTTGTCCTCCATCATGTTCAGCGGAGGAATGTTGGTCGGTAGTTTCATCGGTGGCCGCATATTTGATGAATTCGGAGGCGCCACGGCCTTTGGCACCGCCGCTGTCATGTCCATCGCTTCGATCGTCTTCCTGCTCTTCGTCAATACGCGCCAGGATGTTCGCGAAGGAAACAAGACACTGATGACCGTCTGGACGGACACTGTTGAGGGCGCCGCCTTTGTCTGGCGCTACAAGGTAATCCTCGGATTGATGACGGTAGCCGGGGTGGCAATCATTTTTGGCTCGCCATACCAGACACAACTTGTTGTCTTTGCCCGTGACGTTCTCAACCAGGGCGCGACGGTTGCCGGTGATCTTGGCGCGGCGGCGGGGGCCGGATCAATGACAGGATCCATCGTCCTAGCGACGTTTAGCAGTCCTCGTGCAATTCGCAACCTGATTGTGATTGGCGGCATAGGCTTTGCCCTCGCCCTCATAGCCTTTAGCTTCTCTGAAATCCTCACGCTCTCCCTGCTCTTCGCGTACATCGCAGGTTTCGGCTTCCAGTCCTGCCTTGTGGCCACCACCGCGCGAGCGCAATTCTTAATCAGCGACTCCATGCGAGGCCGCCTGTCCGCGATTCGCACAACGACGTGGGGGGCCTCACCTGTAGGATTCACCATGATCGGCTGGCTCGCAGAGAACTATGGAGCGCCAACGGCAACCGCAATCATGGGAGCAATCACGCTCGGTCTGGTAATCGTTAGCCTGCTGGTTTTCCGGTCCTTGCGCAGTACCGCTGCGCCTGACCGACTATATGGCGATGAAAAGGAAACCGGAGAAGAAGGTTTGGCGTCATATTCCCGGGGCGCCACTTAAACCTCCGCTACGTCAGGATGTCCCGCCCCAGCACCCCTTGAATAGTCGCCGTCGTAGTCACGGCAACCTCTTCAACCGACACTCCCTTTAGCTCCGCTACCTTCGCCGCGACCAATGGCACATCTCGCGGCTCAGTCCAATTGTTGCGGTTCTTCTTGTACGGCTGCGGATACGAATCCGTTTCAAGCACGATGGACTCCAGCGGGGCATTTTTCTCAATGATTTCCTGCAGATCCGGCAACCGCAGCAGCGGCTTCGCCAACGAGAGATAGATGCCCTGGTTCAGGCACGCATGGGCATAGCCGAGTGGGCCCTGGAAATAGTGCGCGACCACAGGCACCTTGTCCCCAACCTCCTCCGCAATAATCCGCAGTGGCTCCATACCGGTCTCGCGATTGTGGAAAATCACAGGCAGATTTAGTTCAATCGCCAAACGCAGCTGCGCCCGAAAAGCCTGTTCCTGCGCCGCCCTGTCCGGTCGACCCGGCTCCCAATCGAGCCCGATCTCGCTGATGCAGACCACCCGCTCATTTGAGGCCAATTCACGCAGCCGCGCAATTTCGCTATCCGAAAGTGGACCGGATATATCCATCGGATGGACACCCACGCCTGCCCACACCACGCCGGGAAACTGCTCCGCCAACTGCACACAACGTTCTGACGATTCAATCGTCACACCGGCCGCGATGATGGCCCCAACACCGGCATCCGTCGCGCGCGCAACAATGTCCGGCCACTCATCCGCATCGTGCTGGTCAATATGCGTGTGCGCATCAATAAACGTCGCCATCCGGCCTCCTCAACGGGTCCCGTTGCCGTCGCAAACAAGTATAATTCGCTGAATCGGGATTCAAGGGGAGGGTTGGCGCGTGTCGCCATGGCGGCTGGCGTGGAGACAAACAAGGGGCAAAAGAGCGCTGGCGCTCGTGGCATCCCTTGGCATCCTTCTCACAATCACTCTCTCCGTACTCGGCCCTCTCTATCTCAACACGGTCGAACGCCTCGCGTTCCGGGACTACCTCGAACGCAATTCCTTTAACTTGGATTCCTTTGTCGCCACGGGATTCTCCTCGTTCGAACCCGAACAATACAACGCAACGCGGGACGTTATTCTCACCGCCGCCGAGGACACTCTTGGCGACGCGCTGGATCGCCACGGCGTCTACTCCACCACCTTTTCCATCCGCACTGCGGTCACCGACTCGGATGAATCGGGCGTCATATCCACCTTGACCACGCGCACCGGTTTTGACGACAAGGTCAACGTCGTTGAAGGCCGCCGCGCGCAATTCGTGGCCAGTGGACCGATCGAGGTCATGTTGGGGAGGCAAGCAGCCGAAAAGACTGGATTCCAGGTCGGCCAGCAATTCGGCCTCAACCCCCGGCTCCCACCTCCCGCAATGCCGTATGACGCCATCCTCGTGGGCATCGTTGAGCCGGTGGACCCGCAGGAGCGGTACTGGTTCCAGGTCGGTGGTCTGTTCTACGAGCGATTGGACGCCGAGCCCAACGATGCCGGTCTCTGGGTGATTAGCCTATTCCTGCCCGAAGAGACGTTGATCGATCGCATCGGTGCTGAAACGCCGACCCTGCTCGGCAACGTCACGGACACCCTCTACATCAACCCGGATCGTCTGCTCGACATGGGGCTTGCCAATGCTGACGCGGCTATGGCGGATCTGCAAGGCCGACTCACCGGAGATGCGTCCCGCAGCCTCTTTCTCTCCCTGCTCGCAAACAGCCTGCCCGATTACCGCGATGAGGTCGCTCGCAACCAGATGCCGCTCGTCATTGTCCTTGTCATTGTGGGCACAATCCTGCTCTATGCCCTGACGATGATCGCGTTCACCGTCGGTCGAACAACCGAGGGCGTTGTCGGCCTCCTGCGGAGCAGGGGAGCAGGGGGACGTAGAACGGTGACACTCATCCTCGCTTGGGCGTTGGGCGCGACCGTCCTGTCTGCAGCCCTCGCCCCCCTGATCGCCTACGGAGCAATTCGAGGGCTGGGCGAACTTGGCGCGTGGAGAGCCGCTCTCGATGGCGCGAATCTGATGCCCACGCCCATCGCCCCCGTTCTGCCATGGCTCGCGGCAGGCGTCGCCGTGACCATCGTCATCATGGCCGTGCCGGTCATCGGTGCATCGCGCGTCCCCGTCTCCACCCTCCAGAGCGAGCGATCTCGACCGACAAATCTCCCGTGGTTCCGCCGCTTGCACCTGGATATCGTGCTTCTTGTGATCGCCGCAGCCATCCTGTGGCAACTGGAATTACGGGGCGTCGAAGAAGGCGTCGCCGTCGCGCAAACGGATGGCACATCACAGTTGGACCGAACAGTGCTGATTGTTCCGATTGCAATGACACTTGCCGCCCTTCTGCTTCTATATCGTTTGTTGCCATTTGGCATACAGGTTGCCGCCGCCCTCGCCCGTGCCATCGGACGACTGCCGATAGACATGGCGCTGGAACGCATCAACCGCGCCTCCACGCCCGCCGCTGCCCTCGCCGGCCTCCTCTTACTGTTTGGTGTGCTCGGAGTATTCGTCGCCACCTTTGGCGGGACGCTGGACAAGGCGGCGGCAGACCAGGCGACCTTTCAAGCTGGGGTCGACGTTCGAATCGACCGACATAGCTCGTTCGCCGGAAACTCCTTTGCGGAAGTCACTGAGAATTACCGAGCGTTAGATGGCGTCCTTGACGCCTCCCCCGCCTATTCGAGCACGGCAGGACTTGGCTCGGTTCAGGTGGGTACGCTCGTCCCAATCATCGGCATCGACCCGTCAACGGTTGGGGGGCTGCTGGAATTCCGTGAAGATTACGCAGAAGTTCCGATGGAGGAGCTCCTTATAGACCTCGCCTTGACCGATGGGTCCCCCGCGCCACCTCGCGTCATTCCGGATGGAACACAGCGCGTAGGCGTATGGGTGAACCCGGAACTGCCACAGGTCAATCGATTCTTGTGGCTCCAGATCATTGATGGCCTCGGGAGACCGGACACGTACAGCCTCGGCGCGCTGGACTTTTCCGGCTGGCGATTCCTCGAAACAAGGCTTTCCCGGGGAAGCCAGCCGCCGCCACCCGGCCCCTACACGCTCAACAGCATCATGATCTATGAACCTGTCGAGGGCGCAAATGGCACACCCGGATCCTTTGAGCTTGACGACTTTGTCGCAGTCGATGCCGCAGGAGCACAAACCGTCGTTGAGGACTTTGACCAGGCCGCCGATTGGCTCCCAATCCTCCTAACCGGGGAGCGGCGTGACGTTATCGGAGCCGGCGCGACTGCAGGCGAGCGTGAGGGCACACTCAGATTCGCTTGGGGGCGCGATACACGTGACGGCGTGCGTGGCATCTATATCTCGCCGGGCGCGTCTTCCATACCCATGCTTGCCTCCGCCGACCTCCTGCTGAATCGCGGCTGGCAGGTGGGCAGTCTGGCCGCAGTGCATGTGGCGGATCGACTCGTCCCCATCCGCATCGTGGGCACGCTCACGGCGTTTCCGACAATCGAACCTGGATCGGCCGGATTCCTGGTTGCCAACGGGCAATCCCTTATCGACCACGTCAACGCCGTCAGCGTCACGAACAAACTCTGGCCGAATCGGGTTTTCCTCTCGCTGCCTGAAGCGCCGGAGCAGAGAACGGCTATCTTGGACTTTATCGTGAACGACGAGAGATATACGGGCGAAGTAGTGGATCGCATCGCCATTCAGGAGGAGACACAGCAGAGCCCTCTTGCGTCCGCCGGATGGCGCGGCATGACTCTCATCGCCCTGTTCGCAGGCATAGGAGCCCTTCTGATCGGCGTCGCAGCGCATGCCGCCGGCGCAGCATCGGATCGGGCGCGCGACAACGCCGTGCTGCGCGCGCTCGGCGTCCCACGATTCACCGCGCTAATTTCCTTTGCCGTGGAATACATCTCAATCGTGCTTCCGGCCGGCGCGGGCGCAATAGCCGTCGGCATCTACCTGAGCTGGATTCTCGTGCCACGCTTCCAGGGTCTAGCCGGAACAGAGCCTGTGCCCAGCCTGATCTTGTCCCCGGACTGGCAGGTGGCGGGGCTAGTCATTGGATTGATATGCGCCACGGGCCTTGGCCTGGCCGCTGCCTTGTGGCGAGCATACGTGTCGCAGCCCGTTGCATGGGTCCTGCGCGGGGCGGAGGCGTAGCGTGGGTTTAAGACTCCTGCCTCTGGTATTGCGCCGACTGCGTACGTACGCGCCCCTGTTGCTGCCCGTTCTGCTCGGTTCTACCGTCGCCGCCGCAACCATGGCCAGCATCGTCATCTATACACAGGCACTCCGTGACCTCGGCCTGAGCCACGCCGTCAACAACGCCGACGAAAGATCGCTTGACCTCGAAGTTCATTTCAGGACATCCGGCATCGACCGTGAAGTCTATGAGCGGGCGACAGGCCGCGTACATTCGAGAGTGACGTCGGCATTTGATGGCCTGGCCGAGCGAGAAATATTCAACGTGCGATCATCGACATTCCTTGTGCCAACTGACGGTTCCGACGAAGTTGACCTTGAAGTAACACCCCGCTCAATCTTTCACGTCCTCGAATCGCCGGTTGACCTTCTCGCAATAGAGGGCCGAATGCCGGACCCGGGCGTCGTTGACACAATCGACGGCGTCGCGACCGTTGAGGCCGTGGCTATGCGGCAGGGCGCGGAGTACCTCAACCTTGGAATCGGTGACACGGTCCCCTTTGTCCCGTTCTGGGAAGACAGGAACAGCAAGATAAATGTCCGCCTAACCGGTTTAGCTTCCCCCGTCGATCCGGAAGCCCATTACTGGGACTCCCCAGCGCTGCAAAGAATAGTGCGTGCGCCGACATTACTCAGCACGCTCCCCGTCATAATCCCTCAGGCCACGCTCGTGGACGTCGTCGGAACGATGTTCGTCAAGGCGGACGGCACGTATTATTCGCGCTACCTAACAAATCCTGCCGACATCCGAGCGGCAGATTCGGAACGTTTCGCGGGGGCAATTGCCAGCCTTAATGGCTCCCTCGGAGCCTCCATGGACGGCTACAGGCAGAACACCGAGCTTGATGACGTGTTGAATACCTATGACACGCGCATCCGATTCATCGAAGCGCCCATCGCCATCATGCTCTTCCTCGTGACCGCGATGGTACTGTACGCCATCGTCTTCCTCGCAGGCCTTGTCACGGACAGGCAGCGGGCGGACGCCGCCCTCCTCCGCAGCCGGGGCGCGCGCACACCTCAGGTTCTCCAGATCTACGCCGTCCAGGGCCTTCTGGTGACCGCTGCCGCCGCCGCTGCCGCCCCGTTCATCGCCGCCGGCCTGATCGCAAGCGTCGGTTATTTGCCCGTCTTCTCATCACTGGGTGACGGAGGCCCGTTGCGTGTTTCTGTCTCGCCGCTGGCCTTCGGCTTGGCGGGCGTTGGTGGTCTCCTTGCCTTCGCCGTCCTCCTCATTCCCACCCTCCGCCTTGCCCGCCGAAACCTCCTAGAGGAACGGCGCCTCATCGTCCGTCCCAACCAGGTCGGATTCGTCCAGCGGTACTATCTCGACGTTGGATTGGCCGCGGCTGGACTCATATTCCTCTGGCAGTTGGGCCAACAGGGTTCCCTCGTCGCGGATACGCTTTCCGGCCAGCAGGGCGCGGACCTTTTCCTGCTGCTCATACCGACGCTTTTCCTTCTATCTGCTGGCCTGCTCCTGTTGCGTGTTCTCCCGCTCGTCGGCGGGCTCGTCGCACGCATTGCCGCCCCGGTCTCTCCAACATGGCTCGCGCTTGGCCTTTGGCAGGTCGGGCGCAACCCGCTGTCCGTCACGAGGCTGGTTCTGCTTCTCGTTCTAGCGGCGGGGCTTGGCGCGTTTGCGGCGAGTTTCGGCGGCACACTTGATCGTAGCTACGAGGAGCGCGCGCGCTATGAGGCCGGCGCGGATGTGCGCATCGCCAATGCCGCTATCGCGCGCAACCAGGGGCCAACCCAGGACATGCAGGCCCTCGTGGAATCCCCTGACGGCGTAGCCGCCGCGGCGCGTGTCTTCCGTGCCTCCAGTGGCTTCGCTGCCGGCTCTTCGACTGACCGATTCGAAGTCTTGGCTATCGACACCCAAACCCTCAAGGACGTGACCTGGTGGCGCGACGATTTCGCCTCAAACCCCCTCGACGAAACCTTGGACGCCGTAGATGGTGAGGCCATCGAAAACTGGGGCATCGAGCTGCCTGAAGATGCGCGGTACATGGGCGTGTGGGTACGAAGCGCCAACCGGCCCGATCCACTTTCGTTCTTGAGGGCCGTGCTTGAAGACGCCAACGGTCGTTTCTTCACCGTTTCCCTTGGTACGTTGGAAAGCACGGACTGGACATACATGGAAACGCCGCTTGAGCCACCCCGGCGCACAGCATGGGGACGGCGTGTTCCTACCATTCAACCCGCCTCGCCCGTCACGTTGGTGTCCTTGCAGGTGAGACAGCGTTCCCGTTCTGAGGGTATGTCTGCCGGAGCATTCTTCGTCGACGAGATCATGACGAGGACAGCCGCGCCGGGATCGGAGCCTGTCTCCGTCCGCCGATTCACAAGCGACGATGACTTGGCCGTCATTCAGATCGGTCCCCTCACGCGAACAGATTCCCTACGGGTGATCGGAGGCGCAGGACGTGATGAAGGTCCCTCGTTGCTCTTCAGCTGGGGCAGAGCCACGGCATTCGTGCAGCGCGGATTCTACGTTGGTCCACAGACATATGAACTGCCCATGCTGGTCAGCCCCGGCATCTTGCGGGCCTCGGGTCTCCGCGTCGGCGATACACTCGATATCGGCGTTGGCAGCGCTCGGGTCCCCGGCACAATCGCCGGTGTTGTCGACTTTTTCCCCACTCTGAATCCAACCGAGGGCGCAGGATATGTCATCACGGAGATCCAGGGCCTGCTGCGACACCAGAACCTCGTCGGCCAGGGACAGGAAGAGCAGGCGAACGAAGTCTGGTACAGGCTCGATGAGGGTCTGGCTGGCGAGGAACGAACTGAGACCCTCGAGGGCATCTTGCAGACCGCCGGCGCAAGTCAATTCATCGACCGCGAGGATCTGATCGCCACCTCGCAGGCAGACCCCCTCGTCGCGGCGGGGTGGGGCGCTTTATTGCTTGTGGCCTACGGTGCGGTACTCTTCCTGGGCGGCACCTGCTTTGTAGCCCACTCCATACTGACGGTCGGCGAACGAGGCAGACAATTTGCCCTGCTCCGTACCATGGGCCTCAACGGCCCGCAGATTCGCGCCGTCGTCTGGTTTGAGCACATGCTTGTCGTCAGCATCGGTATCGGAGCCGGATTCCTGCTCGGCCAGAGGACGGGCGCGCTTCTTATGCCGTTCCTTGACCGGACACAGGACGGCGTCGCCGTCCTCCCCCCATACGTCATCGAGACCAGCGCCTTCTCCATCGGCATTGTCTACGCGCTCATGGCCGTCGTCTTCATCGCCGCCACCGCATTCGTAGTCCGCATGTACAATACGCTAGCCCTCGGTCAGACACTCCGCATCGGGGAAGACTGAGGAACAGTCATACTGACGACAATGTCCAATCACAACAGTCCTCGTGACATCCACATCGCTTGCAGAGACCTCTTCAAGATCTACAAGGCCCAGGACCTTGAAGTTGTGGCCCTGCGCGGGCTCGATTTTCAGGCTGCGCGCGGCGAGATCGTCGCAATCGTCGGCGCGAGCGGAAGCGGCAAATCCACCCTCCTCAACATCCTCGCAGGCTATGACAATCCCTCCGCCGGAGATATCCGTGTCGGCGACCGTGACCTGCTCGTCATGCGCGGGCGCGCCGTGGAATCCTACCGCCTCCACGAAGTCGGTTTTGTTTGGCAGCAGACAGGGCGCAACCTCGTTCCCTATCTCACTGCGCGTGAGAACGTAGAACTCCCCATGCTGCTGGCCGGCGTCGGTGGATCGCAGCGACGTGAACGGGCCGAGGAATTGTTGGACGCCGTCGGCCTAACGGAAAGAGCCACCCACCACGCCAATGAACTATCTGGCGGAGAACAGCAGCGTGTCGCCATCGCAATTGCCCTGGCAAATCAACCCGACCTGCTTCTCGCAGATGAGCCGACGGGCGAACTCGACACCGACACCGCCCGGACTGTTATGACACTCTTCCAGTCCTTGAGGGACCGATATGGCACAACAATCGTCATCGTCACCCACGACCCGGATATTTCCAACTACGTCGACCGCGTCATCATCATCCGGGACGGTCGCGCAAGTGCTGAGATCGTTTCGCTGCATTCCTTCAAGCGAGCCGAGGAAGACGGCGTATCGGAGCCGCCCCGCGAATACATCCTCGTCGACAGCATGGGACGATTGCAGCTGCCGCGTGAAATGATGGATCGCGTCCACCTGCGGGAGAGGGCGGTGGTGACAATAGACGGCGACCGCGTCGTTGTGACTCCATCGGAATCGGGTGAGATGTAGCAAATGACCAACGTGCCACGAGACGGGGTAGGGCCCGATATTCTTGCTGAGGCACGGGGCGTCGAGCGCGTTTATTCGCTGGGAGCCGAGCGGCTCCATGCCCTGCGTGGCGTTGACATGAGTGGCGCGGCAGGGGAATTCATCGCCCTAATCGGCCGATCCGGCTCCGGCAAGACCACTCTCCTCAACATCCTCGCCGGGCTTGATCGTTCCACCGCCGGTGAGGCGTTCCTCGCCGGACAGCGTTTGAACGGACTCTCGGAGGAAGGCCGCGCCGCCTTGCGACGTCAGCACGTCGGCATCGTCTTTCAGTCGTCCTCGCTCATGCCGCTTCTCACTGCCGCCGAGAACGTGGAACTCCCCCTCCGTATCTCCGGCTGGTCGCGACGGGACCGCGAGGAGCGCGCTCGTGAGGTGCTTGACCGCGTCGGCCTGCTGCACCGGATGCGCCACCGCCCCTATGAACTCTCCGGCGGCGAACAGCAGCGCGTCGGCATCGCCCGCGCCATTGCATCACGCCCATCCGTCCTCATGGCCGACGAGCCAACCGGAGAGCTGGATTCCGTTTCGGCGCAGACCGTCTTTTCGTTGTTCAGAAGCCTCGTTGAGGAAGAAAGAGTCCTGATAATCGCCGCCACGCACGACCGCGCAATCATGTCCGCAGCAGACCGCGTCCTAGAACTCCGGGACGGCCACTTCACCCACGAATCAACCCCCGAACGGGAGACAGTTCCGGAATAGCCTCCGGTCACCCCCGCGCCGCCGCCACCATCTCCGCGATCACCGGCAGATCCTCCGCCCGACGGTACGCAATCATCAACTCATCAACGCCGAACGACTCCATGCGCTGCAGGTGGTCTCGCAGGCTGTCCGCATCCGTGAATACCAGCTCGGCTGCCAACTCCTCATAACTCGCCGTGTTCGGTTCGCGTCCACACAACTGCTGCAGGTTGAAGTTGCGGCCGAAATTGGTCACCCACCACTCGCGCACCTCTTCAGGCTCCACGTACCCAAGCGTCGTTGTCACCTCAAAGTTGGGATTCTTTGCCGCCTTCTTCGCCTCCTGAGCAGTGCCAAGCAGGGTGGGGTTGCTTGTATAGAGATGAACGCCGTCCGCTGTATCACGGGAAATATCGAGCCAATAACGACTCATCGACGCAATCGCGATTGAGATGTGTTCCTGCACCGGCTGCACACGCTGAGAGACCTCTCTGAACGTGAACGCCGTCCCCTCCATGCTGACGGTCTCTCCTGAAAGAAGCCCGTTGATAATCGTGATCGCCTCGGTCACGGCCTCATCCGGCCGATCGGCGTCAATGCTCGCGATGTAGGGGCGCGATCCGCGCCCAATCGATAGATCAACCCGTCCCCCTGAAAGTTGGTCAAGTGTCGCAGCCCCGTGCGCGATGACGGCGGGATTCCGATGATACGGCGCCATAACCCCGACCCCGATCCTTGGCGTCGTTGTGTAAACAGCCGCCAGCGCCGCCGTTGTCCAGACCTCCCATTGCGAAAACGCCGCGTCCGGAACCCATATCCGCTCGAAGCCGTAGGAATCGTAATCCTTGATGTAATTGACCAGGTCCGTAACGGGTGTTCGGACCGCCAGTTCAACACCGATGCGCATGTGAAGGGACCTCATTTCCTAGAATTGTTTGACTAGCGTGTGCCTTGTGCAATGGGGCGTCAAGCGTGTGGGATTATCATTGAATGGAACAACATTGATGCTTGAGGAGGATCATCGCGGGTGATTGATCAGATTCTGTCCGATTTTCAGGTAATCATTGACGATCCGGGGCCGTTCCTGCAGTTCGTCATTGTATGGGGTGGCGGTGCTGTGACCCTGATGCTGGCCGTTTGGTTAGTGTTGCCGCCACTTATCCGTGGTTTCCTCCGCTCGCTGGATCGTGTATTCCCCGGCGGGTTCGAGTGGTTGCAGGCAGATCTGAGTTCGATGGTGGTGCGGGCAGCATGGATTATCATCGTGATCGCCACGATCGAAGTATCCGCCGCCTTCGCGCTTGGTTATTCGTCTCTTGCTCGAGGGTCAATGTCCGCAGCGGGGCAGTGGGTCCTGGAATCGGCAATCGCAAATGCGGTTCCGGTGGTCCTCATCGTCGTCGGCGGCATCATCGCTATGCGTATCGTCAGGTTCAGCGTTCCCAGGCTTGTTGAATCCAATATCCGAGCTCGCGCCAACGTCTCCCTTGAAGAGGAAATCCAGAAAAACATCGACACACTCTCGGATGTCGTGGTCGACACATCCCGCACCGCCATTGTGTTGCTGACCATCTTCCTCGCGCTCAGCCAGATCGGCGTCGATCTGGCCCCGCTGCTCGTCGCAGCGGGCGCGATCGCCGTTGGCGTCGGCTTTGCCGTACAGAACCTCATCCGCGATATTCTCGGCGGCATCTTCATTACGCTCGAAAATCAATATCGCGTTGGTGATGTCGTTAGCATCGCCGGCATCGCCGGTCTGGTAGAGGACATCAACCTCCGCCGCACACTCCTCCGTGACCTTGACTACAAGCAGCACACCATCCCCAACGGCACAATCACCACCACGACGAACTACACAAAAGACATGTCCCGCGTGAATATGAATATTGGCGTCGCCTACAAGACAGACCTTGAACATGCCATGCAAGTGCTGAATCGGGTAGGACAGGAGCTGGCAGACGAAGAGGAGTGGGGCCCCATAATCCTTGATCCCATCAAGGCGCTGCGAGTCGATAGCTTCGGAGACTCCGCAATCGAGATCAAGGTACTCGGCGAGGTTCTCCCCATTCGTCAATGGGACGTTTCCGGCGAATATCGTCTTCGGGTCAAGAAGGCCTTTGATGACGAGGGGATCGAGATACCCTTCCCCCATCGCACCCTCTATATGGGCGATGCCACCCCGGAAACCATCGGCCTGCGTGGCGCCATCATGGAGGCGCAGCAGGACGCGACACGCGTTGCCCCGCCGGAGAGCAATGCCTCGGACTCGTAGCGCGAATCCCGGCGAGACTGACACAGAATCAAGCGCATGGCAGAGCCCCTGGTCAACCACCGGTCGGATATAGAAGCTCGTATTCGGGCCGCCGACCACGTCTTGATTGCATGCGACTTTGACGGAACACTCTCGCCCATCGTCCCCCGGCCCGAGGACGCATACATTCTTCCGGAATGCGCGGACGCCCTCAGTCAACTGACCGGGCAGCCCGGATTTGCAGTTGCGATTGTGAGTGGCCGTGCGCTTGAAGATGTTCGGGAGCGTGCTGGTCTCCCCAATGCCATCTACTCTGGAAATCACGGCATCGAGATTGCCGCGCCCGGTCTGGCCTTTGAAGATGATGGCGCGGAACAAGCCCGTCTCCTGATGGCAGACCTGCGCCGTGCCCTTGAAAGTGCCGTCAGCAAGATAAGCGGCGCGTTCGTCGAAGACAAAGGCGTGAGCCTCAGTGTCCACTCCCGCATGACACCCGAAGAGTTGGAACCGAAAGTGCGACAAATTGTCCATGACGCGACAACGGACACAGTCGCTGAAGGCAAGATCACCGTCGTGCAGGGCAAGAAGGTTCTGGATATCCGCCCCGCAGCCGCCCGAGACAAAGGAGCGGCGATGCGATTCATCATGGACACACTGCTGCGAATGTCAGAGACGCAACTCTTCCCCATCTACATCGGGGATGACACAACGGATGAGGACGCGTTTCGGGAGGTCAACCTCTCTGGTGGGCTCTCAATTCGTGTTGGTGAGCCTGACCGCGATACCGTCGCAACGTACCGGTTGGATTCTCCCGCCGATGTCGCCTCGTTTCTCAAGAATCTGGCAGGTGCCTAGACGCGCGTCGCGTTAAGTGATTCGCTATGATTAGCTTTCAGGGTAAGGGTCAGGATTGAGCTATGAACGCATCAGAAATAATGTCAAGCCGTGTGTACACCATTCGGTCCGACGCAACGGTAGTCGATGCTGCCAATGTCATGCTGGATCACAACATCAGCGCGCTGCCTGTGGTGAATGACCGCGATAACCTCGTTGGCATCATGAGCCACTCAGACTTCTTCCTGACGCCTATCCGCGACCCGGGGATGCACGGAACGGTTTTCGAGCTATTCGGCAACGTTTTCGTTAATAGGGACAATATTGGCAACTTGCATACCGTCCTCTCCAGGACCCTCGTCTCGGATGTGATGTCCACGCCCGTCGTGACCGTGAAAGAGGACACGTCGATAGAGGAAATCGTTCGCATCATGCACCAGCGCCGGCTCAAGCGACTCCCGGTCGTCCGTGACAACAAACTCGTCGGCATCATTACCCGCCACGACTTTGTTCGCCTGGCTGCCACAATCGCGCCGTAGCTCTCAGTGAACGTCGTCCACCCCGTGCCCCGTGTTTCGATGGAAACGAGCGCGCCGGTAATTCTGGCGATAACCTGAACAGATCCGGCATAGCCCGAACAGATCCGGCATAGGAGGAAAAATGACTACCACCATCACGCGCGGCAAGTACGTCCTCGTCCGAGCAGATCTGGCTGGAGATAGCATCGTCTTGACCGATGGCGCTGTGGCCCAGACCGACGGTCAGATCGTCGATGTAGGGGCGTATGATGACCTCCGATTTCGCCACCCGGACGCCGAAGTCGTTGGCAATGGCCGCCAATTCCTCATGCCCGGCATGGTCAACGCCCACCACCACGGCCGCGGTCTGTCCGGCCTCCTCCTTGGCCAACCGGACGGCGGACTGGAAACGTGGATCAACCACGCATGGGGACGTCGCTCCGTCGAGCCGTACAACATGATGCTGATTACACTGCTGAACCTGATTAGGTCCGGCGTTACTACTGTCATGTTCAACCAGTCCGTCACCCCCCGCCGTGTGGTGTGGGATGAGGCCCAGGCCAACCTCCATGCATTCAGCCAGGCGGGCCTGCGCACAGCCTTCTCCCTCGCGTTCAAGAATCAGTGCTACCTCGTCTACGGCAATGATGATGACGTGTATGAGAAAATGCCGGACGACCTCGCGAGCGGCGTCCGCAGCGTCGTAGAAGGCTCCATCCTTTCCACTGAGGACTACCTGTCCATAACCGCTGATCTGATCCGCGACTACCCCGCCGACTCCACCAACATGGTGCGCATGCTCTACAGTCCGCAGGCCTACCACTGGGCGGATGAGGACACCCTCGCCCACATCGCTGAACTGGCCAAGGCGGCGGACGTCGGTATCCACACCCATTGTGTCGAGAGCTACTACCAGCGGCTGTACGCCGAGCGCCTGCATGGCCAAACACCTGTGCAACGCTTCAACGAGCTTGGATTCCTCGGCCCCAAGACATCGCTTGCCCACTGCGTCTGGCTGACCTCCGACGATATCGCGATTCTCGCTGAGACCGGCACAAGCATCAGCCACAACCCAAGCTCCAACCTGCGCCTCCGCAGCGGCATCGCCCCTGTCCTTGAGATGCACCGGCAAGGGGTCCATGTCGCCCTCGGCACAGACAGCACATCCATCAATGATGATGACGACCACTTCCAGGAAATGGCGCTGTCCATGAGGCTGCACCGTCCGCCCGGACTTGACGTTCCCCACCTCACATCTCACCAGGTCCTCCACATGGCCACCCTTGGCGGCGCATATGAGACCACGTTCGGTGAGGACATGATCGGCTCCCTCGAAGTTGGCAAACGCGCCGACATGGTCTTGCTGGACTGGGATCGCATCTCCACACCCTACGTCGCCGAGAACCTCGATGTCCTGGATGTCCTCGTTTCGCGCGCCCGCGCCACAGACGTGGATACCGTGATCGTCGAGGGCAAAACCATCTTCGAAGACAAACAGTTCAAGACAATCGATGCTGCCGGGGTTGTCGACGCCGTCCGCGAAGAACTGAGCACCCCCGCCCCTGAAGACCTCACCAACCGTCGGGACCTCGCAGCCCGCCTCGAACCCTACCTCCGCGAGTACTACGCAGACTGGCACGTCCCCGAACAGCCCATGTACCACTACCAAAGCCTGGGGTAAACCGACCTTCACAAACAAATCGGATAGACGCCTGTCTCACCCACTGCAATGATGTCCTTGTGGAGCAAAAGCAAAGGGCAATGGGGTAGGGACATGACAGTAGCAGCCGAACGAGACACCCAGTCAGACACGCTCACGGACGAGCGCTGGCAGGCCATCCGCAACAACGATCCCGCGTATGAAAACGCCTTCACCTTTGGTGTCAAAACCACCGGCGTCTACTGTCGAACAACCTGCCGAGGCGCGCCAGTCCTGCGAAAGAACGTCGAGTTCTTCGACGAGATCGCCCAGGCCCGTGCGGCAGGATATCGCGCATGCAAGCGCTGCCGACCTGACGAGGGCGGCCCCCACTCCCGCGCCGTCGCTGTCGTTTCGCAAGCCTGCGGGCTGATCGATGCCAGCCCTGATGAACTTCTAACTGTTGCTGCGCTTGCCCGTGCTGCTGATGTCACGGATCATGCCCTCCGCCGCTCCTTTGAATTGGTGCTCGGCATCACCCCGCGCCAGTACGCCGAGCAACGCCGCCTCGAACGATTCAAGGATGGCGTTCGCAACGGCCATGACGTCACGTCCGCTCTCTACGAAAGCGGATTCGGATCGCCCAGCAGGCTCTACGAATCCTCAGACGCCCACCTCGGCATGACGCCGGGCCAGTACCGACGCGGCGGGGCAGGGGCGTCTATCTCCTATGCCATCACAGAAACCCCGCTCGGCCGCTTGCTCGTCGCCGCCACTGACAATGGAGTCTGCCGTATCTCCCTTGCTGACGATGACGAGTCTCTGGAAACTGCGCTGAGAAAGGAATTCCCGCTCGCCGAGCAGGCAAAAGACACCGGACCTCTCAGCCGGTGGGTCGCCATCGTCGCCGCCATAGTCTGCGGCGAAACCCCGGACGTAGGAACCGATCTACCGTTGGACGTCCGCGGAACCGCGTTCCAGCGCCGAGTCTGGGAGGCCCTGCGCCGCATCCCGCGCGGCGAAACCCGAACCTACTCACAGATCGCTGACGACATCGGCCAACCCACCGCAACCCGCGCCGTCGCCAACGCCTGCGCCAAGAACCCAACCCCTGTCGTCGTCCCCTGCCACCGCGTCGTCCGCTCAGACGGAACCCTAGGCGGCTACGCCCTCGGCATCGATCGCAAGAAGAAGCTCCTCAACCAGGAAGGCGCGAGGTAGCAGCGTCGCGGCTAGGTCCCCTCCCCCCTCGTGGGGGAGGGTTAGGGTGGGGGGGCTGATTCCTACCGCCTCACACCCCGCAACTCCGGCAGCAACATCCGCAAGACCAGAATCACGACGAAACCCGTGCCCGTCAGCACCGCCAACGCTGTCTGAGGGCCCAGGTTCTCCGGTTCCGCCATCCATCCCACCGTCAACATCCCCAGTGGACTCGCGCCGATCCCCAGAGCGATTGCGCCCATCGCGCGCCCCCGCATCTCCGGCCCCACCGCCCGCAGCGCAATCGTTGGCTGCATCGTCGCAAAACCGGCCATGCCGAGACCAGCCACCATCAAGAGAACAAGGGAAACCGGATACCACTGTGACAATGAGAACAGCACCAGGATCCCCAGCATGAATGCCGAACCCAGCGAATAGACCTGGCCGTGGTTGCGTATCTGGCGCGATGCGATGATAATCGCCCCCGTCAACGAGCCGATCCCCGCTGCGCCCGCCAAAACCCCGTAGAGAAACGCATTCGCGCCCAGCACGTCTCGCCCTATCACCGGCACCATCGTCAGGAAGGGAAACCCGAAGAAGTTGAGGCTGACCGTGATGGTCAGGGCGGCTAATAGAGCCCTGTTGGAAACAAGCGCCGTCACGGATTCCTTGAGTTGTCTTAGAACGGGCTCCTTCTCCATCCCCATCGACTGAGTCTTCGGAATGGTGAACAGAACCCAACCCGCCGCCAGGTACAAGCCGAACATCAGCGCATACGACCCTGAGAAGTCGATCAGCTCGATTATCGTCCCCGCAAACAGCGGCCCCACGATGCTGCTTCCGGTGAGGGCAACGACATCCAGCGATATAGCATTGGTTAGCGCGTCCCCGCGGAAGATCTCGGCGAAATAGGCGCGCCGCGCGGAAAAATCCACTGCCCATGCTGAGCCTGTAAGGAACGTCGCGAGATATGCGTGCCACGGCTCCACGCCCCCGCGAACAAGTACCGCGAGCATGCCGCCAACGACGATGACGTTGACGATCTGCGTTGAGATCATCACGTACTTGCGAGGAAAGCGATCCGAGAAGCTGCCCGCCACAAGGCCGAGCAGGAACATCGGAGCCATGCGGAACACGCCAACGAGCGCCACCTGCGACGGCGAATCTGTCAGCTCCAAAACAAGCCATGACAGAACCGCCATCTCCATCATGCGGTTCACATACCACACCCACCCCGCCATCCAGAGGCGGCGGTAGACAGGGTTGCGGAGCGAGCGGAACGTGCGGAAACGCGAAGAGGCTTCGGTTTCGTCCTCAGCTATTGAGTAGTGGGCCGGGTTGCTCAAGCGCTACAGCTCTTCAGGAACTCATCGAGCTCCTGGTTGAACTGTTCCGGGCGTGCCGCGTGCATCCCGTGTCCTACGTCCGGCCACAGTCGAAAATCCAGGTCTGGCGTCGCAATAGTGCGGTAATACTCAAGCTCTTCGGGGAGCATATAGCCGCCGGCGGCTATATCCGCTACAAGCACAAGTGTGGGCACGGCGATGCGTCGCATGTGGTCCTCGCACCGGAACGCCCACTGACGGTTGTCGGTCAGCAGCCGGGTCACCGCGTGCGGCGAGAAGTGATGATGCCGATAAACCAGCTCATCCGCCTCCTGCTCGGACATGCCCTGTTCCTTGGCCTCCGCGCGAATCTCCGCTTCCGGCCTGTTGTGGCGGGCCATTGCTTGCGCCAGGCTTGTCACGTGGACGTTCACCATCTTCCAGTACACGGGGTCCTCGAGGAACGCGCCGCAGATCTTGTCCGCGTAATCGGACGCCATGATGGTGCCGATGTTGCCGCCCCATGAATGGCCGACGTAGGCGGGCCTCTCTAGTCCAAGCGTGTCAATCAGCGTGACGATGTCCGTCGCAAAATCGCGCAGCATGTAGCCCGTCACAGGCTTGTCCGTCTGCCCGTGGCCGCGATTGTCCGGCGCAATAATGTGATATCGATCCTGGAATGCCTCCGCAACGGACGCCCACGAAGACCCCAGGCCCGTCCATCCATGCACGAGGAGCAGGTCGGGATTTGAGGGATCGCCCCATTCGAGATAGTGCATATTGAGGCCTTGGATATCGACGAACTTGCTCTCTGGCATGACATCTCCCCCGTCACCCGCAGCGTCCCACCGCGGCTCCCTCACCGTTAGAGCAAAAGTGTAGCACGCCCTTCCCCGCACCCCCCTCATTCCCGCGCGCCCGCCCAACGCTATTTGACCAGTTACAAGCCGACGGCTAGGGTTAACACACGTCGCGAGACTCTTTTTGTACCGTGCAGCAGTTATTTGAGCTTGCCGGGTGGAGCTAGGGGGCAAGGCGATGCAGCAGATACAGCGTCTCGTCGTCGTGTCCAACCGATTACCGGCATCGACACTTCCTGACGCGTCGCGAGACCAGAGAAGTCAACCTGTGGGCGGTCTTGTCTCCGCCGTGCAGTCAGCCCTTGAGCAATACGGTGGTCTGTGGTTCGGGTGGAGCGGCACGGCAACGGAGCGCCGCCTTGCCGGGGAACCGTTGGTCGCGCGCAGCGGCAGCATTGACGTTGGCGCAATGAACCTTACTGCCGATGAGGTCAACCTCTTTTACTCCGTCTTCGCCAATCGCACTCTCTGGCCGCTTCTGCACGCCTTCCCAAATTTCGTCCAGCTTCGCCATGACGCTTATCGGGGGTATAGACGCGTCAATCGGAGGTTTGCTGAAGGCCTCTACCCCCTCCTCCGAGACGGCGACGTCGTTTGGGTGCAGGACTACCATCTCATCCCCCTGAGTTCGGAACTGCGCCGGATGGGATGGCGAGGCAAGGTCGGCTTTTTCCTCCATACGCCGTTCCCTGCCGCAGAAGTCTTCTCGATCCTCCCGTGGGCGAGACAGCTTCTTGAAGAGTTTGTCAGCTATGACCTGGTCGGATTCCACACAAATCGATACGCCCACAACTTCCTTGACACCCTCCAGGCTGAAATCGGAGGCGCTGTGGACACGGGTGTATTCGATGGCCGATCGGGGACAGTGTCAGCGGGTGTCTATCCCATCGGAACCGACCCGGATCAATTCCAGAAATGGACGCGTGAATCAGGCGAAGCTGAGACCGGAGGCCTCCTGCAGAGACTCCTGCCGCGCCGACCCACCGAACGTAAGAAAGTCATTCTCGGAGTGGATCGCCTTGATTACTCAAAGGGAATCCCCCAAAGGCTCAGGGCCTTTGAGGCAATGCTTGACCGGTTTCCGGCTGTTCGGGGTAAGGTCACCATGATTCAGATTTCCGCGCCCTCACGCAGCCGCGTGCCGGAATACGTCCAGGAACGTGAACAGGTAGACAGGCTCGTTGGGCGCATCAACGGGCGATTCGCCGAGGCGGACTGGGTGCCTGTTCACTATCTCTACCGCTCCTACAACCAGGAGGAATTGGCCCACTTCTTCCGTGAAGCGGACGTCTGCCTCGTGACCCCGCTTCGGGACGGTATGAACCTCATCGCCAAGGAATTCGTCGCAGCCCAGGGCGCTGATCCCGGCGTCTTGGTGTTGTCTCGATTCTGCGGCGCCGCCGAGACGATGCAGGATGCGTTGATCGTCAATCCCTACGACCTTGAAGGCACCGCGGAGGCCATGCACAGCGCCCTGTCTATGACGCATCGTGAACGCCGCCGCCGGTGGACGGCCTTGAATGAGGACGTTCAGACTAACACCGCCAGGGCCTGGGCCGACAACTTCCTTGCAGACCTTACTGCAGGCCGCAACACGTACGTGCCCCAGTCCGCAATATAATGGCGGGCACAGCCAGGATACAGTTACGATGCGAACCCTGATTGTTTCGGACATACACTCAAACATCGTCGCGTTTGACGCCGTCCTACGCGACGCGAACGCGCGGGGTCCGGTCGACAACATTTGGTCGCTGGGGGATATGGTCGGATACGGCCCGCATCCCAATGAGTGCCTTGACACGCTGCGCGGCTTTGACCACATAAGCGTTGCCGGCAACCATGACCTTGGGGCCATCGGCGCCATCTACCTGGGCACATTCAATGAAGAGGCGGCCCTTGCCTGCGAATGGAACGGGGCACAACTTACAGCGGAGAATCGTGCCTATCTGGAAGGCCTGCCGAGGGTAGTGAAGCAGGGTGAATTCACCCTGGCCCACGGCTCGCTCCGGGACCCTGTCTGGGAATACCTCATACATGAGGAAGCGGCACGCGCGTCATTTGATCTGCTGGAAACGCCATTCTTGCTGGTGGGGCACTCCCACCTGCCCCTGATTTTTGAAGAGATAGTCGCGGGGCCGAACTCCCCGAGCCGTGTTCATGCCATGGGCCGTCTCAACCACGGTTCACTAATCCATCTGCCAAATGATCTTCGCCTCATCATCAACCCCGGCAGCGTGGGACAGCCCCGTGACAGAGACCATCGCGCTGCCTACGTCATTCTTGATACGGACACTCGAACGCTCACACAGTTCCGTGTCGAATACGACATGGAAACCGCGCAGAAACATTTCGCAGACGCCGGTCTTCCTCCCAGCCTGGCCGAGCGTCTCGCATACGGTCTCTAGGGCGCGCCGGCGTGAGGCAGACGGCTGTCAATTTCTTCTCCACCGATGCCCTGACGCTTGAAGGAATCATTGCCGAGCCGTCCGGGGAGGAGATTCCCGAGGGTGGCAGTGATCTCCCCGGTGTCGTCTTCTGTTCCCCCGAGCCGCACCTGGGCGGCACGATGCTCAGTCCCGTTGTCGAGGCACTGACACGAGAAGTCACGCCCCGCGGCTTCGTCTCATTTCGATTCAACTACCGCGGCGTTGGCGAATCCCAGGGCGAGAACGCCCTGGGGGAGGGACAGGTGTCAGATGCGCTCGCCGCTGTCGATATGCTGCGGGAATGGCCGGGCGTTGATGGCCGGCATCTTGGCATCGTCGGCTATTCGTATGGTGCAAGCATCGCGCTCCGTGCCTCAGCTCAACAACCTGAAGGCGTACGAGCCGTCGTTGCCGTTTCCCCCATCCTCGACATCCCCCTCATTGGCATCCCTACCGAGGGCGACATGGCAAACGTGAAAGTGCCCGTGCGATTTCTCATCGGCGGCAATGACGGACTCACAACCCCGGAGAAACTGGGCGCTTGGGTTGATGGCATTGGACGCGACGATGTGTCCGCCATGGCGCTCGAAGGCGCGGACCGTGCATGGCAGACCAGCCGCCCCGCGCTCGCCGCCGCCACCGCCGAATTCCTGGATGCGACAATGTCTCTCCGTTGACACGGAACGCCGCCGTACCTACGATTCTCACTTGAGACATCTACACACAAGAGCTCGGACAAGTTCGGACAAGTAAGGAGGAACTAGATGGCGACGTACGTGTTGCTCAGCTCGCTGACAGATGAGGGACGCAAGACCGTTAAGCATCGCCCGGAGCGCATCCAGGAAGTGAATCGCGAGATCGAATCGTGGGGCGCGAAGGTCACCGCCCAATACGCTGTGCTCGGCAACTATGACTTCGTCAACATTGTTGAGGCTCCTGACAACGAGACGATTGCCCGGGTCTCCCTGGAACTGGGTGCGCGCGGCACTATCCAAATAGTCTCGCTGCCTGCATTCCCCATCGAGCAATTCATCTCCCAACTCGCCAAAACCCGCGACAACTAGTCCTCAGGAATCCCCTCCCCCTAGATGGGGGAGGGTTAGGGTGGGGATGAGTTTCCCCTTAGCCCGCCACGTCCCTCACATACCCAACAAAATCCCGAAACCGACGCGGCGCAAACCCGAACGCCTGCTCAACCGAATCGAGCGCCGTTACGTTGTCCTCCCGCAGTTGGCTTAGCTCCGCCGCAGTAATCGGCGGATCCTGCAACATGCGACCCATCAGTGCCGCCCCGAACTGGAGGGCGAATCGCGGCATGGGCAGGCTGTAGACACGCCTGATTCCCAATTCCGCCGCAAACGCCCGTGCAATATCCACGAGCGCGATGTGCTCCGGCCCGCCGATCTCATACGTCTGTCCCACCCGCTCCGGCTCCGTCACGCACAGCGTCAACGCTGCCGCAAGATCGCTCACATACATCGGCTGCAGCTTTGTCCGTCCCCCATCCGGGAACGGCAGCAGCGCAACCGGCCCCGTCCGCAGCAGCTTGACCGTCCGTCGCGAAACGGCATCCGATACTCCCAGCACCAGCGACGGCTTAACAACAGTCCAGTCCAGCCCGCTCTCCGTTACCGCCGTCTCCGCCTGCCAGCGCGACCTCCCATACGGCATCTCCGGATCGTCCGACGCCCCAAGAATGCCCATGTAGATCAGCCGACTCGTTCCGACATCCTTCATAGCGTCGATGAGCGACTGCGTCGTGCCCACGTTGGTATCGCCGTAGGAACGCCCCTCCGTCTCGCGGATAATCCCCACCGCATGAACCACGGCATCCACCTCGGAAACAGCCTCCCGCACAGCCCCCCAATCGCGTGCATCCCCCTCGATAACCTCAACCGACTCCCGCAGCATGGCCTCGCCCTGGTCCGCCCGATCCCGCGCGGCCACCACATCATCTCTGGATAACTTGTCGATGCCCGCCAGCGCTTCGATAGCCTCAAATGCAACAGCCAGTGACCGCCGCGCATCGCTGAAGACCCGCTCTGGCGAGCGTGACAGAACACGTATCGGCCCATGGCCCGCCACCGCGAGCGTTGCCACAAGGTGCCGCCCCACGAATCCCGACCCGCCCAGAACCGTCACCCGCATCCCGCCCCCGCCTTACGCTAGTCTTACTTTCTAGAACCAGTCTACCTGCGCCACTCCCATCCCCCTCACTTACCCGCCATTCCCTCCTCCACCTGTCATTCCGAGCGCAGTCGAGGAATCTAAAGACCCTTTGCGCCAAACAACCTCGTAGCGCAGCTACCTTGCCGCCTGTATTCGCCGAATGCTATTCTCGCCGCGTGCGTCTCACAACTTGTGGACACACAGGAACAGGGGATAAACGGGGAGGGTGCCGACTATGGCCAACTATGAAAACGTCCTGTATGAGAAGCAGCGTAAAGGCGTCCTGATAACGCTAAACAGGCCGGAGCGACTGAACGCCATCAGCCCTGACCTGGAGCGCGAATTGCATGAGGCGCTCGATGAGGCCGAGGCGGATCCTGAGGTGCGAGCCATCGTCCTGACCGGAGCAGGCAGGGCATTTTCCTCGGGCTATGACATCTCCGGCGAGGCTGAGTTCGAATGGCCGTACGCGCTGCCCAAGAACACAAGCGTCGCTGCGCACCTCGACCACTGGCGCACGTCGGACCGCCTGAACATGCGCCGGTTCCTGCATATGTGGGAACTGACCAAACCCGTCATCGCGGCAGTAAACGGCTGGTGCATGGGCGGCGGCTCCTGGTACGCCAACGCCGCGCACATGACCCTCGCCGCGGACAACGCAGTATTCGCGCAGCCGGAAGTCCGCCACATGGACAACACCAGCTTCTTCTGGGTGCTCAACGCCGGCTACAAGAACGCCCTGCGTTACGCGCTGACAGGCGACCACATCGACGCCGAAGAGGCCCTCCGTATCGGCATCGTCAACACAATCGTGCCCGCTGACGACCTGATTGATGAAGCCTTCAAGATTGTTGAGCGTCTCGCCCTCGTCTCGCCCGAGACCGTCAAGATCAACCTCTACGTCGCGACCATGGGCCTCGAGATGATGGGCCTCCACAACGCCCTGAACCTGAACGCCGAACTCTCCGCCCACGCCCACTCCTCCGTAAGCGAGGAGGGGCGACGTCCGTTCGTAGAGGCGCAAGAAAAGGGCGGTCTCCGTGGATACCTCGAAGCCCGCGACGGCCCATTCCAGCCGGAGCCCTTCGGCCCCCGCTCCCGCCCACGCGACTAAACTGTCACAAAACCTAGAAGGAGAACCAACAACAGTGCCCAACTACGAATACGTCCTCTACGAGAAGCAGCGCAAAGGCGCGCTCATAACCCTGAACCGTCCGGAGGCGCTCAACGCAATCAGCCCTCAGATGGAGGATGAGCTCCACCTGGCGCTCGACGAGGCCGAGGCGGACCCCGAGGTTCGCGCCATCGTCCTCACAGGGGCGGGCAGGGCATTCTCCGCCGGCTACGACCTCGGTGCGCCCGATGCTCCAATGCGAGAATTCGTCTGGCCGTATGGCGTCGCGCCCGGCCAGAGTGTCGCCGAACTGCTGGATTCATGGCGCAAGAACGATGGCGATGGCGTACGCAAGCTCCTGCATATGTGGGAGCTAACCAAGCCCGTCATCGGCGCAATCAACGGCTGGTGCATGGGCGGCGCGTCTTGGTACGCCACGGCAACCCACATGACCCTCGCCTCGGATCAAGCCGTTTTTGGCCAGCCGGAAGTCCGACACATCTCCAACACCAGCTTCTTCTGGGTGCTGTCTGCGGGCTACAAGAACGCTCTGCGCTACAGCCTCACCGGCGACCACATAGACGCCGAAGAGGCGCTCCGTATCGGCATCGTCAACAAGATCGTCCCCCATGACGACCTGCTCGATGAGGCATTCCAGCTTGTAGAGCGCATCGCGCTGGTCTCACCGGAGACCGTCAAGATCAACCTCTACGTCGCAACGATGGGCCTCGAAATGATGGGACTCGCCAACGCCCTCAAGCTCAACGGCGAGCTCTCCGCGCTGGCCCACTCATCCAGCCGTGAGGACTACCGCAAAGCCATGTTCGACGGCCTGGAGCAGGGCGGCCTCCGTTCATTCCTCACCGTAAGGGACGGCCCGTTCCAACCGGAACCGTTCGGCCCCCGCTCCAAGGTAAGAGACTGAAATCCCCTCCCCCTCGATGGGGGAGTACCCGACACAAACCAACGCAAGAAGAAACGAACCGAGACCCAGATAAGACAACAGAGTGGACAAGGAAAGGAAACAGAAATGGGCGACTACGAAAACATCCTGTACGACAAGCAGCGCAAGGGCGTGCTTATCACCCTCAACCGACCTGAGGCGCTCAACGCCCTCAGCCGCGACCTTGAAGACGAGCTGCACGTCGCGCTTGATGAAGCAGAGGCCGATCCTGAGGTTCGATACATCATCCTCACCGGCGCAGGCCGTGCATTCTCAGCGGGTTACGACATCGCCGGTGGCCGCGCCCCAACCGTCTGGCCCTACGGCCTGCCGGAAGGCTCAAACATCGCCCAGATGCTTGATGACTGGCGCACGCGCGACAAGCCTGATCGCTTCATGCACCTGTGGGAACTCACCAAGCCCGTCATCGCGGCCGTCAACGGCTGGTGCATGGGCGGCGGTTCTTGGTATGCCCTCTTCTCCCACATGACCTACGCCTCCGAGGCCGCAGTCTTCTCGCAGCCCGAGGTCCGCATGATCTCCAACACGAGCTTCATTTGGACTCTCAATGCAGGCTACAAGCACGCCCTGCGCTACAGTCTGACCGGTGACCATATCGACGCCGAAGAGGCGCTGCGAATTGGCATCATCAACCAGATCATCCCGCAGGACGACCTGCTTGAAGAGTGCTTCAAGATTGGTGAGCGCATCGCGCTGGTGTCGCCTGAGACTGTGAAGATCAACCTGTACGTCGCGACAATGGGCCTTGAGATGATGGGTCTGCGCAACGCTCTGATCCTCAACGGCGAGCTGTCCGCCTTCGCCCACGCCTCCAAGCGAGAGGATGTCATGCGTCCCCTCGAGCAGGCCCGGGAAGAGGGCGGCATGCGCGGCTTCCTGCAGCAGCGCGACGGCCCATTCCAGCCGGAACCCTTCGGCCCCCGCTCCGCAAAAGCCCGCGGCGAGTAGCAACCTCAGCAAACGGCGCTAAAGGCGCCATCGCGGTAAACATCGTAGGGGCGGCCAACCGGCCGCCCCTACTAATCTCAATCCACCCATCCGTAATCCCGCCGCCCCTCCGTCATTCCCGCGCAGGCCAGAATCTGAATCGCATAAAGCAGCCCATCCCCCGCTACACTGAATCAATGAATCTCCAACTAGACACCAAGAATACCGCCCTCATCGTCGTCGATATGCAGAACGACTTCTGCCATGCGGACGGCTTCTACGCCCGCGCAGCGGACCGCGTCGAGCCCCTCGGCCTCGACCCTCAACTGGTAACTGATGGCATCCCGCCCATGGCATCCCTCCTTGAAGCCGCCCGCGCCGCCGGCCTCTTCATCGTCCACACCCGCATCGAACGCGATGACTCCCCCGATGCCGTCCATCTCATCCATCAAGTCGTCGCACAAACCTTCGGCGCAGTGGCCGACGCCCCCGGCGGCCCAGCCCTCATGCCCGGAACGTGGGGCGCAGAAATCCACGATGCCCTTGCACCTCAGTCGGACGAATACGTCGTCACAAAGCGCAGCTTCTCCGCCTTCTTCGGCACCGACCTCGAAACCGCCCTGCGCCGCCGCGGCATCCGCACAGTCATCCTTGCGGGCACAATCACCTATGCCTGCGTCCTCCACACCGCCTTCGACGCCAACGTGCGTGATCTGGATGTCATCGTCGCCTCGGACGGCACCGCCTCTTGGGCCCCCGATCTCCAGGCGCCAACCCTCCGTATCGTCGACCTCATCCTCGGCGGCACCGCCGCCACCGGCGAAATCATCGAAGCCCTCGCTCTCGCTGCGCGCGAGCGCTAACCACCCACCCTGTTTGCTACCATGTAGCAAAACCCACAAACGAAAGCGAGCACACCAATGGCCACGTACGACACCGTCCTCTATGAAAAGCAGCGTAACGGCGTCCTCATCACTCTCAACCGACCCGAAACGCTGAACGCGATTAGCCGCCAACTTGAGCACGATGTGGCTGAGGCATTAACGGAAGCGGAGAACGACCCCGAAGTCCGCGCCATCGTCCTCACCGGCGCCGGTCGCGCCTTCTCCTCCGGCTACGACATCGGCGCAGGCCGCGGCGAAACCGTCTGGCCCTATGGTCTGCCGGAGAACACCAGCGTCGCTGCCGTCCTCGATGACTGGCGCGACCGATCGCGCGATGAAAGCGCCAAGCTGCTCCAAATCTGGGAACTCACAAAGCCCGTCATCGCCGCCGTCAATGGCTGGTGCATGGGCGGCGGCTCCTGGTACGCCCTCGCCTCCCACATGACATACGCCGCAGAGGAAGCCGTTTTCGCCCAGCCGGAGATCCGCATGATCTCCAACACCAACTTCTTCTGGACGCTCAACGCCGGTTACAAGCACGCCCTGCGCTACGGCCTTACAGGCGACCACATCGACGCCCAGGAAGCCCTCCGCATCGGCCTCGTAAACGATGTCGTTCCCGGCGAAGACCTGCTTGAGCACTGCTTCCGCGTCGTTGAGCGCATCGCCCTCGTCTCGCCGGAGACAGTTAAGATCAACCTCTACGTCGCGACTATGGGTCTTGAGATGATGGGACTCCGCAACGCCCTCGTCCTCAACGACGAGTTGTCCGCCCACGTCCAGAGCTCCCAGCGCGAGGACTTCAAGCGCTCAATGATGGAGGCCCAAAAGGAGGGCGGCCTGCGCGCATTCCTCCAACTCCGCGACGGCCCCTTCCAGCCGGAACCCTTCGGCCCCCGCTCCCGCCCCCGCGAGTAGCGGCACACCCAAACCCATACAATTGAATAACAAGCGGAGGTAGCCACCCCTCCGTCATGCCCGCCCTCCCTCCGTCATTCCCGCGCAGGCGGGAATCTAAGACGTGAATCGCACGCTAAACTGGTTAACAGACCGAAACAAGCGGGGGTAGCTCAGTGGTAGAGCTCCTGCCTTCCAAGCAGGTTGTCGCGGGTTCAATTCCCGTCCCCCGCTCCACAACTACTCAACCGTCACCGACTTAGCCAAATTCCTCGGCTGATCGATGTCCGCCCCCCGCAAAAGCCCAATCTCGTATGCCAGCATCTGCAGCGGCACCGTCGCCGCGATCGGCGCCAGGTGTTCGGGCGTCTCTGGCACCGCAAGTGCCTCATCCACCTGCCTGCCAAGCTCATCGTCCCCGTCTGACAGCACGCCCACAACATGCCCCGCCCGCGCCTTGATCTCTGAGATATTGATCGCCATCCGGTCCCGCAAACCCCCCTCGGTCGCCAGCGCAATCGTCGGCATATGCTGATCGATGAGCGCGATGGGCCCGTGCTTCATCTCGCCCCCTGCGCTCCCCTCCGCATGGATGTACGCGACCTCCTTCAACTTCAGCGCCCCTTCCAACGCGATGGGATAGAGCGGCCCCCGTCCAAGCAGCAGGCAGTTGTCGTTGGCCGTCAGCCGTTCCGCCGCCGCCCGAATCGCATCCCTCCGCTCCAGCGACTCGCTCACGATCCCCGGCAGCCGCTCCAGGTCCAACAAATGCCGGCTCACCTCAGCCTCGTCCATCGCCCCACGACCCGCCGCCGCGTCAATTGCCAACAAATAAAGACAGATAATGGCTGATGTAAAACTCTTGGTCGCCGCCACGCCTACCTCAAGCCCGGACCGCATATCCATCGTCTCGCATGCGATCCGCGCCGCCTCGCTGTCCAGCGCGTTCGTCACCGCCACGCAGTCCGCGCCACGGCTCGATGCGTGTTCCAGCGCCGTCAGTGTATCCAGCGTCTCCCCCGACTGCGTGATCGCGATGAGAAGGTCGCCCTCCCCAATCCGCGCATCACGGTAACGCAGCTCGGACGCCACCTCAGCCTCAACCGGAACCCCCGCCAGAGTCTCGAAATAATGCCGACCCACCAACGCCGCGTGATAGCTCGATCCACACCCCGTCAGGATGATCCGACGCGCCGCTGCCAGCCGCTGAGACAGCCCCGGCCCGTAGTCCGGCTCCAGCCGTCCCGATTCCAGATCAACGCGCCCTCGCAGCGCATCGGTCAACGCCTGCGGCTGCTCCATGATCTCCTTCAACATGAAGTGCTTGTACATGCCCTTCGCCGCCCGCAGCGGGTCGCGCGCCACTTCCGTGAACTCCCGCGTCACCGGCGCGCCGTCCAGCGTGGAAACCTGCGCACCGTCAGGCCGCAACACCGCGATCTCCCCGTTGTTCAGCGGCATCGCCTTGCGAGTCAACGGCACAAGGGCAGGGAGGTCGCTCGCCGCGTACATCTCCCCGTCGCCCACGCCGATGACCAACCCACCCGCGTTACCCGCCCGCACCGCGATCAACGTGTCCGGCTCCTGCGCGCACGCCACCAAAAACACCAGCGCCCCGTGCATATCGGGCAAAATCGACTTCACCGCATCGACCGGATCGAGACCACGATCCAGCGCCTCCTCGATCAGGTGCGGCAGCACCTCCGTGTCCGTCTGCGACATGAACCGGTGCCCGCGCGAAACCAGCTCAGCCGCGAGCGCGCTGTAATTCTCGACGATGCCGTTTTGCACCACGGCAACCCGTCCAGTGCAGTCCATGTGCGGGTGCGCGTTGGCTAAAGAGGGCGCTCCGTGCGTCGCCCACCGCGTATGCCCCAGCCCGAGCGACCCCGAAACGAACGACCCCTCAAGATCGGCCCTCAGTGCATCCAGCTTCCCAACGGCCTTGTTCGTCCCAAACACCCCCGAAGGCCCCAGGATGGCAATGCCGGCGCTGTCATACCCCCGGTACTCGATGCGAGACAACCCATCAAGAACAATCGGCATAGCCTGCCGCTGCCCCGTATACCCCATAATCCCGCACATCTCTATAACCACCCTCTCCCTACCACACTCCCCAAATCATACCCGCAGTCTGTCATTCCGAGCGCAGCCGAGGAATCTAAAGCCGCATCCCCCCACCAACGCGCCTATACTGAACCATCGCCGCCTCCGAACCCCGGCCACAACTGAGCCAGAGACGATGACCAACCAGCACCCCCACCAACTCTCCAAATCTAGGTACATGGCCGGGCTTCAGTGCCTCAAACGGCTGTACCTGGAAGTGCATCACCGTGAACTTGCAGACCCGGTCGCTCCGAGCCAGCAGGCGGTGTTTGACACGGGGAACGTTGTGGGTGAACTCGCGCGGCAACGCTTTCTCGGCGGTACCCTTCTTGGAGAGCAATACTACGAGCAGGAGAAGGCAGAGAGTTCAACACGGGCGCTACTCTCCGATTTCCTTGTGCCGGCGCTCTATGAGGCTGCGTTCTCGTTTGAGGGCATCAGGACGAGAGTCGATGTCCTCGCCAGAGCTGATGACGGACAAGGATTCGATCTCATCGAGGTCAAATCGACCACCGGTTTCAAGCAACGTGAGCACCTTCCCGACGTCGCGATTCAGCTTCATGTTGTCGAGGGAAACGGCGTCCCCATCCGCCGCGCCTACCTCATGCACATTGACAACACCTACGTGTATGAGGGAGGGGAGCACGATCTAAGCCGCCTGTTTGCCCTTGAAGATGTAACGGACTCGGCAAGGCAATATCTCGCGGACGTCGCGTCCGACAAATTAGCCGAGATCTGGGAATCCTTGGAACAGAGGGAAACGTTGGACATTGAGACGGGCCGACATTGCACATCACCCTATCGGTGTCCGTTCTACGGCCACTGCCACGCCGATGAGCCCGAACATCCCATCACAGAGTTGCCTGGACCAAAGCAACAGCTGGTACAGAGACTCAAGGCGCATGATATTCGCGATATTGGGAGCATTCCAAGCGATGAGACAGGCTTGTCCGATGTACAGCGTCGCGTGCGCGATAGCGTCGTCACCGGCAAGCAATATATAAGCCCAGACCTTGGCGAGCGGCTGTTAGAGATCAAGTTCCCGGCATCATTCCTGGACTTCGAGACGGTTGCGCCCGCCATACCCATCTTTGTTGGAACAAGACCGTTCCAGCACATCCCGTTCCAGTGGTCGTTACATGTGCGCGGTACCGCAGGCTCGTTGGCGCATAGCGAATTCCTGCACGAGGGTTCGGGAGACCCCAGGGAATCGTTTGTCCCCAGCCTGCTAGAAGGCATCCCCAATACTGGCTCAATCGTCGTTTACTCCGGGTATGAGGAGAGGATCTTGCGACAGTTGGCCGCTGCGTACCCTCAATACAACACGCAGCTGTTAGCGCTTACGGAGCGGCTTGTCGACCTGCTGCTGATCGTTAGAGACAACTACTACCACCCTGAGTTCCACGGGAGTTTCTCAATAAAATCGGTGGCCCCCGTCCTGGCGCCGGAGCTTTCCTACGACGAGCTCGACGTGGCAGACGGCCTCGCCGCCTCAGCAGCTTACCAGCGCCTACTCACCGGCGACGTGCCACATGAGGAATCGGCCAACATCAGAGAATCCCTGCTAACCTACTGCGCCCGAGACACAGAGGCAATGGTGCGTGTTTATGAGGCACTACTGAAGGATGCAGGCGGCACAGATAGACAGTCTTGAGTGGGGAACCGGAAAGGACTCGATATGGGCATCCTGGGAATCAAGAACAGAACCGAAAACTGGAAGACGGCAAAGACATTCGCCCGGTTCTTCGATGACGAGGATCTGAAGCGAGAGTTGGTCATAGAACTCGAGCCCTCCGACACTGACCCTGAGTACGTTAAGCTTGAACTGTTCTGGAAGGGAATTCACGATCATCTTTCTAAGCGACGAACTTCCAAGCGAGATGCAATGTTGCCGAATTCTAAGATCGAGGACTTACATCGTCGCTATATTGAGTTGAAACTTGGGCTCCGCAATAAGATAGAGTGTTTTGTTCCCACGGATGTTCGCCGACTGAATCTACCTGCCTCACTGAACTACTGTGAGCGTCCGCTCCCTCATGAGCATGATGGCATCGACTGCAGGAAGAAGCTAGCAGAGAATCTCATGAACACCGAGGTCGACATTGTTCTTGAAACGCCGAACAACCTCTTCATCGGCGAGGCCAAGGACGAATCAACTTTTGATGCAAATGGCGGCTTGGTATTGGTGCACCAACTCATCCGGCAGTATGTCATGGCGAGGATTCTTGTCGATTTGCTCGGCACCAAACAAAATGTGGTGCCATTCATCGTTTGGAGCGGAGCCAAGCGGCACATCCCCGCTCAAGTTCAATTCATGCTGAAACGGCAATGGCTCAAGGAAAAGAATATCCTGACTTGGAATGGAGTAAAGGGCAAAACCGCTGGCACCGTCTGAATAATGTCCTAACCCTCACTGTAATTCCCGCGTAGGCCGGAATCCACCGCGTGGCCGCATAGGTTCACAACATCCCCACCCCCTACAATCAAACAGGGGGTCCAAATGTCCACCGAGTCCGCTCTTATCCTCGGCATCATCCAGGGAATCACCGAGTGGATTCCCGTCAGCTCACAGGGCATCGTCGCCCTCGTCTCAACGTGGATCAGTGACGCCGGACCCTCCGACGCCATCGCCATCGCCCTTTGGCTCCATGTCGGCACTGCCCTCTCTGCAGCTGTAGCGATGAGGGGAGATATCGTCTCCATCTCCAGAGAATCGATGGCCGCCCCCCGCCGACTCTCCGCCCCCGTTCGATTCCTCGGTCTCAGCACACTCGTCACTGCGATCGTCGGCATGCCGCTCCTCCTCATTCTGGGCGAGATCGCGGACCTGCTGGGCAGCGCAGTCATGCTGCTAGTCGGCCTCGCCATGCTCGCGACGGCATTCGCCATCCGATGTGGACTATGGGAGGGCGAACGGGGCAGGGGTGACGTCACACCAAGGGACGCAATAATCGTCGGTGTTGCGCAGGCGCTTGCCGTCATACCCGGCCTCAGCCGCACAGGGCTGACCGTTGCCGTCCTGCTCACGCGGGATTGCAGTCACCGAGAGGCCGTCGTCCTCAGCGTCCTCATGGGCATTCCGGCGAGCCTTGGAGCGGGCCTGCTCGCCGTCAGTACGTCCGACACGATCACCGGATGGCCCGCAATCGTGGCTCTGCTGACCGCGGCAATCGTCGGAACCGTCGCCATCCGAGCCATCCTCGCATGGGCAACCCGAGTCAGCCTCTCCCGATTCGTAGCCGCCGCCGGAATCACCATCGCCCTCGGCGCCCTAATCGGCCTCCTCCCCTAAACCCTTCACCGCCTCATATACTCCGCTGGAACACCCGCGACGGTCGTGCCCGCCGCCACGTTGCGCGTCACAACCGACCCCGCCGCTGTGTACGCCTTGCCCCCAACCTCTACCGGCGCAACAAGCAGGGAACCGCTCCCGATGAACGCCCCGTCGCCAACGACCGTTCGATGCTTCTCCTGCCCGTCGTAATTGCACGTCACCGCACCCGCGCCGATGTTCACGTCGTCCCCGATGTCGGCATCGCCCACGTAGCCGAAATGTCCCATAGCCGTCCGGCTGCCGATCCGACTCGCCTTGATCTCGCCAAAGCTCCCGATGTGGGCCTCCCGGCCGATGTGCGTGCCCGACCTAAGCCGCGCGAACGGCCCGACGGAGACGCTGTCCTCCAGCGTCACCTCATCCAACCACGACCCCCGCACGACGCACCCATCCCCGATAGTCGAATCCACGATGTGCGTGTCCGGCCCTATCTCGCAGCCCTCTCCGATAACCGACCCCCCCGTGATGTGCGTATTGGGACGGATCACGGTATTCGCCGCAATCGTGACGGTCGAGTCGATGTATGTTGACGACGGGTCGACTATCGTCACGCCGGACTGCATGAGCTCCTCCAGCGTCCGACGTCGTGCCACTCGTTCCGCCTCCGCCAGATCCACCAAAGTGTTCACCCCGATCGCCTCCTCGGCATCGATCGACACCGCCTCGACACCCCGCCCGTCTTCCACCGCGAGCTTGACTAGGTCAGTGATGTAATACTCCCCGTCCTCGTGCTGCGGCAGCCGGTCCACCGCCGACCTCGCCCACGCAAGATCGAGCGCGTAAACCCCGGCGTTTCCCTCTGCCGGCGCGTCCGCGTGCCGCGGATCGCCGGCCTCTACAATTTCCGCCACATTTCCGTCCTTAGAACGCAGAATCCGCCCGTAATCTGAGCTATTCGATGTCTGCATTGTGAAAAACGTAACAGCAGAATCAGGCCTTGATTCGTGAGTATCCTTGAGCCTAATCAAGGACTGATAAGTAATAAGCGGCAAATCAGCGTTGATAACCAGTAGATGTCCTGTGCTTGGTGCAGATGCACTTAGATAAGCGGCAAGCGCTCCACCTGTCCCACTTGGCGAAGACTGCACGATGTACGGGTAAATGAGCCCGAGCGCCTCCGGCAGCGCCCCGGTATCGTCCTTCACAATCGACACGTCAGGCAGGGCAGCGCCGGAAAGCGAATCTAAAACGCGACGTATCATAGGCAGCCCACCAACAGGGTGAAGCACCTTCGGCAGGGCTGTCCCCATCCGACTCCCCCTCCCCGCCGCCAGCACCACCGCAACCCAATTCCTGCTTACCGCATCGGCCTGTAAATTGGCCATCAATCCCCCTGTCATCCCTTGTGTCGACAGCGTCCTACATGACACGATGGATGATACACACGTGAGCATTGGGAGGATTGCCAGAATGACGAGTGCGGGGAGCGTTACAAGCTACGAGCACCTAATTCGCGAAATCCCCGACTTTCCCGAAGAGGGAATCCTGTTTCGTGACATCACACCGCTCCTGCTTGATCCTGAAGGGTTCGCATGGGCCATAGACAGGATGACGCAGGCCGCCGGAACCATGCCCCTTGATGTCATCGTCGCCGTGGAGGCGCGCGGCTACCTATTCGGCGCGCCGATGGCACGAGCTCTGGACGTGCCCCTAATTCCCGTTCGCAAAGTGGGCAAACTTCCGTATAAGACGGTCAGCATCGAATACGCGCTGGAATACGGATCGGCCACGGTAGAGATGCATGAGGACGGTATTCATCCGGGACAACGCGCTGTGCTGGTGGATGATCTGCTCGCGACGGGCGGGACGTTGAAGGCGGCGGAAGACCTCGTTCACAAGGCGGGTGGAATAACGGTCGGAGCAACGGTTCTGATTGAGCTGGCCGAGCTATCTGGGCGTGGGCTTTTGGGGGACTATCCCGTCCACACCCTCATGCACCTGTGACCGACTAGTTGTCCGCCAATACGTCCGCCACGATGTCATATCGCCCGAATGACGGAATCATGTAAACGCCGGCAATCATTCCGCGGGTTTCCTCGATTAATTCACGAGCGATAGCCGCCCCTTCCACGCGGCCATTGTCACCCGCGGCGTGCAGCCGCCGCCGTATCGATTCGGGAATCACCATCCCCGGGACGTTGTTGTGGAGAAACTCCGCATGGCGGGCGCTCTGCAGCGGCAGAACACCGAGCACCACCGGGAGCGGAAATCCGCCAAGCAAATCGTAGAATCGGCGTACCGGCGCAGGATCAAAAACCGTTTGCGTCAAGATGTATTGGGCTCCAGCCTCAACCTTGCGTTGCAAGCTCGTAATCTCTTCATCAATGTGCGGCGTGTTGGGACTAAGGGCGCAGGCTATTGCGAACGATGTTGGCTCCGGCAACGTGTGACCCGCAACCTCCTCACCCGCGTTGAGGCGGCTGAGCGCGTTGATCAGTTGGGAGGATGTCACGTCGGAAAGACTGCTCGCCTGTGGGTAATCGCCAATAGTCGGATTGTCTCCCCAAAAGACAAAGGTATTGCGAACGTTGAGCGCGTGCGCCCCAATGAGGTCGGTGTGGATCGCCAACACATTGCGGTTGCGTGTCCCCACGTGAAGAATCGCCTCGACTCCCGTATGCCGCTGCAAGAGGACACTCAAGGCAACCGCGCTCATTCGGGCCTGTGCCAATGGCACGTCGGTAGCATTGAAGGCATCGATTCGAACCTTTTCCAAGAGTCCCTTTAGGCTGGCCAGCGTTCGATCAAGCGAGTACCCGCGCGGAGGATGGACCTCAACCGTCGTCACGAACTCGCCATCATGAAGCTTCTGAAGGAGGGCAGTGGGCTGCCCGGCTGGCGGGATGGATGAAGGCATGTCTATTGAAATACTCAAATCGCGGACTCGGCGGGAGCTAGGCTCGCTGTGTTTGATTCACGATATAGGTTCCGGCCAATACGGGAAAGAAGGTGGGTAGAGGCGGCCACGACTATCCGACTGCCATGCCTTCTGCATGGCGCAAGGAGGCGACGGTTCGCGCGATGCCTTCACGCAGCTCGATCTCCGGCGTCCAGCCAAGTTCACGTCGCGCTTTGGAAGTATCCAGGTAGATCCGGCGTACGTCGCCCGGCCGTTCTGGCGCGTGGACTGGCGCTCGATCATATTCGATCTCCCGGGCCAGCAAGGAGAAGATGTCGTTTACGGATGTCGGGACGCCACTGGCTATGTTGTACACGGCTCCCGCCGGCGCGCCGGGCCGTGATGCAACGATACTTGCCGCCACGACATCGTCAACATAGACATAGTCTTTCACCTGCTCACCGTCTCCGTGGATGGTGACCTCCTCGCCGGTCAACATTCTCGATCCAAAGATTGCAACAACTCCCGCCTCTCCGTGAGGGTCTTGGCCGGGGCCGTACACGTTGCCCGGGCGCAGAATCGTGTAGTCGATACTGTTGGCTTCGGAAATGACGCGCGTATATTGCTCCAACGCATGCTTGCTCGCGCCATAAACGGATAGCGGCTGGATAGGATGCGCCTCATCACACGGCAAGTACTCCGGGTCCCCGTACAAGGCTCCCCCCGTCGAAAACACTACAATGCGACGTACGCCGAACCGGGCACACTGTTGAAGTAGGTTCATTCCCCCTGCAATGTTGGTGTGAACGTCCAATTCCGGCTCCCGCATTGACCGTGCCACGGAAACCTGCGCGGCAAGATGGAAGACGGTCTCGGGTCTATGTTCCGCAAAGACGTCCGCGAGAGCAGGATCAGTGATATCCAGTCGGTGCAGGGGAGCGGCAACCTCTTTCGAGTCATCGATCGGCGAGGACGAGAGATCGTCAACGAGGGTAACGGACCAGCCCTCACTGAGTAGGCGTTGAACCAAATGTGAGCCGATGAATCCGGCTCCGCCCGTCACCAGTGCCCGTGGCTGACCGGGATCGTGCTCTGAAGTAATGCTGAACCTCCCGTGCTTCGGCAATCTCTATGGCTGCCCGGCCAGGATTCGAACCTGGGTCAGAGGATCCAAAGTCCCCTGTGCTACCACTGCACCACCGGGCAAAGCCGACGTGCCCGCCCATTAACACTCAGGCAAACGGCTGGCACGCTCAGACCATCTCATTTGGTGCCGAAGGTCGGAGTCGAACCGACACGGGGTTGCCCCCAACGGTGTTTGAGACCGTCGCGTCTGCCATTCCGCCACTTCGGCATGAAACCGGTTAGCTCATTATGCGACAGTTTCAACCTGTCGGGCGAATCTGAATTGCCTCGATTTGCAGCAAGCGCCAACTAACGGCATCATTAGGTCTCAGTCGTAAGGAGGAATGGAGATGGCAAGATTGCTAGTCGAGTAGTCTGCAGTATGGCATACTACCGATAATCCATATGGGTACCGTGGGAGGTTACCGTGCTGAAAGTCGATGCTGAAAGAGACCAGGTAACCGTCGTCGCCAAGACGGAGGGTAGGATAGACAGTGGAAGCGCGCAGGAGTTCCAGGCCGCGCTGGAGAAGGTAATTCAGCCCGAGGATAAGGCTCTGATTATCGACTTCGAGAATGTGTCGTATATCAGCAGCGCTGGGATGCGAGTGATCTTGCTAACTGCCAAGACTCTTCAGCGTCAGGGAGGGCAATTGGCTTTGTGCTCATTGACAGAGCCCATTCGCGAAGTCTTCAAGATCAGTGGATTCGACAACATCATCGCGATCCACGAGACACGGGCCGAGGCAGCAGCAGCCATCTCGAAGTGAATTGGAGGGGCCACGGGCCCGCTCAGTGATGGTCCGGCCTGCTCGCATTTCACCGCGAGCTCCTTGAGGGAGACTCATGACCACTGACGTTTCCAGCGAAAACACCGAGCAGACGGAAGAGCTGCAGGAAGATCAGCCAGGCTACAAAATTCTCGTCGTTGATGACGAGCCTGACTTGGAGCCCCTTGTCCGGCAGCGCATGCGTCGGGAGATTCGATCCGGTCGGTATAGCTTTGTATTCGCCCACAACGGTGTTGAAGCCCTGAAGGAACTGGAAGACGACGACGACATCGATATGGTGTTGTCCGACATTAACATGCCTCAGATGGACGGGCTTACCCTGCTACAGGAAATCCCGAAAGCAAAGCCCAATGTCCGCTCTGTCATCATATCCGCCTATGGAGACATGCAAAATATCCGGACCGCGATGAATCGGGGCGCGTTCGATTTTATTACCAAGCCGGTGGACTTCGATGATCTACGGGTAACCATTGATAGAACCCTGCGGCATATTCAGGAATTGCGTGATGCGCTTAGTGTCCGGGATCGCCTGGTTGCCATCCAAAATGAGTTGGATGTCGCAAAAAATATGCAGCAGTCTATCCTGCCAACGGTTTTCCCGTCCGGCTCCGGGTATTCAGTCTATGGCACCATGCGCCCGGCTAGGAATATTGGGGGGGATTTCTTCGACTTGATGCGCCTCCAGTTCGACCGTATCGGACTGGTGGTTGCGGATGTGTCTGACAAAGGAGTTGCCGCAGGACTCTTCATGATGTCCTCACGTACTCTGCTCAAGGGTGCCGCCGTGGGCAAGGGCCACCCCGGTGAAGTCCTGACCGAGGTCAACAGTCTCTTGGTTGAAGACAATGAAACGGGCATGTTCGTTACAGTTCTTTACTCCGTTTTCGATCCCCGGTCCGGCCGACTGACCTATGCCAGCGGGGGGGAGAATCCGCCTGTGCTTGTCCGTGCGGACGGCTCATCGGAGGAGCTTCCCCTTACCCAGGGGATCGTTTTGGGTGTTGCGCCGAACTATGACTATATGGAAAACAGTGTGGATCTTGCGCCTGGTGACAGCGTTATTTTCGTGACGGACGGTGTCACTGAGGCCATGAACGAGGCCCAGGAACCGATGGGCATACAAAGGGTCCGCGACCACTTTGCGCAGTCGCCGCCTACGGATCCTGAGAGTACTGCCCTTGCAGTCATTGATGTCATCAGAGAGTTTGCAGGGTCTGCAGCCCAACACGATGACATTACCTGTCTCGTTCTGCGCAGGGACGACTAGGACGGCACTGTGAACATCTCTATGACCATTGAGTCAAAGCATGATGAGTTGGATCGTATCACTGCCGCCATAGAAGAACTCGGCGAGGAGAGCGGTTGGCCGCTTGAGTTGACTTACAAGATCAATCTTGTACTTGAAGAGCTAACCCTCAATATCATGAACTATGGCTACACTGATGAAGAAGTACACTATATCGAATTGTCCGTGAAGACAGAGGACGCCAAGGTTACCATCGAGATTGTTGATGACGGGCGGCCCTTCAACCCGATAAATGACGCGCCTCATCCCGACCTCGAGGGTCCAATGATGGATCGTCGAATAGGGGGGTGGGGTATCCACATCGTTCGAACAATCATGGATGATGTTTCCTACGTTCGGGCAGACAACAAAAACAGGATGAAGTTGGTCGCCAAACTTTAGCGGCGAGGCTGGAATGGTGAAGCCCAAGCTGGCCCGAATCGTGTTTGCCGTAGCTGTCGGAGCCGTGATGCTGTTGGTCGGCTGTCTGCCTGAAATCAGTCTACCCGGAGAGGATGAGTTGCAGACTCCGGTGCCTGATGAAACGCAGGAACATGCTGTGCAAACGCCCGGCGTCACAAGTGATCAGGTTCTGTTCGGGCAATCTGTCGATTTCGGCGAGATTGGTACAAGCCTACAGATAGGAATCGAGGCCGCATTCAACGAGATTAATTCTCGGGGTGGAGTGAACGGACGCAAGCTCAGCCTCATCACGCTGGACGACGATTACGATCCGGCCAAAGCGCTCAGGAATACAGACCGTTTCATCGAAGATGACCAGGTCTTTGCAATTCTTGGCTCAGCGGGCACTCCGACAGTCCGCGCCGTTCTACCTATAGCGACGGAGGCGGGAGTCCCGGTCATTGCGGCTTACACTGGTGCAGAATTCCTGCGGGATGGCGCGCCGGATAACGTGGTAAACCTTCGTGCCTCCTATAAGCAGGAAACGCAGGCCGTCATCGACTATCTCATTGATAGGCGCGGAGTAACACGCATTGGCTTGCTTTATCAGGACGACGCCTTTGGACGGAGCGGTTATGCGGGAGCGCGCCAGGCTCTGAGAGTACACGATATGGAACCCGTTGCTGTGGGGCTCTATACCGCGAATACGAACGCGATCAAATCAGCCTTGCTGGACATAGTGCCGGCCCACCCGGAGGCGGTATTGCTGATCGGTACTTTTGAGCCTGCTGTCACCATGATTAAGTGGGCCAACCGAACCGGTTTGCATACACAGTTCTATACGGTTTCCGTGGCAGGTAACAGACGTCTCTTGGAACAGTTGGGCGGCGGTGGTGCAGGAGTGTATGCAACACAGGTCATGCCCCTGGTAACCGAGCAAACTGAACAGATTGTTGTGACCTTTGAGAACGCGCTTCGCGCCTACGATGAGAACGCGGAGGCGAATTTCTATTCGCTTGAAGGGTATATTGCAGGCAGACTTGCAGCCGTGGGCATTGCGGCCTGCCGCTTGGAATTAAACCGAGAGTGCTTCCTGCGGTCATTGCAGAACGCCCAGTTACTCAATATCGACGGGTTCAGGCTGCAGTTCGGGGAGAATGACAATCAAGGCTCGGACGCCGTATATCTCACTGTGATTGGCGCTGATGGCGCTTATCACCCCGTGGAAACATTGGTGGAGTCAGCATCATGAAGATTCCGTTGGTTGGAACAATTCGTGGATTGTTGCCAGGGGGTCGAGGACAGTCAGCCCCGGTTGACGGTGGCGGACAGGACACTGAGTCAGAAGAATGGCATGCCCCGGCCGTAAGCGGAATTCGGGGAAGAATCCTGGGGCGTATTCGCATTGCGACCCAGCTATATCTCAGTATTGGCGGCGCAGTTATGCTCACATTGTTGGCCAGCTTGGTGGCGTGGTTCTCGTTCAACAGCATTAACGATGCGCAGGATCAAGTGAATGAAGGCAGCGTGCCTGAACTGGCGTCCGCATTTGGTATCGCCCAGTACGGACAGACTCTCGTCGCCGCCGCGCCAAGTCTGACGGCGGCGGACAACAGGCAGGAATTCCGGCGGGTTGTTGGAGAAATCGACTCTGCCTATGACGAGTTCGAGAGCCAGATGGCGGCGCTGGAGGCTCAACCCGGTGTTGACCCTGAGCGCATCCGCATAATCAGGGATTACGCAAACACCCTCCTCTCAAACATCGACTCCATTGCTGCGCAAACAGACGGCACTTTTGAGTTAATTGATCTGCGCAGCGCTCACCAGATCAAACTTACAAGTCTTGGGATCGAGCTCGACGGCGTCCTCGTCCCGGCCATAGACGACCAGTTTTTCTTCATCATGACGGGCTTTCCCAGCATCGATCAGAATCAAGCCCAAAGGCTCGAACATTTTTCGGAGGAACAGGTCGGAAGGTATCGGCGCCTTGTTGAGATTCAATCGGAAGTCAAGATTGGCGGCGAGCAGTTGGCTAGCGCGTTTACCGCAACGGACCCCAGGCTCGTGGATTCCCTGAGAGACGAGTTTGAGGCGGCGACGAGCAGAATCGACCGTAATATGGACTTCCTCTTGGGTACGGAGATTTATGAACAGGCCCAACCTATCTTGAACGAGTTCTTTGCCTTGGGCCTAAGCGAGGATGGTATCTATGATGTCGTCCTGCAATCACTCCAGATAGTGGGCGCTCAGCGACAACTCCTGGAAAGTAATCGTGCCCTCTCGATTGAGTTGTTAGCTGAAGTGGACGGCCTTGTCATAGCGTCACAGGAAGGGACCGTGACGGCTACGGCGGCATCTGCCCAGGCGATAGCCACCGGGCGGATACTATTGGTCGTGATTACTGCGCTTAGCGTGATTGGGGCGCTGCTGGTGATTTGGCTATTCATCGGTCGCATTTTGCTCCGCCGCTTGAATACGCTATCTAACCGCATGCAGAGCATGGCTGAGGGCGACCTGGAATCATCTGTCGATATTGGTGGCCAGGATGAAGTCGCCGTTATGGCGTCTGCACTTGAGGTTTTTCGGAGGCACGCGCTGGAGGTTCAACGCCTGAATCTCGTAGAGCAGCTCGCCAATGAATTGCAAGACAAGAATGAGGAACTTGAGGGAGTCTTGGGTCAGCTGCGGCAGGCGCAAGGGCAGATTGTCCTTAGAGAGAAACTGGCCGCGTTGGGTGAGTTGACTGCCGGCGTCGCCCACGAAATCCGCAATCCACTCAACTTCATGAACAACTTCTCAGAAGCGTCACAGGAACTTGTCGATGAACTCAAGGAAATCCTTGAGGATCCGAAATTTGAGTTGTCGGACGATCAGCGTTCCTATGTCGACGAAGTCGTGGGTGACCTCCATGCCAACTTGGGCCGGATAAAATCTCACGGCGACAGGGCCAATCGTATCGTCCATGACATGCTCCAGATTGGCCGGGACACCGGCGAATGGGAACAGGTCGATATGAACATCCTTGTCGACCAACAGTACCGCCTCGCCTATCACAGCCAACGTGCGACTGATGCAGACTTCAACCTGACCACAGAAGAGGACTACGATCCAAACATCGGGACCGTGGAAGTGATTCCACAGGAGTTGGGCCGCGTATTCCTCAATATGGTGGCGAACGCGTGCTATGCCACGGATCTTCGTCGCAAGAACCTGGCTGCCGAAGGCACCGTCGGCGACTATACTCCGATGCTATGGCTAAAGACGCGCCGTGAAGAGGAAAAGATACGCGTCACCATTCGTGACAACGGGGTTGGAATGCCGGACGAGGTGAAGGAGAAGATCTTCAATCCATTCTTCACCACAAAGCCGCCGGAAAAGGGTACAGGCCTCGGCCTCGCAATATCCAATGACATCGTTCGGCGGCATGGCGGATCAATCTCGGTGGAAACGTCGCCAAATGAGTTTACGGAGATGCACATCGATATCCCGCTGCAATCAGGGAAGGATCTTATGGCGGAAGAAACGCCTGAGACGCAGGAGGATGCTCCCCAACAGGCAGAGACCGCGATTGCCGCAGACGACTAGACCCGTGGTCTTCTCAGAGGGGCTCTGTCAGTGAATCAAGGGGGATAACCCAGCGGCGCCACCCACATAGTCTTGCTTGCGTCCTGTTTGCTAGGACTTAGGGCCGGTGGTTTTCTGGGAAACCGCAGGCATAGCTTGGTCATCACCCGCAGCTGGCGCGGCAATTGTCTTGAATGTGCCCACAAGTTCGGAGACTCGATGTTCTTCCATGGCAATGGACAGGCGAGCAAGATTTACAGTATCCGGGAGTACGATGCCGCCGGAGAACACAAGCCTCATGGCATCCTCGGGATTGAGATTGGTCTCAATGACATCGTCCTCAAACACGAATGCCATGTTGCCGGAGGTAGGGTTAGGAATCGTCGGGATATAGACACTCACCATGGACGCATTTGTCTCTGGCGAGTAGATGCGCCCGGTGACAAAACCGAGCGCCATCATTCCTTCTCGGGGCCACTCAACAAAGACAACACGACTGAAATTTGTTTGGGTGCCGCGGATAGAGGTCATTGCTCTCTTCATCATGCCAAAAATCAGTTTCACAATAGGAAACGCGGACAGAAGCCCACTGAAGCTATTCATGATCCTGCGGCCCACGGCGAATGAAAGGAGAACACCGACCAAATAGAAAATAATTAGAAGAACTATCGCGCCAACTCCCCAGAAATCGGCGCCCAAACTGAAGGAGAGTCCCCCGATTGTGAAATCAAGCGTCGGCAGCCCCAGCAATCGAATAATGGGTCTGATGAGGGCGTCCGCGTAGCCAACCAGGAATGCGATGGCCGCGATTGTGACAAGCAAAGGAACGAGCTCAAAAAACCCGTCCATGATATGCTTCCGAACGTGCTCCTCCACGTACGAAGCCCCATGTTTCGTGCTGGACGGCCTCTCCTCTGTTGCCGCTTTTCTATCGGTGGCTTCTTCCGTCCCACCGCTATCGGTGCTCAACAGCCACTTCTCCCTGTGCTCAATACGACTCTATTCCACAACCACACCGAGTACAGATGGCAAACATCCCTACCTGTTACGACCGTACTCTAGCATATGCACCGTCCAATAGGGATGCTCTTCATGCGAACAGAAATGGCATAGGAAGGTTTAGCCATTGAACGGGATTGAGGGAGACTGAAAGGGTCAATCTGAGACGAAAAATCTTAACCGAATGCACATGCTTGATTTACTGCCGGTTAATCCCTGACCGGTACGTTGTCTGTGCAGGAACGGAACGTGAACGACACTGCCGTCGCAGGCGGAGTCACAGATTGATTCAGAGCGGAGAGTAGTGTGGTCGTCACTTACCGTGACGTCAAACATAAGGGGGAAGCGCGATGGTACAGGAAGCACAAGAGAAGACACCGATTCAGCCCGAGGACGTTACCCAGGAGAACGAGGCCGAGCAGGATGAGAACGCCGAAGATGTCGCTGAGGAATCCGAAGAGGAAGCCTCTGAATAACACTAAAACCTGATTAATCCGGAGATGCACCGGAACAGATCACGTTCCTGAATCCAAACAACAGAATTTCCTGCATCGTCTCCGGAGCCGGAAGAGATTGGCGAGCCGCGCGTACAGCGCGGCTCGCTCTCTTTGTCGTGTGGAGCCAGCGATCGGATTTGAACCGATGGCCTGCGGTTTACGAAACCGCTGCTCTACCCCTGAGCTACGCTGGCTTGAAACATCTCACCAATCGGTACACCTAGTAGACGAATGATTATTCAATTCTACCAAATACGTCCTGTATCCTTGACTGAATGAGTCCTCGTTCAATAGTCGTTGTCGCCGTCATTGCGTCATTCGCTTTGTTGACTCTTGGGGCATGTAACTCTTCCGGCCCTGCGACGCCTGAGTCAACTTCTGCTACGCCACCGCCAAGTGCTGAAGTTCTCTCCCCAACTCCCACTGCGCCCCCCTCCGCGACTCCGACCCTCACCGCAACTGCTATACCATCACCGCTTGAGGAGGGATTTCTGCTCATCAAGGATGTAGAGGACCCGACGTCCATCCGGGAGATGTCCCTCAAGGGTCATGTCTTGGCACTGGAAATCGCGGCCACGCCGGCCGAACGGGCGCGAGGCCTCATGAACCGTGAAAGCCTCGCCCAAGACTCAGGAATGCTATTCGTCTTCTCACAGGAATCGCCCCTCAACTTCTGGATGAAGAACACCCTGATTCCCCTAGACATCCTCTACATGGACTCGGACGGAGTTGTTGTGGACATCCAGACAATGATCCCACAACCGAGCGTGTCGGACTCAGAGTTACGTGAGTATCCGAGCGCCGCGCCGGCCCAGTACGCGCTGGAGATTAACGCCGGCCTTGCGGAATCACTTGGCTTCGCGGTAGAGGATCAGGCGTATTTCCGCTGACTGTTTGAAGGTGGCAAGATTAGCCGGTCGTGTTACCGCTGCGCTCACCCCGACCTCGCGCGAACCTGGCGGCTTCCCGTGCCAGGGCGGCGATCCCTGTTGTGGGGACGGTAATCGTGCGAGGTCCCGAATAGAGATTCGTTACACGGTGTTGAGCGGGAGTACCCGCCCAAATCAGGATGACATCGCCCCATTTTAAATCGCTTGAGGCATCTCGCTGATTGGAATTGCCAAGCCCGTCGACGAATCGCCACTCAACCGACTGGGGGGTAATCTCACGCATTCGTGCCCACTTTGGCTTGGTGCCGCCAACGACGACTGCGCGCGAGAGTCCGGCTCCACTCATGGCTGCGGCCATCTCATTCACGGCACGCCGGTCAGCGGAACCGCCACACACCTCGCAGGCGTCCCGCTCCACAAGGACGAGTGTGCGCGGCTCAGAGGTTAGACGTTCCTGCTTATCCAGCGTCTCCCGGCACCCTTGGTTCGCACAGTGAAGTGCCAACCGTGCTTCCAGGGCGTATTCAGCATCCCGCTCCTTATGGACTGCCATATTGGTTCTTCCGGCGCGCGTGAACCCCTCATCCTCTAGGACTGCGCGCGCAACGAATTGCTGCTCAGTGCCGGAGATGCCAAGGGAGTTTAGAAAGACCGTTATGGGTCGATTCTTCATGCATCTATTATCGGGGATGTCGCAAGGATGTCAGGGGCACTGGATGACGCGGCACCACGTGTTACGGCTATAGTGGAAGAGACGAAGGTGTCATGCCCCCATCGTCTAGTGGCCTAGGACTGCGGCCCTTCAAGCCGCCGACAGGGGTTCGAGTCCCCTTGGGGGCACCAACAGCTAACACGGTTAATTCGGATAGTCGGCCAGCCCGGGGCCCTCTTCCATATCCGCGACCATGTCCGCTGTCGTGACTGCTTTGGCCCATTCAAGAAGTCCAATCTGCTCATAGCCGTTCACGCCGCGTGATTCCATGCTCATCACCGGCTCGTGGGTCGGATCCTCGTGTTCGCACAGCATTTTTCGGATCAGCACAAAGCCCATGAGATCCTGATCCAGGATTGTTCCGTGTTCCTTAGTCGAAATCGTAATGCGATACATCCGAGCCTCCGCGAGAGCGCCTCTAATACGTACAGCCTACCTGATTCGGCCACACTGCGCCCCGCCGTCGCGATACTGCCTGAATGCTTGAATTCTGCCCCGGGTCAGGGAATCGCTCTCTCTTGAATGGCGACCCTCCTGTTCGCCTACAGTCACGGCGTTCCTGTAGAATGCAATGGCTGAAATCTCATCATGAAATTGGACCTCCACGTACACACAAACTTTGGCTCATCCGATAGCGGCCTATCGCCTCAGGACCTCGTGACTGCTGCCAAGGCCGTCGGACTGGATGGTGTGTGCGTTACCGAGCACGGCACCGTCTGGGACACGTATCAGCTTGAACGATTCTCCGCTGAACATGACTTCCTTGTGATTCCCGGCATGGAGGTTGCCACGGACCTGGGACATATCACCTGCTTTGGCCTGACGGGATACTCATCCGGCATTCACCGGGCGGAAATTCTGCGCAGAGTTATCCAGGCCTCGGACGGTATCATGATTGCCGCACACCCCTTTCGCCGCCTGTTTGATGACCCTCGAATCAACGGCTGGCCAAAGATGTATACCCTTGAGGAGGCGGCCGATCTCCCCATCTTCAAACTGACTGACGAGATGGAAGTGGTGAACGGGGCAAATAACGCGCAGGAGAACCTCTTTGCGCTTCAGGTCGCTCGCGTGCTTGGGCGTAACGGTGTGGGTGGGGGAGATGCCCATTCCACATCCGGCATCGGCTCCGGGGCTATCGTGACAGAGCGGCATATCTCAAATGTCGAGGAATTCATCGAGGAAATCCGGGAGGGCCGCTATTACCCGACCGGCGCACTGCTCAAAGGCAGCAACATTTCCTATTGGGACGAGCGGGCCGCCGAACTTGCCGCAGTAGGCGTGAGATGACTGCTGCAAGCACGTCGGACAGCGCACTGTTTCCGTTGGCGTTCGTCTCGCTTGATTTAGAAACCACGGGACTGAACGCTGAGAGCGATCGCATCATCGAAGTAGGCGCAGTAAAGCTTGAGCAAGGCCGAATCGTTGATAGCTTTCAACGGCTCGTCAATCCGGGACATAAGCTCCCTGACTTCGTCTCCGTGCTGACCGGCATTACGGATACTGATCTTGTTGGTGCGCCACCATTTGCCGAGATAGCGGACGAGCTCACGGCATTCATCGGCGACCTGCCAATGGTGGGGCAGAACTATCAGTTCGACCTGGGTTTCCTGAACGCGAATGGCGTTACACCGAGCGGATTTGTGTTCGATACCCTCGACCTTTCCCGAATCCTGAGGCCGTCTGCCACCAGCCATGCTCTCGGATGGCTCATCGAAGAGATGGGAATTGTCAATGACAACCCACACAGGGCGCTGGCAGACGCAGAGGCGACCGCGCAGGTTTTCCTCACGTTCTGGGACAGGATTCTTTCCCTCGACCCGGCCACACTGGCGATGATCCGCTCGCTCTCCGAGCGTGCACCCGGCGACTGGAGAGCGGGTCCGGTTTTTGAGCTGGCTGCGCAACGGCAGGAAATTGCCAGCGACGGGCCTGAGCAGATTATTCGACGGCTGACCCAAAGACTCGGCAAGCCGAGCGTCGAATCCGAGACACGCCAGCGAAAGCTGCCCACAACGCAGGATGGGACAGCGGCCATTGGCGCGGTATTTGAATCCAATGGCGGGCTTGCCCGTGCGCTCGGAGATTCCTATGAGCCACGCACGCAACAACTGGAGATGGCGCAGGCGGTAGCGCAAGTCCAGGAAACGGATCAGATTCTACTTCTGGAAGCGCCGCCTGGGACGGGCAAATCGCTGGGCTATTTAATTCCGGCCATCTGGCGCGCAGAGGCCGCTGAAGAACAGGTCGCCGTTGCCACGTCTACTAGAGGCCTACAGGAACAACTCGCCACCAAGGATGTTCCTGTCGCTCTTCGAGCCCTCGGTCTGACAACGGATGAGGTGCGTGTAGCCGTGCTAAAGGGCAGAGGAAACTACCTGTGCATATCGCGCCTGCTTTCGCGGCTCGGCAGCCTTGAGGTGACGCCCGGCGAGGCCGCATTCTTTGCCCGGCTGATGGTCTGGCTCGAATCGACCGAAAGCGGCGATCTGGGCGAGCTGCCGATGGGTGAACAGGAGGCGGCACGTTGGTCAAGCCTGTCTGCAGGATCGGAAGAGGGGCACAGCAACTGCGCCTATGAGCGCGAGGGACTGTGTTTCATCGGCCGGGCTCGAAGGGCTGCACAAGCGGCCCACCTTGTCATCACAAACCATGCGCTTCTGCTGGCGGACTCTTCCTCAGGCGGCAATGTTCTTGGTGAAATCCCGCACGTGATACTGGATGAGGCCCACAACCTTGAACGTGAGGCTACCGACCACTACGGGCGCAGCATCTCTCACAGCGAAGTTACTGAGTTGCTCAACTCGCTTGGGGCGGATTCGGCAGAGGGAAGGCCAAGGATCGTGACGGCAGCGACGGGCTCGTCGGCTTCCTCCGCCGGAACAACGGCTCAGACAATGGAAGCCGCAGGAGTTGAGGTTGCCACCGCGGCTCGCAACGCAGCTACACGGGCGAGTCAGTTCTTCAGCGCCATTGGCGCCATCGCCGCCGGGTCACGCTCAGATCGAGGCGGCGATTCCCAGGTTCGGCTCGTACAGCGTGTCCGGGAAACGGATGAATGGCGTGAATCCGCGAAGGCATGGGAAGACCTGGACGCAACTCTTGCCGCAGTCGCCGACCTGGTTGATTCGCGGCTGAGATCGGCGCTGCAGACTCAACAGGGGCGGCAAGGCCAGTCCACGGCCGTGGACGACGTTGTAAGGCGCATCGCTGACCTTCGAGCACGCTTGATGAGCGTGATGAGAGATGTGAAGCCTGACGACGATATTACATGGCTTGAGACTCCGCGTGATCAGCGGAGAGGAATCTCGCTGCACTGGGCGCCGATGTCCGTTGCCCCTCACCTTGCGTCCGGTCCTTTCGCTGACCGCAAGTCGATTGTCCTCACGAGCGCGACGCTGACGACCGACGATTCCTTTGGATTTATCAGTGACCGGCTTGGAATTGAGGAACCGGAAACGCTGCAGATAAGGCTCACGCTGAGACCGGAGGATGCAGCAGCAGCAATGGTACCCGCGGATGTGCCGGACCCGAACAACAACGCCTATGGCAAGGCCGTTCAGCAGGCCATTGTTGATGTCGCCGTAACGACGGGCGGCGGCGTGCTGGCGTTGTTCACCTCGCACGCCTCGTTGCGCCAGACGTACACAAATGTCAGTTCCGAGCTGCGGGAGCGCGGCATCAGTGTCCTCGGGCAGGGAATTGATGGCGCGCCGGATCGGTTGGCGGAAATCGCTCGACTTCGCAAGGACATCGTCATTCTGGGCGCGGCGGCATTCTGGGAAGGCGTCGATTTGCCGGGTGACGCGCTGAAGGCGCTCATCGTCACCCGCCTCCCGTTTGATGTGCCGTCGGATCCGATTATCGCGGCCCGCGGCGAGACTTATGAGAACTCCTTTGGCGAGTTCCAGATTCCGCGGTCGCTCTTGCGATTCAAGCAGGGTGTGGGGCGGCTGCTTCGGAGTACGAAAGACCAGGGCGTGATTGTCATTCTGGATTCACGAGTGTTGAATCGCGCGTACGGGGCTGCCTTTATCGACGCGCTCCCCACGTCCACCGTACAGACACCAACGCTTGATCGCCTGCGCGATGAGGTGCGGGACTGGTTCAACGCTGATGGGGAATGACAAGGCGCGCGTTGAGGCGGCCCGGATCGAACTAAGCTCTCCGCTTGATTTGCCGGCGTCGCTGGATGAAGGACAGGCTTTTGGTTGGACAGCCCCCGATGGCGAGACTGATGACTGGTGGATTGGAACGGTCTACGGCCACGCAGTACGCATTCGGCACGCCGATTCGAACGATGACACCCCCGCCATTCTTGAGGTTTCTGCGCATGACCCTGATCTACCAAATGACACGGCGGCCGCTATGGTTGTCCGTTATCTGCGTCTTGATGATGACCACTCGCGAATCAGGAATGCTCTGTCCACAGATGCAGTGCTCACGGAAATTATGGAGCGCTGGCCCGGCTTGACTATCTTGCGCCAGGAACCGTGGGAGTGCCTGGCGAGCTTCATCATCAGCGCTCAATGCCATCTGCCACGCATCAAGAGAAATATGCAGAATCTGGCTGAGGCATGCGAGGTCAGCGGTACAGCGTGGGGCCAGACGGTCTATCGCGTCCCTGAACCGGCTATGGTGGCACGACTGGGAGAGCACAATCTCCGCCGCATTGGACTTGGGTTTCGTGCCCCGTTTCTCGCTTCAGCCGCCATCCGTATTGCGGAAGGCGACGTTGAACTCGACGAACTCCGATCGCTGCCGTACGAAGATGCTAAGAGCACGTTACTGACTTTCAAGGGCATTGGGCCGAAAATCGCCGACTGCATCCTGGCATTTTCACTCGACCACACGGAGGCGTTCGCCGTGGACAGGTGGGTGAGCCGGGCAGTGACGCGCTTGTACCTGGATGGGAATAAGACATCGGAGGACAAGATTGCGGCGTGGGGGCGGGAGCGTTTCGGCAGTAACGCGGCCTATGCGCAGCAGTTGTTGTTTCAGGAGGAGCGTGAGGTGGCAATGCGGGAGCGTGCGCTGCCGGGGAGCGTTATGATTCGTCAGCGACGGCAGAACCGCGCCCCATCCATTGCTTGACCAACTGCACCTCGCCATCCCTGTTCAAGACCAGGTTGTTGAGCCGGGCCTTCCGTAGCTGGTCAAGGAACTTCCCGATGAGGGGCCCCTGGCTCATTCCCATCTCAAGCAGGTCATTCCCGTTCAGCTCAGGCTGGACGTGTCTCCAAGTGCCGAGATAAGAGGCGATTACTCGCGATTCCGTGGCGTCTCCGGTGAGGTACAGGGCCTCAAGAGCGGCCGGCTCAAACAGGGCGAGAACATCCGTAAAGTCACTTGGGCGCCCCGTCGTTTTGGCCTCATCAAATTCCGCTGCCCCTCGTTCCTTCCAGAGACGGATGTCGTCAACCGCTCGTCGCGAACTACCGACAAGATTGAAGGTGTCGGTGAGAGTCTCGTATTCCGAGCCCACGGTTGTTGCGATGAGAGCCCAATGCACGTCGGCGTCGTCGACGTCATCGGGCCTGGCCGCCGCCTCTCGATCAGACATCGAGAAACTGTATAGCCCACTCACCCAATTGGATGCCGTGGGCAGGTGATCCAAAACCCCCCAGGACTGCAGCATAATCAGCCCCTCTACTGGCTTCTTTTCTCGCCAGAGTCGGTTGAATTCGTTGCGAAGGCGGTCTGGCCCTACGGTGTTGATATAGGAAGCATCACCCTTCAGCCAAGCCTCGGTTTCCGCGTGCAGTCCGAACTGGAGCCGGGAGGCGTAGCGCGCTGCGCGAATCATTCTTGAAGCGTCGTCACGGAAGGATCGCGCATGCAGCGCGCGGAGCACTGCTGCCTGAACGTCGTTGACCCCACGGTGCGGATCGACTACGCGCCCAAAATCCATCGAACCAATGGAGACGGCGATCGCATTTGCGGCGAAGTCGCGACGCCCCAGGTCGGTCTCGATATCTGATGGAGCAATATCGGGTAGCGCGCCGGGCGACTCGTATGTTTCACTGCGGGCCGTAGCGATGTCCATGTCCCGCGTGCCAATTGTCAGTTTGACTGTCATGAATTGGGAGACGGCGGTTCTGCGGGCAAGTCGAAACTGAACAGCTCTCTGGGCCAGTTCCTCAGCGCTTCCCTGCACAACGAGGTCGACTTCAACAGGATCCCGCCCTAGCAGAATGTCTCGCACCGCTCCCCCGACGATGAAGAGCGTGCCCTGCTCCGCAATGTCACCGAGCATGCGGCACGTTTCCAGCACGTCCGGCGCAAGCCTCTGCCCCAATTCCAGAGCAATGCTATTGGACATCATGGTGTCTCTATCATCGCATGACCAGGAATGGAGCGCTTTGACTCATTCGGACAGGCATTCTAGAATCACTGAAAGGATTAAGTGCTCCGAATACCACGGGGCTTGATGGAGGTTCTGGTGGCAACACAAGTTGGAATAAAGCCAATCGTCTACACACTGACAACGTGCCCGGCGTGCGTTGTGATGAAAGAGGATTGGACGAAACAAGGTCTCGAGTTTGAAGAGCGCCAGGTTGACGAGAGCCAGGCTTGGCTCGATGAGGCGCGAACCTATGGCGATGTCGTCCCCATCGTTGTTTATCCTGATGGGAAAGTCACCATGGGTTACAAGGACATGATCAGTTGTAATATCGGCTAGTTAGGCTGGAGAAAAACGGAAAAGATCCCAGACGTGGGATGGCGGAGGTAACACAATGGCTGAGAAGACTACGGTTGTCACTCCTGAACGATTTGGTTCAGGTTTCACATATGACGACTATATTGAGCAGATCAAGGTCAATAAAGACAGGTTTGAGCAGTACTACAACAGCGCACAGCTCTCGGATGATGACGTAGCGTTTTTCCGACGTGCAAAGGATGCCGGCGCGACAAAGATGCTAATCCTCGGCGAGGATTGGTGCCCTGACGTGTTCCGTGGGATGCCGGTTCTCGCAAAGATTGCCGAGGCAGCAGGCATGGACGTCAGCGTCTTGCCGCGAGATGAGAACCTCGACATCATGAATGAGTACCTCAAGAACGGCGAGTTCATGTCCATCCCTGTGCCCGTGTTCTTTACAGACGATCTCGAGGAGATTGCCCACTGGCACGAGCGTCCCGAATCCGCCAATGACGAAATGCCCAAGATCACCGAAGACGTGAAGGCTGAGATTGGCGACGAGGATGAGCAGGAATTCCGCCGCACGGTGCGTGAGCGAATGCAGGCTCGCTATCCTGCGTGGCAGGTGGAGACTGTCAGAGAGTTGCGGGAGTTGCTCGCGGAGAAACTGTCTCTCTAATTCGCTTGATTTAGCTTGATACTGAAAGGGACGGGGCACACGCCCCGTCCCTTTCTTTTTGTTCTCTGCTAACCGCTGACGGCGCTGTGGCGTTCACTTAACTGTGTGTTGTCTTGTCGGTAGCGCGGGGCATTCGAGGTGTGTAGCGGATGGCAACGATCAAGCGTCTGCGGCTGTGGCAAATCATTGTAATCATCGGCGTTTTGCTCGTTGGTTTCGGCGGCGGAGCATATGTCATCAATGCGCAGTTGTCGGGTGATCAAGCCACTGGTGGCCTCACAGAGAATGAGCAGCTTGTGGCGGTGACACGCGGCGATCTGGTCAACCAGGTTCAGACGGGCGGAACACTGACACTGCCGGAGCGCGAGTCGGTGCGGCTGGGCGCCGGCTCCGTCGTGAAAGACGTTCTTGTTGTTGAGGGCCAGGCCGTGGTTGAGGGGCAGGCTCTCCTGACACTAGACGACGCTACTGTTGCCCGTCATGACATGGAAGTTGCCACGGCGCGGATTGCGCTGCGCGATGCGGAGGATGCGCTTGAGAATCTGCTTGCGGACGCACAGTCGAATTTGGGTACCACCGAGGACGACGTGGCGGACGCCGAGCGGGCCCTCGCAGACCTTGATAAGGAACACAGGGAGAAAATCGAGACGGCTCAGGAAGACGTTGATGATCAGGAAGAAAGGTATCGGGACACCTTCTCTGCTTGGCTTGGCGTCACATTGACTGATGCTGAAACGGTGCAACCTCCGGAGACCCTTCTGGCGGGATGGGGGGTGAATCTGGAGGAGTTGCTCATCGAGCCCGTTGGGATTGATAGCGCAAAGGGCGTCTTTTCCAGGGGCGCTCCTCCCGACGATCCGGCCACCAGATGGTCCGAAACCGTCGTCTACGGCATCATAAATTTCTATCCGGGGAAGATTGTCGCTACGTGCGAAGGCAATGAAGAGCACCCGCTCAACGGGCATTGCCTTCAAAAGGGCTTTGATGACGCGTGGGACAGCCTGACGGGCGCGCGCGATACGCTCGGCAGCGCGGTCACGGCCCGGGACACCGCAATTCGTGACGCGCAAACCAAGCTGGACACGGCGAGGGAAAAGCAGGATCAGGCGTTGCTCGCCGTGCGTGATGCGAGCGAAGGCGACGAGGGATACGCTTACCAACTCAAAGAGGCTGAGCTTGTCACGGCGCAGGTTGCCCTGGAGGATGCGCTGCGGAAGCGCGAAGAGGCGACCGTTCGCGCGCCAATCGACGGCATTGTCGCTGTCCTCAACGCGGTCGCGGGTGAAGAAGTTAGTGTGGAGTCACGGATTGCCGTTGAAATCATCGACACGTCCATCGTGGAACTCCAGGGGCAAGTAGACGAGACCGACGTACTGCGCATCAGCTACGGGGACCCGGCTGAGATCACCCTGGACGCAATGCCGGGACAGGTATTCACCGGCTCAATATCATCGATTTCGTCTGCAGCGCAGCTTGAACAGGGTATTGCGGTCTTTACGGTGTTGGTACGCCTCGACATACCGCAGGGCGTTGACCTCCGCGAAGGAATGAACGCGAATGCCCGCATGGCCGTGGAGGAGGAGATCAACGTCTTACTGGTTCCCGTGCAATCGATTTACGGCACGTTCCAGGAACCGCTTCTTCGGGTAATGATGGACGGCGAGATAGCCTCGCGTCCTGTCGCCTTGGGAGGCAACGACGGCTTCTGGGTCGTCGTGGAATCCGGAGTCGATGAGGGCGAAGAGGTGGTCATGCACGTTTCCGAGGCCGACGAGTTTAGCGGTTTCGGGGGCGGACCCGGCTTCCGGCAGACGACCCGGACCGTGAGGACTGTCGGCTAGCTTTGTCAGGCACGACGACGGAGACGAAATCGTGATTGAGCTGGCAGACGTCACGAAGACCTATCGGATGGGTGAGGTAGAGATTGCTGCGCTGCGCGGAGTGAGCCTCGCCATTGAGGACGGCGAGATGGTCGCCGTCATGGGGGCCTCGGGCTCCGGCAAATCGACTTTGATGAACATTCTTGGCTGCCTTGACGTTCCCACGTCCGGCCAATATTCGCTCGATGGCGTGAACGTTGGGCGGCTGTCCGATTCACGGCTGGCGGCGATTCGCAACCGCAAGATCGGGTTTGTATTTCAGAGCTACAATCTGCTGCCGCGACTCACTGCGGAATCGAATGTGGAACTGCCGCTGCTGTACGCGCGAAAGGGCGGCAGCGCGCGTTTGGCGCGCGAGGCACTGGGAAGAGTAGGTCTTGCGGACAGGACGGGACATCGGCCAACGGAGATGTCCGGCGGACAGCAGCAGCGCGTCGCCATAGCGCGGGCGCTCGTCAATGAGCCGTCCATCCTTCTTGCCGACGAGCCGACCGGCAACCTGGATTCCCACTCCAGCTTGGAGATCATCGAACTGCTGCGGGAACTAAATCAATCATCCGGAATCACGGTCATCATCGTCACGCATGAGGACGACATCGCTCGCTTTGCCAGGCGCACGATTCTGATGCGAGACGGCGAAATTGTGAATGATGAGAGAGCGAGGGCGCAGTGAGTCCGCAGCGCACGCTACTCTCCGCCCTCCAATCCGTGGGCGCCAACAAGCTCCGCACCCTGCTGACGCTGCTCGGCATCGTCATCGGCGTGGCCGCCGTGATTTCGCTCATGTCCATCGGGCGCGGCGTGCAGGAGTCTGTGACCTCGTTCATCCAGGACCTCGGCACCAACATCCTTTTCGTAAGCCCGTCAGGCGGGGCGCTCACGCTCGATGACGCCTATGCGCTGGTCGACCCCGTCCTCGCCCCCTCCGTGGATCAGGTTGCTCCGGAAATTAACGTATTTGGCGACGTGAACACGACAGATGAGTTTGGGGCGCGCACCGTCTTTGGCGAGATTACAGGCGTCACGCCTGAATACCAGGAAGTGCGGGGCTATGAGGTCGATGTCGGGAGCTTCATCGGTATTCCGCACGTTGCCGGCGCGTCGGATGTCGTTGTCCTGGGAGCGCAGGCGTCGGTGGACCTGTTTCTGGGGCGCAACCCGATTGGGCAGACAGTGAAGATCAACGGCAGAGAGATGACCGTGATCGGTGTGTTGGAGAGCAGAGGAGGGGACGCGTTCGGCTTTGAAGACAACCGCGTTCTGATTCCCATCACCACCGCCTATAGACGCATCAGCGCGGATCGCAACGTCGAAGGAGTGGTGGGTGTCGATACGATCAGCGTGCTCGTCGAGGACGAGAACAATATGGAAAAGGCGGAGGGCGAAGTCAGCCGCATTCTCCGTCTGCGACACCGCATCACCGATGAAGACGATTTCGAGGTCAGGAATCAGCAACAGGCGCTTGAGGCGTTTCAGGACACCACGCAGGCGTTCGTGCTCTTCCTGGGTTCCATCGCGGGCATCTCGCTGCTCGTCGGCGGAATCGGAATCATGAACATCATGCTCGTGTCCGTGACCGAGCGGACGCGGGAAATCGGCATTCGAAAGGCAATTGGAGCGCGGCGATGGGATATTCTCTCCCAGTTTGTGCTGGAGGCTGTCCTGCTGAGCCTGGGCGGCGGAATCATCGGCGTGCTTTTGGGAATGCTCATCGCGCAGGGAATGAACATCACACTGCTGGCTGAAGAAGAAATCCGGACGGTGGTCAGCACGGACATCACGGCTCTCGCGCTCGGGGTATCAATGCTCATCGGGCTGGTCTTCGGCATCTATCCAGCCATGAGGGCCGCCGCTCTACACCCAATCGAGGCGCTGCGATACGAATAGGAGACGACACGGCGATGGACGATCAACCGATTGAGGCGATGGAAGAGGAACGCTCCGGTGGACTGGGCGCGCGGGCATTTATGGGCATCAGCGCGCTTGTGCTCGTGATAGGACTGAGCGTCGGCGGCGCTTTCGTGATTGGCGTGCAAGTAGGGCAGTCACAGCAGGAGGAAGTGGAAGAGGTTCCTCAGTTGGCCTTGACGGCTGACGACTCTCTCGAGGAAGAGGGTGATGACGCTGCGCCAGTAGTGACGTTCGGAGGACCGGGCGAGGGCGGCGGCGAGATACCGCCGGAGGCTCTGCGTCAGATACAGGCGCAGATGCGGGCGCAGGGAGCCTCAGAGGAGGAAATCGCGGCCATCAGCGTTGAATTGCAGCAGTCCCGGGCAGGTCAGGGACAGGGTTTCAGACAGGGACGGCCGGGATTCCTGGTGGGAACGGGCGGATCGGATGACACAGATATAGGTACGCGCATGGCAGGGACAATCCAATCGATTGACGGCAATACAATTACGTTGATGACGCCCACAGGGTTGCAGCGCATATCGACGATCGCCGGTACACGAATCACCGTCACACAATCGGGCGATCTGACTGATCTGGCGGTTGGGGACCGCGTAACGATAGCCACCGTTCCCGGGCCAAACCCGGACACGCTGGAGGCCGCTAGCATCACGGCGGTATCTGGCGACGAATAGGCGGCATGCAATAATAGAGATACTATGACAGCACAGCGCACTCGCCTCTCAGTTCCGCTTCTTGACCGCCTGGTTCCCCGCTTCCGGAACATGAAGCCGTATGAGCCTGTCGCCCCGCCGGAACGCCTTGAAGCAGAGAGCGATGCAGGCGAAGAGGGAATCGTTAAGCTGAACGCCAACGAGAATCCCTACGGCCCGCCACCTCGTGTTCGAGCACTCATAGAGTCGTTCGACGCCGCAAACATCTACCCGGATCCGGATCATGCTGCGCTGCGAGCGTGCCTTGCGGAGTACACGGGTTTCGGCGCCGAGCGCATCGTTGCAGGGTCGGGCAGTGACGAGCTCATTGCCCTGTTGACACGGCTATTTGTAGGATCGGAAGGTACTGTCGTCGCTGCGACACCCACATTTGGAATGTACGCGGTCGAGACCGACCTTTCCGGCGCTCGCTTTTTGGGGGTGCCACGCAGTCAAGATGATTTTTCCATTGATCTGCCGGGTCTTGTGGAGGCCGCGCGCAATGCGTCGATTGTGTTTTTCTCGACACCTAACAACCCGACCGGCAACAGTGTGACTGAAGAGGAGATTCGAGCCGTCGCGGAGACCGAGGTTCTCACCATCGTTGATGAGGCCTATGTCGAGTTTGCCGGAAAGTCACTCATGCCCTTGGTGGATGAGTATCCTAACCTCATCTTCCTCCGAACATTCAGCAAATGGGCCGGACTGGCGGGCCTGCGCGTTGGCTATGGCGTCTTCCCTGTTGATCTGGCTTCAATCCTCATGACAGTCAAGCCGCCGTACAACGTCAACACCTTGGCGCAGGCGGCGGCCATCGCCGCAATCGAAGACCTGGATAATGCATTGGCGACGGTGAACATCATTGTGAAAGAACGTGCTGTCTTGGAGGAGGGCCTACGGTCTCTGCCGAGCGTCCGAGTCTTCCCGTCCGAAGCTAATTTCTTACTCGTGCGGTTCCTGGAACACGACGCGAAGGAACTGCACGCGTCTCTGCTTCGTCGCGGCATCGCCCTCCGCCATTTCAACACGCCGGAACTGCGCGACTGCATCCGCATTAGTGTGGGACGACCGCGAGACCATGAGCGCCTGATTGAAGCACTGCGCGAGGAAATGGAGGCCCAGAAGTGACAGGGGAGGGAGCGGCTGCGCCTCGCCAGGCCACCGTCCGGCGAGAGACTAGGGAAACCGTTGTCGACGTGTCAATCAACATTGACGGACGCGCGCAATATGATGTGAGCACCGGCTCGCTGATGCTCAACCACTTGATAGATCAACTGGGCCGGCACAGCGGCTTTGACCTCACCGTGCGCGCTGAGGGATTGAATGACCCTGACGGTCATCACACGGCAGAGGATACGGGCATCGTGATTGGGCGCGCGCTCGGCGAGGCCCTGGGAGACCGCACCGGCATTCGCCGCATGGCTCACGAGACTGTCCCGCTGGATGACGCATTGACGACGGCAGTGGTAGACCTCGGTGGTCGAGGATATGCGGCCATCGGCCTTCAATTCAGCACGGGTATGATGGGTGACTTGCGCACCGAGTTGGTCGCCCACGTGCTGGAGTCCATCGCGCGAGAGGGGCGTATCAATTTGCATGTTGTTCAGCACGCCGGGGTCAATGACCACCACATCGCTGAAGCGACGTTCAAGGCGTTAGCAAAAGCGCTGGATACGGCGACACGTCTTGATGAGCGGTTTGCGGGTGTCGCACCCTCCACCAAGGGCACGCTGACGGACTAGCAGCTAGTCGTTCTCCACCACCTCGAACCGGTAGTCCTCAATCACGGGGTTCGCAAGCAGTTGGCGGCACATGTCCGTCGTGCGCGACTCGGCCGCCTCTCGTGACGGGGCCTCTCCAATCTGAATCTCAAGATAGCGGCCGGCCCGTACAGCGGACACGGAGTCATACCCGAGATTCTTCAAACCGCCCAGGATTGACAGCCCCTGTGGGTCGACAACACCTGGCTTAGGTGTCACATAGATACGGGCGAGGAAGTTAGGCATCCTGCGGGTGATTGTCGTGTCAGCGCCCGGGTCCGAGCTTAGCCGTCCGCGGCATCCGAATGACTACGGTTCCTCATGCGCTGAATGGCCATCACGGCCAGCGTTCCGGCGAGTGTGCCAAAAATCACAGGCAGGAAAAGCTTAACTGGGAGCGGCATCTCATCAAACTGCGCGACGCCCCAAACTGTGCTGACGGCGCCCACGATGGTGTAGAGCATAATCGCCGCCGCTACCCCGATAAGCGCGCTCCCGATAACACGGCCCATGCTCACAGGGCAAGCTCCTTTGATGTGAGCCGCTGATACACGTCGCGATACTTGTCGATCGTCTGCTGCACAATGTCGTCTGGCAACTCCGGCGCGGGCGGCTCGCGATTCCACCCGGATTCGATTAGCCAATCGCGGATGATCTGCTTGTCGAAACTGGGCTGTGACTTGCCGGCCTCATAGATGGTTGCATCCCAATAACGAGACGAGTCCGGCGTCAACAGCTCATCGATTACGGAAATCTTGCCGTCGATGATGCCAAACTCAAACTTGGTGTCCGCTAGGATCACGCCCATCGCCCTGGAATACTCGGACGCCATACGGTAGAGCGCGAGACTGTGCTCCTCCAACGGCCATGCGATATTGCCGCCTACCAGCTTCCACAACTCGTCTACCGTCAGAGGCAGATCGTGCCCCGTCTCCTCCTTGGTGGTGGGAGTGAAAAGCGCCGACTCAAACGCCTGCGAATCAACCATGTCAGCGGGCAAATCATAGCCTTGGACGGAACCTGACTTCCGATATTCCGCCAAAGCCGACCCGGTAATGTACCCGCGCACAACGCATTCGATGTCGATGCGCTCGGCCTTCCTCACAACCATCGCTCGTCGAGCGACCGCCTCATCAAGATCGCCCAGCTTGTACTGATCGGCGACTTCAGGCTCATACGCCATACCGATGAAGTGGTTAGGGAACTCATGCCCGGAGCGACGGAACCAGAACGCGGAAATCTCGGACAGAACGATGCCGCGTCCCGGAACGCCGGTAGGCAGAACCACATCAAAAGCGGAGACTCGATCCGTGGCGACCAGCAGCAGCGTATTCTCGCCAAGCCCATATGTATCGCGAACCTTGCCGCGATGAATCATGGGTAGGTCTAGCTGAGTTTCTGTCAGGGCGTCCGTCATGGCCTCATTGTAGCGCACAGGATTGGCGCAGAGTGCGCCTTATGTTGCGTTCTGGCCTAGAATTAAAGGGTGGCGCGGACACCCTCTCTGACTGCGCCGGACGGAAGGATTCAGTGCGGGAGAGTTGCCCGGACGGGCAGGAGGCAAAAAGATGCTATTGAGCACCTACATTGGGTTGATTGTGCGGCCTATTCACACGATTCAGCAGATTGTAGCTGATCGACCGGTTGGCCTGGGCCTCCTGACGCTGCTGATTGTGGCGATTCTTAACGGCGTCGTCTCATTCGGCCTGGGATTCGACACGGCGGCATTTGACGAATTTACGGACGAGGAAATCTCAGTTGGCGTCGGATTCGTCGTCATTGGGACCATCCTGTTTGTCGCATTCGTCGTGGTTGAACTGGGCTTTTTCTCCCTGATCGTGCATCTCATCTCGAAGCTGTTTGGCGGCGACGGGGCGTACACGGGGATGCTGGCCGGCTTGATGATGCTCTCCATCCTGAGCTTGATCCCCGTGATTCCGGGCCTTCTTGATGCATTAGCCGGGGAGACGGCGGAGGGCGACTCGTCTCCCTTTGAGGCGATAAGTGTCATCGTCAGTCTCGTGGTGTTCATCTGGACCATCATTCTTGGAATCATCCTGATCCGGGAGAACTACAGACTGAGCACAGGGATGGCCGTTTTGAGCGGCATTGCGTCTTTCATCGCTGCGGCAATTGTGGCGATTGTCCTGTTCATTGTGCTGATCATCGTCCTCGTAGCCATCGTCGTGGGTCTGGGCATCGCCACGGGCTAGCGAGTCTGATAAGCGGCAAAATTGCCACACGGAGCGAGAATTGTGGTCGGCGCTGCAGCGCCGACCACACGCTTTAAGGTGGTCTCCCGCGTACTATGGATTGATGTTTGTTGATCCGACGGCGGGATTGGAAGGGCAACAGGGCGGGTCGCAGAGCGCGGAACGGCGCAAGCGACCCCTGACGTTCTATCTGCGCGGCATCGTGCGGACTCCCACGTACTCGTTCAGCGATGTCGCCATCGACCAACCGATACTGCGCGGAACCGGATTGCTGCTTGCCGGGCTGGCTGTGACAGGTGCGCTGTTCGGCCTCGGCGGACTGATTTCCAACTACGAGGGCGTAACAGGGGCGGCGCTCGGCGCAGCGGGATTCGTCGCGGGCGGATACGCGGGGTTTCTGTTCTTCACGATCCTGCTTCACCTCATCGGCAAGATCTTCGAGGGCGAGGCAAGCATCGCGGAGGAATTCTCTGCGACAACATTCGCTGCCCTGTCTCTGTGGCTCCTCGTCCCGACATCGCTTCTCTGGCTAATCGCGGGCGGCGCGCAGCCGTGGGTCATGACGCTGGGAATCGTTCTGACCTCCGTGGCTATAATCCGCCTCACGTACATCGCCATCCGTGAAGCAAATCGTTTCATGGGAACGCAGGCGATCCTGACAATGCTGATGGTGCCGCTTGGCACGGGCTTGTTGGGCATTGCGACGTTCTTCATATTCGCTTTCGGCATACTGATTTTCGAATAGGGCGGCAAAGCTAGACCCATCGCGTATACTGTGGACATAAGCAGGGAGGCAGCATGACCATTCCGAGCGGATTAGAGTTGATTCTGATTCTGGCGATTATTCTGTTGATATTTGGGGGTGCCAAACTCCCCGGCCTTGCCCGCTCGATGGGAAGCTCTATCCGTGAGTTCCGTAAGGGTGCCGAATTGGAAGAGAGCAAGCCGTCCGAGGATGCCAAGGAAAGTTCGGAGTCTGACTCAACGACGGCAAAGACGTAACAACCTGAAACTAAACCCAAGACCGACAGGGGCGCCGCCGAAAGGTGGCGTTTCTCGTTTTGGAGCGGGAGCACTCCGGCGACCGCAGGAATGACAAGTGAGGCTCGTGCAAAATGGACACTCGGCCGGAGCTAAGGTGATGTGTTGCTCTCCGATCGCTTCCGTTGCCAGGCAGCGAACCGGGCCATGAGCAGGCCGACCTCATAGAGCACCCAGATAGGGATGCCCCAGATGACCATGTTGATGGGGTCGCCTGTGGGCGTGATGATTGCCGCGGCAACGAATGATAATAGGATTGCCCCTTTGCGCTTTGTCCGCAGACTCGCCGGATCGATGATGTCGATGCGGGCGAGCAGGTACATGATGACTGGCAGCTCGAAGAGCAGCCCCATTGCAAAGATGAGCCAGACCGTCGTGCCAACGATGCTGTCGATGCGTATCTGCGGTTCAATATCCTCGCCAAGGAATTGAGGGAGGATCTGCATCATCACCGGTATGGGCACAAAGAATGCAAAGAGGATTCCCGCGGCGAATAGCACGCTCACGATGGGTAAGGCTATGTACACAAAGCGCTTCTCCGTGCCTGTGAGCGCAGGACGGACGAACATAATGGCCTGATAGAGGATCATTGGGAATGCGACGATGATTCCCCCCAAGAGGGCAATCTTCATGCGGACGCGCACGCCCTCAAGGACATCAATCTGGACAACTTCAATGTCGTTCGGAAACGGAATCAGCAACACGTCAACGAGACGATTTCCGATGGCAAACGCGCCGACTGCGCCAATGCCCACCACGATGAACGTCCACATGAGCCGTGTCCGCAGCTCCCGTAGATGCGCAGACAGGGGCATTGTTGTGCTTGACACGCCCTCCGGCTCAGGTGTTGTCACCGGCCGTCCTCCGGCTCGGTCTCGCCCGCGGGCTGTTCACTCTCACCAGGAGGGGTTGTGTCCTCCGGTGGAGACTCAGCCTGCCCTGAGTTTGGGCGTGGCTCAGACAGATCAAGAGGACGACGGAGCTTCGATTCCACATCGCGGATTGATTCACGGGCAGACCGCAGGGGTTCCGTTTCCTCGCGCGCCTGCGTCTGCAAGTCCTCCGTCATGGAGTTGATGGTGCGGCGTGCGCGTGCGACGAGCCGGCCGATCTCGCCCGCTATCTCCGCAGCCCGTGACGGCCCGACTATGATGATGGCGAGGCCGGCAAGAAAGAGTAGCTCAAGCCCCCCAACGTTGAGGAAGTCCATACGCAAAGTGTATCTGACGCCCACCCACGTGGGGACAGGTACCGATGCGGGAGCAACTACAAGCGCCCTCTTTCTGGGGGAGAAGGTTTGGGTGAGGGACAGATGGCCGCCCGTCGCTGTTATGATTGGCGGGTAGGGGCCGCTGACCTTTTGTCGTCGGAGGAGTATGGGTGGCTGAGGCAGACGAGCTGGTCTTAAGCCTGTTAGTTCTCGCGCCGTTCGTGGGCGGCTTGGCGCTTATTCTCGTTCCGGGCCGTCAGCCCAACACCATCCGCGGCATCGCCACCGCCGTCACAGGTTTCACCTTCGCGCTTTCCATCTATCTCACCCTCCGCCACTATCTGAGCGCGCCGGCGGGGGTGGAGTTTTGGCCACTGACCCGCGTCGAATGGCTGCCAAGCCTCGGGATCGGATTCACGCTTGGCGTGGACGGTATCTCCGCGTTGATGGTGCTGCTTAACGGCGTGGTTGCCTTTGCCGGAACCTTGGTCGCCTGGCGTCTTCCTGACAGAACCAAGGAATTCTTCGTCCTTTTCCTGCTCCTCATTGCAGGCGTCTATGGCGTCTTTGTGGCCCTTGATCTGTTCTTCTTCTTCTTCTTCTACGAACTTGCCGTCATTCCGATGTACCTCTTGATTGGCGTGTGGGGCAGCTCAACAGACTTCCGATCCTACGTGCCGCCCCTGCTGTTCAGCCGCACCAAGGAATACAGCGCGATGAAGCTGACCATCATGCTCAGCCTCGGCAGCGTCCTGGTGTGGGTGGCGCTAATCGCGCTCTATATCTTTGCGGAAAATCCGACATTCGACTTCCTCAGCCTTCGCGACAACGAAGAATACTCCCGCGAATTCCAGTTGCTCTTCTTCCCGATTGTCGCCGTCGGTTTCGGCGTGCTGGCCGGGCTGTGGCCGTTCCACACATGGTCGCCGGACGGTCACGTCGCCGCGCCCACGTCCGTCAGCATGTTGCACGCCGGTGTGCTCATGAAGCTGGGCGCGTACGGCATCCTCCGCATCGGCATGGATCTTTTCCCGGAAGGGGCAGAGGCGTGGATGCCCGTCCTGATCATCCTCGCGACGGTAAACGTCGTGTATGGCGCAATATCCGCCTTGGGGCAGCGCGACCTCAAATATGTCATCGGCTATTCGAGCGTCAGCCACATGGGCTACGTAATCATGGGTCTCGCGACGCTCGACCCGTTGGGCGTCAACGGCGCCGTCCTGCAGATGTTCTCCCATGGAGTGATGACGGCCCTCTTCTTCGTGCTTGTGGGTGCCGTCTATGACCGCACCCACATCCGTGACATCGGCGTGTTGGAGGGATTGGCCAAACGGATGGGCGGCACGGCGACGTTCTTTGCCATCGCCGGCTTAGCCTCGCTGGGGCTTCCGGGCCTCAGCGGATTCGTTGCGGAGTTGCTGGTTTTCATCGGCGCGTTCAACACATATCCGCTCGTCGGCGTGCTTGGCGTGTTCGCTGCAGCTGTAACTGCGGTGTATGTGCTGAGGCTGCTCGGTAAGGTGTTCTTCGGTCCCGTCAGCGACCGGTGGCAAGGACTGACGGACGCATCGCGCGTGGAACTCGCGGCCGGCGGGCTGCTCATCGCATTTATTGTCGCCATCGGGATATGGCCGTTCCCGTGGATTGAGTTGATTGACGGCAGCGTGACGGCTCTACTGGGGCGCATCGGATGAGTAGACTGACGTTCGTTGACACTGTCTCTGACCCACACATAGACTGGCCGACAGGAGTGCAGGGGAATGCCGGCTGAGTATGCGTTCAACTGGGCCGCTGTAGGGATAGCCGCTATAGTCGGGTTCGGCGGTGTACTATCCTTCTTTGTCATCTCCTGGATACTCGCCCCGCGCAGCGCCACCAGCCTCTCGGGCATCGCCTATGAGTGCGGCATTCTGCCAACGGGTGAGGGTAACACCCGCTATAACGTTCGCTACTATCTGTTCGCTCTCTTCTTCCTGATCTTTGCCGTGGAGACTGTTTTCTTGTTTCCGTGGGCGTTCGTTTTCCTTGATTTGCCCGCCGCCGCATTCTATTCAATGGTCATCTTTCTAGTCGTGTTGTTCTTCGGTCTGATATACGCATGGCGTAAGGGGGTGCTGTCCTGGCGATGAATATTGAACCCGCAGGCGGGCAAGGGGGTATGGGGCAGGGCCCCGTCATCTCGACGCCCGAATCCCGCATGGCGCTGCAGAACCTCGCCGCGCACCAGAAGAGTGGCCTCTCAGGTGTGATCACCCTCAAGACGGAGGAGCTTTTCGCGATGGCGCGAAAGTCCTCGCTGTGGCCCCTCACATTCGGGTTGGCATGCTGCGCAATCGAGATGATCTCCGCATATATGCCCAAGCATGATTTCGACCGTTACGGTGTCGTTACGTGGCCCTCGCCGCGCCAATCCGACGTCATGATCGTGGCGGGGACTGTAGTGAAGAAGATGGCCGAGCCGATCAAGCTCCTGTACGAGCAGATGCCTGCGCCCAAGTGGGTCATCGCGATGGGCTCGTGCGCCACGTGCGGAGGGCCGTATGTTCGCTCCTATTCCGTCGTGATGGGGGTGGATCAGATCATCCCCGTGGATGTGTACGTGCCTGGGTGCCCGCCGCGCCCTGAGGCATTGCAGCACGGCATTCTTGAACTCCAACGCAAGATCCAGGACGAGCCCAGGCTCAAGAGGGGTCTATAGGTGACAAACGGAGACCGACCCGAGGAGCCCGCAGCGCCCTCTCCCATTGAGGCGCGCGTGCGAGAGATTGCTGGGGACAGCGCGCAATCCGTCGACTACTCGTTCGATGAACTTCAGTTGCGCGTTTCTCGGGATGCGGTCGTTGACGTTTGCGCCGCTCTGAAGTCGGACCCGGAACTGGACTTCAAATATCTCCGCTGCCTCTCCGTCGTTGACTGGAAGGACGAGCTGGAGGCGGTGTATCACCTGACCTCTCTGTCCCATCCGCACAAACTGGTGATCAAGACGCGCGCGCCCATTGACGACCCTTGGATTCCAACTGCAATTGGCGTTTGGATGGGGGCGGATTGGCACGAGCGTGAAGGGCACGACCTCTTTGGCCTGGAGTTCCGAGGCCACCCGGACCTCTCCCCACTGATCCTCTATGAGGGATTCGAGGGATTCCCCGGACGAAAGAGCTATGACATGCCGGCGCAGGTGACGTTCTATGGTGACTGACACCGGGTTGTCGGCGAACATCGAGCGCGACCCCGTCACGGAACAGGCGGAGTTGAGCATCAACATGGGGCCGCAGCACCCTGCCACGCACGGTGTATTTCGCATGGTGCTGACTCTTGATGGCGAGCGCGTTGTTGATGTCTATCCGCACATCGGTTATCTGCATCGCGGCTCCGAACGGCTGGCGGAGGGCGAGAATTTTCAACAGATCACCACGCTTTTTGACCGCCTGGATTACGTCGCCAATTTCAACAATGAGTGGGTCTATGTGCGGGCAGTGGAAAAGGCGATGGGGGTAGATGTCCCCGAGCGCGCTGACTACATCCGCCTGATCCTCTCAGAACTCAACCGCATCGCAAGTCATCTGCTGTTCTACGGCACGTATGGGTTGGACACTGGCGCGATGAATCCCGTCATGCTCGGGTTCCGTGACCGCGAGAGGATTCAGCAGATTTTTGAGGGTGTCACGGGTGCGCGCATGATGCACAACTACTTCCGCATCGGCGGCGTCAAGGAAGACCTGCCGGACGGATTCGTCCCCGCTGTTCGCGCCTTGCTGGATCAACTCAAGGTTGGATATGAAGAAGCGCGGGGCACGCTCACAGAAAGTGAGATATTCATCGAACGCACCGCCGGCATCGGAGCGATACCGCCGGAGGATCTTCTTGACTACGGCGTGACGGGACCGCTGCTGAGAGCGGCAGGAATCGACTACGACATACGTAAAGCTGATCCTTACTCCATCTATGAAGAATTGGATTTCCGTGTTCCAACGGGACAGACAGGGGACTGCTACGACCGCTACATGGTTCGGATGTTGGAGATTGAACAGTCGATTTCCATCGTCGCACAGGCCCTGGACAAACTGCCGGACGGCCCGTTCTTGGGTCGGGTGCCGCGCATCCTTCGCCCGCCGGAGGGGGATGTCTACGTGCATGGGGAGAACCCGCGCGGAGATCTGGGCGTCTATCTAGTCTCGTCCGGCGGCACGGTCCAGCCATACCGCCTCAAGATTCGCGGGCCGAGCTTCTGCAACCTGATGGCTCTCCCTGCCATGATCCGAGGCTCATACCTTGCTGACGCCACAGTGATCCTTGGCTCCATGGATATCGTTCTTGGCGAGGTGGACCGATGAGTCTGCTGGACCTCATCACCATCGCCATCGTCGTCTTTGTGCTGTTTAACGGCATTCTGACTGCCGTGCTCGGAGTGATCTGGGCGGAACGCAAGACGCTCGCTCGCCTACAGCAGCGCGTCGGGCCGTCCCGAACCGGACCGTCCGGCATTCTCCAAACAGCGGCGGACGCAATCAAGCTGATGCTCAAGGAGGATGTGCGCCCCGGGAGCGTGAACCTGGTTATCTTCTACGTCGCGCCCTTGCTGATCTTCACCCCGATCTTCATGCTTTGGATGGTGCTGCCGTTCGGCCCTGACTGGGTGCTGAGCGACCTCGATATCGGGCTGTTCTACATCATTGCCATCCTGGGTCTGTCTGTCGTAGGCCACGTGCTGGCAGGATGGGCATCAAACAACAAGTACGCGCTCTTAGGGAGTGCCCGCAATGCCGCGCAGTTGATCAGCTACGAACTGCCACTCGTCTTTGCCGTGCTGGCTGTAGGACTGCTTGCGCAGACTGCGACGGATCGCCCCTTCAGCCTCGCAGGCATCGTCGAGGCGCAGGGCAGCGTGCCGTACCTGATAATCATGCCACTGGGCTTCATTCTCTTCCTTGTAGGGGCGCTGGCGGAAACGGCGCGTATCCCCTTTGACATACCCCACGCAGAGGAGGAGATCGTCGGCGGCGCGTTCGTCGAATACTCAGGCATCCGTTGGGGCGTTTTCTTCCTGACGGAATACGCGGGACTCGCGACGATGGCGTTCCTCGCAACAATCCTGTTCCTCGGTGGTTGGACTGGGCCGTTCTCCGAGCAGGTCCCCATCCTTCAGCCCTTCTACTTGTTGGTCAAGATGGCCGGCATCATCCTCGTCGTGTTCTGGATCCGTGCACCGCTGCCGCGCCTCCGTATCGACCAACTCATGGCGTTCGCGTGGAAAATCGCCATACCCGCGTCGCTCGTGAATCTCATGGTCGTGGCGACCGCTGTGTGGGTCCAACATCAGAACGGCTGGGAGCTGTGGGTGACAAGTGTGACAATCAGTGTAGTGAGCATCGTGCTGGCCGCTGCAACCGGCATCTACATACAGCGGCGTAGGGAACAGAGACTTCGGCAATTCAGGCAAAGGTGGGCGCAATAGTCATGTTGGGAACCTTCAAGAGTCTGCTAACAACAATGAAGCTGGCACTCAAGCCGCCCGTCACGGTGGAATATCCGTCAATCGCCCCCACGCTTGCGCCCCGATTCATGGCGCACCCCGTGCTCACCTGGGACAAAGATGTGCCGGAGCCCTACTGTACCGGCTGCCTGGTCTGTATGCGGATCTGCCCAACGGACTGTATCGATGTCGCAATGATGGACAACCCCAAGCACGCTGAGGGTGATAGCACTCGCCGCAAAATCGTTGAGTATTTTGACTTGAACGTGGCCGACTGCATCATGTGCGGCCTCTGTGTTGAATACTGCAACTTCGACGCAATTATCATGTCGGACAACTTCGACGCCAGCCAATATGCGCGCCCGAATCTCATGTTTGATTTGGATCAACTCCTTGAAGCAGGCAAAGAGCAAGAGGCCAAGGGCCGGTGGTCTCCGCCTGAGGCGAAGAAATCGGCGCGACGCTCCGCCGCCCAGAGTGGTGGAACCCCGGCCGCAGGAGCGGACGCATCCGGTGAAGATCGTGTGGCCGCTGCGCGAGCCAAGGCCGCCGAACTGCGCGCCCAACGTGCTGCTGAGCGCGGCGAGGCTCCACCTGCAGAGGCTACGACAACTGCTCCTGAACAGGCATCGAGTGACACTCCTGCCGTTGACCCCCGCGTAGCCGCTGCGCGAGCCAAGGCTGCTGAACTTCGCGCCCAACGCGCAGCAGAGCGCGGTGAGGCTCCACCCGCAGAACCAACAGCGGCCGCACCTGAACAGGCATCAGGTGACGCGCCCGCCGTTGATCCTCGCGTAGCCGAAGCTCGACGCAAGGCCGCCGAACTTCGCGCCCAACGAGCTGCCGAGCGCGCAGCGCAGGAATCTGCCAACGCAGAATCCTCTGACAGCGAATCCGAATCGGACAACTCCAAACCCGGGACGAACGCCGAATGATCGAGACCGCGATTCTGGGAGCAATCGGAATAATCACCGTCGCTGCCGCCGTCGGCGTCGTCGCGACACGCAGCGTCGTCTATGCGGCAGTGTTCCTCCTGATCTCCCTGGTCGGCGTGGCGGCCCTGTTCCTAATGATGCTGGCGGAATTCATCGCGCTTGCCCAAGTGCTCATCTATGGCGGCGCAATCACGATCGTTCTCCTGTTTGCCATCATGCTCACCCGCGCGCCGGAACAGACCAATGTGGAAGACAACGCGCAGCGCCCCCTCGCGGCGATGGCCTGCGTCGGTCTGTTCGCGTTGCTCGTCGCGGCTGCGCTGGCAACTCCGTGGCGCACCCGTGAACCGGGCACCGACCCGATGGCCGAATTCACCGCCCTGAGTGAACTCCTGTTTAGCGATTTCCTGATTCCATTCGAGATTGCTTCGCTGGTGCTGTTGGTGGCGCTGGTAGGCGCAGTGGTACTGACTCGGAGCGGGAGAGAGGGAGCATGACCGTTCTCGAGTTCATGCTGATCCTTGGCGCAGCGCTGTTCTGTCTGGGGTTGTACGGGGTGCTGGCACGGCGTAATGCCGTCCTTGTCCTCATGTCCATCGAGTTGATGCTCAACGCCGTCAACGTCCATCTCATCGCCTTCGCTCGCTATGTGGTGGGAACGGAGGCCATCGCCCACGTGCTGATTATCTTTGTTATCACTATCGCGGCGGCGGAGGTTGGTCTTGCCCTCGCCATCGTTCTACGCATGTTCAGAAACTGGGAGACGGTCAACCTGGACCGCATCTCCACCTTGCAGCAGTAGGGGCCAAGAAAGTGACGGCCCTGCTGGACGCAATCCCGATCGGCGCTGAGCAGGCGTGGCTAATCGCCGCGCTGCCGTTTGCCGCATTCGTGATTCTTGCCATTGGCCGGCTCCAAATCCTGCCGCAAGCCGCGTCATGGGTCAGCGTCGCCGCCATCGGTATTGCATTCATCGGATCGCTGGGGGTGCTGGGCGACTACCTTGCCAACGGAGAGTACGTCGGGACCGTCGTCTGGCTTTCTGCCGGAGGCTCCGAGTTTGGGCTGAGCTACATCGTCGACAGTCTCTCGGTGATGATGATCATCCTCGTCACGTCAGTCTCGCTCGCTGTACAGGTCTACTCACTGGAGTACATGAAAGGTGACGAGCGATTGGGGTGGTATTTCGCCGCGCATTCGCTGTTCGCCGCGTCCATGCTTGCCCTTGTCCTGACTGGCAGCCTGTTGCTGCTTTACATCTCATGGGAACTGGTAGGAATGTGCTCGTTCCTGCTCATTGGCTTCTATTGGGAGCGGCGCTCGGCGGCTGAGGCGGCGAAGAAGGCCTTTATCACAACCCGATTTGGTGATGTCGGCCTGCTTATCGGCATCATTATCGCCTACCTAAGCACCGGCACGTTTGATATCCGGGAGGTTATCGCATCATTGAGTGGTGGAGAGGCGGCGCTGGTGGCGTTCCTGCTGTTCCTCGGTGCAATGGGCAAGAGCGCGCAGTTCCCGTTCCATATCTGGCTGCCGGACGCCATGGAGGGTCCCACACCGGTCAGCGCGCTTATCCACGCGGCGACGATGGTCGCGGCGGGAGTGTTCCTCGTTGCGCGCATGTTCGACCTGTTCGTCGAGGCGCCCGGCGTTCTGTGGTTTGTGGCCGTGATAGGGCTGATAACTGCCGTTCTGGCGGGCCTGCTCGCGCTGGGGGAGATCGACTTCAAGCGCATTCTCGCGTACTCGACGGTGAGCCAGCTCGGCCTGATGATGCTTGCGCTCGGCGCGGCCGGATTGGCAAGTGACCCCTCTCACCGCGACCCAAGTGGCGGCATGTTCCACCTACTCACGCACGGCTATTTCAAGGCTCTGTTGTTCCTGACGGCGGGGGTGGCGCTCCACGCCATCCATGCCTCCTCCGCGTCTATCTACCAGGTGCGCGGCCTACGGATCGCTGCGCCGCTCACAGCCGCCGCTCTCATCATTGGCAGCCTGTCGCTGGCGGGGATTCCGCCATTGAGCGGCTTTATCTCCAAGGAGGGCATTCTTGCTCCGGCCCTTGAGATTGAAAGTCTGCCCGGTTACCTGCTCTTCTTTGGAGCAATCATCGCCTCATTCCTCAGCGCCCTGTATATGACTAGACTCGCGCTGGTTGTCGTTCAGGGAGAGCCGGCACAAGCCGCTAGCGACCATGATGGAGAAGGAGATCACGCCGCCGGGCTTCATGATCCGCCACCGCTTATGTCTATCCCCCTTGTGTCATTGGGGATCCTGGCCGTTTTCCTCGGTGTCGCGCTGTCCTTCGGCTGGGACTTCATCGAGTTCCTCACGGACGGCCACCGCGAGTTCCACTTCGACATGCTCTTGGCGTTGGCATCCACCCTGACGGCCGTCGCCGGCATAGGTGTCGGTCTGAATTACTGGAACAACAGGGAACGTGTCGACGGCACCGTGCTTGAGTCGGTAGCAGGACCACTGAAGCTCATACAAAACCGGTTCTACATCGACGCCACGGCGCAGTGGATCATAGATCGAATCGTGCTGGTTTTTGCAGGGTTCATCCGTGAGGTTGATCGGCGGGTGGTCAATGATGCGGGCGTAGACGGACCGGCGGCGCGCACCGTGGACGCTGGGCATCTTCTTCGCGGAATCCAGACGGGCTTCGTCTTCAACTACGCGCTTGTCTTTACAATCGCTGCGGTGATTATCGTAGCGGTGGCCGTGTTGGCGGAGACGGTGTAGGGGCTATGACAGGATGAACTGGGCACTGCTGTTACCCGGCTATCTGGTTACAGGCCTAGCATTCGGGGCGTTTACACTCGATCTGATTGTGCCCCGGCTCTCGCGAACAGTCCTGGTTTATGGCGGTGCGGCCGTCATGGCCGCTGTCAGCGTATTCATAGTCGTCACCAACGACGGCGAATCAAGCCGCTTCGCAGGCGGCATCCTCATCTTTGATACCTACTCTGCGTTCTTCTTCGCCTTATTCGTGATCCTCGCGGCGGTGACCATACTCGGCTCCGCTCAATTCGTGCGGTCCATCGACAGCCCGGGTGAGTTTGTCGCCCTCCTGATGATGGCCACCGTTGGCGCGATGGGCATGGCAGCGGCGGGTGAGCTCATCACCGCCTACATCTCCCTGGAGTTGCTGAGTTTCTCGCTGTACATCCTCGCGTCGTATACATGGAGGGAACGGAGGACCAATGAGGCGGGGATGAAGTACATCCTGCTTGGCGCAATCGCCTCCGCGTTCCTCTTGTTGGGCATCACGTACATCTACGGCCTAACGGGTGACACTCGTTACGACCAGGTAGCAAGCGGCCTCAGTGCCCTCTCGCCGAGCCCCGGCCTGATCATCGCGTTGGCAATGCTGACGGCAGGACTGGGTTTCAAGGTCGCAGCCGTCCCGTTCCACATGTGGACGCCGGACGTATATGAGGGAGCGCCAATCCCCATCACGGCCTATCTTGCGGCGGCGTCCAAGGCGGCCGGTTTCGCGCTCCTGATCCGTCTGGTTGCCGTCGCTCTCGAACCCGTAGCGCTTTTCTGGGACTGGGTGTTCATCCTCTTGGCGGTGCTGAGCATGATGCTCGGCAACCTCGTCGCCATCCTGCAGTCGAATCTAAAGCGCCTGATGGCGTATTCCAGCATCGGGCAGGTCGGATATCTCCTCTTGGGAATAGCCGCGCTGGGTGCAGACGATCCGACGAAACCAATCGCCGGAATGCTCATCCACAGTGTGAGCTATGCCGCCTCGACGATGGTGGCATTCATGGTGCTGCTCGCCGTCTGGCAGCAGACGGGCAAAGAAGGCGTGCGTGATCTGGCGGGCATGGCACGACGCAACCCGTTCCTTGCGCTTGCATTGACGGGCGCGTTGTTCAGCCTTGCCGGGTTCCCGTTCTTCGTTGGGTTCGCGTCCAAGTTCTATCTCTTCACGGTGGTGGCGACGGCGGGGCCGCGATTTCTCGTGCCGGTCGGCATCGCCATATTCGCAAGCCTGATTTCCCTGTACTACTATCTGAACATTGTGAGGCAGATGTACATCGAACAGCCTGAGGACGGCGCGGAGCCGATTCGCGTCTCGCGGACCATGTGGCTGCTGATACTTGGTTTGCTCCTGGCGATCGTGGCGGGCGGGCTATATGTGAGGCCGTTGGCGGAGGCGGCCGAATCCGCCGCGGCGTCGATATTCGCCGGCGCATAAAGACGGGGAGAGAAAATGGCGCCATCGTACACGGCGGTTCTGCTGCCCAATGAAGACGGGTCGTATCGCGGACTGATTCCCGCAATGACGGGCGTAACGGGGCAAGGCCCCACACGCGCCGCGGCGCTTGACGATGTGGCCGATAACGCCGGTCTTGCGCTCGGGCAAATTGCCGCCGAGGGCGGTGAGGCCCCCCGCGAGGAATGGTCGCCTGTGCGGACCGTCTGGGTACGGAATCCGCGACGCGGTGACACCTCGCCCTACATCGTCATGATCCAGCGCACGGAAGACGAAGAATACCGCGCCACACTCGTCGCCTTTCCGGATGTGTCCACCGTTTCAGCCGATCTGGAAGACGCCGTATCCCAAGTGGGTCCGCTGCTCTTCCAGCGCCTGACAGAGATGTTCGCGCAAGGACGCCACTTCCCCACGCAAGACGACCCGCAGAACTACGTCATACGCGTGACGGCCCGCGAGCCTGTCACCGGAGAGGCGTAGGAGTCCTCAACTAGCCGAGCGCCGCCAGCTTCTCGTTTAGTTCCGTCACCTCATCCGCCGTCAGTGTCCAGTCGGCGGCCTTGGCGTTCGCCTCTACTTGTTCAGGCCGTGTCGCGCCCGCGATGACGCTCGACACTTGCGGTTGTGCCAGTAGCCACGCGATGGCGAGTTCAACCGTCGTATGCCCACGCTCCACCGCAAACTTCGTTGCCACGTCCGCGATGGCAAACGTGCGCTCGTTCATGAACCGGCCACGGAAGTTTGCGGGAGTGGTGGACATGCGCGTACCCTCCGGCGGCTCCTGACCCTCCGTGTATTTGCCGGTCAACACGCCGCCCGCAAGCGGGAAGTAGGGGATGATGCCGATGTTGTACTTCACGGCGAATGGAATCAACTCCCTCTCAACGTCGCGGTTGATGAGGCTGTACTCCGGCTGCGTGCTGACGAAGCTGTTGAGGCCCAGATGCCGGCTCGTCCACGCGGCCTCCGCCTCCTGCCACACGGCGAAGTTGGAGCTGCCGATGTAGAGGATCTTTCCGGTGCGGATCAGGTCATCGAGTGCTCGAAGAGTCTCTTCGATGGGCGTGTCATTGTCCGGGAAGTGAATCTGATAAAGATCGATGTAGTCTGTCTGAAGCCGCTTGAGGCTTGCCTCCACCTCGCTGGTGATGTGCTTGCGGGAGTTGCCGCTGCCGTGCGGGCCCTGACGCATCTGCCCGCTGCCCTTGGTGGCAATCACCGCCGCCTCGCGGTTCCCCACCAGCGCCCTGCCGATGTGCTCCTCGGACTCGCCCATGCTATAGATATTGGCTGTGTCGATGAAGTTGATCCCGTTATCGAGCGACGCCTTGATGACGATCTCGCTCCGTTCATATTCGAGGCGCCTGCCGAAATTGTTCGTTCCGAGTCCAACAACTGAAACCTGCAGGCCCGAATTGCCCAGTCGACGATATTCCATGAAATCCCACTCCCCCTCACCGATAACACATGATATGCATCATTATAGGGTGGGCGAACGCACGCCGCCGTCTACAGTCTTGGGGGTATTCCCGTCTTATGGCCGATGTTCTAAATGAATCTGAAGTCAGGCAACGTCTCACTACGCGCATAATCGGCGCGGAGTATAGGCACTTGTCGGTCACGCATTCCACGCAAGATGACGTTTCGACGGCAGGGCGGGAAGGTGCGGCTGAAGGCCTGGCAATCACGGCGGACGAGCAAACGCGGGGGAGAGGACGTTTCCGTCGCTCGTGGATGTCACCTCCGGGCGCGTCTCTGCTCATCTCAATCCTGTTGAGACCGAATGCAGAACTGCTGCCGACCCTGTCCATGATCTGCGCCCTTGCCATTCCGCGGGCCATCAGCCGCGTTTGCCCGCAGCTCAATCCGGAAATCAAGTGGCCGAACGATATCCTCATTGGCGGACGCAAGGTCTGCGGCATCCTCGTGGAGGTCGTGCGGGGAGAATCCGAGGAAGATCAGTTCGCCGTCGCAGGAATAGGAATAAACGTCAATTGGGATACGGCTTCTATCCCGGAGATCGCTGACGCCTCAACGAGCCTCAGCAGAGAGACGGGCGGTGACGTCTCCCGAGTTGAATTACTGTGTGCCTTGCTGGAGGAGCTGGACGCCCTCTATCTGCACGCACGGGAAGGCGGTGATGTGTTTGCCCAATGGCGATCCTCACTAGTCAACCTGGGTAAACGCGTCAGCGTATCCGGTAGCGATGACTCGTTCGAGGGCCTGGCATTGGACGTTGAGCCGAGTGGGGCACTGGTCGTTCAGACCGATGACGGGCAGCATAGAGTCGTTCACGCGGGCGACGTGACGTTGAGGTGATGGACACCACGACGGCGTCTCCGGGCGCTGAGCGGCGAGAGAATCGCCTTGTTGCAGCGCTCCAACTCGGCGGAGCCCTCCTTGTCTCGATTGCAGTCATTGTGCTGCTCATTCGGTACGCAAGCTTTGTTGAAGGATTTGGCGATTGGGGATACTTCGGTATCTTTTTGCTCCAACTCATCAACAGCGCCACTGTCGTCCTGTTTCCCGTGCCCGGCCATGCGATTATTTTCGCCGTCTCCGGCACACTCAATCCCCTGCTGATCGGCGTTTTCGGCGCGGCCGGCGCAGCGTTGGGCGAGATTACCTCCTACATGGCGGGGCGGGGCGGTTCATCAATAGTTGACCAGAGCAGGTGGTACAAGAGACTTGAAACGATGGGGAAGCATTGGCGCGGCTGGGTGATATTTGTATTCGCGGCCTCCCCTCTGCCGTTTGATATTGCCGGCGTGTGGGCCGGCGCGATTCGCTATCCACTGGGGCGCTTCTTGCTCATCGTGGCGGCTGGCAAGCTAATCCTTGTGACCGCTATAGCAATTGCCGGCTACTATGGCGTGGGCTTTATCGAGAACCTTCCACTTGTGGGTGACGCTTTGTTCTGAGTTTGGCCTACGCTAGAATCTACAAGAACGAACAGATGATGATTTGGCGTGCTGCGGCCATGTGACGCTTGCGGTACGTATGGATAGAGGCAAGAAGAACGTGCTACGGCTGGCTCTCCCCAGTAACAATCGACTGGCAAACGACACGATGACAATGCTCAACGCGTGCGGCATCCACGTGTCGCGCCGTGGGACCGGACTTGTCGAAGAAGTGCGTGATATTCCTGAGTGTGAAGCCGTCTTTCTCAGGCCGGATGATATTCCGTCTATCGTTGCAGAGGGTGGCGCGCATCTGGGCATCACCGGGCGCGACTGGTTTGAAGAGAAAAGCCTGACTGGCCTGGAGAACGTGTCATGCCTTATCCCTGATCTTGGGTTCGGACATGGTCGGCTGATGCTGGCCGCGCCAAGTCGTCGGTTTGGTGATTCCGGTGACGTTCCGGTCGGTGATCTGACGGGATGGGCCAGGCAACTCGGTCGGGACCTGCGCGTGGCCACAAAGTACCCGGGACTCACACAGAACTACATGGAAGCCCATGGTATCTCCGGTAAGGGCGTGCGCCTCTTCCAGGGCTCGCATGAGCTGCTGCCGAGACTTGGCGCGTCTGATCTGATAGCGGATGTCGTTGTCACAGGCTCGACTCTGGCGGCTCATTCCCTGACAGGACTCCGTTTGGGAAACCCACCCCGGCCGATTCTGAATTCAAGCGCCGCGCTCATTGCGTGCGTGAACAAGGAAGTCTATGACGATCAGGCTGTGCAGTCCGCATGGCTCCTGCTTGAATACATCCACGCCAATCTCAATGCAGAGGGGCGTTATGTGGTCATGGCCAACGTGCCTGGGAGTACCCCCGAAGATGTTGCCCGCAAGCTATTCAATCTGCCTTCTTTGGGCAGCGTCGGACTGAAGGGACCCACGATAGCCCCCGTGGTCACGCGTGAGAACCTCGACGGCGAAAACGGGCAACAGTGGTTTTCCGTGTCGTTCGTCATCAATCATCAGCAGACAGAACAACTCGTCGCGACTGAATCACTCCGGACGATTGGCGCGACGGACGTGATTGCCTTTCCCCTCACACAGCACTTCGGCGAACCGCCGGAACTGCCGCTCCGATAGCGGGTGTCGATGCCATGCCGATGCTGGCGGTACACCTGAACATTATCCAGGAACTAGTGGATCAGCTGGCTATTGACGAGCTTCGGGAGCACATTGGCCCAGCCCTCCTGGGTTCCACCGCGCCCGACCGGCGCGTGTTGACCCGCGAGCCGCGCGAGGACACGCACTACTTCCATCTGACCGAGAGTGGAACAGGAGATGGGTTTCGCGGAATGAAGAATGCACTGCCTGACCTTGTCTCCCGTTCCCCGGGGGATGACTGGGCATTGACCGCATTCCTTGTTGGTTACGCGAGCCACCTTGCTGCGGACGAGGCGTGGATCGTCAACGTCTACCGCCCCTATTTTGAGGATGATGAGTATCTTGGTTCTGAGCCGACAAAGAATATCCTGGATCGGGCCATGCAATATGAGCTGGAAGTCGATATTCGTGGCAACAGAGACCAACTCACGGATTGGCAGAGACAAATCATCGCCTCAAATAGCATTATTGATGGCGTGCCTGATTCGTTCATCTCGCAGAATGTTTTGCAGGAATGGAGCGCCTTCGTGGCAGGCCGCGTCCTGACACTGCCCGGCACATGGGCGGAATTTCCGCGTTTCATCTCTCGTTATCTGGATGATCCTGATCTGGATGGCGTGGAGGTCGAGCAGTTGATGGCCGATCCGCAAGAGATGCTTGAACGCGTCTATGACCGCGTTCCCCGTGACATCATTCAGCAGCATCGTTCCATTGCTATGGAGCAGTCGCTCAAGCACGCGGAGGAAATCCTCGCATGAAGATCTTCCGCGGACTTGAAGAGGCTCGGGCGGGGCTCATCTCAGCCAACCCGTGGCTTTACCCGCAGGCGTCCGAATCGACACTCTCATTTCTTGAGCAGACGTTCGGTGAGCGAATTGCTCCCGAAGAGGCTGTGCGACGTGTTATCGAGACAGTTCGCGTGGATGGCGATGATGGCATCCGCGAACTCGCTCACAGATTTGACGGCGTAGAGTTGTCCGCCTTGGAGGTCACACAGGAGGAAATCGCCCGAGCCTACGACAGTGTGGACACCCACGTCATTGACGCGTTGCACAAGGCGGCGGAAGAGATTGAAGTGTTTCACGCCCAGCAGTCACGGACCGGTTGGATGGACTTTGAGCGCGGCGTCGGCCAACTTATCCGGCCCGTACAGCGCGCCGGCATCTACGTGCCCGGTGGTCGGGCTGCGTATCCCTCAACCGTCCTGATGATTGGCATTCCCGCCCGCGTTGCCAACGTCCCGGAGATTTTCGTGACGACGCCCGCGCGGGCTAACGGCGTCGTTGCCCCGGTGACGCTCGTCGCGTGCAGCATCGCGCGCATCAACCGCGTGTTTCGTGTTGGAGGCCCACAGGGCGTCGCTGCGTTCGCGCTCGGCACGGAGTCCGTCCCGCAGGTGGACAAGATCTTCGGCCCCGGCAACCTTCTCGTGCAGCTGGCCAAGAAAGCAGTCTATGGCGTTGTGGGCATTGATTCTCTGCAGGGCGCGACAGAGACCCTGGTTATCGCGGACGACCGCGCCGACCCGTCGCTGTGCGCGGCAGACCTGCTCGCACAGGCTGAGCACGACCCCGAGGCGCGGGTTGTCATGGTAACGACGTCAGAGCAAATGGCGACGCGGACGGGCAGGGAACTGGAGCGCCAACTGCGAGACTTGCCGGAGAATTCACCCGCCCATCTTTCGACACAGACAGGCGGGTTTGTCATTGTCGACACCGATGATGACATCGCTGATTTCTGCAACGCCTTTGCTCCGGAGCATCTGTGCATCATGACGCAGGACCCGCACGCGCTCATCCCCCACCTGCGCAACGCGGGCGGCATCTTTGTTGGCGAGCACTCGCCTGAGGTGCTGGCGGACTACATTGCGGGACCGAGCCACTCCATGCCCACCGGCGGAGCAGCGCGGTACAGCTCCCCGGTCAACGTCTTTGAATTCCTCAAGGTGACCAGCCTCGTCGCCGTACCGGAGGAACGTTTACAGGCCCTAGGGCCGAGCGGCATCGCCATCGCACACGCGGAAGGCCTTGTCGCGCACGCGAACGCGCTTGAGATTCGTATGGAGGCAGAGTCTGCCATCGATCCGGCGGACTAGTTGAGAGCGGCACTGGCAGTGACTTCATCCATCGAAAAAGGCGTCGACAGGACCAAGCGGGCGTGGTTCGGACGCGTCACGAACATTTTTAGCAGGAACTCGATCCCGCCCGAGACGTGGGACGAACTTGAGGAAGCGCTGATTGGCGCAGATGTCGGTCTCGACCTGAGCGAGGAGCTGATTTCACGCACGCGTGACCGTGTTGAGAAAATACGCGGCGCGAAGCCCGACGATCTCCGTGATGCGCTCGCCTCGGAATTGGTGGACGTTGCCGTCAACGGTGCATCACCTGCCGTACAGCAAGTACCATCAAGCACTCCCCGTGTCATTCTCGTGGTTGGTGTGAACGGCAGTGGCAAGACGACAAGCATCGCCAAGTTGGCGCGGCGTGAGATGTCAGAGAATCGCCGAGTACTGCTAGTGGCGGGAGATACATTCCGCGCGGCCGCCATTGAGCAGTTACAGGTATGGGGCGAGCGACTCGGCGCGCCTGTAATCGCGCAGCAGCACGGCGCAGACCCAGGCGCAGTGGCCTTTGATGGTGTTGCGGCGGCCAAATCACGCGGCGTGGATACGGTCATCATCGACACCGCCGGACGCCTTCAGACTCGGACATCACTGATGGATGAGCTGCGCAAAGTGCGCCGCGTGGTTGAGCGAACCGTGGATCCGTCGGACATCACCGTCTTACTTGTCTTGGACGCAACGACGGGACAAAACGGCCTCTCGCAGGCCCGTGAATTCATGGGGGCGGTGGGCGTGGACGGTGTGATCCTCACCAAGGTGGACGGCACATCCAAGGGCGGCATTGCGATCGCCATACTCCGCGAATTCGGTGTTCCCGTGACGTACATCGGCACCGGTGAGGGCATTAATGACCTTGAACCGTTCGACGCCAACGCGTTCGTGACGGCACTGCTCGCGTAGAGGCGCGAGTAGTCCGAGCCTCCTCCCATGCTCCACCTGGTTCTCTGGCTCGTTCTACTCAAGGTCATCGGGGCGGCGGGGTTCGCATGGGCGTTCCCGTTCTTCCGTGACCTGCCGGACCGTGGATACGGCGTCTCCAAAGTGTTGGGTCTGCTTGTGCTTGCCTACGCGTACTGGGCGCTCGTCACCGCGCGTGTCCTGGACAACGGGCTGCTTTCGCTACTGGCCGTCTTTGCTCTGCTGCTCGGCGCGAGCGCAGTTCTGGCTCGACAGAACCGGGAGGAGATGGTCGACTTTGTCCGCAGCCGATGGAGGCTGCTCGCAGCGAGCGAGGCTGTATTCCTGTCTGCATTCGCGCTGTTTGCCGTTTTCCGGGTCCTCGCGCCCGACATCACCGTTTCAACGTCCATTACTGGCCTCACGACCGAACAGCCGATGGATCTTGCTTTCCTCGCGAGTTCCCTGCGCAGCCCGGCGTTTCCCGCCGCCGATCCGTGGCTGGCGGGTCATTCCATCAGCTACTACCACTTTGGCTATTTGATTTTCAGCATCCCGGCACAACTCACGGGCGCAGCGGCGACTGTGGGATACAATCTTGCCTTCGTCACGCTCTTCGCCCTGACGGCAGTCGCCGCCTTTTCCTTGACGATGAACGCGGTCCTGCGGGCGGGAATCACGCGTGTTCAACCACCAAGATTGGACTCCGTAGCAATCATCGGCGGCGTCGCGGCGGTCATTGCGCTGCTGATTGCGGGCAACCTGAGCGGCGGGATACGGGCCATCACGGAAGCGCTGTCGTTGGAAGGGGCGACGGGATTCAGCTTCTGGTGGTGGGACTCTACGCGCATCATCGAAGACCCGGGCGTACTTTCTCCCATCGACGAATTCCCCGCGTTCAGCTTTTTGCTGGGGGATCTCCACCCGCATGTCATGTCGGTGCCGTTTGTCCTGCTTGCCCTCACCGTGGCGTTGGCGTGGCTGTGCAAGCCGGACACCCCAGACATGTCATGGCCTATACAGCGCGCCGGTGAACTCTTCCTGACCGCGCTGATCATCGGGTCGCTCGGCTTCATCAACACATGGGACTGGTTGGCTTACATACTGCTGCTGATGCTGGCCATCAAGGCGAGGCGACTGCGTGAAGAGGGTTTGAGCCGGGCCCTGTTCAGCAAGCAAACGACCCTTGATATCGTTATCCCGGCAGCCGCGATCGCTCTCCTTTCTCTCGCCCTATTCTCCCCGTTCTACTTGACCGTAAGTAGCGGTGTGCGAGGCGTCCTGCCCGTCCATGCTTCCGGCACTGAGCTAACCCACTACGCGCGCATCTGGGGCCCGATGGCTCTGGCCATCATCCCGCCTGTGACATTCGCCGTTATTCGCTTGAGACACAAGGACGTATCGACTTTGTACTTGGGTGGTGCCACGTTCCTGGCTGCTCTCCCACTCATTCTCTGGACGCTCATCGTCATCGGGTGGACTCTCCTCCCTCATGACGCCCCCATTCCGATTGATCCGCCGACAGTTGCCGATATCGGTATTCGCTGGCTCGTGGCTGCGCCCGCGATTGCGTTGGCGGCAATTGGATTTCTTGCGGTGTTGCCGACCGGGCGAGAGGACGGCCCTCTGCCACAGGGCATTCAGTTTGCGGGCCTGCTGGTGGCTGCCGCCGCCATGGGCATCGTCATCACGGAGGTGTTCTACGTCTGGGACTCCTTCGGCGTTCGCATGAACACCGTCTTCAAGGTGCATTACCAAGTGTGGACGCTGCTGGCAGTCGCGACAGGCATTGGCCTTGCATGGATAATTGCCCAACGCCCGAAACGCTTTTCGCCTATGCAGGGCGGGATTCTTGTGGCGGGCGCGGGAGGGATTGCACTACTGATCGTCGGCGCTGCCTATGGGCCGCTTGGCGCAGCTGAACGCGTTGAAGGCTCACCGTCTACCAGCACTGCACTCGACGGACTCGCGACGTACAGAGAGAAATTCCCCGACGACGCGGCCGCAATAGACTGGCTATTGAACAACTCAGACCGTGGCGACCATGTTCTAGAAGCGCACGGCGACGATTATTCGGACTACGGGCGGGTTTCCGCAATTACGGGGTTGCCGACGACTGTCGGCTGGATAGGCCATGAAGTGCAATGGCGGGGCGGGACGGAACTAGTGGGGAAGCGCATTCAGGACACCGAGGAGATCTATCGCGGGCAAACCGGCTCGGGGAGCGATATCCTTACTGAGGATGAACTGAAGCTCCGGCTGGAGTTCTACGGCATCGACTATATCTTCGTCGGTTCGCTGGAACGAAGTGACTTTGGCGAGGACACGGCGGATAGATTATTGGCCTCCATGCCGAACCGGCTTGAGCTGGCCTTTGAGTCGGGAAGCACGACGATCCTACGATACGTGCCCACCATCTGATACCAGTCTCGGTATAGTTAGATTTGACCATGAGCCAATCTCAACGCAGACAGAAACGTCGCCGCCGTTCAGCACCCAACGACGGCACGTCGATTGATGCCGGACAGGATATCCAGTCAACGGATGGAGCGGCCGATGCCGCATCCGTTTCCACCGATACTCCGGTAATCACGGAAGAGCATCGACCGTGGCTGTCACGCATAGCGTCGCAACAAACAATAGATGAAGCAGTGGCGTGGGTGAGAAGACCGGAGGCAATTGCATTCCTGGCAATCGTATTGCTGGCTGCCATCCTCCGCTTCTGGGACCTGGGCACGCGAGCCGTTCACCACGACGAGAGCCTCCACGGCTACTACTCCTGGTTCATGGCGGAGGGCGGCGGCTTTACGCACAATCCGCTTCTGCATGGCACCGTCCAATTCATCGCAACGAGCTTTGTTTTTCGGCTGTTTGGCGCCTCTGATGCGACCCTTCGGCTGTTGCCCGCACTTCTAGGAACAATCGTCGTTGCGCTGCCGTATCTCCTGTACCGCCACCGGATGGGCACGCTCGGCGCTCTCTCAGCGTCGGTCTTGCTGGCGATTTCGCCGGGCATCCTGTACTTCAGCCGATTCGCCCGCAACGACATCTACATGGTTCTCATCACGCTCATCCTCTTTTGGACGATGTGGGCATATATGGACTCGCGGCGACTTCGGTACCTCGTCATTGCATCGGCCACGTTGGCGATCGGCTTCGCCACCAAGGAGATCATGTATCTTCTCGTGCTGGTGCCGCTCACGTTTCTCTTCCTTGCCCATATAGGTAATGCCAAGCGGCTCATTCGCACACCGCTGCGTGACTGGCCTCCGGCCGCTGTTTTTGGCCTGATTCTGACAACGCTCGTGCTGCCGATGGGCGCAGCAGGTATTGCCCTCTTTCAGAACATTCTCGGACTCCACCTGGCGAATCCCGACTCAGGAGTAACAGTCGAGCAGGGTGCCGTCGCGAACCTTCCGGGCCCGGTGGGGGCTCCAATTTCACAGGAACCTGGAGTGACGACGTGGATCATTGAAAGACTCTCCAGCCTGCCGGGCATCGGGTTCGACCTGGCTAACCTGGATGAAATCCGGAACCCGGCGGCCGGCACGTTGTTCGGCATTCAGGCACTGGATATCGCCGTCTTCACACTGCTGGCGCTGTTTGGTGTTGGCGCGGCGCTAGGCATCATCTGGCACAGACGGTACTGGTTAATCATCGCCGGCGTGTTCTGGTTCCTTATCGCCGTACTCTTCACCACGTTGTTCACAAATGGCATCGGATTTGGCAGTGGCGTGTGGCAGTCGTTGGGCTACTGGGTTGCGCAGCAGGACGTCGGGCGGGGGAGTCAGCCCTGGTACTACTACTTCATGGTTCTGTCCGTGTACGAACTCCTGCCGCTTGCGGTGGCGCTGATTACGGGATTCTTCATCTTGAAACGGCGGCCGGCATTCATGACGTTTGACGTCTTTCTCATCTACTGGTTTGTTCTTGCGCTCGTGCTCTTGCTCATGGCAGGTGAGAAGATGCCGTGGCTATCCATTCATCTCACGCTGCCGATAATCATGATTGCGGGGCGCGGCCTCGGCCAGTACCTGCCTCGAGCCGTCATCCACATCCGCGAATTGTCCGGACACGCCGATGCGCGGCGCGTTGGTCATGTAGTGGCTGTTGGCGGGTTGGCCGTGCTCTTGATCCTCACTGCCCGTTCCTCAGGGCGTGCAAGCTTTGTGAACGGCGATGTTCCTGTTGAGATGCTCGTTTACACTCAAACGTCGCCCGCGCTCGAGCAGACCGTCGATGAGATAGACCGATACGCGGCTTTCACAGGCGACGGGCAGCACCTGGCCGTCACAGTCGACACGGCTCACGGATTCTCATGGCCATGGCACTGGTATCTGCGCGATTACACGAATGTCGAGTACCGCTGCATGGGCGGTGAGAGCTTGTGTGGGGAAGGATCGTCTGTCGTGACCGATGAGAACCCACCGCGTGGCAATATCATGGCGATTAATACGGCGAGCGCGTCCAATATTCAGACGGCTGAGTGGGGATCGGACACGGCGAATCGCGTCCGAATACCGCTCCGATGGTGGTTTCCCGAGGGTGTCTACCGCGGCGACCAGTACTACGAAGGGCTTGGTGTCGGCGACATCGCGCGGGGCGTGATCGATCCCTCCGCATGGTCGACCATCTGGACCTATTGGACGCTGAGGGAGCCGCCGCAGCGCCTTGGCAGTTCCGACATATTCATCTACTTCCCGTCCGACTATATGCCGGAGCTGAGCACGCCGCCTGATCCGATTTACGGGCCTGCCTAGGTTGGCGGGTCGATGATTATCAACAGACGTACTCTCATCGCGTTCGCCATCAGCGTAGCCTTTCTCGCACTCGTCTTCTGGAGCATCGACTTTGACGAGTTCTTTGAAGCGTTTGCGGAGGCGAATTATCTCTGGCTGATTCCTGCGGTGGTTGTCTATTTCCTGGCATTCACTCTGCGTGCGTGGCGCTGGCAAAGCCTCCTGAAACACTTGGGCGGCGTGACTCTGGGGCGCTCGTATTTTGTGGCGACCATCGGATATGCAGCTAATAACGTCTTGCCGCTGAGATTAGGTGAGTTTGTCAGGGCCTATCTGCTACGCCGCAATCCCGGACTGGATATGACGGCCGGCTTGGCGACCATCGCCGTGGAACGCATTCTCGACGGCCTGACGCTCCTCCTGTGGTTGGGCATCGGCCTCCTATTCTTCGCGTCCATTTGGACGCTTTCGCCGTTGTTGACGTTGGCCGCGCAAGTGGCTGCTGTCGTATTCATAAGCGCAGCCGTGGCTGTGATCCTGGCCGTCTTGTTCCCGGACGCAGCCCTCCGGGCAAGCCAGACTGTCACGCGGTCACTGCCAGAGCGTTACGCCGTACGGCTGATGGGAATCGCGGAGTCCTTGCTCCATGGATTCGCGGCCATCAAGGATGCGCGCAAGATACCGTTCTGGTTCGTGGTCTCCAACGCGGTGTGGGCGGGCGAGGCGCTTGTCTACATCCTCGTAGCCGTGGCGATGGACGTTGATACGCCAATCGTCGTGCTGTGTGTGGCCGTCGCTGCTTCAAACCTCGCCACCGCCGTACCTTCGTCATCCGGCGGCATCGGCCCGTTTGAACTCCTTGCGAAAGAGACTCTCGTCCGCGCCGGAGTCGGAGCGGGACTGGCAACTGCTTATGCAGTCGTCATTCACGCCACCCTGTGGGTTCCCGTTACGATAGCGGGAGCGATTCTGCTCATTTTGGAGGGAGTACCGTTGCGCGAGATACTGCGTCCCACGTCCGCAATCTCGGTACCGAACACGAGTCAGCCAGAGGTAACTGAATGAAGGTTGGAATCATTGGCGGTGGCGTTGGCGGCCTCGCGGCGGGCTATGAGTTCGCCAAGGCCGGTCACAGCGTCGAACTGTTCGAACGCGCGCCGTTCCTCGGCGGCCTTGCATCCACATTCGACGTTGGTGGGGGGCAACTCGAACGCTTCTATCACCACCTCTTCCTTTCCGACGTCACCATCATTGGCCTGCTTGACGAGCTTGGCCTGAAAGACCGCCTCATCTGGGAAGACTCCAAAGTCGGCTACTTCACACACGGACGTATCTATCCATTCGCCACGGCAACGGACCTCCTGCGCTTCAATCCTGTTGGCTTTCTTGATCGAATCCGCATGGGACTCGTGACGCTTTACATCCAGCGCATCAAGAACTGGAAACGTCTTGAAGACACAACGGCCGCCGCGTTCATGCGCAAGTGGGCAGGACGGCGAAATTACGAGGAGATCTGGGAGCCGTTGCTTAGGGGCAAATTTGGTCGCTATGCCGAACAGATCGCCATGCCGTGGATGTGGAGCAAATTCGCCACCCGCGTCGCCTCCCGCAAGGGGCTGCTTGGCCGCGAGCAGCTAGGCTATATCGAGGGCAGTTGGCAGGTGCTGATCGATGCCCTCGAACAGCGCATCAAAGACATGGGTGGCGAGGTACGGACAGGCGTCGGAGTGTCCCGCATCGAGACTACGGACAACCGCGTAACAGGGCTGACAATTACCGACCCGGATGGCGCCGAGGAAAAACGCGAGTACGATGCCGTCCTGGCAACCGTGCCCAGCTTCTTACTGCCGCGCCTTGTGGACTTGCCGGAGGACTATCTGAATAAGGTGAGCGACATAGAGTACGAAGGCGCGATTGCGGTTATCTGGGTGATGAATCGCAGCCTCTCGCCGATCTATTGGCTCAACATAGCGGATGCGGATATCCCGTTCCTGCTCGCGCTGGAACAGACCAACCTCGTTCATCCGTCCGTCTACGGCGGCAAGCACATCCTTTACACGGCAGACTACGTTACGCCGGAAGACCCCCGCTGGGGACTGTCCGATGATGAACTCATTCAGGGCTACGTCGACCACCTGCGTAAGATCAACCCCGAATTCGACCTGTCATGGGTGGAGAACACGTACGTCCACCGTGAGGGTGCTGCCCAGCCCATCATGACCACGCATTTCAGCGACAAGATACCGCCCAATAAGACGCCCGTCGACGGCCTCTGGCTCGCGGCCATGAGCCAGATCTACCCGGAAGATCGCGGAACTAACTATAGTATCCGCCAGGGGCAGGACATTGCCCGTTCGATGATGGCGGAGGCGGCTACCGGATCTTAAAGTTCGTCTCTACCTCGACGCAGGAGCCGCGTGGCAGAGATCCCATGCCGATGGCATTCCGGGCGTGTCGTCCGGCGTCACCCAGAATTGCAACAAGCAGATCAGAGGCGCCATTCGCAACGATGGAGTGCTGATCGAAATCGGGAACGGCATTCACGAACACGGTGATTCGCGTCACTGACTCAACGGCATCAAGTCCACCCTCCAGGGCATTTTCCACCGCTGAAAGCGCATTAAGCGTCGCAATACGAGCTGCTTCTGCCGCCTCTTCAACGGTAACGTCCCCGCCAACCTTGCCGGGCGAGATTAGCGCGCCGTCTTGCGTGGGGAGCTGTCCTGCGACGTAAAGCGTATGCCCCACCAGGTTCGCGGGCGTGTAGTTGCCGCCGGGCGTGGCGGGCGGAGGTAGAGTGATTCCGAGCTCCTTCAGTGTGTCCGCTACTGTCATTACTGTTTGCCTCCTGTAGTAATCTCGTCTGTATCCTGTTGCTGAGCCGCCGGCCAAATGTTGTCCAGTTCAGAGTACTGCGGATACCGCCCGGTGAGCAGTGGCATATGGTCGGGAGTCAGAAGGACGGGCGGCAGGCCGTCCAACCCGCCGCGTGCGCGGCTGATCACCACCTCATCAACGCCGTACGGCTCACCATCCTCTGTGCCCGTGCTGTGTATCAGCACGCCGAACCCGCCGAATCCGGTCGGCTTGGTCAGTTCAAGGATTGCCATGCGGTTCGCCATGATGTCCTGCGGCGGAAGATCAATTTCGCGCAGCGCATCGATAAACGCCTGCGATCCGAGCTTCTTGAGATACCGCTGTTGTGTTAGCAATCCCTCCGTCAACAGCCCCGCTTCCTCTCCTGCCCACGCAAGCGAAGTGAAATCCACGTGCGCCGTAATGTCCTGCCTGCCAAGCCGGATGTACGGGTTGGTGGAGGACGTGTGATGGTGATAGCAGAGCAGGGTGCCCTCGCGACGAGATCCGTCATACAGTGTGGCGGCGGGATAGCCATAGTCGATTGTAAGGACAAACCCTCGCCGTAGCCGTGATGCGCTTTCCGTGAGATGCACTGTACCGCCCAGGTCGATCTCCGCTTTGCTGCCATTGGGTAGCGTAACGTCCAGCTGCCTCAGCCGGTCCGCCAGTGCCGGTGTCGATGGCTCAGCGATCGTCTCGATGAATCCCGCGTCGGTCATATCCACCAGCAGCTCATACAGGGTCTGCCCCTGCTGAATGACACGATGGCGCGGCATAGCGTCATACAACTCATTGGAGATGATTGCGCCTGCCTCAAATTTATCTGGCAGGGCATCGCTTTCCCATTCGATGACGATTTCCGCGCCATCGCCCGGAGACGGCGTCAAACGCCCGTTCCGCCCGAACTCGACAATGCGGTAATCGATGGCTTGACTGAATTCTGCCGCCAGTTGTCGTGAGTAGTTGAAAATATCCTGGGCGAGACGACCCTTGCCACCGCCCTCTTCGATGATCGTGAACGGCTGCGGTTTGCCGAGCAGTTCCCAGCACCGCTCCAGTTGCAGCGCAAGCAACGCTCCAAACGCGGGGTGAGCGGCGGGCGCGGTATAGAAATCGCCGCCCGGGCCTATCCGCTCGTCGAGACTGCTGTAGTAGCCGCCATCCGGGTCATAAAGGACAGCGCGCATGAAATCGGCGAAGGGGATGGGACCCCTTCGCCGTATTTCGTCTCTAAGCCGGGCCTCCAGCGTTTGCCGGGCCATGGGCGTATGTGTTTCCGTGTCTACTGGATGGCGAACGACGCAATCATCTCGTCCACGTCTCGTGAGCGCAGGCGGGTATTGAGGCTGCTGTAACGCTCGTCCAGAGGCTCGGAGTTGTCCGCTGCGTACAGGACGCCGAGCGGAATGCCCGGATCCTGCGCAATCCTCAACGCCTCCCGATAGTCCGTCGGGTCATGGCTCTCAGGGATGTCGTAGGTCAGCGGATCGATGCCCTTCTTGGCGTTGCCGCGGAGGACATCGTAATTGTCGTTATAGGTAGTGCAGGGCGACTGTACGTGGACGATGGAGAAGCCGCGGTAGTCCATGCCCTGCCGGATCATCTGCGCCATCTCGCGCGGCTTGCTGGAGAACGCAGATGCAACAAACGATGCGCCCAGTGACAGGTAGTACTGGAACGGCTTGACCTCGCCCTCAATCTTGCCGCCGGGCGTGGTGCTCGTAACGACGCCGAACTGCGTGGTGGGGGAGCTCTGTCCTTTCGTCAGCCCGTAGACGCCGTTATCCATGATCACGCACGTCACGTTCAGGTTGCGCTGAGCGGCGGGGCCGATATGCTCCGCGCCAATGCTCAGGAAATCGCCGTCGCCGGCAACAACCATGACCTCAAGCTCAGGGTTACCGCTCTTGATGCCGAACGCTACTGGCAGGGTGCGCCCGTGGATGCCGTGGAAGCCGAACGGCTGAGGGCCGTCGGTCAAGTGAACCAGGTTGCCCGAGCAACCGATTCCGGCGACGATCACGTTGTTCTCAAACGCGATGTCCATTTCGGTTGTGCGTGCTGCGATCGTCAACTCAATGGCGCGCTTGACGCCGAAGTCGCCGCAGCCGGGGCACCACTTGAAATCGTACTCGGGATTCCGCTTCGTCATTGTCTGCTACCTCTCTCCTTAGACTGTGCCCGTGTACAGGGCGCTAGACTCCGACCTTACTGCCCACCTCGGCCTCAACCTCGGCGGTAATCTTCTCAACCAGGTCCGCCACCTTGAATGGCAGGCCCGTGTACTGGGTTAGGGACTTCGCGTTGATGCCATGCTGGCGCAGGATGGAGGACAACTGTCCAAGGTAGTTGAGCTCCGGAACCAGGACGAGCTTCTTGGATCGCAGCTCATCCAGCAGCTTGGGATTGAGCGGGGAGATGAACATGGTGTAATACCAGCCCACTGGCACGCCGTTCTCCATCATCCGCTCGTATGCCTCATGGGCAGGGCCCTTTTGGCCGCCCCACGGCAGGATAACGACATCATTGTCCGTGTTGCGTGCCTCATATGGCGTGTCTTCAAGGAGCTTCAACTTGCCGAACCTGCGCTCCGTGCCGAGGACGTGGCGCTCTGGGAGGTGGGTGGTATCGCCGATGTCATCATGCTCGCTGGCGTTGGCGACGTATGCGCCGGGGCCGCCGGGCAGGGGCATGGGTGAAACGGAATCTCCCTCGTAGCGCTTGTACCCGTTCGTGCCCGTGTAAATCTGCCGCGCCTCGACTTCCACGAGGCCCGGATCCGGCTTGCGGATGTTCTGCACGCGCTCGGAGAGCATGTGGTCCGAAAGAACAATGACCGGGCCCTGGTAGCGCTCCGCCCAATTGAGGGCGTGCATGGCTGCGTAGAAGCATTCCTCGATGGTGCCTGGCGCAATGACTGGCAGCTGCGAGTCGCCGTGCGCCGGATGCATCGCCATGTAAAGGTCAGACTGCTCTGACTTGGTGGGCAGTCCGGTGGCGGGGCCGCCGCGCTGGACGTCGACGATGACGCATGGTATCTCCATCATCCATGCCATGCCGAGCCCCTCACTCATCAGCGAGAAGCCGGGGCCGGCGGTGGAGGTCATAGCCTTCTTCCCGGCGAATCCTGCGCCGACAATAGTGCTGATTGATTCAATTTCAGAACTTGCCTGGTAAACGAACGTTCCCTCGCCACGGAGGTTTTGCTCCATGAATACAAGGATGGACGTAGCTGGCGATATCGGGTAACCGACAAAGAAATTCACGCCGCCCGCGAGTGCCCCGAGTCCAAAGCTCTCGTTACCCTTGATGATGATCTGCTCGTAGTCGGGCGGATCGGGAGCGGCCAACTCGCCGAGCGAGAATCCGCTTTCCCTCGCCGCGTTGCGTCCGAGACCAAGGCCCATGCTGTTGGCCGCGACAATCTCGGCATCGTTTGGTCGTCCCCGCGTAAATCGCTGGACGTTGAAGTCCTCAAGATACTGTTCGGGCCACTCAACGAACTGTGCTACCGCGCCAAGGATTACCATGTTGGCCGCGCGGGGGTTTCCCGTCGACTTACCGAGTTCCTCGTAGGGCAGGGCCACGACGTTCATCGCACTGCGATCCTCGTCAGGAACCTCGAAAACTGCGGAATCGTAAACGAGGATGCCGCCATCACGCAGCTCTCCCTTGTGAACCTCGTAGGCTTCCTCGTTGAAAGCGACGAGCACGTCAAGTGTGTCGCCGTTGCTGAGCGCCGGTGTTACGGAGACGCGACACTGGCTCCACGTTGGACCGCCCATAATCTGGGACGGGAATGTCACGAACGTCATCACGTGGTATCCAACTTGCGCGGCTGCTGCGGCGAGGGCCTCGGATGCTGTCACCATGCCCTGTCCGCCTTCACCCGCGAAGCGGATCACAAAGTCTCGTGTGGCTGCCACTAATTTCCCCCTTGCGACTTCAATTTTCAGCAGGTCAGCAGTGCGCGGCGATTGCTTGAAAGGCTATGGTTCCCGAGCCCCCGTGAAGCGTCCGCCATAAACCTGCCCCGTGCATTATGACGCAACGTATTTGAGTATAACAAACGTTTGGGCGCAACGGGACAGAATGGAATGAGCTTATGGCATGTTGAAGAGAATTCCTCATAGGGCATGTAGGCGCGTGGCTGATATAATCGGCGGCAACATGATATGAGATGCGCTACGGCGCATGAGAGGTACTTACGCAATGTCTGAATCCGTCAATGAGGTAGCCCCCGGCATCTTCCAGATGCGCATCCCGATGCCGGAGAACCCACTCGGCTACACCCTCCCGTATCTCGTCACCGGCCCCGAAAAACCCATCCTTATTGACACAGGCCTTCGCTCCGAGGAGGGCATTGAAGCTCTCGAAGATCAGTTGGTAGGACAGTTAGGGATCAAGCCGGGGCAAATTGATTTCATCCTCATCACACACAACCACCCGGATCACTACGGCCTAGCCATCGACGCCAAGAAACTAACCGGCGCGCGCACGGCCATGCATCGCATCGACTGGGAGCAAAGCCCGTTCCGTGAGGCGATGGAAGCGATAAAGCGTGATCCCAAGGCGGCACGAACAGACGGCGGCGATCGCATGAAAGAGTGGTATCGCCGACACGGAGTGCCGGAAGAAGAACTTCAGGGAGAAATGTTTGGAGGCCGCCGAGGTCGCCAGGCGATTCGAGAAGAAGAGCGTCGACAGGAGGAGCACCCGGAGGGTATCCCGTCTCACGGTGACACCGCCGAGCGAGGCGCGGGAGAAGAACGAGAGGCGCGGCGTTGGGCGCTATTCCGCGAATTTGAGCCGCCTGATCTGCTTCTGGACGGCTCGGAAGTCTACAAGACGGGCAACCACAATCTGCGCGCATTCTGGACGCCCGGCCACACCCCCGGCCATCTCTGCTGGGTGGATGAGGAAGCCCGAATCGTTTTCACCGGCGACCACATCCTGCCCATCATCACGTCAAACGTCTCAGTCCGGATGACATCGGACGGGGATCCCCTGGGCGATTATCTTGACTCAGTTGCAAAGGTGGGCGAACTGGACGTCGACCTGGTCCTGCCTGCCCACGAACACCACTTCACAGACCTGAAAGGTCGTGTGGCGGAGCTTCACAAGCACCACGATGCGCGTCTGGACGCCGTCGCAAATGCGGCGGACGGGCCGCCGAGAACCGCATATGAAGTCGCGTCAGGCGTGCCTTGGGATGTTGGTTCGTGGGAAGAGATGGACGAATTCTTGCGCCGGGCTGCCGTTGGCGAGACTCTTTCACACCTCGAGCACCTGAGCCGTAAAGGAACAACGCGGCGTATTCGCGATGAGGGCTCGCCCCTCGTCAAGTGGCAGTCACAGGCGTAGGTGGTAGTAACGACGTAACCTGGACGAGCAAGCGCGAGAAGAGAGGACATGGCGGACGTAGAAACTGCCGTACAGGCTCTCAAGGAAACAGCATCGGCGCATGAAGGGCGAAATATCGTCGATCGTGCTTTCGCGCGTGAGGTGGACACCCTTCTCGACAGCTTCTACGCGGACATCACCCAGCTCAAGCGAATTGAACTCCAAAGCCTGTTCGACCTGTTCCTTCTCAAATCGCTCTACATAGACCGCCACAGCACCAGTATCGCCACGCTCGACTACCTTGGAAGCCTGCTTGCACGCCATGTGCGGATGAGAGAGATTTTTCCGATCCCTGACCTCGCCGCCCACTTCGGCAACCTGCTGGAAAGCCTGATGGAAGAGGCGGAGCATGGCGCAACGCGCGAAGCCCAGAATCTCTTTGAGGCCAACCGGAATATTGCAGATAGCACCCTGTTCCTGATTGGCATCTTTCCCGCAAGCCTGACCGGACGCCGCAATAGATGGCGACGTCGGCGCAACCCGACAATGCAGGTCGTCCCCAAGCTCGATATCAGTTACTACACACGGCTGGGGAGGAGTCACTACGCGCTCGCGTCCGAACATGAACTGGCGCGTTGGACGGGACAAGACCGCGTCCTTAGCCGACTTTCCAACAACTTTGGAATCTATGCAGAAGTCCTATCGGAAGTGGCACAGACATTCATCCACGGTGTCGACGTGCAGCGCGTGACAAATCTCATGCTGGACAGCTATAACGCCTGGCGCCGGACGGGCGACCCGCAAAGGATGGAGGAATTGCGCAAGTACGCCGCCCTCCTTGCCCTTGACCCGCGCCGAGCATTTTCGCGCCTGCGCCGTCGTCAGCGTTACGTCCTGCTTGATCCGGCCGGTCAGTAACGTTTCATTCCGGCGGCCGGGTGAATTGAAACTGGCGACGCAGCCGCTCCGCGTTCTCCAATGCCTCCGGTTTCGCTTCGTCCGCCCACAGGCTCCCATCGCGCTCGGCAATCACGAGGGCGGATAGGGGACCGTCCGCCGAGCCCGCCACCAACTCGCCAAGTCGGTTGAATATCGAGGCGTCACGGGAACAGTAGAAGCGGCCGATTGGGGCCAATGTGTCCTCGGATGATTCGTCCTCCCGCCACGCGACAAGCGCCCCGTCGTTAGGACAGCGCGAACGTAGAGCGAGAATGCCGGTTGTCGTGCGGACCGCATTGATGTCGGCACGACGCGGCGATACGACAACCTCGCCGACTGCTAAATCACGCAGGCTCTGGACGCTGCCAAGCAGCACGAGGCTACCCGCGGCCGCTGGGCGTGATGGCTCTGTCGGCGTGGCTGGATCATCGCGCCGCCATGACATGGTGAGAAAGGCGCGGCGGCTCAGTTCATTCTCGTCGTTGCCAGTCATTTCAAGCTCGTGCGCATCATTTCCACTAAATCTTTGGCCTTGCCTGCAACCGTTGTATCATGGTGAACGCAGTGTAAACGAGGTCTATCACTTCATTGCACGGCAATTTCGCGGAGGGATCGCATAGCCAGGTCTAGTGCGGCCGCCTGCTAAGCGGTTTGTCCTTTAATCGGGACACATGGGTTCGAATCCCATTCCCTCCGCCATCGCATATAACCCGCCCGCAACGGGCGGTCAAAACGGGGATGGTGAGGGACGGGAATGGCAAGTTATCACCTGTGGACGGTCGGCTGTCAGATGAACGTGGCCGACTCAGATCGCCTCGGTCTCTCCCTCGACGAGCTGGGGTACGAGTCCGTAGGCAAGGCGGAAGATGCCGACATCGTTGTCCTCAATAGCTGCGTCGTGCGCCAGGGGGCGGAGGACAAGGTTGTTGGCAGGCTGGACTCCCTCAAGTCGTACAAGAAGAACAATCCGGACGCGACCATTGCCCTGATGGGTTGCATGGTCGGCCCGCGAACCGACGCCCTGCGCGAGAGATTCCCGCATGTGGATTTCTTCCTGCGTCCACAGGATTTCACCGCGCTGGTGGAATTTGCCGCGGACCGTCAGGGCCTCTCCTGCGACACCGACCAGGCATTCCTCGTCCCGTCGCGTCCCACAGTGAGCACGTTCGTGCCCATCATCCAGGGCTGCGATGAGTTCTGCACGTACTGCATTGTTCCGTACCGGCGGGGCAGGGAGACCAGCCGTCCCGTCGATGAGCTTGTTCGCGAGGCCGAGATGCTGGCGGCGCGGGGGGCGAAGGAGATCACTCTCCTCGGCCAGATTGTCGACCGTTACGGCCATGACCTGCCGGACAAGCCTGACCTTGCCGATCTGCTCCGCGCAATCCATCCGGTAGACGGACTGGAGCGCATCCGGTTCCTGACCTCCCACCCGCGCGATATGAGTCAGCGGATACTCGATGCCGTCGCGGAACTCCCGAAGGCGTGCGAGCACCTTAATCTTCCATTCCAGGCCGGAGCGGACGACGTCCTGGAGCGAATGCGCCGACCGTACACCATCGAGCAATACATGGAACTTATTGAGCGCGCGCGGGAAACGATCCCAGGTGTGGCCATCAGCACGGACGTCATCGTCGGTTTCTGCGGCGAGACAGACGAAGAGTTCCAGCAGACGATGGACGTTTTGGAGCAAGTGAAGTTCGACATCGTCCACGTCGCGCCGTACTCGACACGACCCGGCACCATCGCGGATCGCAAACTCGTGGATGACGTGCCGCCGAAGGTCAAGATCGATCGGCGCAAGGCCGTTGAGGAACTGCAGGAACAGATTGTGACGGAGCTAAACGCGTCTCTGGCCGGTACCCGGCAGGAGATTCTTATCGAGCGGCGCGTCAAGGATGCGTGGACAGGCCGGACGCGGACAAACAAGATCGTTCACGTGCAGGAAACAGAAGCGAGCCTTGAGGGGCACGTCGTCGACGTTGACATCGTCCGGGCCGGGCCATGGTCCCTAACTGGCATTCTGGCGGGCTCGGATTCTACCGAGAGTGAAGTTACCCCGTCACGCGAGATTGAGTTGATGCCCGCCTAACCCCAACCATTACCCAAGACTCAAAGAAGAGGGGCGGCCATTTGGCCGCCCCTCTACGCTTTCAATTGAGATGCGCGTTGTCGGCACCTATTCCATGCTGCCGACTTCGATGTCCTTGATAGTGATCTCACCGGCGGTCATCGTGCCAGTGAACGTGAATTCCGGTCCGAACACGGCGTGGTTGAAGGGCGCTGTCTCTGGATCGAAGAACGTCGTGAACTCGAAACTGTCACCGGCGCCTCCGCCACCCATGCCGCCGTCAACGGCTGTCACCCGATAGCCGGCAGGCTCACCGGCTACTCGACTGCCGTGAACCGCCTTGAACTCATCGGGCACCAGGGCATTCTCAGTGAGGTCAACTTCCGTGAAACAGTCCAGCGTCCCCTGAAGAACGATCTGCGTTGAGCCATCGGCGTTCGTGGAGATTTCATAGCTATCGACGCTATTGGATGCCATAGCCATGTAGAACGTGTGGGCATCAATCGGGAGTTCACCCAGTGCGTTTGTCGGCATCACGAAGTCCGTGAAGTTGGTGTCCACGCGGCACATCGCGAACTCCGTGCTGAATGAGAAAACCTCATCCATGACGTGAGAGACGCCCATATCCAGCGTGGGCATCGACTTCTCATTGACGCCGCCACCGAACGCGGTAATGGCCGCCAGGTCCTCGACCTGTCCTTCAAGCGCGCCCTTATCGTTCTCAAGCGCTACCTTGTCGTCCTCCAGGCCGCTGATGGTTCCCTGCTGCGAGAAATACGCCGCGCCGCCCGCGATGATTGCAAGCACCAATGCCGCAACCGCCGCAATAGAAAGTGGAACGTTGTTGTTCACTTAGATCGTCCTCCTCGGGAAAAGCCCGCTTAACGTGTGACTAACATTGCCGTTTACTGTATCCCACAATTGCAAATCGGGGAAGCAAATCTAGAAATACGCATATGCGTATTTCTACCAAGACAATCTTCGAGTTACTTAAGAGTCTTGTATGGGCTCAAGCATCCATGCAGCCCACGCCCGCAGCTGATCCTCAATGTCATTGCCGCAGCGAGGACATTCATAGTCGCCGTAGCGGATGCGTGTCTTGCACTCGGGACAGGAAATCGTGGCGCTGCTCATTGCCTGCACCACGTGGCTGATGTGATCTTCGGTAGCACTCATCTGCTGAATCGGTATCATCCCTTCGTAATGGTTGCCTATCGATGCTAGCACGGCAGAGGGGCTTTCCACGTTTCTACAGGCAGAGGAGAAAAGTTGAAGACTCCTGGTTGGCTTCGAAATCACACCGGCTCGGCTATTGTCTGGTAACCCGGTGACAGAATGGGGAAGAGACTAGCTATCCCACTCCGGTATGAACTTCGCCTGCCGGTGTATTCCTGTCGCGCCGCTCGGACGATTCCTCATCTGGGCCTCAATCTGGGGCGTCCCATCGGCCTCATAGCAGCGAACCCGCATGCTGTGGTTCCCTGACTCAAACGGCCAATCGTATCGCCAGATAACCCACGTTGTGTCTGAAAGCGGCTCGCGAAGCTCCGCCTCTTGCCACGGGCCGGTGTCCACGCTGACCTCAACTCTCGAGATTCCGCGCGCTCCTGCGTAAGCGATGCCACCCACCGGCACCAACGTCTGGCCGTCGCGCTCAAAGACAGCATTATCGGAGATCGTGTCCACGACAGACGTGGCACGTACGCGCGCCACCTCGTCCCAGTCTCGCGAAACCCAATACCCCGCTGTGTATTCCTCCTGCACCGTCATCTTCGTAATCCACTTCGGCTGCTTCATGCCGTAGCGGTCCGGTAGCCAGATGCGGAGCGGAAAACCGTGCTCGACCGGTATCGGCCTTTCATCCCACGAATACGCCAGCATGATCCGCTCATCTTGGTCAATGAGTTCAAGATCGACAATCTCGTGGAAGCCGTCTCCGCTCTCGATGTTCACATACCGAGCACCCGGCAGTGGCTGAACATCGGCAAGGATGTCCTTGAACCTAGCCCCCGTCCACTGCGTTGTGCTGATCAGTGAACCGCCGACGCGGTTAGAGATGCAGGAGAGCGTGATGAATTCGCTGCGCGGCTCGTAATTGTCGCGGATGTCACTAATTGACAGCTCAACGGGATTCGCCACCAGGCCACCGATGGGCAGCACCCACGATGCCCCGTCGATAACCGTAGGCGTCGTCCGGATGAAGACTCGATAATGGTCCTCTACCGCGGTGTATTCAGCCCGTGTGCCCGGCGCAGGCATCACGAGGGCGCCATCATTCGGGAATGACGTGACCCCGCCCATCGCGATTTCTTCATCCATTCCTTCCGGCATGGTGATGGTTGACCCGCCGCTGCCTGCATTGCCGATGAGATTTCCTGTCACCGATCCCGCGACCGTGATAACCGCCGCCGCGCCCCCGACACGGACGATGAATTCACGACGGTTCATCCCTCCGTCGAGTCCCCACGTCGGCTGTGCCGAAGCCTCCTGGTATTGTCGAGTGTGAACGACCGGGGGCGGCTCTGTGGCGCCCTCCATGTTTTCCAGGGCATCCCCTGGCGGAGGCTCAACCGGCGAATCGAGACTGGCTGTCATTGGCAAGGGCAGGGGTTCTTCAACCGTGCGCGGCAGCACACCCTCAGTCACAACGCCAAGCGCGTAACCCCATGCCGTATAAACCCCGACGATCCACACCAGGCTGACAAACTGAGGTAGCGTTGAGCCTTCGATGACTAGTGAAATAAATCCCAATGTCAGGCCACTGATGACTCCCACCGCCGTCCCGGCCTTGCGCAGGTTCAACTCAAGTGGCGGCGCAATCACGGCAACGCCAACGCCCACGGCAACGCCAATACCAAAGAATTGCATCAGGGCGATGGCCAACTCAGCCGTCTTCGCCGTATCCGCCACATTCAGCCCGACAAGGATCATCCCGTCGATGAACAGATCCAGCCCGAATGTGACAAGCGGCCCCGGCAGGACGCGGGTTATCCAGTCGAAGAGGTCATAGGGAGGGAAGGGAAGCTCAAAGAGCTTGTTCGCCAAATAAAACAGCGCCATCAATGGCGCCGTCACTATCGCTCCTGCCGTCGCTCCACCAACCATTCGTGACCAGGGCATCGTCAACTCCTAATTCTTACCCCCAATAATACTCGCCATGGCAACCTATACGGCTAGACGCCGGTCCTCCTCCAGCGCTCCCTCCAGCGCCCTCACGGCCACCTCAATCTGATCGTCGTCCGGCTGGCGCGTCGTTAGCGCCTGCAACAGCAGATTCGGCCAGATGATTGCCTTCACCAGGATGTTATTGGCATGGAATCCGCTGAATCGGATGATCTCGTAGCTCAGCCCCGCAATGAGAGGCAGCACAACGACCCGCGAGATAACCCGATCCACCAGTCCGGGCGGCGTCCAAAATACGTGAACGATAATCGCGACCACCAGCACAACCAGGATGAAGGCCGTCCCGCACCGCGGATGCGCAGTCCCAAATTGGCGAATCGAGCCTACGTCAAGTGGCTGCCCATGCTCCCGCGCATGGATCGTCATATGCTCCGCGCCGTGATATGCAAACACGCGCCGTATGTCCGGCATCAGCCCTATCAGCCCGATGTATGCCACGAACATCAGGAGGCGAATCGCGCCCTCGATCACGTTGCTCCAGATATTGGTCGTGTCCAGCCACGAATCAAGCAGCCGTGTCGCGAAGACCGGCGTTGCAAAGAAAATTGCGATGGCCAGCAGAAGACTGACCGCTACGGAACTGGCAACGGCCCACGATGACAAGCCGCCCGGCCCCTCGTCCGCACCACCCTTGTTCTCCTCTTCGGAGGCAACATTGGCGGAGAAAATCAGCGCCCGCGTTCCCACCACCAGCATCTCGCTCAGGACTATCACGCCCCGAACAAATGGGATACGGCGAATCGTCCGTGCCCAGCGCCAGCCTATTGGCTGTGTTTCGACAAGAATTTCCCCGTTGGGACGGCGCACCGCCATGCTCACACACGTCTGCCCGCGGATCATCACGCCCTCAATGAGCGCCTGACCCCCATATGTGCTTGCCGTCGGTCGGCCGGCCTCAGTCATCGCTGTGCGGCGGCCGCGTAACGAAAGTTAAGCCTGGCCGTCCTGGCGTCCCTGTTGCTGGGTGGTCTGCGCGTAGCGGCGGCGCAGTCGCTCAACGCGACCCAACGTATCGACGATGCGCTGCTGGCCCGTAAAGAACGGATGGCACTTGTTGCACACGTCCACGCGAATCTCGGGTGTCGTCGCGCCCGTCGTCCATGTGTTTCCACACGCGCACGTCACGCTTGTCTGGTAGTACTCAGGGTGAATTCCGGGCTTCATGGTGATGTTCTCCGCAAATGAAAGGCGCTGCTACGCTTCGACGGGATAGACGCTGACGCGCTTCTTGGCGCGGGTCTGATGCTCGAACTTGACTGTGCCGTCGACCAGGGAATACAGCGTGAAATCCCGACCGCGTCCGACGTTCGTTCCCTCAAAGATCTTCGTCCCGCGCTGCCGCAGGATAATCGTCCCTGCTCGCACGGTCTCGCCGTCGTAACGCTTTACGCCCAGCCGTTGCCCCTGGCTATCACGACCGTTCCGGGTTGTTCCGCCGCCCTTCTTATGCGCCATTTCTGTTTACCCTTATTCGCTTTCTTTGTCCCTGGATCGCCCGACTAGGCGGGAACGATCTCCCGCACGAGCAGTTCCGTGATCAGCTGCCGATGTCCCCGCTTGCGTCGATATCGCACCTTGGACTTGTACTTGAAGACGACGATCTTCTTGTCCTTGCCCTGCTTCTCGACCTCCGCGATCACCTTCGCCCCCTCGATTGTCGGGGTGCCAACCGCGATGTCGTCATCGTTGGTGATCATCAGGACCTGGTCAAGCTCAATGACCTCCCCTTCCTCAGCTTCGAGTTTCTCTACGGAAACCCTCTGACCGGGGGACACACGATATTGCTTGCCGCCCGTCTGGACGATTGCGTAGTTGATGGAAACACCTCGTGGATTGTGTGGCGAAAGTGGCATCAATCATACGTGCCGCCCCCGCCTTCGGTCAAGGAGACTGCCCGAATATTCCTATCTGACGCTCCACCACTTAACAGGGTTTGCCATGTCCAGCTCCTCCAGCGTTTCCAACCGGATGATGCGGATCTTGGGCTCCTCGCCACGATTAACCTCTAACAGCCCCACCGTCCCGACGAGATGATCAAGATTGTGGGGCAGGGTGGGACTTCCCGGATTCACACACAACACGTCTTTGACCGAAACGACCTCCTCCGTGTGCGTGTCTCCGAAGACGATGATGTCTACGGCCCGTCCAAACTCGTGACCCATCACAGACTCAATCGTTCGATGCGGCGGAAACTCCGGGATCGCCAGACCGTGTGTCAGTCCGATTGAGAATCCCTCGACGTCCATCACCCGTGTGCGTTCGATGCGAGGGTCGGTGATTTTCCGGAAGAAATCACCGTTCCCCTCGCACGCGTACACCGGTGCGGCGCGTTCTAAATCATCAAGGCACGATGGGCTGTAGATGTCGCCCGCATGGAGGATGAACTCTGCCCCTGCGCCGGAGAAAACCTCTAACGCGCTCTCCGGCATTGCCAACGGCGCCTCCGGCACGTGCGTATCGGAAATCAGGCCGATAATCAAAAGGGAGTCTCGGTTACTTCCTGAGAGTGACGCGTGCGTCCTTCTCTCCGACGACTATCCGCGATACTCCCAGGAGCACAACGTCTCGCAACAGAGAGTGAAGTGCCATGTCATCGTCCGTCAATTGCAGTAGAGATTCGATTGCCGCTGATGCGCTCCCGTGCGTCCGGGTCGCGTCCCGCAGTCGCCCCGCCTCGTGGAAAAGCAGCTGTGCCGCCGACCGGATATGTTGCGCCGGCGTTCGACCCTTGGCCGCTTCCCTTGCAAGGTTGCCTATCCGGGAGTCGACGGCCGCCTCGATGCGAGATGCAATGCCATCCAGCCCGACACGTGTCAGAACCGCAGCGTCAAGTTCACGCGAACGCCGCGTGTGGTATGAGCAGCGCCCCTGGTTCGTCGCGGCCTCGCACTGGTAATAACGGTAGGTGTTGGATCCTGAAGACCCGTCGTTCCGCGTCCATGACTGTCGCCGCGTCACGCCCACCATATTGCTGCCACATGAGCCGCAGATGGCTGTGCCGGACAAGAGGTACGGCCTTCCCGCACCGTATCCGGCGCGTTTTGCCCGTTCGTCCAGCCGCTCCTGAATTTCCTTGAACAGCGGAGAGGCAACAAGGGCGGGATGATTTCCGGCAACGCGCGCGCCAAACCGGTTGTAAGCGCCTGTGTAGACGCGATTGCGCAGCATGTCACGGATTGTGACAATGCTCCACGCGCCCCCCCGACGTGTACGCAGTCCGCGTGAATTCAGTTCCGCTGCAATGGCGCGGATTCCCTTGCCCTGTGCCGCAAGCCCAAAGATGATTTTGACGACGGTCGCTTCCTCCGGGTGTTCCTCCAATTGACCGCCTTCTCCGGTCTTATATCCGTATGGAATCCGGCCCAGAACGACGCCGCGCAATGCCTTGCGTGCCATGCTCTGCCGGATGATCTGTCCCCGGTCTGATGGGGCTCCGCCATTCTCCGGCGTTAAGGCGATCTCAAGTGGATGTCCCTGCGCTTCGGCAGAGACTAACTCGACACCCATCGCCTCCAGACGCAAGAGCTCTTCGATGAGCCGCACACGGGCAATACGATCCCCCGGCGAAATCATCACAGAGACTTCCGCCGATTCCTTTTGCTCGATGAGCCGCTGGCGCAGTGCCCAAAAACCGTCTTCCGTCGCCGCGTACATCCCGTCGAACGGCACGTTTCCCTTTTCGGCCGCGCGATCAAGATCGCGGCGGTCGCCCACGCCAAATAAGATACTTGTCACGGATCGCTGCTCCCCACCTGAATCCGCGCCTTTGTGCTTCGTTAATGTTAGCACACATCGCCGCGAGTTCCTTGCCTGCCCGCTTGCGTGCCCGCTACCCTAATCCCCACGACTATGAAAGCCAGCAGAAAGAAACACCGCCGATTTCCCCCGCGAAACGGCAAGTCTCCCACTCCTGAGGGCCCACCACAGCGGCTCACCATTGAGCTTGAGCGTCCGGGCCATCACGGCGAGGCCGTCGGACGCCGTGACGACGGTAAGACCGTTCTGGCGGCGTATGGCATCGCAGGCGAGCGTGTCGTTGTTGAAGTACGTGAGGAGCATCCGACACACATAGTTGCCGAAGTTGTTGAGGTACTGCGGCCATCGCCGGAGCGCGTGCAACCCCGATGCCCACACTTTGGCGCGTGTGGAGGATGCCAGCTCCAACACATCTCGTATGAAGAGCAGGGCAGGATAAAGCAGAGCGTCCTTGCTGATCAGGTCCGACAGATCGGCCGCGTAGTGGAGCCGCCGGTTTCAGAAATGCTCGCTGCTATGGACCCCTGGCACTATCGCAACAATGCCAGGTTCACCGTGCGACGCGAAGGCGCAACCGGATTCACCCATTGGCATACTCATCGGTTCGAGCCCATCGATGAATGCCTGATCATGGACACGCGCATTAATGACATCAAACACAAACTGGATGGCGCGCTAACCAACCGCGAGCGCCAGCTTGCAGTCCGCATTGGCCGAAATACCGAGGGCGCACTTGTCCATCCTGCCCTTACAGACCGGGGCGATGAACGCGGCGTCGAGACCGGCCAGGAATCCTATGAGGAGCGGCTGTTCGACGTGCCATTCAAGGTGTCCGCTGCATCTTTCTTCCAGGTCAACACTGCCCAGGCCGAACGCATGATGGCCCTGGTCAGAGACCGTCTCCAACCCACGTCCTTTGATACCGTTGTTGATGCCTACGCCGGCGTGGGTACAATTGCCGCTCTCGTTGCGCCTATGGTCAGTCGTGTCATTGCCATCGAGGAATCTGCCGCCGCTGTCCGCGACGCCGAAGTTAATCTCGCGCCGTTCCCTAATGTGGAGATGGTATTGGCCAAGACGGAAGAGGCACTGCCGGAACTTGATGAGCGTATCGACTCCGTTATCCTCGACCCGCCGCGCGCTGGCTGCTACCCCGAGGTTCTCGATGCCTTACGCCGACTCCAGCCTCGTCGCATCGTCTATGTTTCCTGCGATCCGGCCACCCTCGCCCGCGACCTAAACCGCCTGATCCTCTCCGGCTACCTGCTGACCGATGTCACGCCCGTCGATATGTTCCCGCACACCTACCACATAGAAAGCGTTTCGACGCTTGATCGAATGCCATCAGATGGCTTTATCCTTGCCTCCACCTCAGCTCGGCGCCGCGAAATCCTTACCCACCAAAACACCCCCTTCGCCGCCCTCGCCCCCGCCTCTCACATTGAACAATCTGCCGACTCCGTCATCTCTGCCTCCACTGTCATTGGAAACGCTGCTGCCTCTGTCATTCCGAGCGAAGCCGAGGAATCTAAGGCCGCAATTTTGCAACCGGTGCCCGACGCACCCACCAACCCCATCGCCTACGTCCAGGACCTTGCCCTCAGAAAAGCCCAATCCGTGGCGAACGAAGACGTAGCAGTCCCCGTCGTCGGCGTGGACACAGTGGTCGTCGCCCCCGACGGTCTCATCCTCAACAAACCACAGAGCGCCGAAGAGGCTCGCCACATGCTCCGCACACTTAAAGAGGGAGACCACCAGGTCATCACCGCCATCGCAGTCATTCCGCCGGGTGACAACCCCCAGCCCGTCATTGGCTACGAGATCACCGCAGGCCAAATGCGCGCTTACACAGACTCAGAGATCGAGGACTACATCGCCACCGGCGACCCGTTCGATAAGGCAGGCGCCTACGGCATCCAACACCCGGAGTTCCGCCCCGTCGCTGAACTAAACGGCTGCTATCTAAACGTCGTCGGCCTACCCCTCTGCTTGTTGAACCGCTTGCTGGAACAGGCTGGAACAACTTCGAAAAGTCTCACTGCTCCGGGGAATCCCGTCCACACCGGCGAAGACTCTCCCATCGGAACCTGCGCCTACTGCGCCGAACGCACGCCCCCGCACCTCAGGATGCCCTGACAGAAGCCACCTGACGGCCGGGTTTATCGACGTGCGCGAGGCCCGAATGGCTCCGGCTGGAACGGGGCGTCACGCGTCTCGATGTAGCTGCGGAGGCCGCCATTCTCGTTGGCATCGTCCAGATGCCGCTTGAAATCTTCCCGCTGCGAGGTGTGCGCGAGGGCGGCAAGCTCGGCGTTCATGCTCCAAGCCTTGTCGAGGCCCATCATTTCCAGACCCAACGTGGCGACGTGCAGGTTGATCTTCACAGTCTCCGGGGACACGAGGGCGATGCGCTCGCCGATGTAGAAGCATTCCTCAAGCAGGTCATCATGCGGGACAACCCTGTTGACAATTCCGATGCGAAGCGCCTCCTGTGCGTCGATGTGGTCGCCGGTGAGGGCGTAGCGGAGGGCGTTCTTGTAGCCCGCCAACAGCACCCAGATGAAGTTGGTGTTGGAGATGTGCCGCACCTCCGGCTGGCCAAAGACGGCGTTTTCAGAGGCAATGGTGATGTGGGTTGTCAGTGCGAGCCAGGATGCCGCGCCGAGCGCCCAGCCGTTGATCGCGCCGATGATGGGCTTGGGATACTCCCAGCGACGCATCTGGTCGCGAATGCCGTTGCGGTCACCGTCGCGCCAAGAGTCTAGGAACTCGGCGACGGACTGCCCCTCGCGTAGGCCGTAAGGCCAGACCACAGGCGGGAGAGAGCCGTCGCGGGATCCCCGCATGTTTGCGCCGGCCGAGAAGGCCCTGCCCGCTCCTGTAAGAATGATGTAGCGGATGGAGTCATCTTTTTCGGCCTCATCGAGCGCGGCGTTCAGATCGGCACGCAACTCGACGCTGAGGGAGTTCATCGCCTCAGGCCGATTCAGCGTGATCAACACACCGTTCCTCTGCGGCTCATACAGAATATTTTCGTACGTAGTCATGGCGTGGGTGCCTCCTTTTGCTCGTGCGTATTCTCGCATCCGCAGTAGACCATTTCCATGCGGAGGCCTTGCTTGTCATATTCGGCTATCTCAGGAATCGACTTCAGGCTGTCGTGGCATTTCTGAGCTGTGAGAGCGGCGGCTAGTGCATCTAGGACATCATCGGGGCGGACACCAATTTGGGCTAGGTGAATCATAGCGTCGTCAAAGATTTCCCTGGCCCTGCTATCAACTTCCCCCAACACTGACAACCTTTCTACTATGCCGTCAGATTTGCGCTTGCGATGTTGCATCGATTTACAGTCATTCAAAGCCCAAAACAGTAGCTCAGGATGAACCTCTCGAATGCTGCGTGGCGAGCGCCTTGGATCTCGTACGACAACATCAACCTCATAAATCTTTTCCCCAATTGCAAAGGACTGTTGTGTTAGTCCGACACCCGTCGCATTTCTCTCACTCTGATTTGCTCCCTTGTAATCGATTTGATTCTCACCGATTTTCCTTACGGTCTTGCAGCTTGGGGTGCGGAACACTGATGCACTTCTCGGCTTACCCAGCATTCGGCGCGCCTCAGACTCACAGCTACGCGGCTCAGACCCCTCAGGCAAACCAATCGGCATATCAACTAGAATCAACTCGGCCTCTGAGAATTCCGCAACAATCTCGTCGAAAGTGTCTGCCACGCCATAGAAGTAGTTGCCATCCTGGTCAAAACTCACGGTAACCCAGCCGCCATGGTAGGCATCCACGCCAACCCATTTGATAGGCATTCGACAAGTGTCTCCTTAGCCGTCCTAAACCAATGCTCCGCTCTCCGTGAGCTTCGCGATTTCCTCATCGGAAAGGCGCAGGACGTTGCGGTAGATGTCTTCGTTGTGTTGGCCTGAAGTCGGGGCCGGGATGTCTGACTGTCCGGGAGTGTCCGAGAGGCGCGCAGTTAGGGCAGGGTGCGTGAGTGGGGGGCCGACATTCCATGGGGCGGGCGGCGCGACGGTGACGACTGCGCCTCGCTCACGCAGGTGTGGGTCCCAAACCAGCTTGTCCGGGCCCTGGTCCATGCCGGCGGGGACGCCGTTGCGCTGGAGCCGGTCAAAGACCTGCTGAGGGTTCAAGGTGGCTGTCCATTCGCCGATGCGACGGTCAAGCTCTTCCTTGTTTGCTACCCGCCCTTCCAACGTGTCCCACTTGCTCTCCTGCGCCCAGGCGGGCGACTCAATGGCCTTGACCAGTCGACGCCAATCATCGTCGTTGCGGCAGACGACGGCACACCAGGCGTCGTGGCCCACACATGGATAGACATCGTGTGGGGCAAACCGCTCTGAGTTGTTGCCGTTCGCCACAGCATCGACGCCATTGATGGTGTAGTCCATGTAGAGCGTGCCCAGTGTGGAGGCGAGTCCCTCAAGCTGGGCAACCTCAATGAACTGACCCTCGCCGGTCTGGGCACGGTGTTCAAGGGCGGTCAGAATTGCGCCCACAGTGGCGGAGCCAGCTACGTAGTCCGTGTACCCCAGCTTGGGACGGGTGGTCATGGGGGCGTCGGCATGGCCCCAGATGTAGCCGAGTCCACAGAATCCGAAGATCATCTGCCCGTAGGTGGTGAAGTGGTGTGAGGGGCCGGTAAGACCGAGGCCGGGCATCTGGACGGAGATGATGTCCGCCTTGACCTTGGCCAGTTCCTCGTAGCCGAGACCCATGCGGTCCATGACGCCCGCCCGCCAGTTGTCGATTACGACATCCGATTCAGCAATGAGCCGCTTCACGACCTCCAGCCCCTCAGGGTTCTGGGCGTTGATGGTGACGCTCCGCTTGCCGCGATTGAGTTCCGCGAAGGCGGGAGCCTCGGGGCGACGGGCCTGCGGGTGGGCGTCGGTCTCCACCTTGATGACATCCGCGCCGAGGAAGGCGAGGAAACCGGTGGCGACTGGGCCTGCAACGGCCTGCGTGAAATCAACGACGCGTACACCATCAAGTGGCTTGATGCGAGCGGCTCCCAGATTGTCACTCGCCCCGTTCATTGCGGCCCCTGCAGGCACCGGCGGACGCATTTCTGAAAGAACTTCGTCGGTATGTTGGCCGACGGAGGGGGCGGGCGTTCGGACGCGCCAGGGAGTTTTGCTCATGCGGAATGGCGCGCCGGCCGTGCGGTAATTGCCGATAGTGGGATGCTCAAGATCTTCGAACCAGTCGCGGGAATTCGGGTGGGGGTGATTGACGAACTCGGAGACCCTGTGGATAGCCGTCGAAGGGATGCCGCGCCGCTGGCCCTCCTCGACAAAGTCATCACGGTCTATCTGTGCGATGTGATCCACCATGACGGCATCAATGAGGTCGATATTTTCCCGCCGCCAAACAGGACTGAGCATGTTTTCCGGTGTCACGTCGTCCGAGCCAAGCCAATCCGCAAGGCGTGTGTAGTGGCGATCCATGTAGGTGGATGTCTGGACGAAGCCACCGTCACGCGATTCAAATATGGACACGCCAGGGTTGCTGGGCGCGGAACCGGCTCGACGCCTGATGAACTGGGAGAATGAATATTCGCCCATCACAACCATCAGCTGCCACAGACCGACATCCTGCATTGAGATGTCCACCTGTTGGCCCCGACCTGTCAGATGGCGGGCGCGGACGGCGGCCATGATGCCAACCACAGTATGGAATCCGGCAACGCGGTAGAGCTGCTCCACCGGAACGATGCATGGGCGCGCCTCGCTGTCGCCGTGGATATACATCACGCCGGTCATTGCCTGCACGGTTAGCTCCGTGCCCACGTAGTCGCGGCGCGGGCCGGATCGGCCGTACGGACTGACAGAGGCAAATATGAGCCGCGGGTTGGCTGCTGATAGGGCTTCGTACCCAATACCGAGGTCATCAAGGTAGGTGCGATCAAAGCATTCCAAGATGACATCCGCAGTGGCGGCAAGACGGCGGAGCGAATCACGCCCATCCTCGGTTTCCAAATCGAGAACAACGCTGCGTTTGTTGTGGTTGTCAGAAATAAACGGGATGCTGCGCTCGGAGTCGGCTTGACCGCCCGCAAACGGAGCCTGGCTGCGGAGAGGGTCGCCGCCGGGCGGTTCAATCTTGATGACGTCCGCGCCGAGGTCGCCGAGCAGGCGCGTGGCGAACTGCGGTGTCGGGCCGCCCAGGTCAAGGACGCGTAGGTGCCCAAGCGCCGCGGCATCGCTTCCGTTTTGGTCAGTCATGACAGCCTCCCCCATCCGGCCCGCTGCCGATTGTGCGCGTATCATCCCGCGATGGGAATAATCTGTCTAGTGTTGGGGGGCGGTCAGTTTGCAATAAATCTCAACAGCAGGCCCAGCAGAATCACTATCGGGCCTAGGACAAAGAGGACATTGGTGGGGGAGGCAAGGCGGGCCAGCGAAGATCCGGCATCTGCGACGAGGCGTGTGAGAGGCCCGGGCAGGATCTCGCTCCATAGCCCCTCAACAGGAGACGACCGACGCCGTGCACCTCGTCTGCCTAGCGAAATCGCGATGAGAAACATGGCGGCAGAGAGCGCGAGCTTAACACCCAAAATCACCGCGTAACCAAGGCCGATTTCCTGCGTGAGGCGGTCATAGATCAGCAGCGTGCCGGTGACAATCAGCACCCACATGGCAAGGTCGACAGTCTGTTTGAATCGCTCGCCGATGAGGCGGGGAAGATCGGGAGAACCACCCTGGCTTTGTCGCATTGCGGGCCGCAGCGCTGCTAGGTAGAAGATATTGCCGCCGATCCACGCAACGGTCGCGATGACGTGCGCCCAACGTGTGACAAGGACGGTCGCCTCAAGGAAAGTCATGGAAATAGTGTACGGGGCGGCTTAGACGGACGCGCTGCTTCATTCTTTCCTACAATTGCAACATGCCGGGCGTTGAGATCATCACAGGCGGGTCGGGCAGCGGAAAGACGCGGGAAATAGTCGCGCGCCTTGCAGACCTCTATCGCTCAGACCCGTTCGCCGAAGCGGTCGTGCTCGTACCTACCATCCGCCACGCGGATCAATTTCGTCGGCGTCTCGTGCAGGAGTGCGGCGTCGCCATGAATCTGCGCGTGGAAACGCTCACCATGTTTGCGCGCGGCCTAACGAAAGGTTCGCCAATCCTGAGCACAACGAGGGCGACAGACCAGTTGGCGCGTGTGGCACGGAGAACTGTGTCACGCGGTGGGGACGCCGACTATTTCAGGCCCATCGCTGCTATGGCCGGCTTTGTGCCAATGGTTGGATCAGCCGTCGGGAGCCTCCTTGAAGAGGACATCGATCCGGGCGATCTGAAAACTGCAGCAGCGCACACCGGCTCCGTACCCGCTCGCGCCCTGGCAGCCATCTATGCTGCCTACAAGACGGAGCTTGCCGAAAAACGACTGATACACCCCTCACGGGTAAATGAATGGGCGGCGAGGGCCGTACATAACGGCGCGGATGTGCCGAACCTCGTGATAGCGGACGGTTTCCAGCGGTTCACAGCAGGGGAACTAACGTTGCTCACGGCATTGTCTGAGCACGCGGACATGACAATCAGCTTTGACCCCGACGCCTCTCAACGATCCGAATTCGACTACCAGCGCCTCCAGAATCAGTGGCCCGCCGCACGATACAGCGAACCTTCCACTGATCTTGAAGACAACCCCCCCACTCTGACAAAGGCAGAGGCGGCCAATCCTGAGCAACACACACGGGAAATCGCCCGACAAATCAAAGGTCATCTGGCTAAAGATCCGACCCTAAGGCCATCCGACTGCGCCGTCACTTTCCGTCAGGTCACACCGTATCTCGCCTTGATGCGCCGCATCTTTATGGAATATGACATGCCCCTTGACCCGGCGGCGGGCGCGCGCCTGCGCGATACGCCGCTTGGCTCTTGGCTGAATCGACTGCTAGGCGTCAAGGACAACGGATGGCGAGTAAAGGATGTCATCGCCATCCTTCGCAGCGGCGTCGTTAACCTCAATCGCTGGGGGCTTACGGACACCGACTTGGATCACATCGCCCAAACGGCGCGGGAGAACAAGCATTGGTCAGGCTTGGAGACACTTAAAGGCTTGGCCGCCAACAGCCCTTCCGGTTTCGCCGCCGTGTTGTCTGGCCTCCGTGAATTGCATGAGAGCCTTGAAGCGGACTCCGCCGACCGAGCGCAACAACTTGAGGGCGCGTTGTACGGCGAGAATGCCTGGCTGCAAGACCCGCAAGACGTGGACGATGAAACGGCGCAGAGCATCGAACAGTTGCGATCCTATCTGACCGAAATGGCAAATACGCAACAAGAGGTCGATGACGACAGAAATGAAGAGGAACCGTTCGAACGATTTCGTGAACGCCTGGATCGCCGCCTCGCCATGCCGGTTCTCATGCGGCGGACGCCCGGCGGTGTTCTCCTTGCCCCCATGCACACCATGCACGGCCTGCGTTTCAAGCACGTCATGGTGGGCGGCCTGTCAGAGGGCGAATTTCCGGCCGGCCGTCGCTACGGTGACCTCCTTAGCGATGCAATGCGCGAGGAATTGATTGCAGCCGACCTCCCACTCCCGCCCGCCCCGCACTCTACCGAAGAAGAACTCTGGCAATCTGTTACGTCCCGCGCTGATGGTTCAACGGCTCTGTGGCGTTACCGACTCAACGGTGCGGGCAAAGAGGCCACTCCTGCATGGATGTTCCAGGACGTCAAGTCTGACATAGAGACTCGTCCCGACATCCAGGAAATCGGCGAATCGGCGTCGGTTCGAGAGCTTGCAATTGCCAGTTCTATAGGTTGGGTAAATGGAGAGTCGGTCCGCCCGCCTCGCCGGGTGGAGACCGATCCGTGGGATGTCGTTCGTATCGCTGCCCCGGTGGAGCAGAGAAGACGGTCGTTTGAATTTGCGGGCAAATACGAAGGCCAGATTTCGAGTGGTCTAGCGCCGAAGTTCACGCGAGAGGGCGGGGCGTGGAGCGCGTCATCGTTGGACTCATATTTGACGTGCTCGTTCCAGTTCTTCGGCAGCCGTGTTCTTGGGCTCAACGAACTCGAAGACGAACCGGATGAAGGCGACGGCGCGATGCGCGGCACGGTCATCCACGCAATTCTGGAGGAGGCATTCAAGCCTCTGATAGAACAGCGTCTGCCGTTCTCCGATGAGACCATCAAGACTGTCATCGACTATATAGACTCCAGGGGCAAGGACAAGTGGCTCAGCGCTCCTAATAATCACAACTTCGGCCAGGCCGCTCTGTGGCGACTCGAATGGCCCCGCTATCGCGACCGCATCGTCAGCATGCTGGAGCAGGGAACGCTGGCCGTGGGCCTTGAAGACGGCTATCGCGTGCTGCATGCGGAACACCAATTTGACGAGACTGTTGATACGAGCCCTCCGCTCAGGATTCGCGGGTTCATCGACCGCGTTGATGAGACTCCCGATGGCCTCACCATAATTGACTACAAGACGGGCTCTATTCCCACCCAGAAGGACGTTCGGGAGGGCAAGAGCACCCAATTGGCCTTGTATGCCCTCGCGCTCCGTAGTCGTGAGGAGACGAAGGATGCGCGCCTCCGCCTAGAGTACTGGAAACTGCCAGCTCGCAGTGACGCCAGACGATGGACGCTGGACAGTGCTATAGAAGAGGATGACCGGGTCATCAACGGCGTCAAGAACATTCTCCAGGAGAAGCGAAATGCGGTAGACGCTGGTGATTTCCGCGTCAATCCCACGCCGGATCGATGTCCTCCATTCTGTGCCATGAAATACGTCTGCCGCGTCAACGCGCTAAGTCGCCATAAGCGATGAATCTCACACCTGAGCAGGAACAAGCTGTAACCGAACGTGGCCGAGACGTCATCGTCACGGCGGGCGCGGGCAGCGGGAAGACCCGCGTCCTCGTTGAGCGTTACGTCGGCCTGCTGAAAGACCATGAGATTGATCAACTTGTCGCCGTCACGTTCACCGAAGCAGTGGCAGCGGAGACGCGCGGGCGTGTTCGTGAGGCTGTCATGTCTGATTCGGATATGTTGGCGCACCGGCAACACCTTGACCGTGCCATCATCGGCACCATCCACTCCCTCTGCCTCCAACTGCTGCGGGAAAACCCGGTGGAGTCAGGCATCGATCCCGGGGCGACGGTGCTGGATGAAAACCTTGCACAAGCTGAAATCCTTATCGCCTGCCGTGACGCCATAGAGGCTGCGGCGTCCGGGGAAGAGGAAGGGGCAGAGGCCATCCTGCGTCTGGGGCCGTATTCCACTCGGCTAACGCTGCCGCGCATGGTTGAACGGCGGGATGAAATTGAGCGTGCCTTCGAGGCGATGGGAGGCGACTCGCCTCAGGAGTGGGAGACCCACGTCAAGCAGACGCTGGACGAATTCCTGGAACCTCGCGCTGCTGAACTCCGCGGATCGCTCGCTGAGCACTGTGAATTCCTCGCGAATGCGCAGAACCCCGGGGAAACCGACACCCTCACGCCCACCGTCACAGATGTCCTTGAGGCGCTCAAGGATCCGCTAAGTGGCACGACTGAAGACCTCGTTGAGCGCTTGCAAAAGGCCGCGGAGATTGAGAGCCCCGGCGGCAGGGGTACAAAGGGCGCGTGGGCCTATCCCCCCAAGGAAGTCCGGGATTCCGTCAGGGCAATCCGCGAGGCTCACAAATCCCTTGAGCCGTTCATCTGGAACGAGACAGATGCGGAGGCCATGACGGTTCTTGGCGCGCTGCGGGAGCTGTTTAGGAACGCGGTCCGACGATACGAAGACAAGAAGCGCGAGCAGTCCGCCCTTGATTTCCTTGACCTCGAATTGAAGGCCATCGAACTACTGAAAGCGCACCCCGGGGTTGCTGCATCCTACCGCTCCACATTCCGCCATGTACTCGTCGACGAGGCGCAGGACCTCAACCCCACACAGGATTTATTTCTGAGACTCCTGGCGGGAGTTGGTGTGGAGGCAGACATCGCTCGCCCAGAACGGTTTTTTGTGGGTGATATAAAGCAGTCCATCTTCCGCTTTCGGCGTAGCGATGTCCGCAACCTCAACAGGCTGAAGGACGAGGTTTGGCTTCAGGGGGGCGCCATGGTCGCCCTCAGCACGTCGTACCGTTCCCATCGGAGGCTTGTCGAGGCGACTAACGAAGTCATGGAGGGTGTATTCGGCGAGCCGGAAGCGGACTATGAGGCGCGGATGGAGCCGATGGAGGCAGTACGTCCTTCGGCGGGAAGCAATGCGTCTGTGGAAGTGCTGCAAGTCGCGCGGGAATTCATGGACCCCGATGACGAGAGCAAGCCGACAGCCTCTCAGCGCACGCGCATGGAGGCGCATATCGTCGCAGGCCGGATAAAGCAGCTCATCGACGAGAGACGCGAGGTTTGGGACAAGGACGACAAGGAGTACCGTCTCGTTAAACCGGGGGATATCGTCATCCTCCTCCGCCGAATGACCAATGTGAACGAATACGAACGCGCGCTGGAACACCACGGGGTTCCCTATCGCACCACATCAGGTGGCAACTTCTACAGGCGCGAGGAGATTGTCGACCTGACAAATATGTTGGAATGGCTGACCGAACCCGCCAACTCTATCGCCCTCATCGGCCTACTCCGCTCACCCTTCTTCGTCATCGACGATGAGTCCCTGATTGCCCTCACCGAATCCGCGCGGTCTGCCCGCAAGGATTCACGAGCTCCCCTGGAAAGCAGCCACATCTTGGCCTCTCTCCGCAATCCGCCCGCAGGAGTCAGGCAGGAGACGCGCCCGCTGTGCATCCATGCATCCAGCGTTCTTGACCAACTACGAGAGGAATCTCGACTAGCCACGCCGGAACAACTGCTGGAGAGTGCGCTGATCCTCACGAACTATGAGGCGTCGTGGGCGCCGCTGCGCGGAGGAGACCAGGCGCTGGCCAACATCAGGCAATTCGTCGGGCTTGCGAGGGGCTTGGGAGAATTGTCCGTGGACGAATTTGTGCAGCACATCCGGCTGCTCCGCGATGATCTGGAGGCACGTGCCTCGCAGGCTGCCCTCGATGCCGTTGATGCCGTCAGGATCTTGACCGTCCACTCTGCCAAGGGCCTGGAGTTCCCCGTTGTGTTTATAGGGGATGCGGGGACGACGAGGGTGGGACCGCCGCCTCCATCCGTGCTATGGAATGCCGAGACGGGCATCTCCATGACATTGGAACGTGATGTCTCTGAGATCGACGAACCTCGCAGCAGGCCTGCCCTCTACAACTTTCTCAGGGAACGCGATGACCTGGAGGATGCGGCGGAGAGCAAACGACTCCTATACGTCGCGGCCACACGCGCCGCCGACTTGCTGGTCGTCAGTGGCGTCGAGCCTACCGGAGACACACCCACCTGGCTTGGTGCATTTCTTGATAGCAGCAACGGCCTGGATATCCATGTTCACAACCCAACGCCAGTCGACCTGGAAGACATGAGACGCAACCCACCGGCGCAACAATTCGTGGTGCCCGAGCCCGAAGATGAGGATGAGGCGCATGCCCCGCTGCTTGGTCGCCATGGCGCAATTCCAATCCGCTCAAGCACCCCCGCAACCGCACTGGAGGATGGCCATGGAGCCGGATTTTCTGGTAGGCCGGACCCCTTGGCGCTCACACGTGGAACATTGGCCCATGTGGCGATTGAAGAATGGTTCAAGACTGGGAACCGGCCGGACTTGCGCGACTTGGCGGGGAGTATCGGCGCGCGCTTAAGCGACGGCGATATGGCAGACGTTGAGGCGGACGTAAACGCCATGCTGGATGACTTCGACACCTCCGACATCGCCGCCACACTCCGTGATCCGGCTACGCGGAAACACTTTGAGTTGCCATTCTCGTGGGCATGGGACGGTGTCGCGGTCCACGGCAGCATCGACCTTGCCTATGAGACCAACGGCGCATGGCACGTCGTTGACTTCAAGACAGACCGAGTGGAAAAGGGCAGGGAGGCCGACCGCGCCACCGCGTACCTCACCCAACTTGGCGTTTACGCCGGCGCACTTGAAGCCGCCACAGGACGGCGACCCAAAGCAGGCCTCATGTTCCTGCGGACGAGAACGCTCCACTGGGTGAGTGAATCGGACATTGGAGCGGCACTCAGCGAGACCCGGAAGAAGATTGACAAGGGTGAAATAGCGCTAACAGAAACCGACGCGAACGGCGAATTCGCAGACGAACAGCTAAACGTGTAGAGATCGAAGTAAGGCCCTAGACGCCGATCGGCCGTTGGGCGTGCTCCAGGTGGCCGACGTGGTGGCTTTCCACGTCGCATTGGATAGCGGATCGTTCCAGCTGGATCGTGACATGCTCGATGGTATAGCGCAGCTTGATGATGCCCTGCATCTGATCCAGCAGATTCTGATCAGAGCCGGCAAATGCAGGGTCGACCAGTACGTGGGCGGTCAGTACCTCGTTCCCGGAGGTAATTGTCCACACGTGCACGTCATGAATGACCGTCACACCCGGTAGCTCTTCGATATCGCTGCACAACTTGTACACGTCGATGTGTTCCGGAACACCCTCAAGCAGCACTCGGAACACCTGCATCACAAGATTCCACGAGCTGTACAAGATTAGCAGCCCGATGACCACGCTGAGAATCGGATCAATAAGCGTCCAGCCCGTCAGGATGATAACGACGCCGGAGATGACGACACCGACAGAACCCATCAGGTCTGCCAGCACGTGCTGGAAAGCGCCCTCTACGTTGATGCTGTGCCCGGATGAGCGATGCAGAATCCACGCTGCGGCAATGTTTATCAACAGACCGCCGACGCCGACAATCAGGACCGGCCAACCGTCAACGTGGTGCTCGTCAAGCCTGAACCGGTGGAAGGCCTCCCAGAGAATCCACCCGACGATTAGCCACAGCGCCAGGGCGTTTATGAACGCCGCAAGTATCTCCGTACGGTAATAACCGTAGGTGCGCTCGATGGTTGCGCCCCGCTCGGCGATCCACATCGCAAACAGCGCCATCCCGATTGCCGCGGCATCGGTGAGCATGTGCCCGGCATCCGCAATGAGAGCCAGACTTCCTGATACGACACCGCCAATGACCTCCGCGACCATATAGGTCGAGATGAGGATTAGCGCGAATAGGAGATTGCGGCGACTTGTTCCTCGGAGATCGTGAGCGTGGCCCGCGTGGCCGTGTCCATGGTCGTCATGGTCGTGGCCATCGTGGTCGTCATGGGAGTCGTGGTCATGTCCTTCGTGGCCGTGGGCGTCAGGGCTGTGCCCGTCATGGTCATCGTGAGTGCCTCGATAGCCCTCTCCATGATCATGTCCCTCGTGCTCGTCATGGTCGTGGCCGTCGTGGGCATCATGGTCGTTGCCGTCGTGGGAATCATGGTCATGTCCGTCGTGGTCATGGCCATTGTGGTCGTGGTTGTCGTGTCGATGGTCGTCGTCGCTGCGAGCCATAGCTCTTCCGTCCACTAGAAAAGGAAACTGTGTCCCCGCTACGCTACCAAGTATAACGTGCCTGAGTTCTTGTGCAGTTAGCTGTCAGGGTCTCCCTTTGGGCGAGATTGGCCCCAAAAATACGAACAGCCACCTAAACGGTGGCCATTCGCCAATCAGCTGATGGAACTAGTTGCCTTCAGCGTGGTGCTCGTGATCGTCGCACTCATGGGAATCATGCACGTGATTCGGCTCATCCCCGTGGTGTTCGTGCTCGTCGCACTCATGCTGGTCGTGGCTATGTGCTGCGCTAGTCATTGCAACCTCCTATATAAGGCTGTTCTTCCGCTTATCTCGTCACTACTCTGCCCACAAAACGAATGTGTGACAAGGCTTTCTTGATACAGCGTATCCGCCCCTTTCATAAGTAATATGAGGTATCGATTGGACACGAATGACCAATGAAGACAAGGTGATTGGAGGCAAGTTGCAATGAGCCCTTCAAAGGGAATCAGCCCGTTTCTCTGGTTTGACGGCAAGGCGAAGGAAGCAGTTGAACACTACGTGTCCGTCTTTCCCAACTCCCGAATAATCAACGAAACCGAGATGGCCGCAGGTCCTGCAAATGGGGCGGCCCAAATCGAGTTTGAACTGGACGGACTTGGGTTTACGGCGCTTGACGGTGGGCCGATGTTCGAAATGACACCGGCAATCTCCTTCGTCGTTCCTTGCGAAACACAGGAAGAGATCGATTACTACTGGGACAAGCTTGCTGAGGGGGGCACACAGGGCTTCTGTGGTTGGCTTACGGATCCCTTTGGCCTCTCGTGGCAAGTTGTGCCGGCCAACCTGGATGAGTTAATGGCACGCGCCCCCAAAGCCGTCATGGAGAGCCTCCTGACCATGACGAAGATCGATATTGAGCAGTTGATTGAGGTAGGCCGTAGCGGGGAGTAACTCTGGCAGCGTCGACGAGCCCTTGATCACACTGAGGTAATGGGCACTCCCCAGTCGTCACGGAGACAGGCCTCGGACATACTCCCGCACGGATGCGGCACATTCGTCTGGCCTCTCAAAGATCATGAAATGAGAGGCTTCCGGCATGAAATCATAGTCGATGCTGAGAATATCGCTGAGGTCCATCGTTGGTAGGTACGAGTAGGGCAGAGTGGGATCCGCTCCGACAACCCTGACCGGGCACACGATTCTGTCAAAGTCGACGGAGACGGCAAAGACGCCGGCATACTCAACAACCTGCGCCTCGAACTCGCGAGGGCAGCGGAGTACAAAGGCTTCGCTATCGTCTGACCGTCGAAGAGTGGTTTCGGCGACAAGATCAGGAATCCCCGGGACCACATTCCTGAAAGTCGGCATAAATGGCAGAACGCCTGCGAACTCGGCACGTGTTGAGTAACGCTCGGTGCGCGTTCTTGTCAGGTTGGCCGCTCGCGTCGCCGCGACTTCAAATTCTTCATAGGACACGCCCGGCCTACACACGGGCGGATCGAACAGATAGAGGCCGGTTAACCCGTCCCCTCGCTGAGAGGATAGGAGGGCCACCAACGCCGAGATTGAGTGAAAGACGCCAAAAGTAGGCTTGTCGCCATACTCCTCACGGATCGTTTCTAGCACACGATCATAATCGCGGATAAACGTTGGAAGGTTGTGATTCCTAATGTCGCCCACGGAGTTCCAGCCATGATTTCGCAAGTCGTAAATGATGATGTCAAAATCGTCCAGCAGGTTTGACCAGAACGGGTAGTAAAGGTCAATGGCCAGACCGTTGCCATGGCTCATGATGAGCCGCGGTCCCTGAGGATTACCGTGGCGTCTCAGCCGAATCACCGTCTTCCCATCAACTGTTACGTCATAAGTGGATTTCGGATCAGGAACGTGCCAAACGGATTGAGGCTCTTCGGTCACTCGAACGCATCCTCAACTAGGGGCGATGGCACCGTCTCAACCGCAAGAGCGCTGACGAAATCACTGCCACTGAATTTGTGCAGCCGCCAGCACACGTCCGGAAACTCCGGGAGTCGAACCTGGCCCGTGACTGCACCTCCACGCATGGCGGGCGGCGTTTCTATGCATTGCAGGTTTGCAGACAGTCCCACGCCGGTCGCCTTGATGATTGCTTCCTTGAGCGTCCAAATCTCAAAGAATGCTCTTGCTGCGTGGTCTTTCTCTGCGGCTGTAACCGTAGCCTGCTCATCCGGGCTGAAGGTCGATTCGACGATCGCGTCAAATCGGAATACCTGGCTGATCTCTTCAATATCGATGCCTATCTGATGATCCAAGGAAATTGCGAGCATTCCGTTATCGCCGCTATGGCTCACATTGAAGTGGAGAGGGGCGGGAACACCGTCCACATAAGCTCGGGGTTTGCCGCGCTCCACCCAGCCAAACTCAAGCTCGTCGTTATCGCAACTGAGAGTCTCGCAAAGAATCGCCCGCAGGGCCGCCCGACTGAGCGCAAAGCGACGTCTCGGAGCTCCGGGGTAGTAACGCGTCCACCGTTCACGTTCCCATTCGTTTAGGAACCACAAGGCTTGGGATTCACGTGCAGCGTTTGGCGATAGATCAACGTGAATAACATCAACGTCGTCAATGTGAGTGAATCGAGACCACCACGGATCGGCGATAAGAGTTGCCATACCGGGGACGGTCTCTGCGGAACTCATGAGCATTCCTTGCGCTTGCCGTCCGTTCAAATAAACACTGCCCGCGATAGAACTGACCAATCGCGGGCAGCGTGATACAGGCTAGGCTGCGTTTGCGTTGATGTGAGCTACCAGGTCGCCAACGTTGTTGAACCCGGCGAAGTCTTCCGGGCCGACTGTGATGCCGAACTCGTCCGCGACAAGCTTGGCGAACGCGACGACCTGCGCCGAAGGCACGCCCGCTGCCGCAAAATTCAAGGTCAAATCCAGAGTTTCGCTGGAATGCTCGACGTCGAGATTATCGTGAACCAACTTGTGAAGGCGTTCCTCTGTTGTTGCCATTTTAAACCCCCTGCTTTCCGTTCAAATATGCCATTTTCGCTATATATAAGCGTATCGTATTAAGCGATATATGTCGCTTGCCTGCCCTTAATCTGATCCGTTTTTCGACTGCACCCAGAACCGTCTGCGTTGGAACGGGTAGCCGGGCACGGAGATTCTCCGCCGCTCCTCTCCTGCGAAGAAATTCACAAAGTTGATGTCCTGCCCAGCCTCGTATGCTCGCGCAGCAGCGCTCAGTGAGTCTGAATTTCCATTCGCCGATGCGCCGTCCGCCGGGGAAGAACCGTTGATGAGACGTCGGAGGCCGTCCCGCAACTCATCGATATCACGGAAGACCACCCCCGCGCGGGCAGGGAAGTGGCTTCGTCCGACAGACGCTGTCCACGCCATGTCGGCGAGCGTCTCGTCGGCGTGATTGGCTGCGGCCGTTGCCCCATTTGCGCGCTCGTTGAGCCAATCGTGGTAGCGCTCCGCAAGGTCGCGCAAAGCCGTGTTGTCCTTCGCTGAAAGCGGTAGCAGCCGCGCCGTTTGCGTGTCGGATGAAGTTGACTGTGGGGCGGCTGAATCGTAGCTCTCAACAATGAGGTGCGCATTTGCCCCCGTCATGCCGAAGATGTTGATGGCTGCCGTCGTGGGGCGATCAGGAGACGCGGGCCAGTCCATCGCCTCCGCCGGGATCTGTAGCGGCATATTGTTCCAGTCGATCTCAGGGTTGGGTCTCGTGAAGTGGAGGTGCCTGGGGATGAGGCGGTGATTCATGGAGAGAATGACCTTGATGAGGCTCGCCATTCCGGAGGCCGCTTCAAGGTGTCCGATGTTGGTCTTGGTCGAACCCATGATGAGCGGACGATCCGTCTCGCGATCCCCGCCGTAGACGGCGGCAACGGCGTTGGCCTCAATGGAATCTCCGAGCGGCGTACCCGTGCCGTGCGCCTCAAGGTAGTCGATATCCGATGGCGCAAGACCGGAACGCTCAAGAGCCTCGCGCATCACCGTCTGCTGAGCGGCGCCGTTAGGGCTGATCATGCTGAATCCCGCGCCGTTCTGGTTTACTGCCGATCCGCGGATAACGCCCCAGATTCGATCGCCGTCTGCCTCTGCCTGCCCCAGCCGTTTCAACACGACGAATCCGCAGCCCTCGCCGCGCACAAAACCATCCCCTGACGCGTCGAAACTCGCAGTCTTGCTGCTCTGGGAGAGGATGCCCAGTTCAGCGAGGAACCGCGACGTCGATTGCGAAAGAATGATACTCACTCCGCCTGCTAGGGCCAGATTAACCTCGCCGTTCCGGAGTGCCGACACACCCTGATGCACCGCTGCCAGTGATGAGGTGCAGGCAAGATCGATTGGCACGGCAGGCCCTTGCAAGCCCAGGGTGAAAGCAATTCGCCCGACGGCCATGCTCGGGAGGGTACCGAATATATCATCGCCGCCATTGCGCGAAAGAACGCTCCGGTATTCGCTCCCGCTTATGCCCGCGTAGACTCCCGTGCGGCTGCCCTTTAGGCCCTCCGGATCAATACCCGCGTCCTCGAACGCCTGCCAGCCCGTCTCGAGCATGATGCGTTGCTGCGGGTCCATCGTCCGCGCCTCTATGGGCTGAATTCGGAAGAATCGCGAATCGAACTCGTCGATGTTCTCCAGGAAGGCGCCCTGGCGCTCATATGAGTTTTCAGCGTTCGGGTCGCCGAGCATTCCCGTCCAGTCGCCCCCATCCATGCGACTTTCCGTGACCGCCGACCGTCCCTCGTCCAGCAGCCTCCAGAATGCGGCTACGTTCTCCGCCCCGGGGAAACGGCAGGCCATGCCCACAATTGCGATGGCGTCGTCCGTGGGACGCGGGCGGGGAGGAGTCCTGGGCGCTTCAGCCTGCTCCGCCACGCTGCTGGACGTTGTTGTATCAGCGCTAACCGCCGCCACCTCGCCAACTTCCGCTGCCAGGTATGCCGCGAGCCGAGAGATTCCCGGATAGTCAAAGACCACTGTATTGGGTGCGACAAACAGACCCTTGATAGCCCTGTTGATGCTGTTCCGCAACGCGACCGCCATGAGTGAATCCATTCCAAGCTCGGAGAACTCCGTCCCTGGCACAGGCAGCGATGGCATTCGCATAATGGCCTGTAATTCGTGCTGCAGAAACTCGGTAAACACAGCTTCGCGCTGCTCCAACGAGGCACCGCCCAGGAGTGCAGGTAGGTCATCGATGGCATCTGCCGACGCGTCGCTATCGGAAGCAGCTGATGCAGCGAACCTCTCCAGCATCGCGGGCATTCCCTGCGTGCCGGATAGGATTCCCTCCCAGTCAATGGAGGCAGCCACGGCATTTGTCCAGTCCTGCCTGACCAGAAAATCAAATGTCTGGATGCCTCGCTCCGGCGACATCCATTGGATTCCTCGCTCAGACAACCAGCGACCGATGCTCTCCTGTCTTTCCGCGGCCTCACCAACCTCTGACCATGCGCCCCAGGCGATGGCCTGCCCGGCCAAACCCATCGCGCGCCGATGTCCGGCCAGCTGGTCAAGGAACGTATTCGCCGCCGCATGATTTGACTGTCCGGGGCCACCCAGAATGCCTGCGGTGCTTGAGAAGATGACGAACAGGTCAAGGTCGCGATTCATAGTCGCCCTGTGTAGATTCCAGGCTCCAAGAACCTTGGGCGAGACAACACGCTCGAATTGTTCCCACGTTTGATTCGCCACGATAGCGTCATCAATCACGCCCACACTATGGATAACGCCCGCGAGTGGCGGCAGAGATTCATCGATCCGCTCGAGCATGGCATCAATCGCAGCGCTGTCTGTTACGTCCGCAATCTCCACTTGTACCGTGACGCCGCGAGCACGCAGCTCGTCTATCACCTTCTGCGCCTCCGGGTCAGGATCACGTCGTCCGTTGAGCACGATTGCCCCTGCGCCCTTGTCCGCGAGCCATCGCGCGACGGTGATTCCAATGCCGCCGAGACCGCCGGTGACTAGATAGGCGCGATCGGTTCGCAGGCTGCCTGATTGCAGGGCAGAATTCGCAAGCGCGATTTTTCCGATGTGGCGGGTGTCACGCATGTACTTGATTGCAGCCGGGGCTTCAGACAGAGACCAGCGGGTGTGGGGGATAGGTGAGAGCTTGCCATTCTCCATGTCCGTCATCAATTCCGCGAGCCATTTCCCGGGTATTTCCGGCTCATAAATCTTGAGTTCATCCACCTTAACGATGTGGTACTCGACATCGGGCCGCCGTTTGGCCATCTCCTCTTCGGTCAAGATGCCCTCGCGGGCCAGCTCGATAAAGCGACCATTCTGTGAGAGGCAGGAAAGGCTCGCGTCGATGAACCCTTCACCGGTCAGGCTGTTGAGCACGACGTCAACGCCTTTGCCGTCGGTGTCGCGGAGGATCTGTTCAGCAAATTCTGTCGAGCGACTGTTATAGAGATGTGTGACTCCGAGAGACCTGAGGTGTGGCTGCTTCCATATGCTGGCCGTTGTGTAGATGTCCGCTCCCACAGCTTTCGCCATTTCAATGGCTGCCAAGCCCACGCCCCCTGAGCCGGCATGAATAAGCACCCGTTCTCCGGCCTTGAGGCGGGCCATGTCATACGAGAGAGCAACAGTCACGTACGCGGTGGGCGCGGTTGCGAGACCTGTGCTCGTTATCTCCGACGGAGCGGGCGCGAGGAGCGCTTCATTCGTAATGGACTGCGGCCCGAACACGCCGAACCCCATTCCGACCACGTGGTCACCAACGGAAAAGGACGATACCTTCTCGCCAATCTCGGTGACGTGACCGGAAAACTCAGTTCCGAGATTGTCTTCATCTTCAAGGCCGATACTGATGAGCACGTCCCTGAAGTTGACTCCAATAGCCTTCGGCGCAACTCGAACCTCATCCGGTTCAAGTTCGCGCTGCGGCAACGTCAGAGCGTGTATCCTGCCGGGATCGCCTCCGGGGTCGGGCCCAAGCCGCCAGTCCTCGCCATCTGACAGAACCAGCCTGTCAGGGACGTCATGTGCACGTGCCAATTGTGCAGCTTGTCGATACCCTGAGTGGAGAGCGATATGGTTCTCGCCATCAGGGCGGAGTAGGTCGTCCACAAGATTCGACAGCGGCGGGTTGGAGCCGTCTAGATCGATTACTTTCGGCTGCAGATCCGTAACTTCTCTGATGAGAACCCTGCCGAAACCCCACAGGATCGCTCCGGCGGGCTGTGTTAGCTGCTCTCTTCGCGTGACCTGTGCCCCTCGTGAAACAAGCCAGATTCCGCCCAATGGCTTGGAATCCGAATCAAGAACGCCCTGAACCATGGCGAGCGCGCTCGAACCGATCCGCCGGACGTCATCCGCCAAAGTTTCAGTCTCGACGTCCGAACCGTGTCCACTTGTCGCAACCAGGTGAACGACACCCCGGAGCGGTACGTCCGTCGGCAGGCTCTTAAAGACTGATTGCCACTCGGCACGCTCAGACCTGTCAATAGATGCGTGCATTACACCATCAACCGGATTTCCATTGGGCGCCTTTGCCGGTCCTCTTTCCGACACAATCACAACTTGTTGGTTATGTGATGCCATTTCGGCGGCAAGTTCTTCTGCCATGCCGGCATCATCTGCAGCAATAACCCAGGAGCCCGGTTGCTCGACCAGTTCTGCAGGCGCGGCCGCGACAATAACAGCGCGGTCAGGGCGTTCGGTGGAATCAGCCGGGCCAAGCCCAAGAATCTGCGGGTCTTCGAAAGCTGCGTCCAACAAGGCCTGTTCCCAGACTGGTGCCTCGGCAACGCCATGATGAGACCGATACTCATCCGCAAAGCGCCACCATCCCTCCAGCGTCCCAAACGTCACGTCCTGCCAGCCCATGCTCTCAATCGTTTCTATGGCAAGGAGCTGGCCGGACGGCGCGAGAAGGCGCATGCAGTTCTGCAAAGTCTCGTTGAGTGAGATGGTGTCATGAAGAACGTTGGAGGCAATGACAAGGTCATATCGGTGCGCGTCAAACCCTTGTTCAACGGGATCGACCTCAATATTGAGCGGCAGGTATGTTATCGCTCCGTCGGCAGTTCCGAATTGCGCCTCCGCCTCCGCGAAGAAACCTGCGGAAATGTCCGTGTAAACATACTCAAACGGGCCTTCGGAAATCTGCGGCAACACAGAAGCCGTTGCCGAGCCCGTGCCCGCTCCCACCTCGATAATCCTCAATCGTCGTCCCTCTGGCGCGTCTCTGAGGAGCGAAGCAATGGTGTCGCCAAGCATGTTGTTGGCGGCGCGCGTAGCGGGCGCGCTTATGAATAGGTCGCCCGGCGTCGGATAACCGCTTCCGAACAGCACAGTAAGGGGATCGGCCTGGCCACGCAAGATATCGGCCAATTCACCGGCCGCTCGCCGGCACAGTTTTATTTCAATGGAACCGTGTGGATATCGTTCCAGCATATCCGTGGCGAAAGTGTCCGGGTTTGAGGGCAGTTCGGATGGCAAGGACCCATCTGAACCAACCAGAACGTGGAAAGCGCCATCAACTTGCCTAAGGACGCCCCCGCGGGCAAGCAGTTCCAGGATTCGTACAAGCAGCTTGCCGTAAGCGTCCGCGATCCCTAGTTCTTGTCGCAAGGAATCCGGGTCGATGACGTCGCCCGTTGAGTGTCGCCACCCCAGCTTGTTCAGAGTTGCAAGCGCGAACGACCAGGAAAGCCGCTCCAGGTCACCAAGCAGTGTGGTCCGATCACCCCACTCCACACCCTCTCGCGAAAGATACTCCGCGAACGTTGGCGTAGTGGCCTGGATTGAGGTCGGTTCCGGCAGGAAATCCGCAGGCTGTAGTGGGAGAAGTGGTCGATCTTCCCAAATGATGTCATACAGGAGGTCCTGCACATTCTGTTGAGTAGACAGCACAATGTCACGGCTTGCGCGCTTGACGGTAAACCCTTCGATTCCTCCCAGCTGCTCCCCGTCCGTTGAAAAAATCTCAAGGTCTGCTGTGATGACTTCTGGTAGGAGCGGCTGGTTGTCGGGATAGTCGGCGTGGACCCCATCTCTCACAACTGCCCGGCAGACGACCTTTTGGGGGAGGTCGCCGCTGAGCCACAGCCGATCCCAGGCAAACGGTAGATATGTCGTTCCCGACGTCGCCTCATTCTTAATGCGAGCCGCCGCTACGACCTGCAAGCAGGCGTCAAGGAGAACCGGGTGGACGGCGAGATTGGCTCGCGCCAATTCCTCAGGCAGAACAACTTCACCAACTGCCTTGCCATCCTCCACCCATGCGGCATCAACGGTGCGAAAGAGTGGGCCGAATTCCACATTTGCCCGGCGCTTTGCCCGATAGAATTCGAGCACGTCCAGGGCAGGCAGGCCCGCCTGCAGATCCTCTATGGAAACGGGATTCGCAGCGTCCGGGCCACCTCCGGCGGACGTTAGCATGCCCCGTGCGTGCAGAGTCCAGGAGTCCTCGCCGCTTCCCCTACTGTAGATTTCGAATCCTCGAGCGCCTGAGTCGTCCGGAACTTCTAACATGAGCTGCACAGCGCGCGCCAGATCGCCTCGCTCGCTACCGTCATCGTCCTCGCTAAACACCAGCGGAGCCTGTATCTGCATGTCGTCGATTGCAACTGCGCCCTGGTTTTCTGTACGGAAGGCCTCCACCGCCATGACACCGTAGAGCGCCCCTGGCGCGACAACGCGGCCAAAAACGCGATGGTCACTGAGCCAACCGGGGTCGTCCGGCAGCAGTTCGGTTTCGAAATAGACTTCTCCGCGTGGCGTCTCATGCCGGATCCCAAGCAGGGGGTGGCCTGAGAGGGAGCGCTGCCGCCGCGGTTGTTCAATCCAATGGCGTTGTCGTTGGAATGGATACTCCGGGATGGCAACCCGTCGGCGCGCCTCGCCCGCATACAGCCCGGAGAAATCGACCGGGATGCCTGCCTTGTACGCGGTGGATACGGCAGTGACAAAGCCGCGAGTGAGGTCTATCGGCGGTTCAGTTTCATCATGATGGGGGCGCTCAAGACTGGAGAACGCGGGCGGATCCTTGACCGGAGCCCCTTGCGGCCAAAGCATGGGGATTATTGGGCTGAGGGTTGTGCCCGGACCCAATTCAATAACGCAGTCCATGCCGAGTTCGGCGAGGGATTCCATTGAGTTGCGGAAAAGAACCCGCTCCCGCGCATGGCGTACCCAATATGTGGAATCAATCTGAACATCGTCCGCCAGAGGCTTGCCGGTGAAGTCGCAGATGAGCGTAGTGCGAGGCCTTTGAGGTTCGCGGATAATCTCAGCGGCGACCCTCTCCCATTCGTCGAGCGCAGGCTCCAGCATTGCACTGTGGAATGCTGCGCTCGGTAGAAGCCGCCTGACGCGGACCTCCTGCTCCTCGAATTTCTGAGCAACGGCGTCCACGTCCGTATCAGGGCCGCTGATGACCTGGTTGATGCCGTGGTCGAGGCCGATGCAGAGGCGATCATCACCCGAAGCTGCGTGCTGCTCTTCAATGGCTTGCTGCACAGCGTCTTGCTGCGCGAAGATTGCTGCCATCGCAGCGCCCTCCGCGAGCGGGCTCATGATCGCTCCGCGCGCAGCGACGAGTCTCATACCCTCTTCGAGCGAGTAGACGCCGGCTGCTTGAGCCGCCGCGAACTCGCCCAGGCTATGCCCCGCGACAACCGACGGCTCTACACCGATGCTCTTCCACAGGGCAGTCATCATGCACTCAACCGCATATGTCGCAGGTTGCGCCCATGCGGAGTCATCCAGGTTGCCGGAGCGGCCAAACATGACATCGAGCAACGATTCGCCCCGCGCGCTCTGAACCACGGCTTCACATCGATCAAGGATTTCTCGCGCTACCGGTTCGGTCTCATAGAGGGCCTGCGCCATACCGACCCATTGGCTGCCCTGACCTGTGTAGACGAAAGCGATCTTTGAGGGAGCCGTTGTCGGGTTCTGCGGCACGTTTTCGCCTATTTGCGCCAATCCCTCCCGGAGCGAACCAGCGTCCTGGTAGACAACGCCTGATCGATAACGGAACTGGCTGCGACCAATGCTCGCAGTCCAGGCCATGTCTGATAGGGCAGGGTCTGAAGCGCTGACGTCATCGGCAGGTCCGCCGGAGAGTTCATCTAGTCGATTGAGATACCGTCCTGCCAGCTCGCGCAAGGCATCGGGAGACTTGGCGGAAAGAGGCAGGAATCGTGTTTCGCGTAGACCGACTGATTCAGCCGCCACGGGATTGGCAATCGTTTGCGGAGCGCCAAGCGGCCACGGTGTTCCGGATCCCAGCCAGGAGGGTGTCTCCGGTTCGCCATAGCCCTTGACGATGATGTGCGCGTTTGTGCCGGACCATCCGAATCCGCTGATGCCGGCAACAGGCGTCCGGCCGTCGACGCGAGGCCAGGCAGTTGTTTCCGTCGTGACGTTTAGATTGGCTTCTTCCCAGTTAATCGCGCTGGTCGGATTCTCAAAATGCAGATGGGGTGGGATGACGCCCCGCCGCATGGACAGGATGACCTTGATAATCGCTGCCATGCCGGATGCGGTTTCAAGGTGTCCGAAGTTGGTCTTGACCGATCCAATCAGGAGAGGTTTGTCAGTCGGCCGATTCTTTCCGTACGCGCTGGCTGCGGCCTGCAGTTCAGCCGGGTCGCCCACGGGTGTGCCGGTTCCATGCGCCTCCATATAGTCCACGTCCGTTGCCGAGATGCCCGAGGTCGCAAGAGCATCGTGGATGACGCTTTCCTGCGAGGCCGCGTTCGGGACCGTGAGGCCCTGACTTGCGCCGTCCTGGTTCAGGGCAGAACCGAGGATAACACCCCAAATGCGATCGCCGTCTCGTTCGGCATCGCTCAACCGCTTAAGCGCAATGACACCGCAGCCCTCCCCCCTCAGATAGCCGTCCGCATCCTCGTCGAAAGTCTTGCATCGGCCGTTTGGCGACAACATGCCGGCATTCATCCGGAGGCTGGATATCTTTGCGGACAGGATGGCATTGACGCCTCCGGCAAGCGCCAGATCCGCCTCTCCTCGCCTGAGACCCGTAACGGCCTGGTGAATGGCGACAAGGGAAGATGAGCAGGCAGTGTCGATAGTGACGGCCGGGCCCCGCAAGTCCAGGACATATGCGACTCGACCGATGGCAGTGTTCGATGAGCTGCCCGTTAATGCGTGCAGACTTGTAGTAGGGTCGTCCGGCGTGACTGATGCGATGGCCGCGCTTCGATACTCGTGATTGCTGACGCCGCCATACACTCCGGTCCGGGAGCGCTGCAGTTTATCCGCATCGATTCCCGCGTCCTCGAGTGCCCGCCAGCACGTCTCCAACATCAAGCGCTGCTGCGGGTCGAGCAGTTGAGCTTCTACAGGAGATATACGGAAGAATTCGGCATCAAACTTGTCAATATCGTCGATGAATGCCGCGTAGAACTTCTCTCCCTGCTGGCCCTCAGTGAGTTCCAGGAACTGGCCCATTCGGCCCGGCCCTTCGCCGATCGTTCCTTCTGTCTGGACGAAAGTGCCTGAAGCCAACAAGCGCCAGAAGGCATCGTAGTCATCGGCGCCGGGGAATCGGCAGGCCATACCGATAATGGCAATGGGTTCGCCCATTTGGGAATCATCTTGTGCCATGAACCCTCTCCCGCAAACCCCAGTAAGCAGATTCTCAGATAGCAGGCCCGTGTTCACTATATGTAGCCGCTTCGTGCCTGCCAATACGTCGCAGCTCGATTTATCTATCATAGATGAGCAAGTGAGACTCTCTATCAGGATCATGTCAATTACTCAAACGGCATTGAACAAGCTCCACGTTCGACCGTCATACAGTTGGGGCCAACTCCGCGGCGACGTTCTTGGCGGTCTGACTGCGGGCAGCATTGTTCTCCCGGCCTCAGTTGGCTACGGCGTGATTTCCGGCCTCGGCCCGGTCGCGGGACTGTACGGCGCGGCGGCTGTCAGCCTCTTTGCCGCACTCTTTGGCGGTACACGGGGGATGATCTCCGGCCCGAATATCCTCGTCACGCTGACGATGGCCGCTGTCGTTTCTCAATATGCAGACAGTCTTGCCGAGGCCGCAACGGCAGCTATTCTCGCCGGGCTGATCCAGATGGGCTTTGGCGCACTCCGGCTGGGGCGATATGTCTCCTATATTCCGTACTCGTTGATTGCCGGGTTCTTCACAGCCTTCGGAATCCTCCTGATCATCAAGCAAGGGTTGCTTGCCCTCGGCGCATCGCCAGGCGGCACCGCGCTCGACAGCATCCGCGCGATGCCTGATGCGATAAGAGATGCCAACCTGGAGGCACTCGCCGTTGCGGTCTTCTGTGTCGTGCTGGGAGTGGCGTGGCGAGGAAAGCTCTTGAAAATCGCCCCGTCTCAATTCGCTGTACTGGTTTGCGGAACAATCCTGGCAGTGCTGTTCTTCGCCGGGGCCCCGACCATCGGCACTATCCCGCAAGGCCTGCCTGCCCCGGAATTGCCCGCATTCTCGCTTGATACAGTCATCCGGCTTGCGCAGCCCGCCTTCGCCATGGCGCTTCTGAGCTCACTGTCGACACTCATCGTCGCTCTCCCACTGGACACGATCACGGGGGTGCAGCATAAGCCCAACCAGGAATTGGGAGCGCAAGGCATCGGGAACGTGGTTGCCGGCCTGATCGGCGGCCTGCCGGGTGGCGTGACCCCTGGCACGTTTGCCAACGCATTCAGCGGCGGGCGCACGCAGGTGGCAGGGTTAACCGTTGCCGCCCTTATCATCTCAACCATCCTATTTCTTGGGCCGATAGCGGAACGTATCCCCCTTGCGGTCCTCGCTGGCATCCTCTTCATCAACGGATGGAACATCATCGACTCGCGATTTATCAAGCGTCTGCATCGCGTGCCTGCCGACTACGTAATTGTGATGGCGCTAACCTGTTTCCTCGTGCTCTTCGTGGACATCACTCTCGCCGTCGTGGCAGGAGTCGTCGTTTCTGCCCTGACCGGCGCCCGGCGGCGCGAGAAACTGGAGACCGAGGCCCTCATCTCCGCCCCCATTCTTGACAGTGTGTTGCTGGATGCGGATGAGGCGGATCCGTATGAGGCCCGCGCCGGTATCGTTATTTTCCCCGATCGAGTCACCGTGGCCTCAACCCGTGAAGTAAGCCGCATTGTCCGTGCGGACATCCTTGGGCATCAGGTCGTAATCTTTGACATGTCCCGCACCTACTTCATTGACGATTCTGCCGCCGTGGCGATTGCGGACCTCATCAGGATCGCGGCCGTTCGCCGGCAGGGCTGTGTTGTCATCACGGGATTGACGCGGCCGGTCACGGACACCCTGGATGCATTCGGGCTGCGTGCCACCATGCCGGAGGGACTGATTGTTCCTGACATGGACGCCGCAAGAGCCAGGGCGCGCGACCTGTTGACGAGCAAGTGACATCCACCCCTGATCCAAATCTCAACGCCAAATATCCCTATTAAGGGAATGATGGGGGCCTATCCCCAAACGTCTCGGGCGGTCTCCGCGACTAGTTGCAGCTTGGCGTTCTGCTGTTCGATGGCGAGGCGATTGCCCACAACAGACGTGCCGAAGCCGCACTGGGGGCTGATGGCAAGCTGCTCATGAGGGAAGTGCTCGGCTGCCTCAGTGATCCTGGTCGCAAGCTCTGCCGGGGTCTCAGCGCGAGGCGACTTGGTGGTGACGAGCCCAAGCGCCACCGTCTTATCGTTGGGCACGCCGCGAAGAGGCTCGAACGAGCCTGAACGCTCGTCGTCGTATTCCAGCATGAGCCGATGCGCGTTGACCCGTTGGAGAACGGGCTCGACGATTCGGTCGTATCCGCCTTCGGCCAGCCAACGGCTGCCCTGGTTACCACGTCAAAGGTGGAAAGCGAACACCGCTTCCGTGAAGCCCTCCATCACCGCGTTGTCCAAGTCGATTCCCTGCGCGATCCAGTCCTCCCCGGATATGCCCTGAGATTCGTAGAAGGCTGCCCAGGTCGGATCCAGAATGAGCGGGTAGTGTGGGGCGTCTAGCTGGATATACGTTGCGCCAAGCCTTATCAGTTCCTCAATCTCCTCCCGGATGATCTGCGCGACATCCGCCAGGAACGCATCAAGCGTGGGATAGGCCTCAATGGATCTGGCCGGCGACCAGAAATTGGCGAACAGGCTTGGACTCGGCAAGGTGACTTTTGGCAACCGCGTTGTGTGGCCGCGAAGGTATGTGAATTCCTCTGCAGACAGGTGGCGCTTGCGTCTGAGTTTGCTGACGACGCCGAGCGTCGCAGGTCGTTCTTTCGGGGCGTCGCCAACCCGCTCGTCTCCCCGCCAATCACCCCACAGGAACGCGTCGATATCGAACTCGCCGAAGCCTTCCACGGCCTCGGGCATCTGGCTCTGGAATGAGAGACGGCGCATCTCGCCGTCCGTGAGAACTTCCAGCCCCGCGGCCTCCTGCGCGGCTACTGCGCCATCGACGGCTGCATCCTCGATGCGCTTGAACTCTGAAGGCGATAGTCGTCCGGCCGCAACGTCGTCGCGAGCGGCAAGCAAGTCAGGCGGCCTGATAAGGCTCCCAACAATATCGGCATGCGGCAGGTTCGGCATGGTGCGGAGTCTCGCATATAGCCGGGGTTTGGGCAAGCGCATGGGTGGTTCCACGCGCGTGAGTTCCACTAAGGCACTAAATCAATAGACAAGGAATGGTGTAGCAATTGATCGAATGCGGGAGCCTTAATTCCAAAACAGTGGACAAAAAATTCACCTGGGCGGACTGTATTGCGAACTTTCCTATTGGAGGTGGAGCTGAAAACGGCGGTCGGCAGGGCGCGGCAAGGCTAGTGAGCCCGACGAGTGTCCCATGCAGCGTGACCGCCACTCGGCGTTAGCTCTTCGCGCACAGGGGGTCTGCAACTCAATATTCGAGGCATGACGGCAGTCTGTCGGTGGGAGCGGACTTTACCGCCCATAACTGGGGCGCATCATTTCCTATTCACAAGGCGCTTCAGTAGTTCCGCGTCCAATTGATACTCAACGTCCGTTACTTCGAATACAATTAACGACGTACAGGTGGACTGAAATGAGAAAAATCTTTGTCCTGCTGGCCATAGCTGCCCTTGTACCAGGCGTGACCGCCGTGCTGGTCGGATGCGATTCGACTACGCCGACGCGAGAAACGGTTGAGCCTGCCAACACAGAAGAGTCCACCGTAGCGGCCGTTGCCCTTACTTCTGACACGGCGGATTCCCCGTCGACATCCCCGCTTGGCCAAAATTCTGACGAGAGACTCGAATTCTTGTCTCCGAATGCTCGCAGCAGTTCAGGAAAGAATGACGGAATAATATCAACCGACCAGGACCCCTCACAGAAGGGTACTTCGTCAGCAGGGTCCGAACAGGGCCGTCCATATTCATGGGTAGACGGCGATAGAACTCTCACGGTTTACCTCCAGAACGATCTTGCGGAGTCGCCTGGAGCAAATAGTGGCAACGTTGTCAGAGGCGCGAGCGACAGTCCGCGCGATGGCACTCTGCCCGTTTTTCGCTCTGAGTCGGGTGAGCTTATGACCCTCCCCGGCGGAGTGCTGCTCGTGCTTGACTCGGAATGGAACAGCGCCCAGGTGGACTCATTTTTCGCCGATAACAGCATCAAGCGTAGCGACGTTTCTGAACTGGACTATGCGGACAACGGCTTCTTTGTGGAGACGGATCCCGGATTTCCGTCCCTTGAACTTGCCAACACGCTGGCGGTCCTGGACGGTGTAGTTGTATCCAGCCCCAACTGGCGCAGAGAGTCCGTTGCCAAGTGATGAACTACCCGTTGAATTGGCCATTCGTGACAGCCGTTACAATCGTTGCGCGCTAGCCGATCCGAGGGGCAGCTGAGGAGATGCTCAGGACGCTTCGCCCGAAAAGCCTGGCGCCCGTAGTGGTCGCGCTGCTCAGCCTCTTGCTGCTCTTGGGCTATGCCAGTGCGCAGACCAACACTCCCGCCGCACCCACCATTGACTCGGTAACGTCGGGCGATACGACCCTAGCCGTTGTCTGGACGGCCCCCTCGGGTGAAACGGGCATCACCGCCTACGACGTCCGGCACATCAAGACCAGCGATGACGAGTCGGTCGACGCAAACTGGACTGTCGTGGACAATGCCTGGACTTCCGGCGCGCTGGAATACACCATCACCGGCCTCGAGAATGGCGTGCAATACGACGTTCAAGCGCGCGCCGTTAACTCTGTCGGTGACGGGGCATGGTCCGGAACGACAGTCGGAACCCCGGCATTGCCCGCTCCCACCATCACTGTGCGGGCCGATGACCGCGCCGTGTTCGTCTCATGGACTGCTCCAACCGGAATCACGTCGAATGTCAAAGTCTATGACGTGCGATACATCGAGACCAGTTCTGACGAAACGGTTGACTCTAACTGGACCGTTGAAGAGGACGTCTGGCAGGACGGCGATGACAGCCTGACGCACCCAATCACCGGCCTGACCAACGACACCGAATACGATGTCCAGGTGCGCGCTGTCGACGAAGACGACGTTGACGGCGCGTGGTCGGCCACAACCGCCGCGACACCTGCAGATCACGGCGATAGCCGCACCGATGCCACCACCGTCTCGACTACCGATAGGGTGTGGGGCGTCATAGACCCCACTGACGATGTGGACTACTTCACCTTCACAGTGACAGAAACGTCAGACTTCTGGATCTACACGCAGGGAGACCTGGATACGGTTGGCGAGCTGCAGGACAGCAATGGTGATCTGATTAAGAGTGATGACTATGGCGCAGTGCTGCCCAACCCCGACGCCTTCTTCTTGTGGAAGATGCTCAGCGCGGGAACGTACTACCTCAAAGTCACGGGATTCGGGTCCACTGATACTACCTACTCTTTGCGGGTGCGCGGCTTCGAAGACTCACTTGCATGGACCACAGCGCCCTTCCTTAACCTTGATGGTTCGGTCATTGGCACGATAGACCCGGAAGAGGATGTCGACAATTATCGGATTCTGTTGTCAGAAGCAACGGAAGTTGCAATTCGCTCATCCGGGTTCCCGGATACAGTCGGTAGGTTGTATCGCACGAATTCCCAGTTTAGTGGGGGCACCCAAATCGCGGGCAACGACGACGGCTACCTGCCTGGCGGGAGGACGAACTTTCTTATTCGGAGAGAACTCGCGGCGGGGAATTATGTTTTGGCCGTGAGTTCCTTCGATGACAGATCAGATGGACCGTTCTCGGTGCACATGACGGAAATCATCGAGCCGGGCAGCACAATTGCCGATGCTCAGGCACTGACTCTGGGCCGCGCTGCGGGAGGAACCATTGAACCGGCCGGCGACACGGACTATTTCAGCCTGACCCTGGACGAGACGACTCACGTGATCGTTGGCGGAGTGAGCACTGCCACCGACCTCAGCGCCGAACTTCTCGATTCCAATAGCATGGCGGCCCCTCTTGACTCGATTCACTTTGACTCGAGATTCATCTTCCAGGGAACACTGGACGCCGGAACATACCACCTCAAAGTGACAGGCAAGGAAACGACCGATACAGGACGCTACACAGTCAGGGCAATTGTGGAAGGCAGCTATACCTACTTCGAGAATAGTTGCTCCGCTATCTCCAGGTCTTCAGGCATAAACGATCCTCTGTACGGTTGCCAGTGGCATTTGAACAACGATGACCAGTTTCGCAACAGCGCCGGCGAAGATATAGGTGTAGAAGATGTGTGGCCCACGTATACGGGAGATGGCATCAACGTGGTGGTAGTGGACGACGGGATGCACTTTACGCACGAAGACCTGACCGACAACGTTGATACCTCCCTCAACCACAACTATGATCCGGACCAGACCGACATATATGACTACTTTGAATGGCACGGCACGTCGGTTGCAGGGATAATCGCCGCCAAAGACAACGCTCTGGGAATTCGCGGGGTGGCTCCCGAGGCCACGATCTACGGCTACAACTATCTTGAGGAACAGTCCGACGCCAATGAAGCAGATGCCATGTCTCGCAACTCGGCAGTTACGGCCGTGTCGAATAACAGCTATGGCTCTCCGGACTACAGCAGACCGGAATATGCAACGGAGCTATGGGAGATGGCTGTTGAGGACGGTGTCACGAACGGCTATGGCGGTAAGGGAGTCGTCTACGTCTGGTCCGCAGGAAACGGTGGTGAAGACAACGACTACTCAAATCTTGATGAGGTTGCCAACTTCTACCCCATCATTGCCGCGTGCGCGGTTGGCCACGATGACAAACGCAGCGACTACTCGGAATCTGGGTCGAATCTCTGGGTGTGCGGTCCATCCAACAGCGGCAGAGTAGGGCAGCCCGGAATAACTACTACCGACAACGGAAACCGGTATTGGGGCAGATTTGGCGGAACCAGCGCAGCGGCCCCAATGGTCTCAGGAGTAGCCGCGCTCATCCGGGAGGCGAATACGGCGCTGACGTGGCGTGACGTCAAGCTCATTCTTGCAGCCTCCGCCCGCCAGGTTGATCCTGACAACACCGGCTGGGAAGATGGCGCGTTGAAGTACGGATCGACGACTGACCGCTACAACTTCAACCACGAATACGGCTTCGGCATGGTAGATGCCAAAGCAGCTACCGACCTTGCTGCGAGTTGGTCAAATGCCCCCGACTTTCGGGAGATCACCGTGGATTCGGGGACTATCAACTTGTCCATTCCAGATGCTGCGGCGGTCGTGGGCGAACCCGACGCGCCACGCCAGGTGTCCACCGCGCTCAGCGTGGGGTCTTTCGTGGAGTTCATCGAGTATGTCGAGATCAACACGCATTTCAGCCACACCAGCTTTCGTGACCTTACCGTGGAGTTGATCTCGCCGTCCGGAGCTGTCTCCGTCCTTACGCCTTATGCTGACCTTGGCGAGAGGGTGAGCCTGCGTACCGCCTTCCGGTTCGGTTCGGCGAAACACCTGGGTGAGACTGCGGAGGGCACATGGACTCTGCGGATTACGGACTATAAGCGCCAAGGCGGCACGCCCGAGAGGCTCACTTCCTGGGGACTCACAATTTACGGCCACGGCTTCAAGCCGGCCGAGCCTAAAGTCGACATGGTAACGCCAGGTGGAGGCACGCTCACCGTTGAGTGGGAAGAGCCAACCGACATCGGCACAAGCGCCATCACCTCATATGACCTGCGGTACATCGAGGAGAGCGCGGCCGACAAGAGCGATGACCAATGGACTCTGGAGACGGGCGTCGGGAGCCTGACCAACCGCAGCTATACCATCACCGGGCTGGAGGGCGGGATAAAGTACGACATTCAAGTTCGGGCACACAATGACTCCGGAAATGGTCCCTGGTCTGAGATAACGGCAGAGGCGCCGACGATAGTCCCTCCGTCAGCGCCGTCTATCACCAACATCTCCCGCGGCGATCGAACACTGGCTGTCGTCTGGACTGCTCCCTCGGATACCGGCGGCGGCCCGATAACTGCATACGACGTGCGTTTCATCAAGACCAGCGAGGACGAAACAGACGACGCCAATTGGACTGTCCGTGACAACGCTTGGAGAAGTGGCGACCTGCGCTACGTCATCAGCGGCCTCGAGAATGGCGCCGAATATGACGTACAGGTTCGCGGCGTCAACTCCGCAGGGGACGGGGCATGGTCCGACACAGAGACCGGCACACCCCTGCCGGATGATATACCCATAACCCTTGAATGGGAGCAGTCGATATTTGATGTTGGAGAAGACGCTGGAACTATCACGCTGACAGCCGTCTTCACAACGACTCTGAACGCGCCGCCAGCGGCAGACTTCACCTTTGATGTGACACTGACGACTACGGATCTGGACACAACTCCAGACGACGACTATACACCTCCTGCCACATCTGCGACCTTTGTCGCCAGCAACTTCAGCCAGACCGACGTTAATGGGCAGCAGCGCTACCGGGCGACCAGGGACTTCAGCGTCGTCATCATCAATGACACCGTGGACGAATCAGATGAAAGAGTCCGAGTAACCATTAATTATCTAACTCCCGGCCTGACACACCTAACGGGAGGACCCCAGACCGCAACAATCACCATCGAAGACGATGAACACGTGCCGGTGACAATCAGCTGGGATCGGTCCGACATAATCGTTAATGAGAATGGTGGAAGCGTCACCCTCAACGCTTGGGCCGTCACTACCGTGGACAAGCAGCCTGAAGACGGCTTCACCTTCGATGCCTCGGTCTACACCACCAACGGCGCCGCCGCGCAGCCCGATGACTACACGCAGGTTGATGAGACGCTGACTTTTGAGCGCACAGACTTCAGCAGGGTGAACATCAACGGCGATCGTCGCTACCGTGCCGCCAAGCGAGTCACGGTGACTATTGCAGATGACACGACAGACGAAATCGAAGAGGACTTCACGGTCACATTTGAGTATGACGATCCATCGCCGCTTCACCTGCAGGGCGGCGCAGCCGTCGTCACCGTCAAAGTCACTGACGACGAGTACGTGCCGGTCAATCTCAGTTGGGAGGAAACTGACGTAGAGGTCAGCGAGGATGCAGGCAGCGTTACGCTGTACGCCCAGTCCATAACCACAGTGGACAGTTCGCCTCTCTCGGATGTCTCCTTTGATGTAAGGGTTACGACCAGAGGCGGCAGCGCTCAGCAAGGGTCCGACTTTACCTCGGTGAGCGAAACCGAAACAATCCGCCACAGCGATTTTGGCCCGACGACTGTCAATGGTGACCTGCGGTACCGCGCAGAGCAGCAGATCGTCATAGATATCACAGATGACATGTACGACGAAGGGGACGAGAACTTCACGGTGTCGCTGTCGTACGCGAGTTCCGGCCTTCCCTACCTTCAGGGCGGCTCGGCCACTGCTACCGTCACCATCACCAACGATGACGAAGGAGGCCCCAAACCTCCTCTTCCGCCTACGCCGACGCCAACACCCAGGATCGGCGGAGGAGGTGGCGGCGGTGGCGGAGGAGGGAGCAGCACGCCACGTAATCGGCCGCCTGAGTTCAGGGACGGCCGGACGACCGAGCGGCTCGTCTTTGAGGACACGGAGGCGGGCAAGAGCATCGGCGCTCCGCTGACGGCCGAGGACCCCGACGATGACGATCTGACCTACACCCTGGAAGGCGTCGATTCCGAGTTCTTTGAGGTGCATTCGAGGACTGGCCAGTTGTGGGCCAGGGAGCCCTTGGACTACGAGACCAGGAGCAGCTACTCCCTCGTTGTGAACGTAGAGGACGACCGGGGGGCCGACGACTCCATCGAGGTGACGGTTACAGTGTTGAACCTGGGGTTGGGGGGCATGGTTGGTCAGTATGACAAGGACGACAACGGAGTAATCGAACGGGACGAGGCCATCGCGGCAGCCATCGATTACTTCAATAACGTCATCAGCAAGGAAGAGGCAATAGCGGTCATCAACGCCTACTTCGACGGCTGACTCGATGGCGGCAGGGAAGTAGAACGAAGAGAGGGCAAAAGGGGAGCAGAACGTTGATCAAGAGGGCGTTGGCTGTGTTGGCGATTGCCGGGATGGCCCTCTGGGTAGTGGGGCCGCTGCCCTCTGCTCAGGTGGACGCGACATCGCACAGGGCAGTCAGGTCCTTCTCCGCGTCGTATGTGCTCCCAGGTGGGAGCCTGGATGTCACGATGTCCCTCACGGGACATGGCGGTCTTGGGCAGCTCGTGGAGACGCTGCCTCGCGGGTTCTCCTACACAGGCTCCAACCTCTCTGAGTCTCAGGTTGCCGTCGACGGACAGACCCTCACCTTCACGTTGCTGGGGGAGACAAACTTCAGGTATACCGTGACCGCCCCCACCGCCGAGCGTTCCTACGATTTCTCCGGGGTCATCAAGGATCTGAACAGGGCGGAGGAATCGGTGGACGGCGCATCGAGCATACGAGTCGGCCCCCCGCCAACGCCGACACCGACACCCACGCCGACACTGACACCCACGCCCACACCGACGCCAACACCCACGCCCACACCGACGCCAACACCCACACCCGAACCCATCGCGACGGCCACTCCCGAGCCGACGTCCACACCCACGCCCGAGCCTACAAGCACGCCGCCGCCTGCGCCCACCGCGACGGCGGATTTGACCGGAGCGGCATCTACGCCTGATCTGTCGACCCCACAGGCCGGAGCCACAGGGGAAGCGAGCGGCCTCGGTGGCATTGGCATGGTATTGGGTGGAGTCCTGCTGCTCTCTGCGGGGCTCCTGGCCGGGTATATGGTCGGCAGAAGGTCCGCCAGGTGAAGCCCGAGATGGGAAGCGCGCCGGCAGAATGGACGCCAAAACCGTAACCTCGAAGGCCGTTCAGGCCGTCCCGAAGCAAAAAATACCCCTGCCGGGACTCGAACCCGGGCCACCAGCTCCGGAGGCTGGTGCTCTATCCGCTGAGCTACAGGGGCATGATGACGCGTTGCGGCGCCTCTCCATCATACCCCGCTCAGTTCCCTAAACCTGTCCCTCCGTCACCTGGTCCCTGCGCAGGCCCGGAGCGTTGTTGCGGAACGCAGACACCAGCACGGCGGGTGCAATAAGCGTCGTCGCAATTGTCATTAGAATCGCGACGCCAAAGAGATCCTGTCCAATCAGGCCCTGTGACACACCGATGCCGGCGACTATCAGACCCACCTCGCCGCGCGGCGCCATTCCAACGCCCACGCGCCACGCCCCGATACGGCTGAATCCCGCCGCCAATGCCGGCAGCCCTGATCCCGCCACCTTGCCGATGATGGCCAGCACCACGACGACTACTCCGAATAGCAGAGCCTCTCGCATCGCCTCGATGTTCACCATCATTCCCATCACGACAAAGAACACGGGAACCATCGCATGGTATAGACCGTTAAGGGGCTGATGGAGTTGATTGCGGAGCTCTGTTTGAGACAATGCCAGGCCAACTGAGTACGCGCCAATGATCATCGCCAGCCCGAACATCTCCGCCAACGCCGCTGCAAACAACCCGATACCGAAGACGATCGCGATTGCTGCGCCCTCCACGCGAATGCTGTTGATTGCGCGGACGATGTACCTCGCGCCCATTATCCCGCCGACAGTGAGAACCAGCCAGAAGCCGATTGCCTTGGCGCCAACTATGGCCACCTCAGTCCATTCGAATGAGGCCGCCTCCGTAGCCGCCCCAACGGACTCGCCTGCCGTCACACCGACAACAACCGTCAATATCAGGATCCCGAGCACATCGTCCACAACAGCTGCGCCGAGAATCGTCACACCTTCCGGCGAGTCCAGGCGGAGTAAGTCAGCCAACACGCGGGCCGTGATGCCCACGGACGTCGCGGTCATGATGGTTCCCACAAACAGGGCAGGGGCAGAGAAGAAAGAGTCGGCGAATCCGAACAAGACAGTCGCGTATGCCCCCAGCGCAAAGGGAACAACCACGCCGCCGATGGCAACCACGCTTGCCTGCGGCACGAACCGCAGGAACGCCTTGAGATCCGTATTCAGGCCCGTTTCTAGCAGCAGGATGATGGCCGCCACCTGCCCGAATACAAAAAGCGTCTTCGGGACGGGAATGACCGCCCCTTCCTCCGGTGGCTCAAATAGCTCTTCAAAAAGTCCGATGGGTTCGTAGCCGAGCGGCTCAAACCCATGAATCGCGACCGTGCCGATGATGATGCCCGCTACCAACTCCCCAATGACAGCCGGCTGCCGCAGAATGCGCTCGGTGAAATCGCCGGCAAGCTTGGCTACCACAAGGATGATGCCCAGCTGCATGGCGAGAATCACAGCCGAATGGGTAAAATCTTCGCCCAATATTTCCTCCTGGCCGAATACGGCGCAATGGCCACATTAGTATAAGGGATACGTGTATAGGACTCAGCCGTGCAGAAGAAGGATCGACAGACAACTCCAACCACCCGTTCCAGGCGCGGCCTGCATGCCCAAAGCCTTGCCCGGCGACAACTTGAATCCGAGGGTTTTCATACTCTGGAGGAGAACGTCCGCTACCGCGCCGGAGAGCTCGATATCGTTGGTGTCATCGACGAGACGCTTGTGGCCGTCGAGGTTCGAAGCCGCTCCACGCCCAACGTTGGCACTCCGGAGGAGTCTGTCACTCCCACCAAGGCCGATCGCCTCGCCCGCCTCATCGAAACGTACCGGCAGGATCATGAAACCGAGGAACTCCCGGAGCACACACGCATCGATGTCGTCGCCATTGTCTTTGACCGGCGGGGTAGGGTGTTGCGGCTCACCTGGCACAAGAACGCCATCCAGGACACGCGCTAAGGACTCCCCAATTCCCACCTATTCTCGCTCACCCTGGGCCTGTCGAAGAATATGAGCGGCCATACCCCCTCTGTTAGACTGACCAGGCCATGCCTATCTATGAATTCAAATGCGAGCAGTGTGGTAAGGACACAAGCGTCTTCACCCGCTCCGTCTCCGCGCCCATCGGTGACCCCACGTGCCATCACTGCGGCGGCGCGTCACTGCGACGCAAGGTCTCACGTGTTGCCGTCGTGCGCTCGCGGCAGGACCTCTACCGCGACTATGACCGCCTTTCGGCATTTGATGACGCGCCCAGCGATGACGATTACGATGGCATGGATGACGGCTACTTCGATGACGGGTACGATTAACGGCGTGATGAGGGTGCGGCAGAGAGGGCGGTGACACAATGCCCATATACGAATTCTCATGCAACGAATGCGGCAAGCGCTCCAGCACTTTCTACAAGGTGATACCCGAGGAGCTGCCCACGGAGCAGGAATGCGCCCACTGCGGCTCCAACAAGACTGAAAAGGTGATGTCCCGCGCCGCCTACGTCCGCTCCACCGCCTCTCGACACGAGGCATCCGGTGACCCCGACGCGCCCGGCCACGACTACTGGCGTGACCCGTCAAACATCGGACGATGGGCTGAGAAACGCATGGACGAGGCGGGCATCGAGATGCCTGACCGCGTCAAGGAAATGATCGGCCAGGCCCGCGAAGGCGAAGTAGACAAGATCCTCGACAAACGCGGCCTCGACTAAGCCCTTCGTCATTCCCGCGAAGGCGGGAATCTGATACGCGTTTTCCGGATACATACCTTAACGCCCGCCGACCTCATGCCGACTAGGCAAACTCTTGCTACCTCTTGCAATAATTGATAGTAGAAATACCTGCCTCGGATTGATGAGGAGAAACCAGAATGTCCTTGATTCCACCCACATTCCTGGACAAAGTCGTCGCGCTAGGGACGCCGGACAAGGACGGAAACATACGGTACGCCGCCTCCGGTTTCCTGTATGGACAGCCTTCGGGGAATGAGGGCCGATACTATGTTTATCTGGTCACTAACCGGCACGTTGTGAAGGGGATACGCAGCCCGCAAATACGATTCAATGCCCTCGCCGGGACTGCTCCCAAGATACTGCCCCTCCCCCCGAATGATGGCGGACCAAACGATCACTGGATCTTTCATCCTGACGAGGACGTTGACGTTGCCGTTCTGCTAATAGACTCACTTGGGCAAGCCCTGAGAGATGTCAAAATGGCATTCTTCACGGGTAACGGACAGACGGAACGGCTTGAGTCTATGAAGGGCGGCTCCGTCTCAGAGGGAGACGAAGTTTTTGTGCTCGGCTTTCCACTTGGTCTTGCCGGCGCTGAGCAGAATTATGTGATCGTCCGGCAAGGAGTTATTGCCCGGATTCAAGACTGTTATGAGCGTCGCTCCAAGGAGTTCCTGATAGATTCGTTTGTCTTCCCGGGAAATAGCGGAGGCCCGGTCATTCTGAAGCCAACCATGTTCTCGTATGGGCAAACGCGCCCGGATCCCAAGTTGATTGGCGTTGTGGCTGCCTATCAGCCGTTCGTTGACGTGGCCCTGAGTGAGCAGACCGGAACTCCCAGGCTGATCGTCCAGGAGAACTCTGGACTTGCCACGGTGGTTCCCGTCGATTTGATTCAGGAAACCGTTGAATTGGCGGCGGAACGCTATGGGATTGCCCATCCGGTGCTAAGCAGTTGACTAGCCCACATCCCCTTGTCACCGCACTCTCTCCTGTATCCTTATAACTGAGCGTCGTTGGCACTGCCAGCGATGCCCGCCGCGCAATATTGCCCATATTCCGTTGGAGGCCTCGCCACGTGACTATTGAGCCGACGCTGACTGATATGAACACCATCGTGTCGCTCGCCAAGCGACGGGGGTTCGTGTTTCCCGCCAGCGAGATCTACGGCGGTATCGGCTCGTCCTGGGACTACGGCCCCCTCGGCGTTGAACTCAAGCGGAACGTGCGTGATGCGTGGTGGCGTGCCATGGTGCAGGAGCGCGATGATGTTGTCGGCCTTGACAGCGCAATCATTCAGAGTCCCCTCGTCTGGGAGGCAAGCGGCCACGTCGCCGGATTCACCGACCCGCTAGTTGAGTGCCGCAGCTGCCACCGCCGCCAGCGTGCCGACCACATCGAGAACGATACATGCCCGGACTGCGGAACTGTTGGTCAATTTACGGAACCACGGCAGTTCAACCTCATGTTCAAGACTTTCCTCGGGCCGGTAGAAGAGGACGCTGCAGTCGCTTTCTTGCGGCCGGAGACCGCGCAGGGAATCTTCACGAATTTTGAGAACGTGAGAACCGCCACGCGCAAGAAAATCCCCTTTGGAATTGCGCAAACAGGAAAATCGTTCCGCAATGAAATTACAACGGGAAACTTTATATTCCGCACCCGTGAGTTTGAACAAATGGAGATGGAATATTTCGTCAGACCTGAAAACGGCTTTGACTCCCTTGAATACTGGCGCAATGAACGGATGCAATGGTACACGAACCTCGGCATCAGCCCGGAGCGCCTGCGCTTCCGTCAGCACGACCAGGATGAACTTGCCCACTACGCCGCCGCCGTCTATGACATTGAGTACCTCTTCCCCATCGGCTGGTCGGAGTTGGAGGGCATCGCCTACCGCGGCGACTTTGACCTCCGCCAACACCAGGACAGCTCCGGGCGCAAACTGGAGTACTTTGATGACGAGCGGCAAGAGCGGTTCATACCCCACGTTGTGGAGCCCGCCAGCGGCGTCGATCGCTGCCTACTCGCCTTCCTCGTTGACGGTTACACGGAAGAAGAGGTGAACGGAGAGAGTCGCACTGTGCTAAAGCTGCACCGTGATCTTGCGCCTTATAAGGTTGCTGTCCTCCCTCTCTCCCGCAACGAGAAGCTCGTGCCAAAGGCGCGGGAGGTCTATGACATCGTCCGCAAGCGCTGGATGACCGACTATGACGACTCCCAATCCATCGGGCGCCGCTACCGCCGACAGGACGAGATCGGCACGCCGTTCTGCGTCACTATCGATTTCCAGACAGTCGAGGAGGACGACGCCGTGACCATTCGCGACCGCGATACGATGGAACAAGTTCGCGTCCCCATCGCTGAGCTTGGCGCGTTGCTGGAAGACCGCCTAACGGGCTAAGCGCCCATGCGAATCATCCACTTTGCCGACGCGCATATCGGCGTTGAGACACACAGCCGCCCCATCAGATCAGACGAACTTAGCGCGCTGCCGGACTCCTTCGCTCCGGGTGTCAACCGCGCCGCCACCTATACAGGCATGCCGTCGCGTCTCATTGATGCACTCCGTGCCCTTGACGAATTAGTCGAATTTGCTCTGACTGAACCCCGCGCCGATCTCGTCGTCTTTTCCGGAGACGCCTATCGCTCCCGGGACCCCTCCCAAACCCACCAACGGGAATTCGCCCGCCGCATCAGCCGCCTCGCACTCGCCGGCATCCCGGTGTTTCTCCTCACCGGTAACCATGACGTGCCCAACACGGAGGGCAGGGCGACTGCGCTGGACATCTTTGACGCGCTCGCAGTCGATAATGTGACCGTCGCCTCTCGCCCCGCCGTCCACCGCATCGAGACGGCCGCCGGCCCCGTCCAGATTGTTGCCGTTCCGTGGTTGCGTCGCAGCGCCGCCGCAGCTCGCTCTGAACTGCACGGCAAGAGCGCCACAGAGGTCAACGAGTGGATGCAAAGCTTTCTCAGCAATGAGATAACACGCATGGCCGGAGAACTTGACTCAAACGTGCCATCCATCCTGTCCGCACACGCCACCGCCACCACTGCCACCATCGGTCACGAGCGCAGCATGATGATGGGAAACGACTACCTGCTGCTCCCCAGCGCATTCCAGGTTCATCCCATCGACTACGCCGCCCTCGGCCACATTCACCGCCGCCAACTGATTGCAGACGCCCCGCCAGCCGTCTATTCCGGAAGTCTCCATCGCGTAGATTTCTCCGAGGAGAATGACGACAAGGGTTTCTGTGTGGTGGACATCGATCCCGCTCTCCCACCCGGACGCCGCGCCGCCTCATGGACTTTCCAGCCGGTTTGGACGCGTCCCTTCAGGACGATAACTGTCACGATTCGTTCCGGTGAACAGGATGTCATGGGAACGATTGCCACCCGTCTTGCCGCGTCATACGTGAGCGATGCCGTTGCCCGCGTAGTCATTCAGGCTCCCCCCGAACTCGCGGGCGACGTAGACCGTATTCGTGTTCGAAATCTCTTGAGGCAAGCAGGAGCCCACGTCGTTTCGGGAGTCACGGTGCAGGTCGACGCGCCGGACAGAACGCGAACCCGCCTTGAGCGCGGCATGGCAATAGAGTCGCTTGAACCTGAACAAGCCCTCAGCCTGTATATGGATAAATCGTCGGTTGGCACCGAGCGGCGTGCGGTGCTCATGCAGGCGGCCCGTGAGATCATCAACGCGAATCTGATGGGGCAGGGGGCTGACGTGGATGATGAGGCGGACGTGGTGGTCCGCATCGCCGAAGCGGATGACATGGAGGCGATCTTCGCCCTCCGCCGGGTTGTCTTCATCGATGAACAGAACGTGGATGCCGACGAGGAGTGGGACGGACGCGATGATGCTGCCGTCCACGCGGTTGCGTTTATTAGGGATGAGGTTGTCGGCACGGGCCGCCTGCTAGCGGACGAGGGCGAAGAAACGTGCCGCATTGGCCGTATGGCCGTTCGGCAAGATCTAAGGTGGCGTGGAATCGGTGACAGGATTCTCGCGACGCTGGAGACTGCGGCCCGCGAACGCGGCTTTGCTCAGTCCCTCCTCCACGCACAGACCTATGTCAAGGACTTCTACGCGCAGGCGGGCTATGCCGAACAGGGCGATACGTTTATGGAAGCCGGCATTGAGCACGTGACCATGACGAAGGACCTCGTTTAGTCAGCGTTGCCGCCCATCCATTCTTGACTTACTCCGCAGAACACAATAATATTGTTGTGTTGTGGTACCTGCCTTTGAAGAGGATGGCCTCTTGCCCCAGGGGGTTCATTGGAGCAGTTGGGAGGAACTGGTGGATCGCTATGGCTACAACGTGCGCCGCCGGATGCTGCTGGTGGGGCTTTGGGCTGCGCTCCAGAACCTCAAGGCGGCCGGATGCAGGACTCTGTGGCTCAACGGGAGTTTCATCACTGTGAAGGAGGAACCTAATGATTTCGATGCCTGTTGGGACGAGTCCGGCGTTGATCCGGAGCTTCTAGACCCGGTGCTTCTCACGTTTGATGAGGGGCGCGCAACGCAAAAGGCGAAGTACATGGGTGAGATGTTTCCATCAGCCACTATCGCCAATTTGGGTGGTTGGTCCTTTCTGGATTTATTTCAGACAGACAGGGAAACGGGAAGGCGCAAGGGAATTGTGGCCATAGATTTAGGGGGCCTGGAATGATCAAGAATGAACGGCAATACAGAATTACGAAGACACAGGCGGAGGGATTTGCCAGGACGCTTGAAAACCTCAAGCAGAATCCCTCTTCGGCCCACCCCCTCATTGCCAAGGCGCAGGAAGATGCCATCCGCAGCCAGCTGACTGATCTGGAGAATCAACTGCGGGAATATGAATCCCTGAAAGCTGGCCGGTTTGAGCCTGTTCAGCTCAACTTCATCTCGCAGTTGCCGGATGTCCTGATAAAGGCCCGCATTGCTCGCGGCCTGAGCCAAAAGGACTTGGCCGAAAAGCTGCATGTCAAGGAACAGCAGATTCAGCGGTATGAGGCCACTGATTATGCGTCTGCCAGCCTGTCCCGTATCCGGGAAGTCGCCTCGGTTCTGTATGAAGCGGGTAGCGACAAATAAGAGGAGACTCTATCCCGCGCCCCGTAGCCACTCGGAACCGCCGTCCCACACCTCGCGTTTCCAGACCGGCGCAAGCGCCTTAACCTTTTCCACTGCCTCGCGGCACGCGTCAAACGCGGCACGCCGATGCGGCGAGGCCACGGCCACAACCAGTGAGGTGTCTCCGATCTCAAGCCGTCCCGTCCGATGCCACAGCGCTATGCTGCCAATATCGAAGTCTTCGATTGTCTCGCGTCCAATCTTCCGCAGCACGCCCTCAGCCATCTCCGGGTATGCCTCGTATTCAAGGAACAGAACGTGCCGCCCCAGGTTGTTGTCCCGCACTATGCCCTCAAACGTGAGCACCGCGCCGTCGGAAGAAGCCTTGAGCGACTCCGCAATCCTTAATGCGTCCAGCGGCTCAGGCGTCACTCCAACCTGCACGGCCTCCGCTTCCGAGATGGCTCCTCCGCTCACCGGCGGAATCAGCGCGACTTCATCCCCCGCAGAGATAATCGTTGACTGATCGACATATTCCTGGTTGATGGCGACAACAACGCCATCGCAACGGTTCGCCAGCGCCGGATGCTGACGCTGCGCCTCGCCCAACAGGCGCGAGACGGGCTCGCCCTCCGGAATTTCAACGCTGATTTCCGAAGCGCCCGCTGCCTCTCGCAGTGCCGCAAACAGCCTCACTCGAACGTCCATGCGGCCATTATAGGGGTCTGTTCTTTTTGGTTGTGACGCTTGACACAAATTCGCGCTGACAGATAGACTTGCAATGGCGTAGATTCGACCAAACTCTAACTGTTGAGGTATTGCTCTGGATAGGCTCAACCGAATGGGGAAAGGTACCCAACTAATAGGAGTCCTGACGGTTTTCATGGCCGTCGTTCTCCTCTCAGGCTGCCAGTTGGCGTTGCCGCAGAGTACGCTGAATCCGGCGGGTGACGTAGCCCAGAGCCAGCAAGACCTCTTCCTCTTTGTATTCTGGATCGCCGTCGTCATCTTCATTGGCGTCCAGGGATTCCTGACCATCGCAGTCCTCAAGTACCGGGCCAGGCGCGGCCGGGAAAATGACATCCCACCCCAGACACACGGCAACACCCCACTTGAAATCGGGTGGACCATTGCGCCCTCTCTGATAGTCATCGCCATCACCATCCCAACAGTTGCAGGCATCGGTGCCACGTATGACGCGCCATCGGAGTACGCCGATGACCCCTCCCTCACCATTGAAGTGGTCGGCCACCAATGGTGGTGGGAATACCGCTATCTCGATGAGAACGGCGATCTTGATTTCATCACTGCTAATGAGCTGCACATCCCCGTCGATACCGTCATCAACCTCAAATTGTCGTCGAATGACGTAATTCACAGCTTCTCCGTCCCACGCCTCGCGGGCAGCCGTGACGTCGTGCCTGGCCGCGTCAATCGCATGTGGCTGAACGCAACAGAATCCGGCGTCTACGCAGGGCAGTGCAAGGAATTCTGTGGAGATTCACACGCCCTTATGCGCACCGTCGCTTTCGCTCGCGAGTCCGCCGACTACGAAGCGTGGGCTGAGAATGAGCGCCAACCGGCGGTGGACAGGACGGCGGCAATGGATGCGGGCTGGGTCGTCTTCAAGGAGAATGCCTGCCGCGGCTGCCACACCATTGAGGGCGCGAATGAGGACGAATATGAGTTGGCCATCGGCGTGACCGGCCCCAATCTCTCGCACTTCGGGTCGCGCGTCACCATCGCGGCAAACACGCTGCACAAGGGCCCGGCGGATATGAATATGGGCGCCTTCTTCGAGGATGTCCCGACCGATCCGGACTTCATGCAGCGTGATCCGGCGGCTGAGAACCTTAAGCGCTGGCTCAATAATGCGCCGGATGTGAAGCCCGGCACGGAGATGCCGGACCTTGATCTCACTGACCAACAGCTCGATGATCTCGTATTCTTCCTGGAGAGCCTGAAGTAACGGGCGGCAGGCCGAAGGAGTAGTTGACGATGGCTATGCTAACGGGCTTCCTCGAGAGACCCACCGGGACAACCGGTATCTGGAGTTGGCTCACGACGATCGATCACAAGAGGATCGGCACGCTTTACCTTGTTACGGCGTTCTTCTTCTTCCTCGTCGGCGGCATCGAGGCAAGCCTCATGCGGCTCCAGTTGGCGGTGCCGGATTCTACTCTCATCGGCGCCAATGTATTCAGCCAGTTGTTCACGATGCATGCGCTGACCATGATCTTCCTGGCCATCATGCCGCTCAGCGTCGCGTTCTTTAACTGGATCGTCCCACTCCAGATTGGAGCGCGGGATGTCGCATTCCCTCGCCTTAATGCCCTCAGCTACTGGGTATTCCTATTTGGCGCGATCATCCTGAACCTTGGCTGGTTCACTATGACCGCCCCGGCAGCCGGCTGGTTTGCCTACGCGAATCTGACCAACACGACGTTCTCCCCCACCAGCGGCATGGACTTCTATGTCCTCGGCCTGCTCGTGTTGGGAACGTCATCGCTGCTCGGCGCGTTCAACTTCATCGTGACCATAATCAATCTGCGTGCCCCTGGCATGTCGCTTATGCGCATGCCCATCTTCACGTGGATGGCGTTCATCACGTCCTTCCTGCTGGCCCTGGCCATGCCGGTCATCACCATCGGCTTGGTCGAACTCGGTTTCGACCGCTTCTTCGGCACCAACTTCTTCGTATTCGAGCGCGGCGGCGACGTGCTGCTGTGGCAGCACCTGTTCTGGGTGTTCGGCCATCCTGAGGTCTACATCCTGATCCTGCCGGCGATGGGAATCGTCTCCGAGATCCTGCCCACCTTCTCCCGCAAGCCACTGTTTGGCTTCCCCGTCGTCGTCTTCTCCGGCTTGACCATCGCATTCCTCGGATGGTCCGTGTGGGCGCACCACATGTTTGCTGCCGGTCTCGGCCCCGTGCCGGACGCAGTCTTTGCTACGACAACAATGGCCATTGCCATCCCCACCGGTGTGAAAGTATTCAACTGGTTAGCAACGTTATGGGGAGGCAACATACAGCTCAAGACGCCGATGTACTTTGCGATCGGGTTCATTGCGCTGTTCACCATCGGCGGCCTCAGCGGCATGACACACGCGGCTGCCCCGTCCGACCTTCAACAGACTGACACGTACTACATCGTTGCCCACATCCATTACGTGCTATTTGGCGGCTCGATCATGGCCATCCTTGGTGGCATCTTCTACTGGTTCCCCAAGATGTCTGGCCGCATGATGAGTGAGTACATGGGTAAATGGAGCTTCTGGCTTGTCTTTATCGGCATGAACATGACCTTCGGCCCCATGCACTACGTCGGCCTCGTCGGAATGCCGCGTCGGAACTTCACGTTCCCCGCGGGCATGGGGTGGGACGTCTGGAACCTGGTCGCATCGCTTAGCGTGTTGTTCATGATTGCCGGTGTCGGGCTGTTCGTGTACAACGCCCTCCGCAGCGCTCGCAGTGGCGAGGTCGCGGGTGATGATCCATGGGACGCCCGCACGCTTGAATGGGCGATGTCGTCCCCGCCACCGCACTATAACTTCGCTGAAATTCCCGTCGTCCATGGCCGTGATGCCCTGTGGGAACAGAAGTACCCGGACGAGGAGCACGCCGCACCGCCTCCCGTTCCCGCCGGTGGCGCCCATGAGGCAGACGAGCACCATGATATCCACATGCCGAGCCCGTCCTACTTCCCATTGATTTGTGCGCTTGGCATCTTCGCCCTGGGCCTCACTCTATTGCTCTATCAGATGGCTGCCCCGCTTGGCTACGCTGCAGGAGCAATTGGCATAATCCTCCTCCTCTGGGGCTCCTACGGCTGGATCTTCGAGCCGACGGACTGATACGAAAACAACCGACGAGACTGCACAGGAAACGCTAAAGGAATCGCACGTGGCACACGACGCGACAATGGGACAGGCTGAGGCTCACTACACCACAACGGGCCTTGACCATCGGAAGATCCTCATGTGGGTCTTCCTGGCGTCGGACTGCCTCTTCTTTGGCGCGCTGATCTCCACCTACATGGTCTACCGGAGCAACGTGCCCGTCGGACCCGGACCGGAGCTTTTCGACATCCCGTACACCTCCGTCAGCGCCTTCGTGCTCCTGATGAGTTCACTGACCATGGTTTTGGCGCTCGCGGCATTGCAGCGCGGCAACTCTCGGCAGGCCCGTCTGTGGCTGCTCGCCACGGCCCTGCAGGGCGCCGTCTTCCTCGGCGGCCAGTTCTACGAATTCAACCTGTTCGTTGATCAAGGGCTGACTCTCACAACAAGCGTCTTTGGCACTAGCTTCTTCGTGCTGACAGGCTTCCACGGGACGCACGTCGCTATTGGCGTGTTCATGCTGCTGACGCTTGTCGGCGCGTCCTATATGGGACGCCTGAAGCCCAAACATCATCTGACGGTTGAGCTGGTCGGACTCTACTGGCACTTCGTGGATATCGTCTGGATCGTCATCTTTACGGTGGTGTATCTCATCCCGTCGTAGGACGGAACAAGAGAAACGCAAAGCGAGGAACGACAGCATGGCGACAGCAGAGCAACAGGCCCACACGGAAGACCACCCGACTCCGCGTACCTATATCAACGTTGCGATTCTCCTCACGGTCATCACGATCGTTGAGGTGGCCATCGTCATCATTGAAGTGCCTACCGTCTTTCTGATCTCGTCGCTGCTTGCCCTGTCCGCCGTCAAGTTTGCCTTTGTTGTCGGCTGGTTCATGCACCTCAAGTTCGACGCGAGACTCTACCAGGCGCTCTTCCTCGGCGGCCTTTTCCTTGCGATAGCCGTCCTGTTGGCATTGGTCGCGCTCTTTGAGAACTTCACGCTTCCATGAGAGACGACACGAAAGACTGATTGAAAGACCCGGAAGAAGGCAAGGCAGACATGGCGCACAACGACGAACAGACACAGACCAGCAACGTGCGGGATCGGCTTCTTGTGCCGATTCTATTGCCGGTCGTCGCGCTCGTCGTCACCATCGCTCTGATAGTTGGCATCGGCCTGCTCCTTTACGCCGTCGTCCCTCATGACTACGTCAAGCTGGCTGGTGAGAAAGTTTACTACTCGGTACCGGTCGCGCTTGGTCTTGCGCTCATCTTCTTGTTGGGATTCGCGTTTCTGGCGTCTCGGGCGCCGGACGACGACAGCGGCGATTCCAACTAGCAGGACCGCCCCGCCCGCTGCGGCGGCCCAACTGCCTTGGTCAGCCCAGCGCGTCCCCATATCCTCAGCGCGCCGTCAAATGGCGTAGGATTGCGGCATGAATGACGCCGGAGATTACCTGTTGGCGTGGTCGTGGGAACCTCTCACGCTATTCTTTGTCGGCCTGCTCGGACTCACTTACATCCGGGGACTGCGAGGACTGAAGCCCCTCAAGGTCCGTGTGGTCACAAACTGGCGCGCCGCGTCGTTTGTTGCCGGCCTGCTGTTGCTGCTCCTTGCGCTGATCTCCCCAATAGACACCCTCGGAGGCCGCCTCTTCGCCTTCCACATGGCCCAGCACATGCTCCTGACGCACGTTGCCGTGCCACTGATTCTGCTCGGCGCGCCTGTTCTTCCTGTCGTACGAGGCATGGGGTACGGAATCCGACGACTAACCGTCATCAAGCTCGCAAGAGCGCCCCAAGTTCGTTTCGTCTTTCACATTCTCATCCATCCCCTCGTTGGCCTGGCCATCTTCGTAGCCGCCATCTGGGCATGGCATGTCCCGGCAGCCTACGCAGCCGCCGTCACCAATGACCTCGCGCATATTGGCCAACACGCCAGCTTCATCACTGCCGCAACGATATTCTGGTGGGCCATCATCGACCCAACGCCCATCCGCGGAAAGCTCCCGTATCTGGGCCGGCTCGTCATCGTCGTTATGGCGTTGTCGCTAACTTTCCCGTTGGCCGCGATGCTCACCTTCGCGGCTGTTCCCTGGTATGAGCCGTACATCGGCCAAGACCCACTATGGGGTATCGACGCCATGACTGATCAGCAGATCGGCGGGCTCATCATGTGGGTTGGCGGCATAGCACCGTACTTCCTCGCGATTGCCGGCCTGTTTATCGTTGCCGTCCGCCGCGATGAAGAGGACACGCGCCGCTCACGAGCCGCCTACTACAGCAACCATCCCAACCGTGCCCCGCACGGGCAGACGACCACCTAATGACCAGCTCATCCGACGCCGCCCTCCGCTACCGTAACACTCTGTTGGGACTTGCGTTGGCGGCCGCAATCGCAACTGTTTTCCTGATTAGCCTCGGCAGCTTCGTGCGTGTCACAGGCTCCGGCTTGGCCTGTCCGGACTGGCCGTTGTGCCACGGCAGTATCATCCCGCCTTTTGAATACCATGTCCTAATCGAATACTCCCACCGGCTGACCGCGGCCATCGTTGGACTCCTTGTGACCGCAATGTTCGTCGTGGCATTCCTGGCGTCCAGGGCGAATGAGGAGCCAACTCGACGCGCCCTTATTCCTGCCGCGATCACACTCGTCGTCATGCTCACGCAGGCAGGCCTAGGCGGCGTGGCAGTCATCACTGAGCTGCCCCCACCAATCGTCACGCTGCACCTCTTCCTTGCCGAAGCCATCCTCGCGCTGCTCATATGGACCATGCTGGCCGCCGCGCCACGCCTAACAGCTCCCGCAGACGGGCAGGGTATCTCTCTTGGCGATGCACGCAAACTCTATATTTGGGCCGCCATCGCCGCCGTAATGACATTGGTGATGATTCTCTCCGGCTCATACGTTGTGGCCGAAGAAGCGACGCTCTCATGCGGCGGTGGATTCTCGGCGTGGCCGCTGTGTGACGGGGCAATCATGCCCAGCGGCTTTGATGCAAACATCCACATGGGACACCGCTACATGGTCGTCATCGGAACCCTCGCCACAGGCTTTGTCGCATTCCTCTCGTGGCGGCAGAAAAAGAATGACCGAATGATTAGCCGGGTGGGGCAGGCGACACTGCACCTGCTCGCCGTACAGATCGTCATCGGCGCGCTTGTCCCGTGGACGGAGTTCCACCATGCCGCGCGTGTGGCGCACATCACGCTCGCCTCGCTGACATGGGCCGCTGCCGTCCTACTGGTAATTCTCACGGCACGTGCAAGAGCCGCCCGCGCTGAGGACGATGCCGAATCCACGCAAACGCAGATGCCGCCCCCGCCCGCGGGCGGGTCGGGCCTCGCCCCTGCATCAACACTAAAGATTGTCGCCTCCGATTACTTCTGGTTAACCAAGCCGCGCGTCATGGTGCTGCTGCTCCTGACGGCGCTCGGGGGAATGGTTCTTGCCGCACAGGGCTTGCCTCCACTGACGGTCGTGGTTGCCGTCTTGCTGGGTGGGGCGCTTGCATCGGGCGGCGCAGGTGCCATCAATCACGGCCTGGAAGGGCACATCGACTCTGCGATGATGAGGACACGGCATCGCCCTGTCGCAAGCGGCCGAGTCAGCCCCCGCATGGCTATCGGGTACGGCATCGCCCTCAACGTACTCGCCTTTGCCGTGCTGACCGGTGGGGCAAACGTGCTCGCTGCGTCTATCACGCTGAGCGGAGCGCTGTTCTATGTCTTTGTCTACACACTGTGGCTCAAACAGACCACAGTGCAGAACATCGTCATTGGTGGAGCTGCGGGCGCAGTTCCGCCTCTCGTGGGTTGGGCTGGCGTGACCGGAGACGTGGGCCTCCCCGCCGTTTATCTGTTCCTGATCGTCTTCTTCTGGACGCCGCCCCACTTCTGGGCCCTTTCGCTGATGATCAAAGATGACTATGAGCGGGCCAGTGTGCCGATGATGCCGGTCATTCTCGGGGAGGAGAGCACGCGAACCAGCATCTTCCTCTACACGATCCTGGTGAATATCCTCGCCCTGCTGCTCTACATATCAACGGCGAGTCTCAGCTCGGTCTATCTCGCGGGCGCGATCGCGCTGGGAGGCATGTTCACCTACTACGCCTACCGGCTCCTCAAAGAAAAGGACCGGCCCGCCGCTCTGCGACTCTACAAGTACTCTCTGCTGTATCTGTCGCTGCTCTTCCTGGCAGTCATGGTCGACCAGATTATCTAACACACTCCGACCCGTCATTCCCGCTTTGGCGGGAATCTAAAGCTCTCGTCTACTAGCCGCCGGTATCGGAATTATCCTTCTCGCTTTGCGCGGATTCCTTCAGCGCATCGATCTGCGAGCGGATATCAGACTGCCTCCGCGCCACGTAATACAGATAGACAAAAAACGCAATCCACACGATTGCGTATGCCGCAAATACGAAGATCGGATCGAAGTCACCGAAACCGTTTTCCACCTAAGTCTCCCTCATAACATCTCTCGGGCGGCGCGAAGGTCGTCAAGCTCGTGCTGCGACTCCTCCAACTGCATCCGCATCGCCATCAAGTACACGTATAGAAGTGTGAACGCCGCCATCCCCACAAGGAATGGAATGAGAATGGCGCTCTCCGGCCTGTCCGTTGACGACTGCAGAGTTGGCAAAGGGTGCAGGAACGTCCACAAATAAACCGAGAAGTAGGTGATGGGAACATTCACGAATCCAAGCAAGCCGAGAACGGCCGCCGCCCGCGACGTCGCAGGCCCCCGCTCGCCTAATGACCGCAGCATCAGATAGGCGACGTAAACAAGCCACATGACCAGCGTGGTCACCAGACGGGCGTCCGACCAATTCCACCACGCCCCCCATACCGGCCGTCCCCACAGTGACCCGGTCACCAGCGTCAGGGTCGTCAGGATGACGCCGAGCTCCGCGGACGCAATCGCCAGCCTGTCCCACTTGGGTGTGCGTTTCCACAGGTACATGCCGCTGCCGACCGCAACAACACCGATCGACACATAAGCCACAAGAGCGCTTGGCACGTGGATGTAGAAGATCTTCTGATGGATACCCTGCACGCGCTCGGAGGGCGACTCAACAATTGCGAGATAGAGCGCAATGAGCATCACAGCGAACGCGGCGACGCCAACAATATCTATGGTGGAGAAACGGCGGTCAGAAAGGCTCACCGTTCAACCGTAACATAGAAGATAAGTGCGGACAGGGTGACAAATGCCAGGTCATATGCGCCCAAAACACCCAACCATGGCTGAATCTCGCTAAATGGCCGTTCATCGATCGTAAGCCCTGTCGCCCGCACCGCGCCGATGATGACAGGCACGAGCAGCGGAAGCAGCATGATCGGCAGCAGCGCCTCTCTCGCCCGTGCGCGCGCCGCGATAGAAGCAAGAATCGTTCCAACCGCCGCGATACCGATGTTCCCCATCACAAGCGTGAGCAGGAGCGCAGGCTGAAATAGCTGCAGGTTAAACAGAATCGCCGTCAACGGAACGATGACAATCTCAAGGACCAGCAGCATCAGGACGTTTGCCGCCACCTTGGCCAGGTAAAGGGCTCCCGAGTCAATGGGACTGGCAAGCAGCCCGTCAAGCGAGCCGCGCTCTACTTCCCGTGCAAAGGAGCGCCCCAACGCCAGCAGGCTCGCAAATATGATGGCTACCCACAGCACTCCCGGCGCAACAAGTTCCAGCGTCCCACCCCGCAGGTCAAACGAGAACTGAAAGGCAATCAGCGCCGCCACCGCAAAGACAGCCATCGGCACAGCGGTCTCCCGCGAGCGGAACTCAACCGCAATCTCCTTGCTGAACAGGATGCGGAATTGGCCCAGATAGCCGGGAGGGGAAGTTTGTCGGGGCTGCACGTTAGGAACCTTATGAGACGCTGCCGCCAAGATGAGCTGCGACCAGTTGGCGACGCTGAGCCGTGTCCATCGTCAAGTCGGAGATTGTAGCGGAGTCATGGATGATTTCTCCGCCTCGCAGCACGACATCGCGAGTCGTCAGCGAAATGCCCATTTCAACGTTGTGCGTCGCCAACACGACCGTCACGCCCGCGCCCTGCTCCGTGATGTGCTCAGCGAGCATCTGTCGCGACGTGGCGTCGAGTCCTGTTTCCGGCTCGTCCAGCAGCAACAGCGTCGGATGATGGATCAACGCCCGCATCAGGGACACGCGCTGCGTCATCCCGCGTGACAGCGTTCGTACCGGATCCACCCGCCGTCCTGACAGGCCAAACTCTGAAATGAGCGCGTCCGCTCTCACTTGGGGTTCCGTCACGCCGTAGAGCTTGCCGTACAGCGTCAGATTCTCCCGTGCGGACAGTTCCTCATACAGATGACTCTGGTGACTCAGCGTGCCGATCTGCGCTCGAGCGTGGGCGCCCTCACGCCCCCACGGCTGTCCCCCGAACACCCGAATGCCCCCTCTGCTCGGTCGCAACAAGCCGGAGATGAGTTGCAGAAGCGTGGACTTCCCTGCTCCGTTGTCGCCGAACAGAGCGATGCGCTCTCCAATGGTGATTGTCAGATTCAGATTCCGAATCGCCGGGCGCTGACCGTATGACTTCTCCAGGTCGGCGCAGCGCACGATGGCCTGTGACGAGGAGCCGGATTGCTCAGCAGTCATTGCGTCCGTTCCTCTTCAAGTATTCGGCGCAGGACTTCACGATGAGGCGCGGAGGCCTCCGCATATTCGTCCTCTGAGATGTCGCCCGCGTCTCGAGCATCCTCCAATCGTGCCAACTCAGCAACGGCAGCATCTCTTTGCGACAGCAGCGCCTCGCGGTCGATGTCGGAGTTTTCGGGGCCACGCCTGCGGTTGCGGAACCGTCCCCACCAGAGCGCGAAACCCGCTGCAATGATGAGCGCGACTGCGACAACACCCAGCGCCACATCGCGCAGCGTCTGTTCAAGGCTCCGGCTGCGTGCGCCGGCGCTTAGCGGAAGATCTGCAACTGTGCCGCTGAGGGTCTCGCCCCCGATGATCGACCTCATTTCATAGCGAGCATACGTTATGCCGGACACCTCTGAGTCCTGCATCTGCACCCATTCCGAGCCGGGGCGGAATGAGATCTCCTCGGGAACCAACAGGCGGGCAATCTCAGTGGGGTAGGGATAGGCCTTGCTCCACGCCAACACGTCGGTCGTGTACAGGACGCCATAGGTGACGATGTATTCCTCAATGCCCGGCATCAGGGGAATGATGGAATACACGTCCCGGCTGTCCGGCGCGAGCACGAGGCTGCCAGGACTGTGAACGGACTCAAGATCGAACGCCATGACGGGCAGCGGCAGTCGAACGGTGAGCCGCGTATTCAGGGGATCGTTGCCCACAAAGGCGCGGTCACTCGTGTTCTCGAAAGTGGTCACTTGCAGGATGCGCAGGACCCCGGAATCGCCTTCGGGCGGCGTGATGGCGGAACTGTCCCCGGTGATGCGAAGCACGGACGGATCGGACGTAGGCTCGAAGATCGTCAGGTGAATCGGCCCATCGCGATCAATCGTGGAGATATATGCGTCGCTGAAGAAACGGACTTCGTTATAGGCCGCCGAGAGCGTGTAGCTGACCTCCTCGTCGCCGATTACGCCACCGAATGACACAACTCCGTCCGCGTCCGTCTCCGCCTCTAGGCGCTGCTGTTCAGTGTTCTCAAGGTCAAACACCTGCAGCGTGACGATTAGGCCTTCCGGTACGGACGCCCCCGCAGTCCCATTCCTGACCACGGCTTCAAGGGTGATTGGCGCGCCGGAGGTGGCTGACTGCTGGGTTGTTTCCTGCGCCGCCGCGGGACGCGCGAGTGGTGCAACCAAGGTAAGCGCAATCAGAACAAGCGAGACGGCCATCAGGATCAACGCCCCAATTCGGGCCCACAACCTTCGCATAGCCGCGTCCTGAGCAGCATGCGTATCATCGGAATCGTTCTGGTCTGCGGTCATGGCGTCGATTCCGCCTCGGTGTCCGACTGCTCAGGAGAGGCGAGTTGATCCTCACCCCTCATGCGTTCACGACGCAGCCCCACAACACGTTCGATTTCCTCGTCGAGGATGTGTTCCCGGCCCTCAATCTCGCGGATCAGGGCGGCGGCGCGCCGTACTAAAAGAACCCTCGTGACGCGGTGTTCTCCCTCGGAAACGTTGCCCCGGTCCAACTCGTCGTCCAGGTCCATGATGGCCGTCAGCGCTTCGTTGCGCGCCTCCCTCATGCGTCCCAGATCCGAGAGTTCGTCCGGTGAGGCAATCCCGTTTTCGACCCCCCGCGCTCGAATAAGTGGAAACGCAATGCCAATGACTGTCACGACGACGGCCAGTAGTGTCAGAACGACGGGTACTAGATCCACCCGCGCCTCAATTCGTGTCTCTCGTTATGCGCCCGATTTCCCGCGCAACGATTTCATCGTCGTCCGCCGCTGAGGGTGGAGCGGGTCGTGCCGACTGAGGCTGAGAGCGTATTCTTCTCCCGCTGCGCAGCCCAAAGTAGACGATTATCAACCCGAACAGCGCAATGGTCGGCGGCGCGAGCCAGACGCCCCAGCCGATGCCCTCGGGGCGCGGCTCCCGCAGAACCTCCGGGCCGTAACGCTCCACGAAGAAATCCAGGATCTCGTCCTCACTCGTGCCAGCATCGACGAGCTGCTGCACACGACCCTTCATTTGGCGAGCAATCGTGGCATTTGATTCCGTAATGGGCTGTCCGTCACAGACCGGACACTGCAACTTATTGGCAGTAGCACGAGCCTGCGGCGAGAGCGCCAACAGCTCAAGCTCCTGTCGTGAGAACTCATCAGTGTCCGTGTCTTGGCCGTGGGCTATGGATGGTATGCCAAGGAGAAGAAAAAGCCCGAGCGCAGTGGCCAACACAACGACGCCCACCTTCGGTATTCCCCGGCGGTTCATTAATCGAGACATCGCTATATCAATGTCCTCCGCTCAGGATTGCCGCGGGGCGGCAGACCCCGCTGACCCGATCGGTTCCCAAACGGGTCTCACGGCCGGGACGCGTCCCGGCCACGCAGTGATGAGCAGGGCCAGGAAGATCATCGAACTGCCCAACCAGACAAAGGTCATCAGCGGGTTGATAAAGATGGCGAAGGTCGCGGACTCATCATCAAATCCCGCCTGGAAAACATAGAGATCATGCCGCCAGGTTGAGAGAACGGCGACGCGATTCGTCGGCTGTGTTTCAAAATTCGGATAGACCTGCGTCTTGGGAAATAGCTGGCCTACGGCCGTGCCGTCCTCTTCAACAATCAACTGTGAACTGAATACCTGCCGGTTCGGTTCCTGGATTGATGCCGTCCCCGCGTATGTGATGGTGTAGTCGTCAATGGTCACGGACTCTCCCCGCAACAGATTGACCTCTGTCGCGGACTGAAACGCCGTCGACGCAATGAGGCCGATGCCGAGTACGACGATGGCAACGTGGACGAGGTATCCGCCGTAGCGACGACGGTCGCGTGAGACGAGGCCGGTTACGGCAGACGGGTAAGACTCTCGCGTGGTGCTCCGCCGTATGCGTATGCCACGTGCGTATTCCTGGGCCACGGTGGTAAGGACGAATGCGCACGCCCCGAATGCGATTGGTGTGACGGCGTCACGCAGCAACGGTGCAAGCACTGCTGCCGTCAGCACGCCGATTCCTATTGGTATGCGGAGATTCCGCCACAAGGATTGACCGGTAGACTTACGCCACGCCAGCAGCGGACCGACGCCCATCAGTAGAATCAAGGCGAGAAACAGCGGGCCGTTTACCTTGAGATAAAACGGCGCGCTCACTGTGAGCCGCTGATTGCCAAGGGCCTCGGAAATCATCGGGTACACGGTGCCCCAGAACGTGGCAAAGGCGATGCTGAACAGCAGCACATTGTTGAAGAGAAAACCGGACTCGCGTGAGAGAACCGCCTCGAAACCCTCCTCATCACGGATGCGCGGCAGCCGCCAAAATAGAAGGAGGAGCGGCAGTATCATTGCCCCGACAAAGTACCCAAGGAACAGGCCGCCGACGTCCGATTCCGCAAAGTTGTGGACGGAGCTCAGGATGCCGCTGCGAACGATGAACGTTCCGAAAATAGCCAGCAGGTACGTCGCAAAGACAAGGCTCAGTGTCCACACCTTGAGTTTTCCGCGCCGCTCCACAACCATGACCGAATGAAGAAATGCAGTTCCGGTTAGCCATGGCAAGAACGCGACATTCTCTACCGGGTCCCAACCCCAATACCCGCCCCAGCCCAGCACGTGGTATGCCCACCAACCGCCGAGGATGAGCCCCGCGGTCTGAATGCTCCAGGCAATGAGGGTCGGCGTCCGCAGCGCTCGAGTCCACTCCACTCCCACCCGACCAGTCGCCAGAGCGGCAATGCCGATCGCAAAGGGCAGCGTCCAGCTCATATACCCGGCCAGCAACATCGGGGGATGAACCAGCATTCCCGGGTCCTGGAGCAGGGGATTCAGTCCCACGCCGTCCGGCATCGTGGCGGGGAGACGCGCCATGGGATTGGCAAAGAACACCAGCACAATCAGGAAGAAGGAAAGGTTCGCAAGGATGACGGCATTCGCGTAGCCCATCAGCGCCGGATATCGCCTGCGCATGACGAGGATCATGACGCTTCCAAACATCGCCAACAGCGTCGACCAATAGAGCAGGGATCCTTCCTGGCCGGCATAGAAGGCGGAGAGTATGTAGTACCACGGCATGGTCGTGCTGGAGTGCAGCGTGACGTAGCGCAGCCCAAAATCCTGAGCGACAAAGGAATACACAAGGATGGAGGCTGTCATGACAAGCAACAGCGCCACCACGTAGATAGCGTTGCGCCCGCTCGCCGTCAGTGGAGCAATGGACAGACGCGCCCCCAACACAGACGCCGCGCTGCCGTACAGAGCGGCGCCAAGCGCGAGAATCAGCGCGATGTAACCGGCGTCAGAAAGCTGCATGGTGGCGTTGAAAGCCTAGCCGTACGTTGGTTCGTAGTCGGGAGCCGTCACCCCGCTGGGCAAGGGCTCCATGGTGTCCGGGTGGCGCGTCAGCAGGACGTCAGCGTTGAATGTGCCGCCGGGAGAGTAATAGCCCTCAACAAAGACAATGGCGTTGTCGCCAAAGATATCCGGCGGCGCTCCCTGGTAGACGACGGGAATCGTGGCTTCGTCCCCGTGCACCTCAAATTCGTAGATAAGGTCCTCCCCGCGGACGATTGAACCGGCGGTCACCGTTCCTCCAACCCTGAGTCTGCGATCATCAGTGATATCCGGTGCGGCGGCTAATTCGTCCACGTTCATGTAGGCGGCGGTAGCAGCATCGAGCGAAAGAAAGATCAGATACGCGACGACGAGGGCGACCACGCCGGCGCCCATAAGCAAACGGACGTTGAATCGTCCGCGCCGTGAATGATCCTGTTCATCAAAGGCGGAATCGTGCGCAGTCAACGGTACCTCTATGCGGCCGACACATCTCTGCCGCGCCAATCAGGCCGGAGTGTGGTAGACCAATCGTATTGAGACGTGAAAGTTCCGTCAACGATGATGCCAATTGTTGTCATAGGAGGCGGGCACTATTGCGCCGCGTCCGCCACACTGGCAGTTCGTTTCGGAGCGCCTGGATGCGGACATTTGCCCTAGGGGGCTATACTGTGGTTTAGTAATGTCGCGACGGATTATTTCCAACCCCCAACATCGTGTTACTGCAAAGGTAAAGGAACATATGCTGCGAATTCGCCTAACTCGAAAGGGCTTCCGTAAGCAACCGCATTATCGTGTCGTGGTGGCCGACCAACGAGCGCCACGGGACGGAGCTTTTGTCGAGATCATAGGGCATTACGACCCCCGCACCGGCCCTGACTCTCTTCACGTTGATCACGATAAAGCACGGGAATGGTTGAGCAGGGGCGCTCAGCCTAGTGAAGCTGTCACCAAGCTCTTTCGGCGGCAGGGGATAATCGCGTCGGCATAAGAATGCGCCAGCAATGGCAGTTGGGACGTGATCGTGAAGGAGCTCGTTGAATTTATCGCTATGAGCATTGTTGAAGACAAGGATGCAGTTCGCGTGACTGAGAGTGTCGCTGAGGACGGCCGGATACTGATTAGCCTCGTGGTCGCCGAAGGTGACAAGGGCAAGGTCATTGGTCGTGGGGGCCGTGTTGCTGAAGCCATCCGTACAGTGCTTAGAATCGCCGCGATCAGGCGTGGTGTGAGAGCCAGTCTGGAGATCGTCTAGAATCGTCAAGCCAGTGGATCGACGCTTTACTTCATCACCGTACATAACAGTTGGTCGTATCAGTGGCCCTTTCGGCATCAAGGGCGAACTTAAAGTAGAAGTCCTGACGGACTTTCCTCAACGGTTTGAACCGGGTAGCAGGCTCTTGCTCTCAGAAGAGCCTGTTACCGTTTCAAGCGCCCGGGCTAGCGGCCCGGATCGGCTCATCGTCCAGCTTGATGAAGTTCGCTCGCGCACACAGGCTGAAACAATCCCCCGCGGCGCAACGCTTGATATTCGGGAAGAGGATGTCATCCCATTACCTGGCGGCGCCTACTACCGATTTCAATTGATTGGCCTGCCCGTCGTCACGGAATCTGACAACGAACCGCTTGGAACCGTCGAAGACATCATTGAGACCGGTGTGAATGACGTGCTGGTTGTCCGCGCCGAGGGTCGGCCGGAAACACTGATTCCGAATACGGATGAAATCGCCACGATTGACCTTGAGAACGCTGTCATCCGGGTGAAACCCATAGAAGGGCTGATACCTCCGGCTGAGCCGGAGACGCCCCAGGATCAGCCGCCACAACAGCGACGTCGACGGCGGCGACGACGTCGCTAGAACCACTGGGGCTTCCGAACCCGGATTGAGTTGCCCACATCAGCGCTCTTGACACTGTTCAATTCCGCATGACGTAGAATAAAGCCATGTCTGGACACTCTCATTGGTCAACAATCCAAAGAAAAAAGGGCGCAACTGACGCCAAGCGTGCCAAGCTCTTTACGAAGTTGTCGCGTGAGATAGCCACTGCCGCCCGTGATGGCGGAGTGAGCGTGGAGTTCAATCCCGGCCTCAGACTCGCTGTGCAGCGTGCCAAGGATGCCGGCATGCCGAACGACAACATTGATCGCACCCTCAAGAAAATTGCTGGTGGCGATAACGGTGATGCGCTCGAAGAGATCTGGTACGAGGGCTATGGAATCGGTGGCGTAGCGATTCTCGTGCAGGCGCTAACCGACAACCGCAACCGTACCTCGAACGAAGTTCGCTCCACCTTCAGCAGGCAGGGCGGCAATATCGGCGAGGTCGGCAGCGTCAACTGGATCTTCGACAATACCGGAACCATCGTCGTTGAAGGGAATGAAGAAGAACTTGAAGAGGTAGCGCTGTCTGCCATCGATGCGGGCGCGGAAGATGTTGGCGACCCGTACAGCGGGCAGTTGGAGGTCTACACGGCTCCCGCCCAGCTTGAGGCGGTTCGCGGAGCAATGGCAGAGCAGGGCGCAAAGGTTGTGCAGGCCGAGATCACCATGCGACCCAAGACTCAGGTTGAACTCGAAGTCTCGGCAGCAAAGCAGAACCTCCGCCTGTTGGAGCGGCTCGATGAACTCGATGACGTTCAACAGGTTTACACCAACGCCGACTTCCCCGCGGAAGTGCTGGAAGATGCCGCGGCCGTCTAGGCCCGCGTGACACGGCGGCCTGTGATGGCGCGCGTCCTCGGTATCGACCCCGGAACACACATTGCAGGTTATGGCGTACTCGACACCAAGGACGACGGCAGCGCGCACTCATTTGTGGAGTGCGGCGTCGTCCGACTCAAGCGGGATGATCCTTTAGAATTACGTCTCTTGCGACTCCGTGAAGGGCTGCTTGAAATTGTAGGTCGCCTGAGCCCTGATGCCATCGCCATTGAGAGCCCATTTGTCGGACGCAACGTCAAAGCGGCATTCTCGGTTGGGGAGGCACGCGGTGTCGCACTCGTCATCGCTGCGGAGAACGGCATCCCCGTCCGCCAATATGCGCCTGCCCAGGTGAAGAGCACCGTCGCCGGTCACGGTAGAGCGACGAAGCAGGACGTTGATCGGCTGCTGAGGATGCAGGTGATGATGCCGGAAACCAAGGTCCCGGCGGATGCCACGGACGCCCTCGCCGTCGCCATGTGCGACGCCGTGCAATCGTCCTCGCTACAGACCCAGACCGCCAATTTGCTACGCTAACCTGAAAGAACGAAGGTGAGGGGGTAGATCATGGACTTCAGACTGTCGCCGGGGGCGGAGCAATTCCGCGGCGAAGTTCGCGCGTTCTTAAAGGAGAATTGGGACCCTCGAGATTTTGAGGCTCACTCCATCAACGTTCGCTCCATCGACTTTGCGAATGCCGAATCGCGGCAGCATGACCATGAGTTCATCAAGAAGCTCGTCGATAAGGGCTGGTACACGATGCACTGGCCGGAGGAGTTTGGCGGCACGAATGCCCCCTTTGACAATCAATTTGTCTACATGGAGGAACTCGGGTACGCGGACGCTCCTGAAGGAACGCCGAGCGCCAACATCACCGGCGCAATCATGTTCCATGGCTCCGATTGGCTCAAGGAACAATTCCTCCCCAGGATGGCCACCGCAGATATCGATTGGGCGCAGGGCTACAGCGAACCGAATGCGGGAACAGACCTTGCCAGCCTGCAGACACGCGGTGTGGAAGACGGCGACGACATTGTCGTGACAGGCCAAAAGATATGGTCGTCTGGATCGCATTTCTCCAACTGGTATCACATCCTCGTCCGCACAGACCCGAGCGCCCCGAAGCATCGCGGCATCACGTACCTGGCAATGCAATTGACAGACGATGACGGAAAAATGATGCCCGGCATTACACTGCGGCCCTTGTATGACTTCTTCGGCACCCGCCGATGGAATGAGGTCTTCATGGATGAGGTCCGTGTGCCAAAGCGTTATCTCATCGGCGAGATGAACCGAGGCTGGTATGCGGCCATGACGACGCTCAATTTTGAGAGGACGGGCATCGACAACGCTGCAAGACAGATCGGCGTATTCGACCGCTTTATCGCCATGGCGCGTGACCTGAACTTCAACGGGGAGTCGATACTCAACAATGGCGTCACGCGGCACCAGCTGGCGGATCTGCGCGTAACGCTTGAGATCGACCGAATGCTGGCGTATCGTGTCGCGGCCATGCAGGCGGCAGGGGAGGTTCCGCAGGCGGAGGGAGCGATGTCCGGCTGGCGAGTGCTCCACACGTCAAAGTATTGGCTCTGGCCGACATTCGCGAAAGCCTTGGGGTCGTACATTGCGTTGCATAAGGGCGAGCATCGGGCGCCGGGCGACGGCATCTACGGCACTCACTACATGCTGTCCCAGAACGAATCAGGCGGCGGTGGCGGTATCGCCCTCGGCGCAAACATCATCGCCTGGCGCGGCCTCGGCCTCCCGAGGTAGCATCCCTCGATTCACCTTACGGCCGCCGCAGATCGGGGAAGTACGTCTCAAAAAAACCTCGATCCCGCGTCAGGAAAGCATCGGCTTCAGATAGCGCGTGGGCGCCTATCAGGAAGTCTGTGATGATGCGTTGCCTCGAACCACCCGCCTGCCGATATCGCTTCCAGCGGGTGCCTGCCTCATACGCTATGGTCGAGTCGATCCGGGAAAGTGTGGTGCCGAGCGTCCTTAGGGCTGCGTCCAGGTCTGCCCTGCTCCTGAACACCGGCACCAGTTCGGCGTAGACAAGGTCACAAACCAGTACTGCCCCAGAGTCGTAGGCGCCCTGCAACCACTGGCGTGCCTGCTCATAGTGGGGAGAGTCGGAACGGAAGAGATCAATGAGGACGTTGGTGTCAACTGCCGTTATCACCGTCCGCGAATCTCCTCGATGTACTCATCGATGTCAAAGTCTGTACCGTCCAGAATTCCCGCAACGCGGTCTACAGGATGCCCGTATGCCGAGCGCTTGGTGATCAGCAACCCGCCTTCAGTGGCGGTGGCTTCCACTTCAACACCCTGATTCAACCCAAGCTGGTCGCGAATTTCCTTGGGGATGGTAATTTGTCCACGTTCCGATATACGCATGAGCCCTCCGTATGAATATCATACGCGTATTATAATATTGCTCAAGTGGTACATCGATGTCGTAGGTGTTCCCCTCTGGTACGCTGTCAACGATGATTTCCAGTATTCAGGGCATTCTTGAAGCGCGCGGCGAGGACTGGGTCGATGTTGCCATCGGCGGCGTTAGTGTCCGCGCCCAGGTCCCATCATCCGCCTTGTCCGGCCTCGGCCCCATTGGCGCCCCTGTCCGCCTCTTTACCCATCTCATCGTCCGGGACGAGAGCATCACCCTCTATGGCTTCCGCAGTGCGGAGGAAAGGGCAGCATTCACGGCGCTTCTCGCTGTCTCCGGCATAGGCCCCCGCCTTGGATTAGTCATTCTGTCGGTGTTGTCGCCCGGGGACCTTGTTGAGGCGATAGAGCAGGGGGACGCTGCGGCATTGGCGCGCGCCCCCGGCGTCGGCAAGCGCAGCGCCTCGCGCGTCATCGTGGAACTTAAGGGCAAGTTGGACGAGCTGGATATTGCCGGACTGACTGCCGGCCCAGCGAGGGCGCCTACAATCCTGGACGCCGAACTAACCGCCGTGCTGCAATCATTGGGCTATACCGCGCAGGAGATTCGCCTGGCCGTAACGGCGGTTGTAAACCCGGAGTTGGAGGAGCCTCTACCACTTGATGAGCGAGTCCGCCTGGCGTTGGCAACCCTCAGCGAAGGCGGAACGTAAACGCATGCTTGAGAGTTTCTTCGTCGTCCTCGCCCTGATAAGTGTGCTCTGCGCGTATGTTCTGTACACGGGAGGGCGCTTCGGCGCAGCAACATCCAATCCCTGGTGGGCCGCCATCGGATTCATCTCCGTGCTCCTGAACCTCCATGTCATCGGAGTGCTCCTGCCCCAATTCACTATCATCGCGTGGGCGCTGATTGCAGTTGCCATTGGATCAAGCTTGCCTGCCGCCCTACGGGAGGTTTCATTCTGGAATGCCGGCCTGCTGAAACGTCCAGGAAATCGCGAGTTGCTGATGGAGGTGATCCTCATAGTGATCAGTATCTACGCCGCCACAACGGTGGATCCGCAACTGCCGGATGTTGGCCGTGGACCGATCATTGCAGCTATCATCACCCCGCTATTGATGGTGCGATGGGCAATGACTCGTGTGGTTGTTTCCAGGCCGCTGAGTTAGCCGACGCCTATAGACTGTGTGTGCCCGGTTTTCCGCAGACGGAGCGCCGTTGCGGGCCATCATTGATACAAACCTGCTCGTGGGAGCGGTGGCACGCCGTGGCGGAACCGCGAGCCGCATCCTTGACCTCTGGCGCGCCGGTAGATTTGAACACGTGGCATCTCGGGAGACATTGCGAGAGGCGGAATTGGTCGTCGGCGCCCGCTGGATCGAAAGAATTGGCAGCAGAGAAGAACGGGATGTACTGCTGATGGAACTGAGAGAGAGATCGGTTCTGGTCGAAGCGCCTATTCTGGAAGAGTTGACACTGAAGGATGCGGGAGACCGGCGGCTGGTTGAGGCCGCACACGCAGGGAAAGCGCGCTATCTTGTGACGGCAGATAGGGAAGTGCTGCGAATGTGGGGGTACGGTGGCGTGGAGTTTGTAACATCCGCAGAATTCTTGCGGGCGCTGGACCAACAAGCTGACCAATCGTAGAGATTGGGCGACTCTCAACGCAAACCCTCGTTATACTAGGGTGTTGGGCGAACCTGGGGAGCCCGAAGTCAGGATCAGTTGATGGCGATTGCAGAATACCCGGCGACGGATCGGCAGTTTGAGCTAGTGTCCCCATTCGGAATGATGGGGGATCAGCCCGATGCCGTCGGCACAATCGTTGATGGTCTCGCGGAAAATCGCCGCTATCAAACGCTCAAAGGCGTTACGGGCAGCGGCAAGACCTTCACGATGGCCAACATCATCGCTCAGGCCCAGCGGCCGGCTATCGTCATCGCGCACAACAAGACCCTTGCAGCACAGCTGGCGATGGAGTTCCGCGACTTCTTTCCCAACAACGCCGTCGAATACTTCGTCTCCTACTACGACTACTATCAGCCGGAGGCATACGTCCCGCGTTCAGACACGTACATCGAAAAAGATTCGCACATCAACGATGAAATTGATCGCCTGCGCCACGCTGCCACAAAGGCTCTGTGGGAGCGCCGCGATGTGGTCATCGTTGCATCCGTCTCCTGCATCTACGGCCTTGGCGCGCCCGATGAGTACGCGGCCTTCATCCTTATGCTTGAACGCGGGTCGCGGCACAAGCGTGACGATGTCATTCGCCGTCTCATTGATATGCAGTACGCGCGGAACGACTTTGATTTCACCCGCGGCCGTTTCCGCGTCAACGGCGACACCATTGAAGTGCAGCCCTCATACGAAGAGACCGCCGTCCGCATCGAGTTCTTCGGCGACGAGATAGAGCGCATCGTCACCGTCGATACCACCACAGGCCAGACTCTTGGCGAACGCTCAAAGGTGGCCATCTATCCCGCCAAGCACTGGGTAACCGGCGAAGAGAAACTGCGCGCCGCCATCATCGATATCGAAGAAGAACTCCACGAGCGCGTGTCATGGTTCCGGGAACAGGGCAAACTCGTTGAGGCGCAGCGCCTTGAACAGCGCACCCGTTACGACCTTGAGATGCTGCGCGAAGCGGGCTACTGCGCGGGTGTTGAGAACTACTCGCGACATTTGCAGCGCCGCGAGGCGCACAGCCGACCCTGGACACTCCTTGATTACTTCCCCAAGGACTACCTCGTCTTTATCGATGAGTCACACATGACCATCCCGCAGTTGCGCGGCATGTTCCACGGCGACGTCGCCCGCAAGCAAGTGCTGATCGATTACGGTTTCCGGCTGCCGTCTGCGTTGGATAATCGCCCGCTCAATTACACGGAGTTTGAACAGCTCTTCGGGCAGATTGTCTTCGTGTCCGCCACGCCCAGCGCCTATGAACATGAGGTCAGCAACAGTGTAGTTGAACAGGTCATTCGCCCGACGGGTCTTCTTGATCCGACGGTTGAGGTCAAACCGACGCGAGGGCAGGTGGACGACTTGCTCGCCCAGATCAAGGAGCGGGTGGATCGTGGTGAGCGCGCTCTCGTCACCACGCTCACCAAGCGCATGGCGGAGCAACTTGCAGATTACCTGCAGGAGATGGGCGTCAAGACCCATTACATCCACGCGGACGTGAAGACGCTGGACCGAAGTGAGATACTGCGTGATCTTCGCCTCGGCGTCTATGACGTGATTGTCGGCATCAACCTCCTGCGCGAGGGTCTGGACCTGCCGGAGGTCAGCCTCGTCGCCATTCTTGATGCTGATAAGGAAGGCTACCTGCGTTCCGGCACGTCCCTCATCCAGACCGTCGGCCGTGCCGCACGCCATGTGAATGGCCACGTCATCATGTACGCCGACCGCGTCACCGATTCCATGCGCAACGCCATCGAGGAAACCTACCGTCGACGCGACCTGCAAGAGGAATACAACACAGACCACGACATCGTGCCGCAGGGAATCCAGAAGGCCGTCCATGACATCACGGAAAGAGTCAGACAGGTCGCGGAATCTCGCGCCGTATACGAAACAGTTCCGAGCGAAATAGCGCAGGAGAACGTGGCGACGACAGTGCGTGAACTTGAAAAGCAGATGAAGCAGGCCGCCCGCAACCTGGAGTTTGAAAAGGCCGCCGCGCTGCGAGACCAGATGGTTGAACTTCGCCGGCTGATGATTGAGTGAGTCATGTCTGCGCTGAGCACACTCCGCGGACTTGGCTGGTTACTGCCGGCTACGCTCCTGACCCTCAGTGCTATCGCCCTTACCGGCTGCGTTGACCGCCTCTCCGGTGATGGCGAGCCCGGCGTTCCTCAGGGCTTCGGCGAACGAGTTCCTGACGTGCCTCTTGGTGGCTACATCTTTGTGAAGCCGCCCGGCGATGATTCGACAATCAACATCCGTGCGGACCTCAGGCAAAGAGACGGTTCGACTATCCCCTGGCATGCAGAAGCCCGCTCAATCTCCCTTTGGCTTAGTCCGGCTGACACGGACCAGCAAGCAATAACCACAACGATTCGCTTCACATTTGCCAACGAGGTCGATGCGATTTCCGCGCACAATGTGCTCTCAGGCGTTGATGCAGGTATGCCGACATGGGCCAATAGGAGTGGGCGTGACGCAGAGGTCGTTCTTGGCGATCAGGCGCAGGTGTGGTCCATGCGCAACACGCTGAACGGCAACCACTTCATCACTGACGAACAGTTGACCCGGACGGGAATGTGGCGCAACGCCCTCAACCTGCCGCAAGCGCCGCCAAAGCCGGTGCTCGCCGCGGGATTCACACAGGTTCCTCCTGAGCGCATGAACGAGATACTGGAATGGCTCGCAGAGCAGGGCATTGTTGACCTGACCCAATTCGGTGAAATGCTTGAGACGCTCCGGTTAGACGGCGCTGTCTTTGCAGTTTACGGCGACTCTCTCCCCGAGCTGAGTGTGAACACTGTGCCGGAGGAGCTGGCGTCCCATGGTCTCACCGGGCTCGCCATCGCCCGAACCGGAGTTCCGGCCCCCCTCGTTTCGTGGGGATTCAACGTTGGGGCGCTCCGAGCCGGTCTGGACAGGGTCGAATCTCGAACCGGCCGCTATTATCGTTACGAAGGTGACGGGGCGGTCGTGCTCGCGCAGGTCAGACAAGGCGATATACAGGTTGCGGCATCGTCAAGTCCGGAAGACGCCGCCCAGATTCTTGAACTGATACCCAACTGATACGCGCGCGGCATTCACACTTTCTAGGCCGCCGGAATTAACCCGCTAAAATGGAGAGGTAGGCGGTGCGCTGGTCACAGGCGTGTCGCCGTATAGCACGGAGAGGGGAAGACAGTGGCTCAACCCGGAATGAATGATCAGGCGCGTGCGCGTCTCGGCTCCATGATGAAGACGTGGGAGCGCCGAAAGAAGATTGCCGAGCACCTCAATCAGATCCAGTATCGCGTCGCCGTTTACAGCGGCAAGGGCGGAGTCGGGAAAACAACAGTTGCTGTGAACCTGGCCGTCGCGCTGTCGCAGATGGGACACTCCGTTGGACTCCTTGACGCTGACATCGACTGCCCCAACGCGGACAAACTCCTTGGCGTGACGGAGCGCCCGCGTTATGTGGATGGCATACTCCATCCGCCCCAACGTGCCGGTGTCAAAACCATCTCCATGGCGTCGTTCCAGGAAAACGAGGAAGAGGCCATTATCTGGCGTGGGCCGATGGTCACGAATGCCATCAACCAGTTCCTTGAACTTACCGAGTGGGGTGATCTTGAATACCTCATTGTCGACCTTCCCCCCGGCACATCCGACGCCCCCCTGACCATCATGCAGACGCTTCAACTGCACGGTTTCGTCGTAGTGACAACCCCACAGGACCTCGCCGTTCTGGATGCCAAGCGTTCCATCAACATGATCAAGAAGATGAATATCGACATCCTCGGCGTCGTCGAAAACATGTCCGGTGACATCTTCGGCAAGGGCGGCGGAGAGGTACTCGCGACGGATCTTGATGTGCCTTTCCTTGGACGGCTCGAGCTGTCACGCGACTTCAGCGATATCGGTCCTGACCTCGCGGTCATCAAGCACAAGAAAGCGCAGAAGCGCTACAAGGACATCGCCGAGGGAATGATCGACCGCGTCAAGGAAGTAACACCGGCCGCCCAAATCGCGTCCTGAGCAGGGCAGGGGAGCGGTCTACTCGTCGCCGCCGTCTTTTTCTAATGCGGCAGCTGCTTCGCGGGTACGCCTGAGTCCACGGCCAGCGGTCTCCACCGGGGCGTTGGGAATCTCCGCTCCGGCCACACCCTCTTCTACAAGCCGATCACGCAGCCGTGCCGCGCGCGGATAACCAATACCCAGCCGCCTCTGCAATAGCGACGTTGAAACCTTGCCGTTGTAGATGTCGGCCAACTCGCGTGCCTGCTCCATGATGTCGTCCTCGCCGGAGCCGTTGCGCTTGGACCCGTTCCCGTTCGTATCGTCCGTGCTGCCATTCCGGCCCCGCGATTGTAGGCCGATGTCCTCCGGTTGAACCAGGTCAGGCAGCTCCGGGGGTATATAACCCTTGGATTGGGCGCGCCACGCATCCACAACAGCATCCGATTCATGCGACGAAATAAACGCGCTCTGGATGCGAATGGGACGGGAGGCGTCCTGCGGCAGATAGAGCATATCGCCGCGTCCCAGTAGCTTCTCTGCGCCTGCCCCGTCCAGGATCGTCCTTGAATCGACTAACGACGTCACCATGAAACTGATCCGTGTTGGGAAGTTAGCCTTGATGAGCCCCGTGATGACGTTGACGGACGGACGTTGGGTTGCAACGACAATGTGGATGCCCGTTGCGCGTCCCATCTGGGCGAGCCGAACGAGACCGTTTTCAACAGCCTTGCCAGACGTCATCATCAGGTCCGCTAGCTCATCAACGATGAGGACGAGGTAGGGCATGCGCTTCCCATCACCGACCTTCTCGTTGTAGGAGGCAATGTCGCGCGCGCCCTGCTGCGCCAGCATTTCAAGCCGATCCTCCATTTGCTGCATCATCCATTGCAAGGCATTGACGACTTTCTGCGTGTCGACGATGACTGGCGTAATGAGGTGGGGAATGCCGTTATAGATAGTCAACTCAACTCGCTTCGGATCAATCATCACGAAGCGGAGATCCTCTGGTGTCGCGCGTGAGATGAGGCTTGTAATCAGGCTGTTGATAAAGACGCTCTTACCGCTGCCGGTTGATCCGGCCACCAATAGATGGGGCATACGGGCAAGATCTGCAACAACAGGCTCGCCGCCGCTGCCTTTGCCGAGCGGGAACGCAAGCATGCTCTTGCCCCGCGCCTTGTGGTAGGTTTCGCTCTCCATCTGCGGGCGCATGTAGACGGTCTCCCCGACCGTATTCGGTACCTCGACTCCCACAAGATTCGTGCCCTGGATGGTTTCGATACGCACGCTCGCGGCCTTGAGCTGGAGCGCCAGGTCGTCATCGAGCTTCGAGATGGCGTCTACCTTGACGCGTGTCCGTCCAACTTCCTGGCGTCGGGCGACAATTTGGCCTTCCTCGTTCCGCTCCCGGACGGTTCGGTAACGCCTGTCCCACCCGGGCCGCACTCCATAGAGCGTGACGGTGGGGCCGGGGCGGACCTCAGTCACCTCAACCTCAATGCCATACTCCTGCAGGGTTTCCTGGATGGCCTCTGCCGTCTCCATGTGGGATTCGGTGTCAACCTCAGTTGGCGGCTGCTCGTCAAATAGCTTGAAGGAGGGGAATTTCCACGCCACCCTGGGTAGACCGGCAAACGGATCAAGGGAGTCAAGAAGCTCCCGGTCGCTGCGGGCCACAGCGGCAACCTCTTCCTCCACCACCTCCACCTCTGGGTCCTCGTCTTCCTCCGACTCGAATCCGTCTTCCACCAGGATCATTGTGTCTTCGTCAGAGTCCCATTCAATGGCCTCGCCGATATTGCCATCAGGCTCATCAGTTGAGTCGTCGTTTAGCGTCTCGACGTTCCCGTCGATATTCCAGGTATCTTCCTCGTCCTCCACGTCGTGATCGGTGAACGCCAGCGGATCCCTCTGCCCCATTGCATCAACTTCGTCCGGATTCAGACCGAACCCTTCACCGCTCACGTCGGAATAGGACGAATGGTCAGCCCTTTGTTCGTCGTCGATGCTGCTAAGACCGGGAGGCGGGATGAACAGAGGCTTCTCCTCCACTGCCGCCGCATTCTCCTGGTTGACGACTTCTTCGATAGTCCTTGATTCCTCAGGGCGGACGTACCGTTCACCAAATGGCTGTGGGGCTTCATCCGCCTCCTTGTTGCTGGGGACGCCGGGATAGACAATGCGGGGACGTTGCTCTTGCGTCGCCTCTCCACCCTTGGCCGACTCTATTTCCTGTTGCGTTCGTTGCTGCTGGTCTCGAACAACGCCGACCGGTTCCGGATACCGCGGCCGCGTCGTGGCGCGCGCCGGCTCGGGCACGACGATCCGCGTCCGAGGGATAGGAGCCTGATCCAACTCGAATGTTGTCCCGTCCTCATCCGTGGACGCCCGTGACGCGCGCGCGTCTTGCACCTTGCGCTTGGCAGCTGCGCCACTGGCAACCGCAGCGTTCGCGCTCGCCACGCTCGCCGCGCGACCTGCGCGACCGGATGCTCTCGCGGCCCTGATCGTTCCGATGGGTGATAGGAGAATGATCGTTACAAGAGCCAGCCCGGCAAGAATGCCGTAGACGGTGAGGTCTGAAAAATCAACAAGATAGACTGAGAGACTGTTCTCGATGGGAACGCCCCACATCTCCGTAAGTCCGGCAAAATGCATGGCGGTCAGAACTGCTGCCGTGCCTAACAGAGCCGCAACCGCCCACCGCCAGACGCGTAGGTTCGTGAACCCGAAGATTCGAAGCGCAATATAGGACGAAATCAGGAGTGTAGGGCCGATAATCATCCATGGCCCCGTGTAATTCCACGCCGACGCCAGTCGTTCCGTCAGTTCCGCAGGTTGCCAATATGCGACCGCGATTGAACCGCCGGCGATGCCCAACAATAGAAGGATGCCGAAGATGCGCAGCTTGGAGGAGCCGTGGCCGGCGGCGGTCTTCTTAACGTCGGCTACACTCGCTCGCTTGGCCGCGCGCCGAGTGGCAGTTGTCTCAGCCATAGCGTCATTATTTTAGACCAATTTCAAAACCAAGTCCAATCGGCGCGTGGTGTGGTCGTCGTTACCCCGCTTGTGAAAGAGCTTCTTCCAGCATTGCGCGGGCCTGTTCCGAGGTGTCGGGTCGTGCGAGGGCAAAGGACGCCGCCGCGCGAAGATGACCCAGGGGATTTCCCGCGTCGTACCGCACGCCGTCAAAGGCGAATGCGAATGTGGGCGTACCCTCCTGGCGCAGGATCTCCATCGCGTCGGTAATCTGGATTTCATTCTTCGCGCCGGGCGGCGTCCGCCGTATCGCGTCAAAGATCGCGCCGGGAAAAATATAGCGGCCGACAATTCCAAGATCGGAGGGCGCGTCCACCGGTTCCGGCTTCTCAACCATCCCCGTCACCCGATACACCCGCTCGTTGTCCCCGTCCACCGGTTCAACGTCAACGACCCCATACGCCGAGATGGCCTCGCCCGGCACTCGTTCAACCCCCACGTGGATGCCGGGATAATCGCGATATGCCGCCAGCATCTGCGCCAGCACCGGCGTCTCCGCGTCGACAATATCGTCAGGAAGGATGACGGCAAACGGCTCGTCTCCCACCGCATCCGCCACCTGCAAGATTGCGTGGCCCAGACCAAGCGGCTCATTCTGGTGCACGATCGTAACCGACAACGAATCCATGAGCCCCTGAACCTCCGGCGCGCTCGGGTGCTCCCCAAGAGCTTTGGCCAGCGCCTCCCCGCGAAGCGTCACATAGTTCTCCATTACCGTCTTCCCGGGCGCGCTGATGAGGACTACCTCTTTAAGGCCGGAGTTTGCCGCTTCCTCAAGCGCGTAGAACAACATGGGACGGTCGAATATCGGCAGGATTTCCTTGGGGATGGCGAGAGTCGCCGGCAGGAAGCGGGTTCCACGACCCCCCGCCACGATGACGGCCTTGCTGATCTCGTCTTGTCGCTCGTTCACTAACTCCTCCTCCTCCGTTCACCCTGAGCCTGTCGAAGGGCGGACACAAAACAAAGGGGGCTCAGCCGAAGCCGAGCCCCCTTTCCCCAGTCGCCAAATGTCAACGTATTGGCGCCTGGCGCTGGGTTAGCCTTTGCTCACCTCTTCCGAATCTGCTGAAATAAGCTCTGGCTGTCTAGGTAAAGACATTTGCCAAATCACCTCCTCTCTTCTCAAGATGAGTCAAGTATATAACACGTCGATGTCGGAGTTTTTCAAAGACTGCCGGGGACATAATCAGCGCCCCTCGCCATCCACGATTCTCAGGCTGGGGCGACCTATGAAGCTGCTTGGGCGTCCCTCTTGCCGGTGAATCGCAGAAGCGCATATCCGATGATGGCCGCCGCAACGGACGCGACGAATATACCCATCTTTGCCTGATCCACGAGGGCAGGGTCGTCAAAGGCGATGCCGGAAATGAAGATCGCCACCGTGAAGCCGATACCCGCAAGGAATCCCACACCCAGCACGTGCATCAACGTCACCGATGCAGGCAACTGGCCGATGCCAAATCGTATCGCCAGCCACGTTATCCCAAAGATTCCTATTGCCTTGCCCGCAAGCAGCCCTGCGACGATTCCAATAGTAATGCTGCTCCCGGCCGCGTCCGAAAGCGTCTCGCTTGTGACTACAACGCCCGCATTCGCCAGCGCAAACAGCGGCAGAATTGCGAGGCTCACCCACGGATGAATCATGTGCTCCAGGCTCTCCAACGGCGCTTCCGTCTTTCGACTGACCTGCTCGATTTCTTCAAGGACGATTTCCGCGTGCTCCTCGTCACCATTGGACATCGCAAGGCGATAGTCGTGTAGGAGATCGTCCAGGGCTGTGGCGTACTCATCACGGCTCCGGATCGATCCGGCAGGGACAATTACTGCAAGAAGCACACCCGCCAGTGTCGCGTGCACTCCGGATTCAAGGAAGAAATACCACATGGAAACACCCAGAGCGATGTAGTAGACCATGGAACGAATCCCAACGCGGACGCTCAACGCCGCCGCCGCGAGAATTGCCAACGAAATCCCGAGACTCGACCAATCGATTGTGTCCGTATAGAAGACCGCGATAACCGCGATTGCGCCCAGATCGTCGACCACCGCCAACCCCAGCAAAAACACCCGTAGCTCCACCGGGATGCGTCGTCCCAATAGCGCCAACACTCCGATCGCGAACGCGATGTCCGTCGCCATGGGGATGCCCCACCCAACGGCTCCGTCGCCGGAACTGTTGAACGCCAGATAGGCGAGCGCCGGCACGACCATGCCGCCAACCGCAGCGAGGACGGGCAGCGACGCCTTCCTGACGCTGGACAGTTCCCCGTGCAGCAGCTCGCGCTTGATCTCCAGCCCCACCACGAAAAAGAAGATGGCCATGAGGCCGTCGTTCACGAGGTGCTGAAGGTCCTCGGAAAGCGCGAAGATGTGCAGGTCAAAAGAGATCTTGGTATGCCAGAAGTCGAAATACGACTCAGACCACGGTGAGTTGGCCCAGATGATTGCCGCCGCCGCCGCGGCCAGCAGGATGAGCGCTCCAACCTCTTCCGTGTGGATAAAACTCTGGACTGGCGCGCGCAAACCTCTGACGCGATAGATCGCGTTCCGGGATTGGTCAGGAGCGCTGCCCTGGCTGTCGCTCACGTCCTCACGCCTCTTGGGTGTTGATTTCCGATGCCCTACTATAGTGCCACTTGCAGGATAAACACTGGGTGCGGACTCAACAAAAACAGTGAACGCCGGTAACGCCAAGAATTCCTCGGACGAGCGCCCGGATAATCGTGCCCCAAGAGCACGGTGTGTAGCGTCTGTCCTGATTAGGGACGACAGGGTCTTGCTCGTGAAGAGGCTGCCCCATCGGCGCGTCTACCCCGATCTTTGGGACCTGCCCGGAGGACACATCGAAGGTGAAGAGTCGGCGGAAGAGGCCCTGCGCCGGGAAGCGCATGAGGAACTCGGCATCCACGTGGCGGACTACCGGGAGTTGGGGACAGTCCTTGACCCCGTCGAACCTGCCGACATCATCGTATTCGCCATCGCGGGGTGGAGTGGCGAACCCATGAACGCCGCGCCGGATGAACACAGCGAGATTGACTGGTTCGCGGCGGACAAACTCCCTGAATCCGCCGCTCTCGACTGCTACCGAAAAGAAGTCCTGGAAGCAATGGCCACAGCCAGAGGATAGGCTGCAAATCTCCTCCCCCTTGATGGGGGAGGGTAGGTTAGGGTGGGGGTGACAACCCCAGTTTATCTTGTGCCCAGCGGACAGTCTGGAAGACTCTTCGTCATTCCACCCCCGCCTCCAACAAATCCGCAACCTCATTCCCCGCGTCCTGCCCACTTGAGAGCGCCCCGTTCACCGACGGCACCCGCATGTAATCCCCCGCCAACACCAGGTTGTCGATGCGCCCTGCTAGCTGCCCCGGGACCTGCGCCATCGCGGCCAGCATCCCTGGCTCCCCCATGCACAGCGCCTCATCCCAGCGGTACACGCGGAAGAACAACCCCTCGTCATCGGCGGGTATAGCCGATCCTGGTGGCGCCTTTCGACGAACGGCCGCCAACATCTGGCGCTTGATCTCATCATCGTCGAGCGGAATCAGCTCCTGGGCGCGCTCTCGGCCAATGAGCAGGTCGAGAAGGTATTTGCCCGGAGGCGCGCAGTCGGGCAGAAAAGTGGTCCGATTCAGCAGCAGAGGAGTATCGTCGTCCTCCGGGTACAGCGCCCCGTGCCACCCGGTCGGCAGCGGTGATTGGTCGAGCCCGATAACCACCCGGCATCCCGTCGAATAACTGACGTTGCTGAACGCCCGCCGTGTCTCCTCCGGCAGCTCCGGAATCAAATCCGGAACCTTTGTGCCCGGCACCGCGCAGATAACTGCGTCCGCCTCGATGGTCTCTCCGTCCACCTCAACACCTGTCGCCTTGCCGTCCGCAACGACGATCCTCCTCACCGGCGTCGACACGCGAATCGCATCCGCGCAATAGCTGGCAAGCGCCTCGCTCAGCGACCCGATGCCTCGCTCCGGCATGGACACCTGGCCGGAATGCAGCATCGTCTCGCCGATGTACGCCCGCATCAGGGCCTGGCCCGCCGGCATTGGATCGCCCAAAATCATGTCCAGCGGCCCCTTTAGCGTCACCTGCAGGGTCTCAGGAACGCCAAGCCGCTCCAGGTACTCCCCGAACGACTCGCCATCGTCGATCTCGGCGATGGGGCTGTCGCCGGCGAAACTCATATACTCCGACTGCCGACGGATCTCCCGCATCACCTTGAAACTGGCGCGCATGCCGGCGGGTGAGAGGAAGCCCATCGTGTGGGCCGTGCGCAGGTGCCGCAAGAAATTCCAGAGCGACTGGTCCGGCGTCGTCGTTACCCACCGCTCCTTGCGATAGTGGCCGAACTTCATCTGCGACGGCACAAGGGGCAGCCCCAACTCCTCGCACATGCGGAATGCCGTGTCATACGTCGCGGTGAACACGAAAGCGCCCTGGTCCAGCGAGAACCCATCCACCCTCTCCCCGATGCCGCGACCCCCCGCGCGCTCCTTCGA
>DAOUHQ010000015.1:0-426422 GCA_034428515.1 Dehalococcoidia bacterium
GGGCGGCTCTTGGAGGAGCCGACCGCCTTTTTGTTCCCTATGGAACCGGCGATGGTCCAAGAGTGTTGTCCTAGATGTTCATCGCCTGTGCGACGCGCTCGCGGTGGTAGTCACCATCACCGAAGGAGACCTCCCACGCCTTGAGGCGGCGCGTGAACAGCTGCAGGTCGTGCTCCTGCGTGAATCCAATGGCTCCGTGGCACTGGTGCGCCGTGGCCGCCACACGCTGCGCGGAATCACTGACCCACGCCTTCGCAGAGGAAACCTCGAGGTCGGAGGGCAGGCCCTCACCCAACCGCCAGATTGCCTGATAGGTGATGAAGCGGGATCCATCAACGTCCGTCGCCATGTTCGCGCAGTAGTGCTGGATAGCCTGGAACGAGCCGATCGGCCGACCGAACTGCACGCGGTTCTTCACGTACTCAACGGTCATGTCCAGGACCTCTTGCAGCGCGCCGACCATCTGCGTGCAACGAAGCGCCGCTCCCTTCTGGAGCAGCAGCCGCAGGACGGACCAGCCGTTGCCGGCCTCGCCGAGCACGTTGCCACCGGGGACGGAAACGTTGTTGAACGTCACTTCGCACTGGTTGTCCGTGGCGATGGTCTTGAGCTTATCGACGGAAACACCGTCGCTCTGAGCGTCCACCAACAGCAGTGTGATGCCATCTTCGCCGGAGCCGCCGGTGCGGGCAGCGACCAGCAGGTAGTCGGCTGCATGGGCGTTCTCGACGAACATCTTTGTGCCATTCAGCGTGTAGCCATCACCGGATGCCGAGGCTTCCAGGTTGATGCCATTGGCATCGAGGCGAGAATACGGCTCAAGGATGGCCGTGGTCGCGATCAGGTCGCCCGCCGCGATTCGAGGCAGGAACTCCGCCTTCTGCGCGTCCGAACCGGCATCAAGGATAGCGACGGTTGTGAGCGCAGTGTTGAAGAACGGGCCCGGCATGACGCCATGGCCAACCTCTTCCAGGAGGATACCCAGATCAACCAGATTCTGGCCGGTTCCGCCATGTTCCTCGGGAACGATCAGGCCGAGCCATCCAACCTGCGCGATCTTCTGCCACATATCGGCAGTGAATCCGCGGTCATCCTCTTCCATGTCACGGACGAACGTGCGCGGCGTCTCTTGCTCGATGAACTCTCGCGCCATCGACCGCAGCATTTCCTGGTCTTCAGTTAGTCCCAGATCCATTTCCCCCTCCTGTCTTCCTTTACTCTTTCTTGTGTCCCCCACCAATGCGGGGCTCTGTTTGTGTTCTGTATTCCGTGCTTAGCGCGGGAGGCCAAGGCCTCGTTGCGCGATAATGTTCTTCTGGATCTCTCGCGTACCGCCGCCGATGCTGGTGCCGATGCTTTGCCAGCCGCGAGCGGGCAGGAAGCCGTCATCCGGCAGCGGGAAGCGGTCACCGTTACCCGGCAACAGGTTTCCATAGCCGTCCATGATCTGTGAGAGGCCGCGGTAGATGTGCTGGAACAGCTCATCACCAAAGAACTTGACCATCGAGGATTCCTTCTGCGGAATCATACCTTCACTCTGCATCCAACCGACGCGGTAGCAGAGGGACCGCAGCGTCTCCACGCGGACACGCCACTCGGCGAGGCGATGGCGGATTTCCGCGCGAGTGATGGGCGTGTCGCCGCCCTCGTCGCGCACCATGCCGCACCAGTCAGTGAATTGTTCCAGTGTTCGGAGCAACTGAGCCGGGCGGCCGATGTTGGAGCGCTCAAACGAGAGCGTGGTCATTGCGGCGTACCACCCGCGATTCTCTTCACCGATGATATTGTTCGCCGGTACGCGCCAGTTCTCCATGAACAGCTCATCCCAGCGGTGATTATTCGTGCCGTCCTTAATGCCGCGAACCTGGATGCCCGGCATGTAGTTGCCGTCCTCATCCTTTAGCCGCGCCAGCAGATACGTGATGCCGCGGTGCTTGGGCGCATCCGGGTCGGTTCGCACGAGGATGTGAATCCAATCGTTGCGATAAGTGCCCCAGATCTTTTGTCCGCTGACGACGTAGTCGTCGCCATCACGGACGGCACGCGTCTTGAGTCCGGCGAGGTCGGAACCGGCATCCGGCTCGGAAAACCCCTGCGAAAATTCGATATCCGCATTAGCAATCTGTGGCAGGAAAAGCTGCTTCTGCCATTCCTGTCCATGCACCATGAGCACGGGAGCGACGAGGCCGCCTCCCAGTGCTGCCGGCGCGTCGTGGTAGGACATAACCTCGCGATACGCAAGCTGCTTCTCGATAGAAGCGTCCTGGCCGCCGTACTCGCTCGGCCAGTGCATGGTGTACCAGCCTCTGTTGACCAGTTTCTTGGCGAATTGGCGTGCAACCTCGTGACCGGCTTCGCGCTCTTCCTCGCTGCCGTGCCACCCGGCGAGGCCGCCTGTCAGGTCGTAACCGGGATTCTGCCATTCGCTCTTGACGAATTCTTCGGCCTCATCCCGGACTGCCTGCGCCTCTGCCGAAAATCGAAAGTCCACTCCCCCTCCTTTGCTCTACCCCTCTGTGGGGTTTCCGGTGATTCGCCGTCAGCGCGGCAGGCCAAGTCCCCGCTGCGCAATGATCTGTCGCTGTACCTCAGTCGTGCCGCCGGCGACGCTGAGCGTACCCGACATGAATGCCCGGTTATTCAGGAATCCTTCATTCGGCATGTCAATGCCCTCCTGTGTCGGCAGCAGGTTGCCGTACTCCTGGAGGCCACGGGCAAGAGTCTTCATCGTCTTCTGATACTGCACATCCGCCCAGAGCTTGCTCATGGAGGATTCCTTCTGGGGAATCTCCCCTCTGCTCTGCATCCAGCCGACGCGGTAGGCGATCATGCGCAGGGTCTCAATCTCAATGCGGAGATTGGCCATCTGGTGGCGGAACGGCGCGTCATCCAGCGGGCTGAAGCCACGTGTCGCCTTCAATTCACGGACGAACGCGATGTACTCCTCAATCTGGCGCTGCATCGTGGCCGGCGCCTGGATATTGGAGCGCTCGAAGGAGAGCGTCGTCATGGCCGTGTACCAGCCGCGATTCTCCTCACCGAGGATGTAACGGGCGGGAACGCGCCAGTTCTCCATGAAGAGCTCGTCCCAGCGATGTCGACCAAGCGCGTCGGGAATCTTACGCACCTGCACACCCGGCATGAACTCACCTTCCGCGTCCTTTAGGGGTGCGAGGAGATAGGTGATGCCACGGTGCTTGGGGGCGTCCGGGTCCGTCCGCACCAGGATGTGAATCCACGGGTTGCGGTATGTGCCCCAGATCTTCTGGCCGCTGATGATATAGTCATCGCCGTCACGGACGGCGCGGGTCTTGAGAGATCCGAGATCGGAACCCGCATCCGGCTCCGAGAAACCCTGCGAGAACTCGAGATCGGCGTTAGCGATACCCGGCAGGAACTCATCCTGCATCCACTTGGGAGCGGCGAGCATCAGGACGGGGGCGACAAGGCCTCCGCCGAGAGAAGCAGGCGCGCCGGCGTAGGACATGGCCTCTCGGTAGGCAAGTTGCACCTCGATTGAGGCGTCTTGCCCACCAAACTCGCTGGGCCAGTGCATTGTCCACCAGCCCTTATTGACGAGCTTCTTTTCAAATTCGTTGACAGCTTCTTCAGCCTCGTCGACTTGGTGGTGCCAATTGACGAGGATCTGCATATCCCAATTGCCGGGCTCCCACTCTTTGCGGGTGAATTCAATGGCGTCTTGCTGTATCTGCTGCGCCTCAGGCGTGAATCGGAAGTCCATGTGGACAATCCCCCCTCTTGTTTATCCCACCAAGCGCCGCGTGACGACCAGCGCGCCGCCTCCCTAACTCAACCCGTGAACGATAGCATGCACGCAATGCGGCGTAAAGCCTTAGGTAGTTCACGGCGCGGGGCCTACGACGACGTACTTCTTATCCACGGTCCTATCCGCGACCGGCAGCACCTGTACGACGACCCGGGTCAGCCCAACAACCTCGCCATTCGCGTCAAAGCTGTAGTTCTCACCAATAGCGCCACTCCACGTGATCTCATACAGGCAGTCGCGAAAGCCGTCAGCGTCTCGATCATCGCCCGTCTGTCTCAGACACTCGGCAGCAATATAAATATCGTCATACGCAGATCCCAGGTGCCACGGCAATGTCACATAGTCATAGCGATCCCTAAAATCCGCGAGGACCTGCTGTGCCTTTTCGTTATCAGGGTCGAGGTCGGCCGTGATAGCTTTCACGCCAGTTGCGGCCTCTCCGGCAATCTCCAGGGCTGTTGTCCCGACCGACACGGTCTCCGCGTAGATCGGGCCCGTATAGCCGAGTTCCCTGGCTTGCTTCATGATTGAGCCTGCTGAGAATTCAGATTGGGGAGCGATGTGGATTGCGTCCGGATTGGACTGGAAGAGTTTAGTCAGATGCACCCGGAAATCAATGGTGTCCGACTGATAGCGCTCGGCAGCGACCACTTGGCCGCCATGAATTTCGAATTGAGCAACTGAGGTCCGCCGAACCCCCTCCGCGTAGTCTGTGGTCTCCGTGATTGTTGCAAGGGTGCGGATTCCGTCTTCCCACAGGGCGTTGCCAGTAACAATTCCTACCTGCACATCGCTTATCTGCGTCCTGAATATGTAGTCGCCGGCATTGGCAATATCAGGGTTGCTTGCAAGACCGGAGAATAGAATCACGCCGTCAGCTTCTGCCAGGGGCGCAACGGCAAGCATGGCGCCGCTACATGAGGGGCCCAGGATGATCTTCATATCATCAGCCCGGGTGAGTTTGTTGTATGCGGCAATGGCATCCTGGGCAGCGCATTTCGAATCCTCGACGACAAACTCAAGCGGACGCCCATCGATGCCGCCCGCGGCGTTGATCTCATCAGCAGCCATCTGCTTTGCCTGGCTCGCCACTGTGCCGTACGTCTCACCAGGACCAGTCAGCGACTCCATAACACCAATCGTGAAAGGCTCCGCTTGCTGACCCTCATCTGCCGATGTACAAGCAAGAAGGGTAAGCGCCAGCGGAAGCAAAGAGAGAGCGACACCTATTTTCGCGAGCTTACCGATGTGGAGATTCATTTGGGATTCGGTCTGCCTCTTGATGTTCGCTGTATTCTCGAAACTCTTGGGGGCTTCCCCTTAGCAGAGTAACGTAGAGGCGGCCAAATGGCCGCCCCTGTCCGTGTGTCTTGCTTGAAGCTGTTATCGCGGCAGTCCCAAGCCGCGCTGGGCAATGATGTTGGGGCCCAGGGCCAGTCCGCCGCCGCCGCCGAAACCCGTCGTCATGGAGAGCGCGTAGTTGGTGCCGTATTTGCCGTCGCCCGGCGCGCGGCTCTCGCCTTTCAGCAGCGCCCTGTAGGGGCCAATAGCCTTGGCCAACGCAGGCCAGAATGTGAACTTGGCCGTCGCGAGTGCGCGATAGCCTGAGATGGCCCCCTCCGCCTGCGGCACTTCCCCATTCGCCTGCATCCACGCCACGCGATAGGCCAGCATCCGATCGGCCTCCAGCGTGATTCGTGCGTCTGCGAGGATGTGTCGAATCACATCATCCTTGAGCGGCGACTCGCCATTGAACGTGATGCCCCTCATCTCTTGCAGGTAGCGATCCAGCACGCCGATAAGCCGGGCAGCGCCGTCGATGCCCGTTCGCTCAAAGTTGAGCGTCGTCATCGCGGCATACCAACCTCGATTGACCTCGCCGATGATCTGGTGACGCGGCACACGGACTTCGTCCATGAACACCTCGTTCCAGCGGCGGCGGCCCAGCATGTCATATAGCGGCCGCAGGGTGATACCGGGCATCTGGTTGCCCTCATCATCCTTGAGCTGCATGGCGAGGTACGTGATGCCACGGTGCTTGGGGGCTTCCGGGTCCGTCCGCACCAGCACGTGGTACCAGTTGGCGAAATGGGAGCCGGACGACCATATCTTCTGGCCGGTGACAACGAAATCGTCGCCATCCTCCACTCCGCGCGTTGTCAGCGATGCAAGGTCCGTCCCGGCGTTGGGCTCGGAGAAACCCTGAGCCCAGTTGACGGTATTGTTCTGCATTCCGGTCAGGAAGTTCTCTTTCATCCAGTCCGTGCCGTGGATCATGATTGCCCCGGCGACGTTGGCCTGCGGCTGTGAGGCGGGAGCGTTGTGGTAGGCCATCTCCTCCGAGTAGACGAGTTGGCGTGAGATGGGCGCGTCCTGTCCGCCGTATTCCTCCGGCCACGCCATCGTCCACCAACCACGTTCGATCAGCTTCTTCTGGAAATCCTCTGCATGATCGCGCGCGCCGGGATTGTCAAAATCGTAGGACCACACGTTCATCGCGTAGGCGTCGTAATCCTTGGGGTCCCACTCCCTGGCAAGGAAGTCGCGCAGTTCGGTTCGAAAGGCCTCATCGGCGGGGTTAGTCGAGAAATCCATCCTGCCTCCCCTTCATCGTTCAGCGATGACTTGGCGACGCCGTCACATCGACGGCACCGCATTCATGCGCGCAATGTAGCACCGCAGGGGTGTGTGGTAAAGGCAGGCGGACGGTACGGATGGTTCAGCTAGCATGCGAGTCCAGCAGGCGTTCCGCGATGCTACAGAGTACTCGCCACTCCTCCTGCGAAGGCGCGAACCGTTTCTCGATCCCAATGGCCCACCCATCGAAGTCGTCCTTGGTGTGCCGCTTAATCTCCAGATCTGCTCGCTTCATTACAAGCCGGTTGACCTGAAGATCGTTCGGCAGGGCGGCCAGAAGACCCGTATCATAATCCTCACCGCTCCACGTCACCTCTACCGCCTTGCCAAAGATGGGAAAGCTCTTCTTTCTTATGGACTTAATCGAGACGGCGCGATCTTGCGCAAAAGGACGGTCGTCCGGCACCAGGAAAACGTACCACCACCGCGTTGCGGAATACTGGCTGCCGTCTATCTTAAAGAGGTTGACGCGACTGATCGGCCCTTCCTCAACCTCAATACTCCCGAGGGCTCGCGCCCACCCCGGCTTCTGCACGTTCTCGATGGGCACGTCCCGCTCGGACATGGACGCTGGCAGGCCCAACGACTGTAAAGCAGCCTCCAGATTGTCCCGTGTCTTGTCTCTGAATCGTTCTCTCATGACCATCGTTGACGCACTCGGTTGTTTATAAGAGCGCTGCCGTCCCCTAGGACGTCGCGCCGATGATTGTGCCCATCACAGTAAAAGTGACGACGTGATAGCCGGCGTTGATGACGAACAGCGTTGGGGATTTCTTCTCGAATAGGTAGGTAACGGCAAATGAGGCGGCGATGAACGCCGCGCCGACGGTGAGCCCGACACGCAAGCCTTCGAGCAGAGATGAGTCGTCACCGATGACCAGGGAGAGGACGTAACTGGCGATGAGCAGCATGACGAACGAGCCGCCAAACATGCGAATGAGATTGCCCTGGTGGTCATCCTCCGTGAATCCGTTCTCACGCATCCACGGCTTGGCAAACAGGATAGGCGAGTACCAGGCGCCCCCAATCACAAACGCCACAAGCGTCGCGGCAATGATACCGATGTAGTTGAGGTCCGTATTGAAATCCATGAGCTCGTATCCTTACTCCCACTGCCGACGCCCTAGTGTAGAGGAAGTGGGTGATGCAAGACTTGGCCCGCCTACTCTGCTATCTCATCTTCCGGCGGTGGTTGAATGTTGAAATCCTCATTGAAGGAGTGGAAGTTAATGAGGTGATGAATCACAGTTATTGCGCCCCCACCAATTACGTTTTGGTCTGGATCGTCCGTCCGGGTAACGATGGAGACTCTCCTCACAAGTAAGTCGTCAACGCCTATCCAAACAGAGAGTGTCCGTTCGCTCCCATCTCCCGATGCCACCTCGTGCTCCGAAACGTGGTAGACGGCAACACCATCCAATGACTCGATCCCAACAAGCTGGCTGTTGATGCCCGGGGCGCTGTCACTAGGTGGCACGAATTCCCTATGTGGCCTAGCGAAAGCTGTACCGGTAGCAAGTTCCGAAAGCGTCCAATCACCATCACGGGATGGTCTCGTGTACTCTTGTAGCCCAACGACAATTCGGTATGCATCGGATTCAATATTCCCATAGTCAAAAAGAATATCTCTGCTACTCAACCGATCCGGTTCCGAGATCTCAATCTGCCGGTATCGGCAATCACCGCCTATACGAATAAGATTCTCCGGATCCTTGCTCCTCTGGTACGCAAGAGTGAGATGAAGGGTTGCGTATGACGTTATTTTCTCCATGGCTTGTCTTGCCCCACTGACAATCTCGCCAACCGAATCCAACACTGTGCCGCCACTCACCGTTGTCTGCGCCAGAGACTCAAGGTCCTCAATCGCCCGACACTGCTGCTCACCAGAGACTTCAGGCCTCATGGCCTCTTCGGGAGTTATCGGCACCACAATATTGAACGCTTCGCCAAATCTGCTAACTTCCGTAAACCCATACGCCTGCTGCCGTTTTTCCGCGTCGTTGTAGTCCGGCTCATTGGTGTGCTGGTAGGTTCTGCGAACGAGGTTGTCGTCAACACCGATCCAGAAGTGGAATGTGGATAAGTGTTGCCCGCTGTCAATCCCGGTCTTGTCCCCTTGCACGTGGTAGGTGTTCACACCGTCTAATTCTTCAATAGCGACTGTCGTCCACTCGATCGTGGAGTCATCTAGCGTTTCTTGCGGCAAAAGTTCAAGGGTCCTCTGAATCTCATCATCCTCAGCTTGCCCACCGACCTTCCACAGTCCCTCGGATTGCGAGTAATTGTAGTGAGTTCCTTCAGCAACCAAGCTCGTCCACCCTCCGTTGAATGAACGGTTTTGAAAGAATTGGAACTCGCTTGTGAAACTGTTCGGCGCCTCGTATTCATGAGATATGAATGAGCAACTGCTGTCGCGTGCCTCCATGACACTCAGGCCTGGCTCGCCTTCATAATCAAACCAACGAGAAGTCATCTCAAATGAAGCGGCTTCTTTCGTTGCATCTAGTGCATCCGTCAGCAATTTCAGCGGCTCAGGTAGTTCGCTGCGGTTAATCGAGACCTCTGGCAGCGCGACAGGAGTTGACGACGCATTCCAACATCGATGATCAACTGGTGGAATCGGTTCCCCATCGTCTGTCGTGGGAATAGTCAATGTATCAACTGCCGCAATCTCAGCAGCGGAAATGATCTCCATTGAGTTGGTCGGAATGCCCTCGCTTTCGTTCTCTTCCCAAATAGTGGACCCTCCAAACAGCAACACACTGCCATCGTCCAGAACGGTTACTGAATGGCCAACGCGCGGTTCGTCAAGCTCAGGACCGAGCGCCCAGAGTTTCGTCGCAGGGTCGTACACTACAGTCGTCGATCTAGGCAATGTGCTGTAACCGCCGCGTTCCCCACCTGCCACCAGGTAGCGCCCGTCAGGTAGCTCAGTTATCGATGAGTTCCGTGGCAACGCTTGTCGTTCAAATGTGAACGACTCTTCCTTGTCCGGGTCAGTGAGTATCACGCTCTCGGGAGCATAGCTAATCGACCATTCGCCATTTGACGGGTTAAATGACTCAATCCTGTTGGCGTACAGGATGTTGACAATTCCATCAGCCGAGGCAGTAGCGTGCCAAGGCTGATCGCTGAACGACATGTGGAGCATCGCCTCTAATTCCCATGTGTTCGTCATTGCGTCAAATGAGTCGACACGAACCACATCATCAGGGATTGAATCTTCATCACCGACCAATTCACCTACGCGAACCGTTAGGACACGGGAGCCATCCATGGGAAACACCCATTGGCTCGTCTCGTCTTGGCCCCAGAAATTGAATTCGCGAGTAAGTCCCCCGGGCTGAGTCGCAGCGTCTACCCACCTGTCCAGAGCCGGATCATAAATCTCAACGGCAAGGGATACCGGCACGTCAAATATGCTCGACTCAGTCAGCACGTCGATTCCGCCCAAGGCGGCAACTCGACCGTCGTCCAACAATACCAGGTCAGGAGAGACGCGAGGGGCGATGGGCGGCGATACGCGTGATACTTCGAGTGATTCCCCATCCAATACATATGCAGCATGGGGGATGGATTCAACATCTTCCTCTGACGCCGCTTCTACTTCTTCAATACCAAGGATGAGAATATCGCCATTGGCAAGCATGACCGCATCGACAAAACTCAGTAGAGGCACAATTGGATCCAGAAGGGACCAACTGTCGGCCCCGGAATCGTAGACCTCAATAAATGGGTGCGGACCTCCGAAGAACAGACCATTGTTCCCGACAGTTGGTAACAGTCCACCGGCAAAAACGATTCGGCCATCGTCAAGTACGAAGGATTTAGGATATAAACGCGTGGTGGGTAATTGTTCCTCAACCAAGGTCAACAGCTCTTCAATATATTCTTCGACCGCATCCGGATCCGGAGTGGATGTCGGTCTCGGCGTGGCCGTGGGGGGAAGCGGCAACGCCACTGAAAACGAAGTTGGCGTGGGTGTTGGAGTAGAGGTCGGCGACGGAATCGTCGTAGGTGTGGGGCTCGGCGTCGGAGCAAAGACTTCAGGGGTGGGGGATTGGTCAGCGGCTTCTTCGCCGTCGGAGCTCGTGGTGGGCGTTTCATCACTGCATGCCGCGCCGAGCAGAATCGCTGCCACCGCAATGGCAATGATGGCAGTCCCGATAGGTCTTGGCTCATTTATGTTAAACATCACGAATATCATACGCGCACCGGGAGAGATACCTACCGCGACGCAAATGGAGTGAATTCCTGCGGTCTTAGGGATTACTCAGTTCGAAACACGTACCGCAAGTCAAACAGGCCGTAGAGTGTGGCCGTCATGTTCCCAAAGACATTGCGGACGGCGGAAATCCTCTCTGATAGCGTCGTATAGATGATCGGCACGTTCTCTGCCGCTATGTCCTGCGCCTGGTGGTATAACGCCACACGCCTTTGCCGATCCAATTCCTTGCTGCCATTGATGTACAGCGCGTCGATTTCCGCCTCCCAGTCCGTAGCAGGTTCCAACTGGTTGGGATACCAGAGGTGTAAGCCTTCGCTGCTGTGCCAGACGTTAATGCCGCCATGGGGCTCTGTCCCGCCCGTCAAGCCGATGACAAGTGTTTCCCAGTCGTAGGTGCCGGTTAGCTGCCCCACGATCTGCCCAAAATCGACCACAGTGTAGTTAACGTCCAATCCGATGGCTTGCATTCCCTCGTGGGCGATTGAACCGACAGCCTGCCGGACGCTATTCCCTTCGTTCGTTATTAGAGCGAACGCTATATTTTCGCCGTCAGAATCTTCACGGATGCCGTCGCCGTCCCTATCGATCCATCCCAAGCCGTCAAGGATCTCGTTCGCCTTGTCGAGGCTGTATTCGTACTGTCGAACATTAGGATTGTGAAAGTCGCCTGCGGCCGGACTAATCGACGACCACTGTGGGTAGCCGAATCCGTGCTGCGCCTCATCGATGATTCGTTCCTTGTCGATGACGTGAGCGACGGCCTGACGAAACTGCGTGTTGCTGAACCAGTCACGCTTGCGAGGGTCCAGGTACGGCTCGCCGGTTTCAGGGTTTTGCCCGGGGTTCATGTTGAATGCCAGGAAAGTCGTGCCAAAGGTGGGGCCGCGTCGATAGATCGTAAAGTTCTGGTCATCTTGCAAGGGCTCCAACTGCGCATACTCCTCCCCGAGTACTCCATGAATATCGGTCTGACCTGACAAGAAGTGGGAGAGTTCATCCTCCAACTCGGGGACGATCAAGTGCACGACTCGATCCAAGTACGGGAGACTGTTGCCGTCGTTATCCTTCAGCCAATACTCAGGATTCCGCACCATGACGACGCGCTCACCCGGAATATAGGTTTCGATGGTGAACGGCCCGGTCCCGATGATGTCTGAGGGGGCGGTGTTAATGTCCCAGGTCGAATTGAATGTGCCGTCATCCACATGCTTCTCAAGGATGTGCCGGGGATAGATGGCCGTGCCCATACTGCGAAGGAAAGGAGCGAACGGCTGCGGCAAAATGCACACAACGGTGTGCTCATCCACCGCCACGACGGTCATCGGAGATTCCCGCCATTCCCCCGTATCCTCATCCTGGAAACGGAAGTGGAATGCTGGACGGGCGCTGGCGGGTATGTCGTGGTTGTAAATGATGCTATTGAACGTAAACTCCACGTCGCGGGCCGTGAATGGCCTACCATCGTGCCAGAAGACATCGTCACGCAAGTGGAATGTCCACGTCATCCCGTCCTCTGACGTCTCCCAGGATCTCGCCAACGACGGTTCGACGCGATCGGTCAGCCACGAGGTTTCAGTGAGTCCCTCAAAGAGGTAGGACAGAACCCCGGACGAAGAGGCGTCATTCGCAATTGCCAGGTTGAATGTCAGCGGATCGGAAATCGTGGCAATTGTCAGCTCTCCCCTATGGTCGCCAATTGCGTACTGAAACTGCTCGGCATTTGCCTTGAGTAGATCGGTAACGGAAGGCCCCGCGCTGACGTCTGTTTCGGTTCCGGGTGTCGGAGTTTCCACGGGCGCAGGAGTCACGATTGCCGTAGGAGTAGGTGTTGGAGTCACGATAGTGACTGCCGGGACGGATGGCGCGGCATCCGAGATGGGAGACGTCGGCGTTGCGTCTTCACCACAGGCCGCCATGAGAAGTACCAGCGAAAGCGCCAAAATGAGTGGAATGCTGATCAGTTTGAGCGACGCAGCGCGCGTCCTTTCCCAAGCCATACGCATGTATCCCTTTCACTAACTACGTGAAATTCCGGTTCGCCCATCCCTTGGCCGGGCCGGAGCTTGCCACTCCTGCATTGTAGGGACGTTTCCTGGAGTCGCTGCGATTCTGAGACTATGCGCCCCACAACCAAACGTACTGGCCACAAAAATGAGACTCCGCGCCCTTGTCAGGGCCGGGCTATCTCGTCATCAGGAGGCGGCTGAATGTTGAAGTCCTCGTTGAAGGAGTGGAATTCGGTCAGTGAGTCTAGCCGGGGAACCCAGATTTCTCCTCGCCCCTCTTCCCGGGCCAACTCTATTGATTCCGGCGAGGGCTGTCTGTGTTGTTGATGCAAGACGCGGCGAAACACAAGGTCATCGACTCCAATCCAGAAAGATGTTCTCCCTTCGCTCAGCGTGGATAGTTCCTGCACGTGGAACACATCAACTCCATTGAGCGTTTCAACTCCAACGTAAGTCAGCTCAGCCCGCCGATTGTCCAGCAGGTTGCGGAATCGCGGCTTGGGCAGTTGGGTACCCTCGTAGGCATTGCGGGCCCATTCGTACGACGGCCAACGAATACTAAAGACCTGGTTTTCAATGAGAACGTCATGGGCGTAATCGAATAGAGCCGGCCCTTCACTTGACTGGCTACGGGTGCTTAGTGTCCACGGAGCGTCAAGACGCTCAGCATAGAGCTCACAAACAAAGGCCCTGCCTCGTTCCATACTGAAGTATTCGTGCCAATAGGCATAACTTGTATTGGTCGAAGCATAGGAATCGAGAGCGTCCAGTGCGCTCAATGCCATAGCCAACAATCCCACCGGCGATTCAGTCGGTGGTACCGCGTCAGACGACGACGGCTGTGGACTCTCAACATCTCTTAGTCCGAGGCAATCCGACCATAGTTGTGGATTCGGTATCAATTCAGGACGCAATGACCGCGTGTCAATTCCTGACAGGAGCTCGGCCGAGAGCACCTCCGCTTCATTTGTAGGCACTTGTTCCTGTCCGCTGCCCGGGGAGTCAACCAGTCCACCAGACACCAGGACGCCTCCGTCGGGCAGCGGGGTCAGCGAGTGGCCTACCCTTGCCTGCCAGAGATTCTCCGCAGCAGGCCACGCGTAATTCACGGGGTCAAACACACTGACTCTAGCCGCCGGTTCAGTCCATTCATACCCGGCGCTTCCCCCTGCGAAAAGGACACGGTTATCGGGGGTAGTGACGAGTCCGCCATTCTCAGGCAACATCTCGCCGCTGAAGCCAACCAGAACATCACCTGTCCGCAGATCGTAAGTCTCGATACGTTTCTCATACAGCAGATGCACGCTATCGCCTGACGCCGCCATCACGCGCCTGGGCACGCCGTAAAGGAACTCGAAATGGATGGGGATACTCCACGACTCTGACCGAGCCTCAAACCGTGCAACGGCGCCGGCCGGTGTCTCCTCACCAACCTGGCCGAAGAGAGCGAGCGCCGCCCCACCCGAAATCGCGATGGTCTCCATCACCATGACCTTCCCATCCGGTCCCAATAGGCCATCCATGGAGTCGAATGCGGGGCCTGCCACGCGTCTCCATTCACCTTGCGCGGAATCGAGAATCTCGACTTCCAGCGAAACCTCGTCGAGTGTCTGTTGACCCTCGGTGAAACTGGAAGTTCCTCCTATGGACAGGACCCGCCCGTCATCCATGACGATGAACTTTGGGGAGAACCGTGGAATGGTGGTCGGTGGCAATTCTATGAACTGCTCAGTGGCGGGATTGAACAGGAATGCCCGATACGTGGCCGGTTCGTCCGACAACGGGATTCCGGTTGGCAAATCGCGGTTTCCCACGGTGAAGAACTTGTCTGTGCCGGTGATCAGGACAGCTCCCTCCGGCATGAGAAAGAGGCTGACATCCGCAAGTCCCGGAGCAGGCAATGATGCCCGCCACCACTCTCGCGTGGTCTGATCATAGAACTCAAGATAGGGGTGAGGGCGCGTACGAATTACTCCGGACTCGCTTACCTCAGGCAGGAATCCTCCGCCCAACATGACGAGTCCATTGGGCAGCAACAATGATTGATGACCAACCCGGTACGACGGCTCCGAAATAATCTGAAGAGTCGGCGCAGGGGTGGGGGCAATTCCCACTTGGACCATCGGGCTGGGAATGGGAGTGGAGCGCTCGCTTATCGCTTCATCCCCGCTGCACGCGGAAGTGACTGCCGTCAACACGACGGCAAAGGCAACGACGATAAGGGGAACCCGCCGCGTCATTCGTCATGCCTCCCGAAAAGGCCCCCCATGCCCTCTTGGGCGTGGGGGGCCTGGAGTTCACCCCAAACTGGATGCGCTTATTGTGCCCTTACCGCGGCAGTCCCAGACCTCTCTGGGCGATGATGTTCGGGCCCAGCAGGATGCCGCCGCCGCCGCCGAATCCCAGCGAGAGTGAGATGGCGTTGTACGCGCCGTAATAGCCGTTATGGGGCGCCCTGTCCTCGCCACGATTCAGGATGCCGTAGTCGCCGATGATTTTGGCGAGTGTAGGCCAGAAGTGCAGTTTTGCCGTCACCTGGTTGCGATAGCCTGAGATTGCGCCCTCATGCTGCGGCACATCGCCGCGTGCCTGCATCCATGCCACGCGGTTGGCCAGCTGGCGGTCTGCCTCAATGGTGACACGCAGGTCAGCCAGCTTGTGGCGCACCAACGGGTCCTCCAGGATGGGTTGACCGTTGAACTTCGTATCTCTTAGCAGATCCATGAATCGCTCAAGGATGCCGATGTGGCGGACGGGGCCTTCCGTGCCTGTGCGCTCAAAGTTCAGCGTGGTCATGGCGGCGTACCAGCCGCGGTTGACCTCACCGAGCACGTACTTCTTGGGTACGCGCACGCCGTCCATAAAGACCTCGCACCAGCGCCAACGCCCCATCATGTCGTACAGGGGACGGAGGGTGAGTCCGTCCGGCCGCGACCCCTGCTCGTCCTTCAAATTGACGAGCAGATATGTGATGCCGCGGTGCTTGGGCGCCTCCGGGTCCGTTCGGACAAGCACGTGGTACCAGTCCGCGAGATGTGCGCCGGACGACCATATCTTCTGGCCGGTGATGACGAAATCGTCACCATCCTCAACAGCACGCGTCTGGAGAGAAGCAAGGTCCGTGCCCGCATTCGGCTCAGAGAAACCCTGCGCCCACTCGATGTCGCCGTTGGCCATGCGCGGCAGGAACTCGTCCTTCACCTCATCGGAGGCATGGAACATGAGCGCGCCGGTGATGTTGGACTGCGGTGAGCCGCCCGGCGCGTTGGCGTATGCCAGTTCCTCCTTGTAGATGAACTGCTGGTTAACAGGATAGTCCGTGCCGCCGAATTCCTTTGGCCACGTCATCGTGTACCAGCCCTTGTCGACGAGCTTCTTTACGAAGTCTTTATCATTGTCACGGGACTCCTGCATATCGAAGTCCCAGGAGCGGACGGCCATGCTATGACCGTCAAAGCCCTTGCTATCCCAATTGCTATTGATGAAGTCACGCACCTCTGCGCGAAATGCCTGATCCTTGGGATCCTCTCGAAAATCCATCGAGCGCCTCCTGCCCCACACATCGCCCTCGCGATGGCGTATTCCCTGCCGACCACGAAGGGCCCGCGATCGCTATTGTTTCAAAGCTAGGCGCACTCTAGCACCGACAGTGGGCAGGGTAAAGGGCGGTCAGTCCGCGTTACTCGTGGTGGAGGGGCGAAATCCGTGAGTGTGGATTCGTTGTGCACTCGAATTGGAGGTGCCAGCGGGCGCGCGCCTCCCAATACGCGGCGCGGTTCAGGGCATCCCGTCGCTGCTCCTGTGTCCAGCCGGCGTAGTCGAAGGATGTCACATCCTCCGGGCCGTCCCGGAACCATTCCTGTCGTGCCCACCATTCGAGGGGCGTCATCGTGCCGCGCTCATTCTGGCCCGTCAGGGCACGATTGCAGTCCGGGCACGCCTGCACCAAATTGGCGAGGTGATCGCACCCGCCGCGATCGAGCGGAATGACGTGTTCCCAGTTGGGCTTCGGCCCAAAATCGTTGAACGGATCAGCACAGTAAGCGCACTGCGCCCATTCACGCTCCATCATGGCTGTGGTTCCCCCGCCGTGCCGGTGATGGTTACCTCGGCAAACCCAGTCCCCGTTGCGCGATGATGTTGCGCTGGATCTCCTTTGCACCGCCGCCGAACGTCCTACCCGTCGAGAGGTAGTGGTTCGCGCCCACGTAGCCGCCCATCGGCGTCCATCGCTCAGGACCGCCGGGGATCAGCGTCCCCATGTCCTGCATGAGGCGGGAGGCCGTTCGGAACACGCGCTGCGTCGCCTCACCCGCCCACACACGAGCCAGAGAGCCCTCCGCCTGCGGCATCAGGCCCTTGGTCTGCATCCACGCGACGCGATAGGCAAGCATTCGCCCCAGCTCGATATAGACCCGCAGGTCTGCCATCTCATTTCGCACGATGGGATTTGAGGTGAACGGCTCGCCGTTCATGTTCGTCGTCCGCAAGTAGTCGAGAACCTTCTCCCACTCACGGAGCAAGGATGCCGGGATGTCCACTGAAGCGCGCTCGAAAGACAGCGTCGTCATGGCGGCGTACCACCCGCGGTTGAGTTCTCCAACCAGATTGCGAGCCGGAATCCGCACATCCTGCAGGAACCACTCCGACCACCGGCGGCGGCCAAGCATGTCATACAGAGGCCGTAGCGATATGCCCTCGCTCTCCATGTCGATTAGGAAATAGGAGATGCCGCGATGCTTGGCGGCGTCCGGGTCCGTCCGCACAAGGATGTGCCCCCACTTGGCGCGAGGGTGATGGGCCGTTGACGTCCATATCTTTTGGCCGTTGATCACGTAGTCGTCGCCGTCCGCGACGGCTCGTGTTGTGAGGGAACCAAGATCGGAGCCGGCGTTCGGTTCGGAGAAACCTTGCGCGAATTCAAACTCACCGTTGGCGAGGCGCGGGATGAAATACTCCTTCTGCCAGTCTTGTCCGTGGATCATGAGGAGAGGCGCAACGAGTCCGCCGCCAAGCGTGGACGGCGCTCCCTGGTAGGCCATCTCCTCGCGGTAAACAAGTTGACGCTCAATGCCGGCGTCCTGTCCGCCAAACTCCTTTGGCCAGTGCATCGTCCACCAGCCCTTTTGGACAAGCTTCTGCTCGAATTCATGTTGGTGAGCAAGGGCGGCGTTGTCATCGAGGTGCCACGACGTGTTCATCGTAGAGACGAGGTCATAGCCCTGATCGTCCCACTCCTGTTGGACGAACTCGCGAACCTCCTGCCGAAATGCCTCATCCTCAGTAGAGAACCTGAAATCCATGACCTTTGCCCCCTTGCCTCGCCGTCGCCTCGCAACGGTACGCGGTCATGATACAGCGCGCGGGCACAGTGTGCGTCAGCTATCTCACATGAAGCACGTCCGTTAGCCGTCTTCAGTGGGAAACGGGTCGTTCACACTCCTCCGGCCTTGCAGTTCAGTTATCGAGACATCCGAGAAGGTCTTTCCGTTCCAGAGCGTCTTAACGTATGTCAGCACATCAATGATCTCTTGCCGTGTCAGATTGTCGCCAAACGCAGGCATCCCACTCTTGAAATCAGGCTGACTTGGAATTGCGCCGCCATCCCTCACGATCCGATACAGCAGACCGTCCGCATGATGCCAAGTGTGGCCTTCACCATTGAGTGGCGGAGGGTTCAGCGTGCCGTCCGCGTTAGCGATTTGCCAGTCTGGATGACCCTGCCCCGCGGCCCCGTGGCACTCCGCGCAGTTTTCGGTAAACGTTTGCATTCCTGCTTCAGCGAGAACTGCGGAAGATGACTGATTATCGTTATCCGGCGGGCCTTCCACAAAGCCGGTTGAGCAGCCCACGCTGACGATGGCAAGAAGAAACACCAGAATAGGCGGAACTGCAACCAGGGGTGTCAGAACCGTAATCCTCCTAAGCGACACATCGGAGAAACTAACTGTCAAGTAGACCCTCTTGAGGCATCGTCCAGGGCGGCTGCATCTGGCCCCTGAACATCTTGGCGCGGGGCAGCGAAAGGTCGGTCAGCGGCACGTCTATCACGACCGGCGCATTGCGGGACAAGGCCTCAGGCAGCAGCGTTTCAAGGTCCTCCGGACTCGTCGCCCTTATTCCCACAGCTCCGAATGATTCCGCAAATTTGACGATGTCGGGGTTCTTCAACTCAGTGCCGTACGCGCCGCCGAAGTAGTTATCCAGATCGCGCGCGACGTTGCCGTATGAGTCATCCCGAAAAACCACCGTGACGATGTTGATTCCATACTGCACGGCAGTTGCCAACTCTGTCGCGTTGAACATGAACCCGCCGTCCCCGCTCACACACAGGACGGGCGCATCTGGACGCGCCACTTTGATGCCCATGGCCGTTGGGAACGCATACCCCAGGTTGAAGGAATAACCGGAATCGATGTATGTCTTTGGGCGATTAACCCGGTAGTGCGACCGCGCGTAGTAGCCAAATTGAGTAACGTCCCAGGCAATGACAGTTTCCTCGGGTAACGTATTCCACATCATTTCCATGATGGGATACTGCGGCTCTGTATCACGAATGTCGTAGTAGGCGATGAGCCTCTTCGTGACTTCGACGGCCTCTTCGGGGGATGGGCGATCCGCCGCTCCCGCCTCCGCAAGCAGCGGCAGCAGCGCCTCAATCGTTGCGCCCGCGTCTCCGTGAAGGGGAATCGTATTCGACTGAACCCGAGTCAACTCAGAATCATCGATATTGATATTGATTAGGGTGGAGGTTTCTCCGGCGGGATTGCCCATAGAGAAACGCGCTCCAATCCCGATGACGACATCGGCGGAGGCCAGAACCTCGTAGATCTGATTCATCTCATCCATCTCGGCGCGCGGGCCGAAGCACGAGCCGTACGAAAAGGGATGGTCGTCAGGAATCGTCCCTTTCCCGCCGCTCGACGTCACAACTGGGATATTCGTTGCCTCCGCAAGCCGAACGAGCGCATCTTCCGCATTGGACTGCGCAACGCCGCCACCGGCGTAGATGATCGGCAGACGCGAATCCATCATCACCCGAACGGCCCTGCGCAGGTCATCTACACTGGGCACAATATGTGATACCGGAGCGGGTTCGCGCAGGACAACATCTTCGCGCTCAACGCCCGTTTCCGGCGACATCTCGATGAGGACGGGTCGCGGGCGGCCTGTTCGCATCTGTCGAAATGCCTCGGTGACGGCATCCGGCGCCTCGCGAGGTCGCAGCACATGGCGACGCCACTTGGTTACAGGACGAACCACCTCGGCCTGATCAAGGACTTCATGAACCGCGCCGATCCCCTTGCCAATCTGCGCTCGGGGGATCTGGCCGACAATCGCAAGAATCGGCGAGGATCGAGCGTATGCGGTTGCGAAGGCAGAGGCGGCGTTGTAGAGTCCCGCGCCTGGCACGAGGAGTACAACCCCCGGCTTACCTGATACACGAGCATAGCCGTCCGCCATATGGGTGGCTCCCTGCTCATGTCGGGTCGTTATCAGCCGAATGGATGGCTCATCTCGCAGGGCGGCCACGATCCCGGACATGTGAATACCGGGAATCCCGAATACAACCTCGACGCCCTCTCGAACTAGAGACGCAACAAGAGCTTCGCCGCCGCTCATCACTGTCATGACTTGCCTCTCCCGACCATCCAGTTTCACTTGGACGATTCAACGTGATCCCGGTTCACTCTGTCTGAATAACGTTGATGTTTGCACACCTCGTCCGCAGTGGCAAAAAGGAGAAAGGGGCGGCTTGACCGCCCCTATCGTTACGATTCCGGTTGAATGAGCCGGCAGCTACCGGGGAAGCCCGAGACCACGCTGAGCAATCAGGCCGGGCGCAAGAAGGATGCCGCCACCGCCCGCGTAGCCCGTCACCATGGACAGCGCGTAGTTCGTGCCGTACATGCCGTTGTCCGGGGAGCGCTTCTCGCCCTGGAGCAGGGCGCGGTAGGGCCCCATGATGTGCGCCAGGGCAGGCCAGAAATTGAACTTCGCCATCATTGAGGAGTACAGGTTGGCGATTAGGCTCTCGGACTGCGGCACTTCGCCCTTGGACTGCAGCCAGATGAGGCGCAGGGAGAGCATGCGTCCGGTCTCAACGCGGATGCGTAGGTCTGCAAGCTGATGGCGGACGTGCGGATCGTTAAGCACCGGCTCGCCGTTGAACTTGAGATCCTTGGCCATATCGAGGAACTTCTCCAGCACGGCAACATTTCTCGCGCCCGTGCCGCCCGCGCGCTCAAAGTTGAGCGTGGTCATTGCGGCGTACCAGCCGCGATTGACCTCCCCGATGACCTGCCGCTTGGGAACGCGAACCTCGTCCATGAAGACCTCGTTCCAGCGGCGGCGGCCGAACATGTCATAGAGCGGTCGGAGCGTGATTCCGGGCATCTGCGCGCCATCATCGTCCTTCAACTGCATGATCAGGTATGTGATGCCGCGATGTTTGGGCGCGGAGGGGTCTGTTCGAGTGAGCACGTGATACCAGTTGGCGTAGTGGGAGCCGGATGACCAGATCTTCTGGCCCGTCACGACGAAATCATCTCCGTCTTCGACGGCACGCGTGGTCAGGCTTGCCAGGTCCGTGCCGGCGTTGGGCTCTGAGAAGCCCTGCGCCCAGTCAATATCATTCGATGCCATCTTGGGGAGGAACTCATTCTTGATGGATTCTTCTGCGTGGTACATCATCGCGCCGGTGATGTTGGCGCTGGGGCTGCCCTGCGGAGCGCCCGCATAAGCAAGCTCGTCTGCGTAGATCACCTGCCGGGACAACGGAAGGCCCTGCCCGCCATACTCCTGCGGCCATGCCATTGTCCAGTAGCCCTTCTCAACAAGCTTCTTCTGGAACGCCTTTGCGTCCTCGCGGTACTCGGCACTGTCAAAGTCATAGCCGAAGACGTTGAGGTCCGTGTTGTAGTCCTTCGCGTCCCATTCGCGTCGCACAAATTCTCGAATTTCCTGTCGAAATGCCTCATCTTCCGGCGCAAACGTGAAATCCATTGTTGTCTGCCTCCCCACTGGCGCGCGTTCCAAAAGCGCCGTCACTTGCGAACCGCCTAATGTGAAATCCTACTTATTCCCAATCGGTGTCAGCATACCACGCGAACCATCGTGAAACGGCAGCGGGAACAGGCGAATATGGGTCGGGTTAGACAGCGCGCTTCTCTACAGGTGCTCAGACGATTTGCGGTCTGGTTATCCAGGCGGCTGTGGGGCAGATAGGCTACCGCGGAAGGCCGAGCGCCCGCTGCGCGATGATGTTTTTCTGCACTTCTCGCGTACCACCGCCGATGCTAAGTCCCGTTGCGAGGATGGAGTTCACACCCATGAATCGGCCCGCCGGCGCCCACTTGTCCTCCGGACGCAACTGTCCGTAGTCACTCAAGATAGAGGCGATTCCCCGGTAGATGCCCTGGTGCAGCGTGTCTCCCCACAGCTTGGTCTGAGACGACTCCTTGACGGGAATCTCTCCTCGCGTCTGCATCCACGCCACGCGATAGGAGATCATGCGCGCCACTTCAATCTGCAGGCGCATGTCGGCCAGGATGTGCCTAACGCGCACGTCATCAAGCAGCGGCTGCCCGTTCACCTTGGCGTCTCGCGCATAGTCTATGAACTCCTCAACGGTGCGCAGCATCCGCGCGGGACCCCCGATGTTGGAACGCTCAAACGACAAGTGCGTCATCGTCGCGTACCAGCCGCGGTTAACCTCGCCAACCATGTTGCGCTTTGGAACGCGGACCTCATCCATGAAGACCTCGCTCCAGCGACGGCGTCCCAACATGTCATACAGCGGACGGAGGATGATGCCCGGGGATTTCATGTCGATGATGAGATATGTCAGACCGCGGTGTTTCGCCGCCTCTGGGTCTGTCCGAACAAGTGCTTGCCCGTAATCGGCCATCTCCGCCATGGACGTCCAAATCTTCTGGCCCGTAACGACGAAATCGTCGCCGTCTTCGACGGCCCGTGTCTGCACGCTCGCAAGGTCTGAGCCCGCGCCGGGCTCGGACAGCAATCGGCAGAACTCGATCTCGGCTGTGGCGTAATGAGGCAGTAAGTCGTCGCGGTGCCATTCATTACCGTGGTACATCAGGACGGGCCCAACGAGATCGCTTGCCCCGGATGACGGCGCGCCCCAATAGGCCATTTCCTCGCGGTAAATGAGCTGGCGGGAGATGGGCGCGCCCATTCCACCAAATTGCTCCGGCCAATGCAGCGTCCACCAACCCTTGTCGGCCAGTTTGAGCTGCCATTCCTTGACGAGGTCTATCGCCTCGTGGGTGTGGAGATCATAGGACGCGATGGACGCGCCAACAGAGTCGTAGCCTTTCGGGTCCCATTCGGCGTTGACGAATTCCCTTACTTCCTGACGAAACGCTTCGTCTTCTTGAGAAAATCGGAAATCCATTGCCGTTCTCCCCGCTTCTACGTCCCTTGACGCGTTGCATTCTGCTCAGCTACGCCCCGTATCCAAGAATTTCCGGCGAAACACGGTCACACTGCCGTGCCGCGCCCGAGTCAGATCAGAGTGAGACTGAGAGGCAAGTTACGGTGCGAAGAATGCCCCCAATCGTATGGATGCGGCTGGCAACAAGGCTGCCGACCGTATTGAGGTCCTCCGCTTCGATCGTCGCAATGACGTCGTACGGGCCCGTCACCGCATCAACGGATGTCATCTCAGGAACCTTCTTGAGTTCATTGACAACTTCCTGTGTCTTGCCAACGGAAGTCTCTACCAGTATGAAAGCGCGAGTGGCCACGTTAACCCCCAAAAAATTTAGCCCACCGGAGCCGTTAAAGGCGGCTTATTCTAGGCGCGGACGGGCAAAAGTGTCAATTGGCTGAGCCGTCCTCGAAGCGCCACTGAAAGTACTCCGTCACCGCGTCGAGATACGCGACAGGGTGGTCGCTAAATGCCGCGCTGTGACCACCGGACGGAAATGACTTCAAACGGGTTTCAGGGTGCGTTGCTGCCGCTGCGATACGTTCTGAGTGGTCAGTGGCGATCCTGTCGTCGTCCTCCGAGTGCGTGAGCAACAGCGGAATATCAAGCTCGCCCACGAATTCCTCAGGCTTGAGGGCCGACAGCGGTATCCCGTACCGCACTCGGGCCACAATCTCCATACCCGGCTTCAGCACCCCTATCGTCCATTCCGGAAGCGGTGTTCGGTCTGCCACTTCGGACGCGAAAAGGTCATCAATATTCGCAAAGGCGCTGTCGACGACAAGGGCACGCAGTCGAGGCTCTTCCGTAGCACCTAGCAGCGCGGCAACTCCTCCCATGGAGAATCCAAGCACCCCAATGCGCTCCGCCGGAATCCCGTATCGGGTTTCGACCACATCCATCGCACCAAGCACGTCGTATCGCTCGAAGTAGCCGGCGGACATTATCTCGCCGTCCGACTCTCCGTGTGCTCTCAGATCGAACATGATCACCGAGAATCCCCTGTCTCGGAGGTCTCGAATCAGCGGCATATAAACGTCTGGGTCGCGGGCCCGGTTTGAATCCAGGCCATGAACGACAATGATCGCCGATTCCGTGTCATTGTCAGGAGCAGGTCCTGGAATCCACCAGCCTCTCAACTTTATCGGATTCTCTTCTGCCCGCTGCTCCGGCATGCGCGGCGAGAACTCGATGTCCTCATAAGCCATTTCGTAGTCCAACGGTGTCACTTCGACTGGCTCACGTTCCGCAACCACAGCCTGCGAAACCATCGTCCAGGAGGCGACGGCGATGAGAGCAACAATTATGCCCACGGCCGCCATCAAGACGCGGCCCAGGAATAGGCGGCTCATTCGTCCTCTGGAGCGCCGCCGGAGATCCCGGTTTCTCCCAACAGCTCAATGCGCGTCTCGTCGCCAACTTCAAGACGCATCACGTCCTCCGGGCAGATCGCCAACCCATTCGCCCGCGCCATCGCTGTCAGGATATTGGAGCCTTGCGGACCGGAGAGGCGCGCATGCATGCGACCGTCGTCGCCACGGTACACGTGAGCACGCGCGTACACCCGCCTGCCATCCTCATTCACGATCGGATCGTCAAGGACGGCAGTGAGCGACGGAGAGTCCCACGTCTGGTGCCCCATCATCTTGCGCAGCGCCGGACGCGCGAGCATGTGGAAGACGACCATTGCGCTCACGGGGTTGCCCGGCAGACCAAGGTGCGGCACGTCGCGCCCCCACGGCGCCTCCGTCGTCCCGCGCAGGATTCCGAACACCACCGGTTTGCCCGGGCGCATCCGTACCGCCCACACACGTAAATCACCTAGTGACTGCAGGACGTCCTTGACCAGATCGTAGTAGCCGACGGAGACGCCCGCGGACGTGATCAGAAAGTCTGCATCGCGTGCCTGCTCCACGTGACTACGAACCGAATCCTCCGTGTCGCGGGCTATGCCGAGGGGGCGGGCAATGCCACCTATCTCCTGGACGAGCCCTTGCACTGTGTATGTGTTGATGTCATAGATGTGGCCGACGCCTAGCTCATTCCCGGGCGCGGCAATCTCATTGCCGGACGCGAGGATAGCAACGACGGGGCGCGTATGAACGGAAACGCTCGCCATACCGACGGAGGCCAGCACACCAAGACGAGCCGGCGTCAACTCCATCCCCTTCTGCAGCACTACCGCTCCGGGTTTCACATCTTCTCCGGCGGCACGTATTGAGGTTCCCACGGCGGGAGAAGCGTAGATCGTTATAGCGTCGAGCGCTTGCCCATTCACCCTGCGGTTTTCCTCATCGGTGTCCTCGAAGCGGACAATGGCGTCCGCGCCGGACGGAATGGGAGCGCCGGTCATGATGCGCACTGCCGCCCCCGGAACCACGGCCGGTTCGGGCGGCGATCCTGCGGCGATCTCACCGATGACAGGCAGTTCAACCGGTGAGTCCTGTCGTGCCGCCGCCACATCCTCCGCGCGAACCGCATAGCCGTCCATCGCAGAATTCGGGAGCGGCGGGATGGAGATCGCGGAGCGCACGTCCTCGGACAGCACCAGGCCAATGGCATCTGAAAGCGGGACGCGCGTGGGTGGCAGCGGCTGAATGTCGGCAAGGACGCGCTCAAGCGCCTCTTCAACCAGGATCATGCCGGTCTGTGTCGTCATCGTTTCAATGCGCCTCTCGTAATGTGGGGCGCGTGACCATCATGCCTGTGAGCGAAGTGTCGCGCCCGCCTCTCGTTGCAGTTTATCCAGTAACTGCGTCTCCGCCACATCCACTTCAGTATCCGTCAGCGTGCGCGTCGGCGACTGCCATACGAGTGAGAACGCGAGGGATTTCTTGCCGTCAGGAACCTGCGGGCCTTGATATACGTCTACGAGCGCAGACCGCACGACAGATGGGAAGTCACGGATGATATTACCCACGGCCCCCGCCGGCGCTCGCTCGTCGACTAGAAGAGAAAGTTCCCGCAGCACGCCTGGGAATCGGGAGACCGACTGCCACGTCCGTTCAGTTTCGCGGCGGTTCTGAAGAGCCGCCTGGAGGTCAATCTCATAAAGGACGACGCGCGGAGCGCGGATATCAAGCGCCGCCAACGTGTCAGGGTGCACCTCACCGATCGTCCCAAATGGCCGGCCGCCTATCTCCGGCAAGATGTGAGCTGAGCGCCCGTGCGCCAGGATGCGGTCCTCGCCCACTTCGTACCGCGCCCGAACGCCGAGGGTCTCAAGAAGGCTTTCCACCAGCCCCTTCGCGTCAAAGAAGTCCAGCTCATCGGAGGCGGTATCGCTGCCGCCGATCCATGAGCGGTTTGCGCGCGTCCCGGCCATCACGCCGCACACGTACGTCCGCTCCTCCGGCTGATGCCGAGGCCCATGCGGGAGGTATGCCTGCCCAATCTCGAAGAGCCGGTATGATTCCCGGCTGATGCCACGCTCATTATTCGCAAGTGTGCGCAGCAGACTGCCACGCAGCGTGGTTCTCAGATACTCCTGGTCAGGCGACATGCGATTCCAGACGCGTAGGGGATCCTGCGGCGCGTCCCCCGGGATGGTGCTCTGCAGCAGATCCATCGGCACCAGCGGGTAAGAGATCGTTTCGCGATGACCCAGTTGAACGAGGACGTCGCGCACGTCATCCTTCATCTGCGTCAGGGGTTCGGGGAGGTCAGGCTCGCCCGTAGTCGGCAGCAGTGTGACGGGGATGGCGTCATAACCCACAATCCGCGCCACTTCCTCGATCAAGTCATCGGCGATACCGATATCCGTCCGCCAATATGGGACGGTGGCGTCGATGGTATATTCGCCGTCTGCCCGGTCTGTAGCCGTCACCTCAAATCCGAGTGAGCGCAGTGTCCGTTCCGAGACCTCGCGCCTCGGGTCGCTCCCCATCACCTGCTTCATGCGTTCGGACGTCATTGTGACCACCGCCGGCTCCTGCCTGTCAGGCCAGTCATCGGCGATGCCTCTTGCGGCCGTTCCGCCACAGAGTTCAACCAGCATTTTGGCGGCGCGGCGCAGGCCAACGGGAGGGAGCGTTATTGGCAGATTGCGCTCGAAGCGTTGTGAAGCCTCCGTACCACGCTTACCGCCCACCTCGATGCGCCGCCTTTGAACCGTGCGTCGCGTACTGGCAAAACCAAATGACGCGGACTCCAGGATGATGTCCGTGGTGGAATCCGAGACCTCTGAGTTTTCGCCGCCCATGATACCGCCCAGTCCCACGGGGCCGTTCTCATCGGCAATGACAAGGTCCTCCGTCGAGAGAACGTGCTGGCGTCCGTCCAGCGTTTCGAGCGGCTCATCTGGCGTGGCGCGGCGCACAATCAACTTGCCGCCCGCAATGCGATCCCGGTCGAAGGCGTGTAGGGGCTGCCCAATCTCCAGCATCACGTAGTTCGTGATATCAACAACGTTGGAGATTGGTCGCACACCTGCAGCCTTCAACCGCATTTGCATCCAGCCCGGCGCAGGTCCGACCGTCACACTCGTGATCAAGGCCGATGTATAGCGCGGCGCGAACTCCGGCGCACGCAGGTCAACCAGGTCCTTCGTGGTTATCGGGTCTCCATCCTCTGCGTACTCCAAAGACGGCACACGCACCGGGTTGCCAGTCAGAGCCCCAACCTCCCAGGCCACGCCAAGCATAGACAGCCAGTCAGGCCGGTTGGCTGTGACTTCCACGTCGAGAATGACATCGCCCAGATAGTCTTCTAGGGGCATGCCGGGGACCGCATCGCCCGGCAGCACCAGGATGCCCTCATGATCATCGCCCAGGCCAAGCTCACGCTCGGAGCAGATCATGCCCTCAGAGACAACGCCGCGGATGCGCGCCGACTTGAGCGTCTCCCGGCTGCCCGTCTGCGGATTGGTCAGCGTTGCCCCGACGCGGGCGAGCACGATATTCTGGCCGCCCTCCACATTCGGCGCACCGCAGATGACCTCCAACTCTTCGGAGCCCGTATTGACCGTAGCCAACTTCAGGCGATCTGCGTTTGGGTGTGGTCCAAGCCGTTCAATATGGCCAACAAGGACGTTGTCCCAGTCGCCACCCACGCGTTCGATGGAACCCACCTCAAGGCCGGCCATCGTCAGCCGGTGGGCCAATTCCTCCGGCGTCAAATCAAAATCGACGTATTCTCGCAGCCACTTGAGCGACACGCGCATCGCGTCGTCTTACTCCGTTCGATCCGTATCGTCAGTATTTTCAGTCCCGCCTTCGCCGTCATCGTCAACGGCTTCGACGACGCCCCCGAACGGGGCGCCGCCTGAATCCTCCATCTGTTCTTCGCCGTGATCGTGACCTTGGTGTGCGATTGCTTCCGCAGTTGCCAGGTCATTTTGCCCCGCCGCTGCGTGCCGCATGGTGATACGAAAGCGCGGCGGTTTGTGCGAGGTTGATCGCACAAGGTACACGTTCCCGCAGGCATGGCAATGAAAGCGATGCGGCACAAGATTCGATGGCAACTCGCTATGCCCTTCGTAGTACACCAGAGCATTGCAACTGGGGCAATTCTGCTGTGTGGGGACGGAACCGCCGTGTGTCGTCATGCGGCCCTCCCGCCTCCTGCCCGACGCATATTCCTAGCGAAGTTGCGCAACAGTAGCCTTCTCCAAATCCTGGATTTCCCTGACGATGCTCATTCCTTCGGCGACAGACATTGGGCCGAGCATGTCCCGCTGTGCGTCCCGAAGCTTATCCGCGAGTTCGACGTAGGCCACTCGTAGCTGGTCCACGACCGCCCGTTCCGCCGCAGCGCCCAGGCAACCAAGAATCGTGCCGAACTCTTCAATCGAAAGCGACAGGTTAACCATCACCTTCTCTGCTCGTTCCGTCATCTCCATCCTCCTTCCGATTGCGGAGCCCTTCGCTCCTTCCCTCGCGCTATTCCCACCGAGCTAGAACTGCTCTAGAAAATTCAAATCGTTGGCATAGAAATGCCGAATATCGTCGATGCCGTGCCGAAGCATCGCTATCCGCTCCGGCCCCATGCCGAATGCGAATCCTGTGTACTCATCCGGGTCATACCCCACCCGCTGCAGAATCTTGGGATGCACCATCCCTGCTCCCATAATCTCCAACCACCCTGATTGACTACAGACGCGGCAACCGTTGCCCTTGCAGGCGAAGCAATCAATGGCCATATCGACACCGGGTTCCACGAACGGGAAGAAGTCACATCGAAAGCGAACGCGGCGGTCAGGACCGAACATGCGCCGTGCAAAAGCGTACAGCGTACCCTTCAGATCAGCGAACGTGATGCCGCGGTCAATAGCCAGGCCCTCAACCTGGAAGAAGACGGACTCGTGCGATGCGTCCGTCGCCTCGTGCCGAAACACACGACCCGGAACAAGCACACGAATGGGTGGCTCCTGCGCCTCCATGATGCGCACCTGCATTGGCGATGTATGTGTCCGCAGCAACAGCGGCCGCTTGCCGTCATCATCCTCGATGTCCAGCCACAGCGTGTCCCACTGATCGCGCGCCGGGTGGTCTGCAGGAATGTTTAGCGCCTCGAAGTTGTAGTAGTCCCACTCCACTTCGGGGCCTTCAACAACGGTAAACCCCATTGGCTTGAAAGCGTCGATAATTTCCCTCAGTGTCTGCGTCGTGGGGTGCAGTCCGCCGGCGGGCACACGGCGCCCCGGCAGGGTCACATCGATGGCCTCTGCGGACAGCCTCTGTGAGACACTGGCGTGCTCAAGTACAGCGCGCCGCTCTTCATAGGCATTCTCAAGAGCAGTACGAACCCGATTGGCAAGTTGGCCCGCCTCACGCCGATCCTCAATAGGAAGCGTCGGAAGCTGTTCCAGTAGCTTCGGAAGACGACCCTGTCGCCGGCCCTGCCACGTCACACGCCATTCTTCCAACGCATCCCTGTCAGAGATGCGCTCGAGTTCAGCGAGCGCGCTGCTCTCCACGTCAGTTAGTTCATCGGTGAGTGTGGACATGTTCCCCGCGCTTTTGTGACTGTCCGTACTCGAAGACCAGAATCAAAAACGCCCGCCTTATGACGGACAACAGCAGGGATTATACCCCCTCTCCTATTGAGAGGTCAATCTGATTAGGGCGCTGTCATGTAAGCGGGCTGTGTCGGGGCGGCTTACGCGTCGCCCACCTGACCGCCCGTTGACTGGGTTAGGCTTGCGAAACGCAGTTCCGTCATGCGAGCCTCTGCCTGAACGTAAATCTCGAACTCCTCCGGCGTCATTCCGGAGTGCCGGATCAAGGCCTTGAGCACGCCGCGCTTGATCATTTCGGTTCCCGGCACGCCCGGCGCAGTCAGCACGGGTGGGCGTTCGTCTTCAAACTCGCTCTGGCTCAGATCTCCGATGTCGACCTGGACCTCGACCGTCTCGCAGGTCAGCGGCAGACTGTCATCCGCACGGGCGGCGAGGATTTCATACATTTCATCGCCGAGGTAGTCGACTGAATCCACCGGCGGGGCCATGTCATCTTCGGCCCACGCAGAGAGCGACTGCTGAATGGCGGAGTGGATGGCATCAATGGCTTCGTCTCGCGTTTCGCCCTGCGCAACGCAGCCCGGCAATGCCGGACAGTGCAGTGAGTATCCACCCGTGGGTTCGGGCTCCAGGATGACGGTGTAGGTCGCGATGGACATTGCCAATCAATTGTATCCCCCCAATTGAGACTGGGCACTACGCTTTTGAGGGAGCCCAGCCGTTAATCTGTGGTGTATGGAGTCGAGGCCGAAAACGCCTGCGTCGCCCCGCACGGGACGGCGCCTTTACTACGGGTGGGTGATTGTCGCGACGATGTTTATCGTCTCGGTCGCCCAAACAGCGCAGTACAACCCGGCCATCAGCGTCTTCGTCAAGCCGATCACTGAGGATTTTGGTTGGAGCCGGACCACATTCTCAAGCGCAATCGGGATTGGCGGGATTGTTGGTGCCGGTCTCGCCGTTGTAATTGGGCCAATCTTGGACAAGCGCGGCCCGCGGATTCCAACGCTCATCGCCTTTATGCTGTTGGGCGGGGTTGTGATGTCGTTGAGCCAGATTTCTGAAATCTGGCAATTCTACGCCATCATCATCACAAACCGCGCCCTGAACACGGGCTTTCTATCTATCGTCGCAGGCGTGGTCGTGGCCAAGTGGTTCATTCGACGGCGCGGTCGGGCCATGTCGTTTTCCATAACGGGCATTCGCTTTGGCCAAGCGATCTTTCCGCCCTATGCGACCTTTTTCATCTTGCGTTCCGGCTGGCAAAGCGCCGCGATAGCCCTTGGGGGATTGGTATGGGCGTTGACGCTCTTACCCGTCGCGCTGTTCCTGCGGCGGCAGCCCGAAGACATGGGGTTGCGGCCGGACGGCGACAGTCCTGCGGTTGAAGACGCTGACGGTAGTGAGTCGCCGCAGTCGTATGCCGCCAGCGAAGAGGCGTCGTTCACGCTGTCACAGGCCCTCCGCACGCGTGCCTTCTACCTGATTCTGTTCGCGACAAGCGCCCTTGCATTCAACATCGGTGGAATCAATTTCAATCTCTTTCCGTACATGACCGACCAGGGGATGTCAGAAGCGCAAGCCGCGATGATCCTCACGGTGTGGTCGCTCGTCGGCGCGACAGGGTCGCTGATTGTGGGGTTTGTAGCTGAAAAAATGCACGTGCGTTTTGTGATGGCACTGGCGTTTTCGTTCGCGACAGCCGGCGTCGTGCTGCTCATGACGACGGATGATGTGCCGACAGCGCTCGTGTTCGCGCTCGTGCATGGCCTGTCATTCGGTTCGCTGCCGATGCTGATGAACCTGGTATGGGCGGACTACTACGGCAGGCGGCACCAGGGGACGATTCGCGGGTTCACGACGCCGTTCCAGGTCATCGTGCAGGCAGGCGGTCCAATCATTGGCACGCTTTCCTACGACCTTATTGATACGTACATGCCGGCGTTTATTCTCTTTGCGGCGCTCTACGTCCTCAGCGCCCTCGCGATGCTCATGGCCAAGCCGGTCTCGCTTTCCGATGTGATTGCGCGCCGGAGCGCACGGTGAGTGAACACGTCCTGCCGCTTGCTTAGGAATAGTCCGCAATTCTACTCTTGAAGCGATCACAGACATGTCGGAGCGCTTAAAACGTTCCGGCCAATCAGATAAAGAGTCGGAGAGATGACTACAAACGCGAATGAACGGTTCACCCTGCTTCCCCGGTCCGTGAGGCCGTCACACTACAAGCTGGAACTGACGCCGGACCTGGAAAATGCTGCATTTACGGGGTCAGTGGCTATTGACGTTCTTGTGACGGAAATCACAAAGCAGATTGTTTTAAACGCCATTGAGCTCGATTTAGGCTCTGCAACGTTCACCCCGCGCGGCGGAGAGGCCTCGGCATCGGCGGAGGTCACGTACGACGAGGAGGCTGAGACTGCCACGATTAGTTTTGGCGAGGCTCTGCCCGTCGGGGCGGGAACACTTGAGATTCCGTTCACTGGGATCCTGAACGATCAGCTGCACGGGTTCTACCTGAGCACGTTCCGTGACAAGGACGGGGTTGAGCGACGGATGGCGGCCACGCAGTTCGAGGCATCGGACGCGCGGCGATGCTTCCCCTGCTGGGACGAGCCGGCGGTCAAGTCCACGTTCCAGGTCGACTTGATCATTCCCGAGGGATTTTCTGCGATCTCCAACACGTTGGAATCTGCGCCGGAGCCGGAGCATGGGGGCAGGCAGCGGGTCAGCTTCCCCGCCACGCCGATCATGTCCACCTATCTGCTCGCGTTCATCGTGGGTGAAATGGACAAGATCGAGGCTCGATCGGCCAACGGCACACTTAACCGCGTGTGGGCGACCGTCGGTCAGGCGGAATTGGGGCAGTTCGCGCTGGAGACCTCAGTGCGTTTGCTGGACTACTACAACGACTATTTCGGCGTCGATTACCCGCTAGAGAAGTTGGACCACATCGCCCTGGCCGACTTTGCGGCGGGGGCGATGGAGAACTGGGGGGCGGTGACCTACCGCGAGGTGGCGCTGCTCTTCGATCCGGCAAGCTCCTCGCCCGGCACGCGGCAGCGCATCGTTGAAATCATCGCGCATGAGATGGCTCATATGTGGTTTGGCGATCTCGTGACCATGGCGTGGTGGAACGATCTGTGGCTGAACGAGAGCTTTGCCTCATGGATGGCGGCCAAAGCAACGGACACCCTGTTCCCCGATTGGGCAATCTGGACTCAGTTCATCGCCACGGACGTCGCCCCCGGCATGAGCCTGGACGGGCTAGAAAACTCCCATCCAATCGAGTCCGAGGTGCGGAATCCCAACGAGGTCAGCCAGCTGTTTGACGCGATCAGCTATGAGAAGGGCGCCTCCATCCTGCGGATGTTGGAGCAACACATCGGCCCTGACGCTTTCCGCAACGGTTTGAACGATTACATGACCGCGTTTGCCTATTCCAACGCGGAAGGGGCGGATCTGTGGCGCGCGATGGGGGAGGCCTCCCAACAAGACATCCCCGGCATGATGGACTCCTGGGTCAAACAGGTTGGCTATCCCGTCGTCTCGGCAGAAACGACGCGCGGTGACTCCGGTGCGACCGTTTCGCTGACTCAGCGACGCTTCCTCTACTCCGGGCCGAACGACGATGAGACGCTTTGGCACGTGCCCGTGCGCATCACGACGCAGGGGAGCGAAGATGAGGCGAGGGCCCTGTTCACCGACCGGACGGAATCCATCGAGGTTCCGGCGGCTTCCGGGGACGGGTGGATCAAGGTCAATGCCGGAGGAGCGGGATTCTATCGCGTCGGCTACCAGCAAGACGAGCTTGACCGGCTGATTGCTGCGGTCCGGACAGGGGAACTCAACGCTCCTGACCGCCTAACGCTGCTGGAGGACACCTACGCGCTGGCACGCGCCCGCCATATCCCGGCGCGCAACTACCTTGAACTGGCGCAGGCATATGTAGATGACGAGGACTTCAGCATCTGGGCGGCGATGGCATCGCAGCTCGGCGCGATTGAGGCGCTGTCCCGTAACGAGCCATACCTGGAACGCTACCAGGAGTTCGCCCGAGGGCTGACGCAGACCGTCGCGGGCAAGGTCGGCTGGGAGCAGCCGGAGAATGAAGCGCACCTGCGAACGCTGTTGCGGGCGGTGGCGCTAAGCGCGGCGGGCGGCTTCGGCGATGAGGCCGTGCTATCAGAGGCGGCGGCGCGATTCGCGCGTTTCCTTGAGGATGAGTCGTCGCTGCGGCCGGACCTGCGTGCCGTCGTCTACAACCTGACCGCCGATCAAGGCAATGACGAGATGTTCGAGACCATGAAGCGGCTGGAGCGCGAGTTTGATCTCCAGGAGGAGAAGGTCCGCATGCAGATGGCGCTCACGCAGTTCAGCCAGCCGGAACTCCTGCAGCGGACTCTCGAGATGTCCGTCGACCAGGACCAGATTCGCGTGCAGGACGCGCCACGGCTCCTAATGGGGGTGGGCGGCAATCTGCGGGGGCTGACGCTGGCGTGGGAATTCATGAAGGACAATTGGCCTGAGGTCGAGCGTCGTTACGCCGGCGGCGGGTTCGCGATCATGCGGTTGGTGTCGATCACTGGGGCGTTCGCGACCGAGGAGGCGGCGCAGGAGGTGCGCTCATTCTTCGAGGAGCACCCAACGCCGTCTGCCACGCGCGCCATTCAGCAGTCGCTGGAACGCATCGAACTCAACCGGCTATGGCTGGAACGAAACCGGGGAGAACTGGCGGAGTGGCTGGGGTAGGCAGTGCCTATTGCCCAAGTTCGCGATCAGCATTGACTGGGCTGTGGGGATAGTTCGCCGCGTTCCGGCTTTGGCAGTTTGATGGAAGGTAGGCGGATAGGATTACCGGCCCCGGCCCTCTCCCTAAAGGCAGAGGATGTACACGGCCTTAGGCGGGCCCGTGGTGACGACCTGCTCGTAGTGCCATTCGGCGTCCGTGCTCCAATGCCAGGTGTCGTCGAATGCCTGTATCTGGGCGGCGGACTCCGAGGAGTCGCGCTCACGGAAGAGGACATTGTAGGTGGCGTTGGAGTTGAAGGGCGGATCGAGGTATATGAGATCGACGGACTCATCGGGGATGTGCTCCCGCATGATGGGGAGGTTATCGCCGAAGTAGAGTTTGTTCTTCCAGGTGTCCGGTGGGGTTGCGGTGGTCATTGGGTAAGTATGTGCTTTTGTCTAGGTGGCGTGCTTGTCGAGGAAGTTGACGGCATCTCGGACGAAGCTACCCACATTATCCTTGGTGAGTTCCTCCGTCTTGCCGTGATCGGCCGAGTTCCTTACTCCAGCCATAAGGCTCAACTGTTTGCGCTCAATTCCGTTCAGAATTTCCGCTTGCAACAACTTATCCCCCAACGAGTTGAGATCTTCGCGGCTCTTCAACTTTAGGTCGTGACGCTTGATTAGTTCTTCAAGACCCTGCTGTAGTGCGGCACCTGCGACTGCCGCCGCTGGTACCAGATAGTTCTTCTCAAGGAGGTACTCGGCCTGACCCATCAGGCCACCCAAAAGGTCGGCCTCTACGAGTTGGCGATAGGATTGCATGTAGCCGTCCTCTATGTCTTGCTTGACTGAATCCAAGATGGCTAGCGCGGCCTCCAAGTATGTACCTGAACTTGGATCTCTGTTGCCCTCCGCAAAAGTTCTTGTGTACGCGTGGCCTGCCCCGAGAAGACCCTCCAAAAACGTCTGCGTTTGTGAATACCAGCCGACTGAGGGGCCCCACTGCAAAATGTTTGACTTGGTGAAGTCACTGTAACTGCCAGCAGCAAAGACTTGTTGGCCTTTTTCGATGAGTTTGCTCACTCGCTCAAGAATCTGTCCGTTAGCCTCCATATAGAACTAGCTCCTAGCCCAAGACGTATCACTGCCTCTCAAGTTAAGGCTACCGTACATTCGTTCGTGGGGCAATTGAGGCTTTAGATTCCTCGCTGCGCTCGGAATGACATGGGGGTGGGGCGGGGGTTGGTTGGCGCAATGGGATTCAGATTCCCGCCTGCGCGGGAATGACGGGTGGGGTGGGAATGGTGCCGAGGGTATTGGGAATCTCACCCACGAAAGGACACGGCATTCATCAGCAGGATGCCGAGCACGGCAACACCGCGAATCAGATCAAGGCTGAGAATCCGTTCCGATTCAGTGACCGGCCGCGGCCGGCCTCATCTGTGATAGCTTGTGCCTGATCGTCGGTCACTAACTATTATGCGTACAGGCTGAGGCGGCCTTTAGCGAGAACGTCACCGACGTGTTTGCTGATGGTCTGGAGCATGGCGAAATCATCTTCGCCGACAAATGTAACAGCCTTGCCCGCGTTGCCGATGCGACCGGTACGCCCAATGCGGTGGATGTATTCCTCAAGGTTGCCGGGCATATCGTAGTTGATGACGTGCGAGATCTCGGGGATGTCCAGTCCGCGTGAGGCAACGTTGGTGGCGACAAGCACCTTGAGTTCTCCGGAGCGGAATGAGCGCATCACGGCCTCTCGCTGGTTCTGCCGCATGCCGCCGTGGATTGGCTCCACACGAATGCGGGCGCGCTGCAGACGCCGTGTCAGCCTATCCACTCCGACCTGCGTTCGGCAGAAGATCAGCGTCTTCTCGCCATCCAGGTCAGTGCGGAGAACCTCTTCCAGGCCGGCCAGTTTGTCCTGGGCAGCCACTTCGTAGTAGACCTGCTCAATCGTGTCGGCAGCCCCTGACTCCTCGCCAATCCCGATATGAATCGGATCGCGCAGGAATCGTTCAATCATGCGTCGAATAAAAGACGGCACCGTTGCGGAGAACAGCGCCGTCTGTCGGGCACGCGGCGTGGCGCGGAGAATGCGAATCATATCCTCGGCGAAGCCGATGTCCAGCATCTGGTCTGCCTCATCGAGGATGGCGATCCGGACGTTGTTCAGCTTGAGAGTGCCGCGCTGCATGTGGTCCTGCACACGCCCGGGCGTACCGACGATGATCTGCGGAGTTTCCTGCAGGGCCTTCAGCTGCACCTCGATCTTTTGCCCGCCATAGAGGGTGACGACCTTCAAGCCGCGGTGCTTTGCCAGGCGGCGCAGTTCACCGGTGACCTGTACGGCGAGTTCCCGCGTCGGCGCAAGAACGATGCCCTGCACCTCGCGGCGCGTCGGGTCAAGCAGTTCCACCATCGGAATGCCGAACGCGGTGGTCTTGCCTGTGCCCGTCTGGGCACGACCGACTACGTCACGCCCCTCGAGCATGACGGGGATGGCTTCCACCTGTATGGGGGTGGGGTTTTCGTATCCCATGTCGTCGAGAGCCAAGCGAATGGGCTCGGACACAGTGACGGTACCGAAAGTCTTGTCTCGTTCGAATGGCCCGGCCTGAAAGTCAATACGCGGGGTGGCCTTGCGTTGACGTGTGCGGGGCTCAGATGATCCGTTTCGGGACGGTTGCTCCCCGTGACCGTTATTCTGCACCGGCCTGTCCTTGCGGCGGCGGCGCGGCTTTCTGCGTGCGGGAGCGCCTTCAGGGCGATCCAACGTTGGGGTTGCAGTTCGCACGGAGGGACTCATTGGAGAGTCGGTTGGGGACGGTGAAATGGGGGGAAGGGTTACTGTGGATGCCGTCGGGGACGGCGGGGCCGATGTGCGGCCTAAGATTTTTCGAAGCACAAATTCCTCTTAGATAAGTTGGCCGTCGAACGCCCGTGGCGATACTCGCTCAACTTGGTGCGATGTCGTGTACTGAGCCCCTGACCGGGGCGGATGGCGTTCTGTTTAGCAGGACGCCTAGTAGCGGTTGTTGGCACTATGGTTCCTGAAGCAGTCTGAGCAATAAACTGGCCGATCGCCACGCGGCTGGAATGGCACTTCCGCCTCCTTACCGCAGTCGGCGCAGGTGACGGAGTACATCCGCCGCTCCCGCCTTTCGAAGTTGCCAGCGGGCGCCTGGCCCGAGGATGGCCCACCGGAGGTGTAGGTGCCGCCGACGTAACCGCCTTCGCGATCACGCTTGCGGGCTGCTCGGCAGTCCGGGCATCGGGTGGGTTCACGTGTGAATCCCTTGCTTGCGTAGAATTCCTGCTCACCCGCTGTGAAAACAAACTCATTCGAGCAATCACGACACGCGAGTGTCTTGTCGGCCATTGTCATACTAGGTCTCTCCCTGTCTTCCTGATTCTTCCTGCGATCCCGCCTTACATACGCAAACAGGCCGGGATCCGCTGCCTGCACGCGCGTCGGCCATGGTGATACTCACGGTTGCAGCGCCTACAGGTACTGGGGTGAATGAAGGCCGACTAGATGATGAATGTGAGCTAGAGTGCGGTAAAAGATTCCCTTGGTTCTTGATTCGGCTCTATTGTATCAGATTTCGCCCCCTGCAGGCGGCAGACCAATACGGGCTTTCCCGTTTCTTGCCCCTTTGCCCCGCTTTTACTACAGTGAGCGCAGGATTCGAGAAAAGCGAGTACCGAAACTGCACAGGGTTTAACGGCGGACGGTTCACTGCGGCCTGCTCACCAGTAGGGCGCATGGAGGAAAAGGCAATGGACTTTCGATTTTCAACCGAGAATGAACAGCTCCGGCAAGAGGCGATAGAGTTTACGCGCCGCGAGTGGGACTCCAAGGGCTTGGGCGACGGACAGGGCATCTACTACGCCCTGTCATGGGACCATGAGAACCATGAGGTTGAGTCGTTAATCAGCGGCTTCGAGAAGAAGCTGGTGGACAAGGGCTGGTGGACGATGCACTGGCCGACTGAATTCGGCGGCAAGGGCGCTGACATTGAGACCCAGATGGCCTACCGCGAGGCGATGGTGTATGCGGGCGCGCCGGCGACGCTGGGCGGCGGACTTGTCGCGCCGGTTCTTATGGTGCACGGCACGGACGAGCAGAAGGAGTATTTCCTTCCCCGCATCGCGAACGCGGATATCTCGTACATATCGCAGGGATTCTCAGAGCCGGATTCCGGTTCGGACCTGGCAAGCTTGCAGACACGAGCAGTCCGTGACGGCGATGACTATGTGATCAACGGTCAGAAGATCTGGAGCACATACAAGGCGGAGTATATCCACATCCTGGTCCGGACGGATCCGGAGCAGCCAAAACACCGCGGCATCACGTATCTACTCGCGCGTCTCAAGGATGACGAGGGCAACTACCTCCCCGGCATCAAGGTGAACGCGATTCCCGACGCGCTGGGGCGTCACCGCTGGGATGAGGTGTTCTTCGAGGACTGGCGCGTGCCGTCGAACAACATCATCGGCGAGGAGAATCGTGGCTGGTACGCGGCAATGACCACGCTCAGCTTTGAGCGCTCCAACATTGAGGGCCCTGCCATGCTCATCCGAATCATGGAGGACTTCATCGACTACGCCAAGAACGTGCGTCAGCACGGCGACAGCCCACTGGATAACCCCGTTGTTCGACACCAGATCGCCAATCTGCGGCTGGAGATTGAGGCGATGCGGATGCTGTCGTACCGGGTCGGGTGGATGCAGAGCCAGGGCGAGATTCCCGTGCGCGAGGCGTCCATGACCAAGTTCTGGGGGGACGAAATCACGCAGAAGGTGTACCGCTACTTCTCTCATGTACTGGGTGAGTACGGGCAGGTGCTGCCGACGACGGAGCTGCCGCTCAAGCTGCCGGTGGACGGATTCCTGAACTCCAACGCACACAGCACTATCGGCATCAGCATCGCAGGCGGCACGACAGAGGTCCAAAAGAACATCATCGCCCAGCGGGGGCTGGGGCTGCCGCGGTAGGGGCAACTAAAGGTCAAATGTCGCGGGCGGGCCGAATGGCCCGCCCGCATTTGTTTTGGCGCGCGGAATTCAGGCTTCCCGTGCCAGCCGCACCCTAGCCGTTTCCACCGCTGAGGTGTTGGTGTCTATCCCGATCCAGCGGCGGCCCAATCGTTGGGCGGCAACGAGGGTAGTTCCGGAGCCGCAGAATGGGTCCAGCACGATGTCTCCGGGGTTGGAACTGGCAGCGATGATGCGCTCGTAGAGAGCGAGGGGTTTCTGCGTCGGATATCCTGTTCGCTCTTTCGCCATGTTGTTCAAAGATGGGATATCCCAGACGTCGGTCTCGCCCTTCATTTGGCCCTTGAGCCTTTGCGATTTGGCAGGCGTCTGTGGCTTATTGAACGTGTAGCGGTCAGACTTCGTGTAGAAGAGAATCACGTCGTGTTTGCGAGAGAACGTCCGACGTGATGAGCCGCCCAGGCCGTAGGCCCAGACAATCTCGTTTCTGAAATTGCCGATGCCAAACACGGCGTCCATGAGTTGCTTCAGATAGTGACTCGATGTCGGATCACAGTGGACGTAGATGCTGCCGTCATCGCTGAGAACGCGGCGCATCCCTACTAGGCGCACAGCCATGAAGCAGAGGTAGGCGGCCATGTCCTCGCCGTAGGACAGTCGGGCGGATTCGATGACGGGCAGGACCGATGGGCACACTTGGGTTAAGAGCGCGCGCCACTCCGGATCAACGTCGTGTTCCCAGGACCAACGATCGCTGAACGTGGCATCACCCGCAGCCCTGTCGGAATCTGCGCGAACCTCTCGCCCCTTGTTGAACGGAGGATCGGTAGCGATTAGGTTGACCGATTCATCCGTTAGCTCCCGGAGAATGGGAAGGTTGTCTCCGTGGTGGAGACTTCCGGAGTCGGAGCCCTGCGACGGCGACATGAATGGAAACCGCTGCGAACCTAAAACGCGGGGCCCTCCATTAGGGGGAAGGGCATCGCGACGTCGGGGTACTTGTCTTGCAGTTGCTTCCATGCACGGTGCGCGAGTTCTTCACCGCGTTGAAGAATGTCGTCCTCATCGATGTGCAGCAGCTTGTTGTCGCGCATGACCCAGTTGCCTGCCACCATGACGGCCTCAACGTCAGAGGCTTGGCCGTTGTTCACGAAATCGGCGACAACGCGGAGGACGGGAACCATGTGGGCGCGGCGCAGGTCTGCGATGAAGAGGTCTGCCTGTTTGCCGACCTCGAGGGAGCCGAGCGTTTCATCCATGCCCATGATGCGCGCGCCGCTGATTGTCGCCCATTCGAGTAGCTTCTCCGCCTTGGGGTTGAAGGGGTCGTCTCGCCGCACCCGCTCCACGAAGTACCCTGTGCGAATCGCCTCCACCATGTCCTCGGCCATGTTGTCCGTGCCGATACCGATGCGGCACCCGGCCTCTTCAAGATCCAGGGCCGGAGCGGCGGCTCCACGGCGGGCGGCGATGGCGGGGTTGTTGGACACTCCGGTTCCGTGGCGGCCAAGCGCCTGTATCTCAGACTCGATGATCTCTCGGCAATGCGCCACGACTAGGCGCGGGCCGAGGAATTCGTTCTGCTCCAGGTAGTGCCCGGGCAGAACGCCCCACGCGGCCATCACCCCCGCCACCTCTTGCTTGCTCTGCGATAGGTGGATGGTGTAGCCCACGCCGCGCTCCTCAGCCAGCTCGCGGGAGCGGCGCAGCATGGCCGGTGACACGGAATCTGTCGTGGATGGTGAGAAGTAGACGGTAAGCCGACCGTCTCCCTTGCCGTGCCATGAATCATAGACATCGACGGCTCGCTGATAAGCGGCCTCCGCAAGCTCCTCCGAGAAGTCCGCTGACGACTTAAGAAGAGTCCCAGCGCTGATGACGTTGTAGTTCACATCCGTCATGGACTCTGTGAGAACGAATCGCGCGCCGGTGTCAGCCAGTTGTTGCGCGTAGTTGGATATGCCGCGCCCTTGCTCAAAGAACGTCGTCGTGCCGCTGCGGATGCCCTCAATCGCGCCCAACAGGGCGAATACCTGCATCTCTTCAGCGGAGAGCATAGCTGCTACCTGCTCCGGGAAGCGGAGCGGGGATGGGAACCCAAGGTCCTCAAGGATGCCTCGGCTCAACGTGGCCGTCAGGTGCGTGTGGCAGTTGAAGAACCCAGGATAAACGGCTTTGCCGCGTGCGGAGATCGTGTCCGCGTTGGGATGGGTACTGACAACTTCATCTGTCGTGCCAATGGCGGCAATGTTGCCGTCGTCGCCGATGGCGATCGCGCCGTCGTAGATGATTCGGCCGTCAGCATCACCGGTGACGATGATCGTGTCACGGATTACGGTTGCCATTGTGGTTTCCCCCTCACCCTAGCCCTCTCCCCGGGGAGAGGGGATTTCTTGTCCAGGCAGTCCTCCCTATGGAGGCACGGGAATGTCGCCGTTAGTTCTGCGCCAACAGACGCGCCGCAGCCTCGATGTGTGGGGCGTCTATGCCGGCCTGGGACAGCAGATCCGCGGGCTTGCCGGAGCCCGGCATCCCCTGAATGGCGATCTTGATGACGCGCGGCGGGTTTCGCAGCCCCCCAAGCGCCCCAAGTACAGCGTCGCCGATTCCTCCCTCAGCCCAGTGATCCTCCACTGTGAGGAGCGTCCCCGTGTCACGTGCCGCAGCCTCGAGTGTGTCGGAGTCAATTGGCTTGACGCTGTAGAGGTCAATCAGCCGGACGTTGATGCCGTCCGCCGCCATCGCATCGACGGCCTTGAGCGATTCATGCACCGTGATGCCGGCCGCGACGATAGTCAGTACGTCGTTGTCGGATGACCTCAGGACGCGTGAATCGCCGACGCGGAACACCTCGTCAGGTTCATAGAGAACTGGGGTTGCCTCGCGCGTCGTGCGAATGTAGGAGATACCGTCAATATCAGCCATGGCCGCCACGAGCTGTGCTGCCTGGTTGCCGTCTGACGGGTAGAGCACGGTACTACCGTTTATGGCGCGCATCATTGCGATATCCTCGAGCGCCATCTGCGAGGGGCCGTCCTCTCCGATGGAGACGCCGGCGTGTGAGCCGGACAGCCTGATATTGGCGCGGCTGACGGCAGCCATACGAATGAAGTCATAGGCGCGGGTCAGGAAGGCCGCAAACGTTGACACGTACGGCGTCCAGCCGCGAACCTGCATCCCGACCGCCGTGGCGACCGCCTGCTGCTCGGCGATGTAGCACTCAAAGAAGCGATCCGGGTGTTCTTTGCCGAAGATATCTGAATGCGTGGAGTTGCTGACTTCGCCATCTAGGGCTACGACGTCGCCCCTGCGTCCGCCGATAGCTGCCAGCGCGTCGCCATAGGCACGCCGGGTTGCCATGCGCGAACCAACCTCATACTTGGGCAGCCCGCCACTCGGCGTCACTTTGAACACGTTAGCCTCAACGGAGTTGGCGGGGGTCTGTACGGTGACCGTCGCTCCGGTACTGCCGCCGAGCTCGGCTATGGCGGCTTCCGAATCTGCGACGGGACGCCCGTGGAAACCGTCCTTGTTCTCAACCGCCGATACGCCCCGTCCCTTCATGGTCTTGGCGATAATTGCGGTGGGGCGACCCTCGATCCCGACTGCCTCCTGGAAAGCGGCGTTGATGGCGTCAACGCTATGACCGTCGATCTCAATGGTGTGCCAACCGAATGCCTGCAGGCGCGCGGCATAGGCGCCCGTGTCCCAGCCGTACATCGTCTCGCCGCGCTGGCCGAGCCGGTTCACGTCGATGATGGCGGTCAGATTGTCCAGATCCCAGTAGGCGGCGTGCTCCGCCGCCTCCCACATGGAGCCCTCAGCCATCTCACTGTCGCCGCAGAAGACCCACACGCGGTAAGGCAGCTTGTCCAGCCGCTTGCCGGCCAACGCAATCCCTACGGCAATCGGCAGGCCTTGCCCCAATGAGCCGGTTGCCACATCAACAGTGGGCAGGTTCGGGACGGGGTGGCCCTCAAGGCGGCTGCCGATTGAGCGATATGTCAGGAATTCTTCTTCGTCGATCACACCCGCGGCCTTCAACATGCTGTAGATCAGCGGAGAGGCGTGGCCCTTGGAGAAAACGAGGTGGTCGTTATTCGGGGCATCCCGGCGCTCCAGGTCATAACGCAGATAGTCACTTAGTAGCACAGAGGCCAGGTCCGCCGCAGACATGCTGGACGTTGGATGGCCGGAACTGGCCTGCGCGGCCACGCGCACGGAATCGACTCTGAGTTGCTGCGCGAGACTCTCCCACGTTGCGACATCACCCATTGAAATTGCCCCCCTTGCCGGGTTATCTGCCCCTTAGTGTCATCATCAACTTTTTTGTGTCTCGTATCAATCACGATTGCCGGGAATCGTGCCGGATTCCTAGCCCATTGTGTTCGTGCAGCCATAACGCGGAATTGACCCCTTACCGACGCGCCGTCGATAATGCGCCCAACTACCATGGCCATCCGTACCGTTCAGGGCAGGACGCCCGTCATTCATCCCACCGCGTGGGTCGCCGACACTGCCTATTTGATGGGCGATGTCGAGGTTCATGAAGGCGCAAGCATCTGGCCTGGCGCAGTACTGCGCGCTGAGGGCGGACGCATCATCGTTCGACGGAACGCTGCTGTATTCGAGCGATCCGTTATTCACGGCGGGGGCGTTGGCGCAATCTCCAGCGTGACCGAGATCGGCGAAGGCGCACACGTGGGTGTCGGCGCGATGGTCCACTCCATGGGCGTTGGCCGCTATACACGCGTTGGCGACAACGCAACGGTGTTGGAGGCGGCGACGGTTGGCGAGTGGTGTTGGATTGAGCCGCGCGCCGTCGTTCTGCCGCGCGCCGTGATCCCCCACTATTCCCGTGTCTCCGGCATCCCTGGCGTTGCGATACGAACAATCAACGACTTCGAGCAGCGGATTCTGTCCGTTCAGGGCTACAACACCACCGCGCGCGCCGCGCAGCATCGTGACACTCAGCCAATAGGAGGATCGCCAATGATCCGGTCATTCAACGGAAAGTCGCCAAAGATTCATCCGAAGGCGTGGGTGAGCGAGGCGGCGTACGTGGTGGGCGACGTGGAGATCGGGGAGCAGTGCACGGTATTCCCGGGCGCGGTGATTCGCGGCGACATGGGCAAGATTGTCATCGGTGACCGCACGAACGTGCAGGACAACGCCGTTGTCCACGCAAACGGCGACATCATAATCGGAACGGACAATACGCTGGGTCATGCCGTGACATTTCACGGGAGTAAACTCGGAAATCACTGCCTGATCGGCAATAATTCGACGGTTTCCGAGGGAGTGGAGATTGGCGACTTCTGCGTCGTCGCGGCGGGCGGGGCCGTTGCGCCGTACGCAATCATCCCCGATGATTCCTTCGCCGCGGGGGTGCCCACGGAGGTTCTGTGGCAAACGGAGCCGGCACGACGGGAGCAGATGGAGGCAACCGGCGGCGGTTACTACGCCCGCCTCAGCGAGGTCTACCAGGCCGACGGCCTAGGCTCCTGGCCTCCGGGAGAGAACTCGCCGGGGTAGACGCTTCATTACGCCAAGGCGTTCTCGGCCAGTTCGCGTAGAATCTTGATGCGCTCAGGGACAGGCTCAGGCCGGCCATAGACGGCGGTGCCAGCGACGAATAGTCGTGCCCCCGCCCGGACGGCTTGCTCAATGGTGTTTTCGTTGATGCCGCCGTCTACCTCCAGCTCAACATCGAGGCCACGCGAGTCAATGATGCCGCGCATTGCGGCAATCTTGGTCTCGACCTCAGGGATGTAGGGCTGTCCGCCATAGCCGGGGTTGACGGTCATCAGCAGGGCAATAGCAATCTCGTCCAGGAACGGCAGAATAGGGCCGATGGGTGTCTCCGGCCTGACGGCCACTCCCGCCTGCGCGCCCGTCTCCCGCACAGCGGCGACAGTGCCGGCCAGGTCTGCGCAGGCTTCGGCGTGGACAACAATAACGTCCGCACCGGCCCTGGCGATGTGCTCTATGTGGCGCGCAGGTTCCTCAACCATCATGTGGACGACCAGAGGAACGACCCCGGCATATGGCTTGATGGCGCCGATCATCTGCGCGCCGAACGTGATGGGCGGGACAAAGTGGCCGTCCATGACATCGACGTGGATATAATCCGCGCCGCCCTGCACCGCTGCCGCCACGTCATCGCCGAGCCGCGCAAAGTCCGCAGCGAGGATGGACGGCGCGATCTTGATCGTGTTGTGACGCGACATTCAGCCGATCAGCTTTCGCTAGATTCGAGGCGAGCACGCGCCGCAGTGATGGCATCGCGGACACGGTTTGGCGCGGTGCCGCCAACGATATCGCGTTTGGCAATCGCGGACTCAACAGTGATGCCCAGAACGTCCTGCTCAAAGTGCTCCGAGGCGCGGCGATAATCGTCCAGAGTGAGTTCGCCCAGCTCCTTGCCTTCTGCAAGCGCCGACTCCACGAGGGAGTTGACGATGCCGTGCGCCTCCCGAAACGGGACTCCCTTTGCAGCAAGATAGTCGGCCAGCTCCGTTGCCAGCAGGAATCCGCTCTCCGCCGCACCGCGCATTCTGTCGCCATTGAATTCCAGGGTTTGCATCATGCCGCTCATCATCTCAAGGCTGCCCAGCAGGGTGTCAGCCGCATCGAACAGCGGCTCCTTGTCTTCCTGCAAGTCACGGTTATAGGCGAGTGGGAGGCCCTTGACGCTGGTCAGCAGCGCTACCAAGTCGCCGGTAACGCGCCCTGTCTTGCCGCGCACCAGTTCAGCAATGTCCGGATTCCGCTTCTGCGGCATGATGCTCGAGCCGGACGCGTACTCTCCGCCCACACGCACGTAGCCAAACTCGTCGGACGACCACAGGATTATTTCCTCGCACAGGCGCGAAAGGTGCGTCATGGTGAGCGCGGCGGCGGACAGGAACTCGATGATGTAGTCGCGGTCGGCGACGGCGTCCATGCTGTTGCGGCTGACGGTTGCAAAGCCCAAGTCGGCGGCTAGCGCGTCGCGGTCGATTGCATACGCCGTGCCAGTGAGGGCGGCGCTGCCGAGCGGCATGACGTCCGCGCGGATTAGCGCATCGTCCAACCGGCCTGCGTCGCGCTCTGCCATCTCAACGTAGGCGAGCAGGTGATGCGCGAGCAGGACGGGCTGGGCACGCTGCAGATGCGTATAGCCGGGCAATACGACATCAATGCCCTGCTCCGCCTGATCCAACAGGGCTCGGCAATAGGCATTCAGGCGCTGCAACACGACCACAATGACGTCCTTGACGTAAAGGCGGGTATCCGTCGCGATCTGGTCGTTGCGGGAGCGGCCCGTATGGAGTTTGCCGCCAAGTGGGCCGATGAGCTCAATCAGCCGCCGCTCGACGTTGAAGTGGATGTCCTCCAACTCAAAGCGGAACGGGAACTCACCGGACTCAAGCTCATCGCGGATTGATTCAAGTCCACCGATCGTGGCTTGTAGCTCGTCGTCTGTGAGAATGCCGGCACGCGCCAATGCGCGCGCCCACGCCTCTGATCCGCGCACGTCGTACGACGCCAAGCGCCGGTCATACGGTAAGGACGCGAGAAAATCCGCCGGAGTAGTACTCAATTCATCCGCCATACATACAGGATAACGGTACGAGGGTTGCGCGGAGATGGGAGTTTCGGTAACACAATAGGAGACAAGAGGACATTAGGGGGAGACGCGACGTGAGAAGCGAGGCAACAACGGCTGATGAGTACCTGGCCAGCCTGCCGGAAGAGCGGCGTGAGGCGCTTCAAGCGGTGCGCCAGGTGGTGCTGGACAACCTACCGGACGGATTCGAGGAGTGCATGACATACGGGATGATCGGTTACGTCGTGCCGCTCAGCCGCTATCCCGACACTTACAATAAGCAGCCCTTGGGACTTGCCGCCCTCGCGTCCTGGAAGGGCCACATGGCGATTTACCTGACCAGCATCTATGAGGATGCGGAGACGCTGGAGTGGTTCACGTCCGAGTACTCCGCGACCGGCAAGCCGATGGACATAGGAAAGTCATGCGTACGCTTCAAGCGCCTTGATGATCTGCCGCTGGATGTAATTGGCCAGGCAATAGCGCACACAAGCCTGGACGAATTTCTGACTTCATATGAGAAATCGCGGAGCGGGAAAAAGGGTGGGTGAAGCAGCGAGTTGATCAAGGTTTCCATCCCTATCAGATGGAGCATGGCGTGAGCAACGTGCGAATTCTGGTAGGCACAACGGATGAGAGCGCCGCGAGGACGCTACATCAACTCCCGGCCACGTAAGGAAGCTTGCACTCTCCCTACTCCTCAGGCCTCACTCGCGCCTGCGTGCGGATTGGCAGGCCCCAGAGGTGGATGAAGCCCGGCGACGCTGACTGGTCGAATACATCGCCCTCATCGTAGGTGGCGAGGGCGTGCTGGTAGAGGGCGTAGTCGCTCTTGCGGCCCACCACCGTCGCGTGGCCCTTGTGCAGCTTCACCCGCACCGCGCCGGTAACCGCCCGCTGGCTGCTATCGACGTACGCCTGCAGGTCCTCCCGCAGTTGGCTGAACCAGAGGCCGTCATACACAAGCTGCGCGTATTCGCGGGAGACGGTCTCTCCGAATCGTACCTGGTCCTTCGTGAGGACCATTCCCTCCAGCGACCTGTGCGCGTTGATGAGAATCGTTGCCGCGGGGGCCTCATATATCTCGCGCGACTTGATGCCGACCAAGCGATCCTCGATGTGATCGATGCGGCCAACTCCGTGCTCTCCACCAATCTTTGACAGTGTCTCGACCAGGTCGACAGGCCCCATCTCCGCGCCATCCAGAGCGATGGGCACGCCCTGCTCGAATTGCACCTCAACATAGTGCGGCTCGTCCGGCGCCTCGTGCGGCGCGACAGTCCACTCGTAGGCGTTCTCGGGCGGCTCACGCCACGCGTCCTCAAGGACACCTGCCTCGATGCTGCGCCCCCACAGGTTGTCGTCGGTCGAATACGGCTTCTCGAGGGTAGAGGGGACGGGAATCTCGTGCTCACGGGCATAGGCGATCTCCTCGACACGCGTCATGCCCCATTCGCGGGCGGGCGCGACGACCTTGAGATCAGGAGCGAGCGCGCCGACGGAGACATCCAGCCGAACCTGGTCGTTGCCCTTGCCCGTGCAGCCATGCGCGACGGCCGTCGCGCCTTCCTGCCGCGCAGCTTCAACCATCAGACGGGCGATCAGGGGGCGGCCCAGTGCCGTGGCGACGGGGTACACGCCCTGGTAGAGTGCGTTGGCCTTGAGTGCAGGGAATACAAAGTCGCGGATGAACTCGTCACGGACATCGGCGACGTGCGCGCCGACCGCGCCGGATTCAAGCGCCCGTTGCCGGATCTCCTCCAGGTTGTCAACGTTGCCCAAGTTGGCCGTCAGTGTGACAACGTCGTACCCATAGTTTTCCTGGATCCACCGCACCGCGACGGACGTATCAAGCCCCCCGCTATACGCAAGAACAAGTTTGTCTGGCATTAGACCCCCATCGTGATACCTGCATTGGAACGCCCCGACACCAATAGCGAGGGCACCCAGTCATTCTAGCAGGGGGGATGGTTAGCAGACGGACACTGGTTCTGAGAAAAAGAGGATTGGCATACTCGACCGCACAGGCAAGCTCGTGGTACAATTGTGCTATTGTATCGAATTCTGCCCCTACACCGGAGTAACCCACTGAATGGACGCAGAAACCCAGAGTCAACTAACGCATGCATTGGATACGGCTATGGCAAGAACCTTGCAGGAAAGGCTAGATTACCTTTGCTCGGGTAAGTCTACCAAGGAAGTTGGACAGAGGCTCATGAAGGCACAACTCGCGTTGGATCGCATGAGTTCCGATCCTCCGCCTAACTACGAAGATGAGTGGCTCGCACCACTTTATCTCGCTTGGTACGGTCCTTCGCATATCAATATGGCATACACCTTGTTCACACAAGTTATCTCCCAACAGGACGATACTTTGTCTAAAGGGCCCTTAGGAGTCCACCTTGAAGACTATGCTTGCGGCCCATTCACTGGGCAATTTGCATTCGCTTTGGCTGCATCCGAGGCTAGCGAGCAGTTCTCAGAAACTCGATTGCCATCAATTTACTCAGATGATTCGAGTGATCCGATGTGGTCCCTAGGAAAGAATGTTTGGGACACGACGCTAGATGTCCTTGGGTTTCCCTGGGATGTACAGACACCGTATTCGTACCTCGGGTCGTTCAGAGACGCTGCCCGCCGTCTGAAATTCAGAAGAAGAAACAATTATTCTGCACCAGTATGGTTGACAGCTTTTCATGGAGCATACCCCGGCGATGTGGGCCAAGTACTCCGCGAAAAAATGGATGTGTTAGTTCAACGCAATAAGCCAACGGTAGTCTTGACGACATCGCACCGCACCAGAGGAGAAAACATGTATGCTCCTCCACTTGACACATACGAAGGCCTGCATAGGGCAAGCAAGGGACCTTCTTTGGCTATTACGGGCTGGCTCCCACAAGTCACGGCATGGCGCAGGAGAATTGCTGGCGAACTCTTGGCCGATGTTGGAGGTTTCGAACCGTGGGAACACGAGAGGGTCAACTATCTCTTAAGTGAATTTGCATCTTCCTGGTCTCCACCAAGATTTGAATATGTCTTTTCACTTTATGTCCGCAAGGACTCGTAGTGTGGGATGATAGGCCTAGTTAGGGGGTGAAGCATGGCGACAGCCAAATCCGTCCAGCCAAGCCTCCCCGGCATGCCCACACCGGATCGTGAGCCCGTAAGCGGACCGGGCGAGATTGGCCACATTGAAATCAAGTATGTGGCCGTCAAGGAAATCCTCACCCGTGCAACCGGGTTCATGGAGGCGTACGACTACACTCTCAACCCGTACAGCGGTTGTTTCTTCGGTTGCGCGTACTGCTATGCCGCGTTCTTTAGCCCAATCGTCGAGCTCCGAGACACATGGGGCAACTGGGTCACCGTCAAGGAGAATGGGCCTGAACTACTGAGGCGCCGCAAGGTGGGCAGCCTAGACGGAAAGCTCATTTATATGAGCAGTGTCACCGATCCCTATCAACCCGTGGAGCGCCAGGTCGGCCTAACGAGGCAACTACTGGAAATCCTCGCGGAGCGGCATAAACCTAAGCTCGTCGTTCAGACGCGAAGCCCTGACGTCGTGCGCGATTGTGACCTGTACAAGGAAATCCAGGACAGAGGTGGCCGGGTTCAAGTCAATATGACCGTCACCACCGATGATGAGGACATTCGCAAGACCTTCGAGCCGCACTGCCCCTCCAACATGGCGAGGATTCGCGCAATCGCCGATGTTGCTGCGCAGGGAATCGATACCTGCATCACCCTGACGCCTCTGCTGATGGTCACTGATGCGGAGCAGTTTGCTAGCAACCTACTGGAGACGGGAGTCTCCAAGTTCATTGTTCAGCCGTTCCACTTCGCCAAAGGCAAGTTTGTTGCCAATACACGTGACGGCGCATTTGACCTTATGGCCAAGAAGCTGGAATGCCCCATTGAATTGTTCAAAGAACGATACCTGGAGCACTACGAGGCCGTTGAGCAGGTTCTAGAATCTCGTTTGCCCTCGCTCGGCAAGGGCAAGGAGGGTTTTAGCCCGCCGTTCTAGACGCTACTTTGCCGCTTTGGCGGCGGTGCGCAGGCAGCGCGTGCACATGCGGACCTGCGTGCGCGTTCCATTCTCGTCGTACTGCGAGATCTTCTGCACGTTTACGTTCCAGCGACGCCTCGTCTTGCGATGCGAGTGGCTGACGTTGTTTCCGAATTGCGGGCCTTTGCCGCAGACTTGACACTTTGCCATGATGTTTCGTTCAGTTCCGCTCGTTGGTGAGTAGTCGAACCGGCTGATTTCGCCTTGGGGCAAAGGGCCGGCTGCATAGCTGCCGTACAGCGTCGTATGCTACCAGAGTCGGAGCATCTGGGCAACGACGCCTGGAGTACGGAACACTGTAGGAGGACTAACAATGACTAGCGGCAACAGTGCTGGCACTCTGGACGGGCAGGGGTTGCTTGATGCGTTGGCGGGCGGCGCGGAATGGCTGCAGGCGAACGTTGACGCCGTGAACGCGCTCAACGTGTACCCCGTGCCGGACGGCGACACCGGCACCAACATGATGCTCACACTGCAGACTGCGCTCCGTGACGCGCAGGAGAACCCCGGCGACGGCACAGTCGGCGCAATGTCCGCCGTCATCGGGCAGGGAGCGCTGCGCGGCGCGCGCGGCAACAGCGGCGTCATTCTCTCCCAGTATCTAAAGGGCTTCGCACAAGGTCTCAACGGTGTGGGCACAATGGACGGCCCGGCGCTCGCAAAAGGTTTGCAGTCCGCCTCTGAAGCCGCGTACGGCGCCATGAGCAAGCCCGTCGAAGGCACGATGTTGACCGTCGGGCGCGAGGCAGGCGAGGCGGCAAACGCCAGCGGCTCGGCAGACGTCATCGACACCCTGCGCGCTGCCGCGAACGAGGCGGACGCATCAACCGCGAGGACGCCGGAGCTGCTGCCCGTGCTAGCGAGTGCTGGCGTCGTTGATTCCGGCGGCCAGGGCATCGCAGTTATCCTGCGGGGCGCGCTTTCGCGACTGACCGGTGAGGACACCGGCCCCGCGCTGGAAGCCCCAACCATTGCGTCCATCGACCCTAGCCTGTACGCAGGAGAGGCCGGTGACGCGTGGGGCTACTGCACCGAGTTCGTGTTGATGGAGCCCACGTCCAACATGGACACCGTCCGCGCGACGATGGCCCTCTTCGGCGAATCGGAGTCTATTGTCGAGGGCGATGGACTGATCCGCGTCCACTTGCACACGTCCGAGCCGGAGGTTGTGCTGACCGAGGCCGAAGGGATGGGACGGCTTGAGCAGGTATCCATCCGTGACATGGATCAGCAGCACCAGCAATTCCTCGCCGGACATGGGGAGGACATCGAGGATGTCGCCTGCGGCGTCGTGTCCGTTGCGTCCGGCCCCGGGTTCGTCAAGATCATGCGCGGCCTGGGCGCCGGCTCGATCATCTGGGGCGGTCAATCCATGAACCCCTCCGCAGAAGAGATTGCGGAGGCCGTCGAGTCCATCCCCGCGCCGGACATCATCATCCTGCCCAATAACAAGAACATCGCAGCGACGGCTGAGATCTCCCGTGACCTCATCCACACCAAGGCCGTTACCGTGCTGCCAACGGAGTCAGTGCAGCAGGGCATCGCGGCTCTCCTGACCTACACGGCCACCGGCTCAGTGCAGGACAACATGGAAGGAATGCAGGGAGCAGTTGACGAACTCCGGTGGGCAGAAGTCACTTTTGCCGTGCGCAGCGGCCAGGCCGGCGATGTGACATATGCGGCGGAACAGCCAATCGGCTTGCTTGAGGGTGATTTAGTCGTTTCGGGTGAGACACCTGAGTCGGTGGCGCAGTCACTGGTAGAGCGCATCGCGCCGGAGGGCGAGATGATCGTCACGCTGTACTACGGCGCGGGGATCACGGAAGAGCAAGCTGAGTCCGCTGCCGAGGCCATTAGCGCCGTCTGCCCGGACGACGTAGAGGTGGAAATCCAGAGCGGCGGCCAACCGCTGTATCCGTACCTCATCTCTGTCGAATAGACGCGCGCCGCTTGACAGTGGTCAGCGTTGCGCTCACGCTCACGCCAGTATTGGGGAGGGCGTGGGGCACTCGAATTGTGGCGCCCACGGATTAGCGGGCGATAAATGGCGGTTGAAACGCGGTCGTCACTCGGGATACTGAATCCCCGTCGGGTGTTCTACGGGTGGTGGATCGTTCTGTCGGGTTTCCTGCTGATGCTGTTCTCCACGGGTGTCGGATTCTACGGCTTCTCGGCATTTGTGAATCCCATTGCGGACTCCATTGCGGGCGGCAGCCGTGCGATCGTTGCGACGGCGGTGTCAATCCAGCGCGCCGAGTCCGGAATCCTGGGGCCGATCATGGGATTCCTCGTGGATCGTGTGGGGCCGCGCATCATCCTCATCGGCGGATTCGTCATCGGCGGGTTGGGATTCATCCTCGTGGCGCTGACACAGAATGTGGTCCAGTTCTACGCGGCCTATTTCTTCCTGGCTCTTGGGCTAGGCGCAGGTTCGTTCCTGATTGTCAGTACGGCGGTCACAAACTGGTTCAGCCGCATGCGTGGCCGGGCGCTGGGTTTCTTATTCCTCGGTCCGGGGTTTGCGGGCTTCCTGGTGCTGGGCATCGTCCAACTGATCGACATGTTCGGGTGGCGATACACCTTGGCGGGAATCGGCGTGGCGATGTGGGTCATCTGCATCCCGTTGGCGCTAATCATGCGGCGGGCTCCGGAGGCATACGGGCAACGGCCGGACGGTGATCCGCCGGTTGAAGGATCATCGAGCACGCCGGTTGCACTGACAGGAGGAGGGGTGCCGGTTTCAGAGGCATCTCTGATTGGAATCGGCAGTGTTCTGCGAAGTGCCAGTTATTACCAGTACATATCTGCGTTCGGTCTGCAGCAGATGGGATTCTCTGCGCTGGTCATCTTCCAGATTCCGGCTCTGCAGACCTTCGGACTTTCTGCAACCGAGGCGGGGTTTGCCGTTCTTATCTGGACAGTTGGCGGGCTTCCCGGGCGTCTCGCCTCCGGGTTCCTGGCAGACAAATTCGATAAGCGGCTGGTGCTGGCGGCGGCGTTCATCATGCAGCTGATCGGCTTGTTCTTCTTCTTGACAACGACTAATCTGAGCGGCGCAATCCTGTACGGCGTAACGCATGGCATCGGGTGGGGTATGACGACGCCATCCCGACTGGCATTGCAAGGCGAGCTGTGGGGGCGGGCTATTTTCGGTCGGTTGATGGGGATTCAAACCGGGACCTCCGCTATCGGGTCCATCATCTCGCCGATATTCGTCGGGTGGTGGTTCGATACGTTCGACGAGTACAAGACTCCGATCCTGTTGCTATTCCTGCCCATGTTCCTCTGCATCATTTTGGTGGTGACAATCAGGCGGCCTCAGCTGGGTTGACGGGGGCACGGGCGTAGAATGCGGGCATGAGCGAGTGGCCGCGCCCGTGGCGATACATCTTTCACGCGGATATGGACGCGTTCTTTGCGTCTGTCGCGCAGCGCGATGATCCGAGCCTGCGGGGCAAGCCCATCGTGGTTGGGGGGCCACCGGAATCACGCGGCGTCGTAGCGGCCGCCTCGTACGAGGCACGGAAGCTTGGGGCCCGCTCCGCGATGCCAATGGCGACGGCGCTGCGTCTGAGCCCGGATATCATTCGGGTCGGGCATCGCCCCGGGGGCTACGGCAATATCTCGCGGCAGGTAATGAACATCCTGCGTCGCGTGACGCCATTGGTACAGCAGATCTCAGTGGATGAGGCATACGTGGATGTGACGGACGTGGCGGGGCCGGACAAGCTGGAGCCGCTGGGCAGGGAGATCAAGCGGCGGGTGCGGCGCGCCACGGGTCTCGCCGTCACAATCGGCGGCGGCGTGAACAGAACGGTCGCGAAGGTGGCGTCGCAGGTTGGCAAGCCGGACGGGCTGCTAATCGTTCCGCCGGCGACGGAGGATGAATTTCTCGCGCCGCTGAATGTCTCGCTGCTGAGCGGGGTCGGTCCGGTAACGCTCCGGGCATTGAATTCCCGCGGGATCCGCACGATGGGGGACCTCGCGGCGGCGGACGATGCGTGGCTCGCCAGGGAGTTCGGCGCGCGCGGGGCGTGGTTGAAAGAGCGGTCGCTGGGGAGAGGCTCTTCCGAGCTGGAGTTCGAGGACGAGCGGCAGGTTAAGTCGATAAGCAGCGAGACGACGATGCGGACGGACACGGACGACGGCGAAACACTGCTTGGCATCGTGCAGGAACAGGCGGTGGACGTGGTACGGCAGATGCGGAACAAGGGGCTACGTGCGCGGACGGTCCGCCTAAAGCTGCGGCTGTCGGATTTCACGACGTTCACGCGGCAGCAGTCCCTCCCCCGCTCCACGGACACGGAAGCGGCAATCCTGAGCGTCGCAGATGAGCTTCTGCGGCGGGAACTCGAGCCGGGACGGGAGTTTCGACTTATCGGGGTAGCGGTGGCGTCATTGGAGCCTGCGCTGGATCAGCCAAAACAGGCAGACAAGGGACCGGCGGCGGGCGGTCAGATACGGCTGGGAATCTGACGCAATTCCTCGGCTAGTCAGCCCGATAGGCAGCAACTGATTTGACAAGTACCTCGGCGCGTGTAATTTCGTGCGTGTTCGTCTCGTGCCCATCGAGTCAAGGGGGTTGAGATGACAGCGCAAGTGTCGGACGACAGGGATGAGCTTCAGAAGGCTGTCCTGGAGTCTATTCCCACAATCAGAAAGCGGCGATTCCTGTTAGGGGCTTTCGCGCTCACCATTCTGCTCGCCGCCAGTTTGGCGGCCGGATGCGACACATCTGACGGCACACCTGCTGTTGTGGGGGAAGAAGATTTCTACATGATGACCGTGCCAGTCGATGAAATCATTGATACGGTCAAACAGTTAGAGGAGACCTCCGCGGACGTAACACCGTTAGCCGAAGCGCCATTAGATACTTTCGAGTACACCGAACTCTCCGACGATGAGGCGGCTGCAATCGTCCGATATGTGCCCGAAGGGGTCACGTTATATCAAGCGCGAGTCTATCAGTGGCCGGAGGGGGATTGGATTTACTTCAGATACGGTCGGATTCAATTGATCGAGCACGCGCTAGATATCACGCGAAAATTGCCGGCTGAGTTCACAGAGACGCTAACGATAAACGGTGAGCGAGCCTACCTGGTTCGAGGGTGGCCTGTTTCCGTCCCGGGCGAAGGGGATGAGGATAGGAGGTGGTTCTGGGACGAATCCGGGCGGCTTGCCCTTTACTTTCACAGTGGAGGCAGGACGTTTGAGATTGATGTGCTTGGCGGTGAAACCGTGACGAGCGAAGAGATCATAATGATGGCGGAGTCGGTTAATACAGATGTTTAGGCCGAGAAACTACGCCGGCTTGCCGCAGTGGTTCATGAGGCTCATCCGCCGCAGGAACGAGTCCGGCAAACTGGTGGCGATCAAATAGAACCAGCGTCGCCTTTCACCTTCTTCCCGCAGTGGAGAGAAGAGATTCTTCGGTTGGCGTTACGGGGTTTGGTTGCGTTCCACAATTAAGATTCCCGCCTGCGCGGGAATGACGAGTGGGTGATGGGGATGCGGGGGGCTTTGAGGGGGGAATGAGGGGGTTGGGTGCGGTATGATTCAGGTGCGGCGCTAAGGCGTCGCTGTTTGTATCTCGGTCTGACCGATTTGCGCTTATCAACCTGGGAGGGGAAGTCATCGTGACACAGCTTGCGTCCTATAACATCGTCGGCCATGCGACACCGCGGGCGGAGGGCCCGGATAAGGTGACTGGCCTCGGCAAATACGGGATGGATCGCGCAATGGAGGGGATGCTGTGGTGCAAGATCCTGCGCAGCCCGTTCGCCCACGCTCGCATCGTGAGTATCGATACGTCGGAGGCTTCAGCTCTGCCGGGCGTCCACATGGTACTCACGGGCAAGGACCTTGAGGGTGTACGGACAAATCGCGCGCCAATCAAGGATGAGCCCGCGCTGTGCTGGGACAAAGTGATGTACGTGGGCGACAAGGTGGCTGCGGTCGTGGCTGAGGATGAGGACATCGCCGAGCGTGCAATGGGGCTAATTGAGGTGGAATACGAGGAGCTGCCGCCGGTGCTGTCCGCGCGGGAGGCCGCGCAGCCGGACGCGCCCATCTTGCATCCTGATTTTGCTAGCTACATCGGCGTTCAGGATGCGCCGGAGACACCGACGAATATCGTAGTGGCGCTCGATCGCGGGCGGGGCGACGTTGAGGCGGGATTCGGGGAGGCGGATGTCATCGTCGAGGAGACGTACACGACGCCGCACCAGCACCAGGCGTATCTGGAGCCGCACTCCGTCCTGGTTGACGTGGAGTCTGACGGCACGCTCCAGATATGGATGTCATGCCAGCTTCCTGCGGCGAATTTCGGCGAACTGACCCGAGTGCTGGACCTGCCGGCGGAGAAAATTGTTCTCAACACGTCGTATATCGGAGGGTCGTTCGGCGGGAAGACGGACGCGGTGGGTGTGTACATCATGTACGAGTTCGCCAAGCGGACCGGACGCCCTATCAAGCTGGTTTTTGACTATTCTGAGGAGCTGATGGCGTCCAACCCACGGCATCCGTCTGAGATTCGTATCAGGGCGGGCGTCAAGCGGGACGGAACCATCACGGCATGGCAGGCAGACGCGTATCTGGCCATCGGGGCGTATGTGTCCTACGCGCCGGTTCCGAACGGGCTGCGAGGCGTATTCGAGATGGGCGGGGCGTATCGCTGTGACAACATCGCCATGTCTATCACCCATACGTACGCGAACCTAGTGCCGTGCGGATTCGCACGGGCCCCCGGAATGCCGCAGGGGCTATGGGCCGGAGAGTCCCATATCGATCTCTGCGCGCGCGCCATTGGCATGGACCCGGCAGAGTTCCGATCGCGGAATATCGTCCATGACGGCGAGGCATTGATGACGGGCGACGAGTTCCAGGCGCTGCGGGCGGACGCGACGCTGGAGGAGGCGCTACGGGCGGCGGACTATTCCGCGACCAAGACGGCGAACGTCGGGCGCGGCATCGGCACCGGCCACCACTCGCAGGGGGGCGGCGCGGCCGTATGCCAGGTGACGATCACGGCGGACAGCTCAATCACGGCGCACTTCTCGACGTTCGATACGGGCGGCGGGACATACACGATCATCGCGCAGGTGGTGGCGGAGCAGCTTGGCGTGTCACCGCAGGATGTTGAAGCGCTTTCATTCCCTACCAACCAGCTAGGGCCGTTGCAGGGCATCGGTGGGAGCCGGGGCGCGCGTGTGACAAGCACCGTGGGACACATGGCAGCTTCTGACACGGCAGACAAGCTACGACGGTTGGCGGCAGAGTTCCAGGGCTGGGACGAGGAGCGGCTGACACTGGCGAACGGGAACGTCGCCAACGATAGCGGCGAGACGATTTCTTTCGGTCAACTTGCCGCGCTGACTGGTGAGGATATCGTGACTCGCGTAGACATCCAGGAGGGGACAAGTCCCTACACCGCGTTTGGCACACAGATCGCTGAAGTTGAGGTGGACCCGGAGACGGGCGAGGTGTGTGTCCTGAAGATCACCGCCGTCCATGAGACGGGGCGCGTGCTGAATCCGGTGGCGTTCTACGGCCAGCTTGAGGGCGGCGTCGTGTACGGGTTCGGCGAGACGGTGATGACTGAGACGGCCTACGACGAGTCGGGCCGCGTCACAAACCCGTCGTTCGCAGACATGAAGCTACCGACGGTGCGCGACCTGCCAGAGTTGAACGAGATCGTGTTGGAATCGGACGTTGGCGACGGCCCGTATGCGGTTCGCGGCATCGGCGAGCACACGAATATCATGACCGCGCCGGCCATTGCCAATGCAATTGAGGACGCGGTGGGAGTCCGGATCACTTCGCTGCCCATTACGGCGGAGAAGGTATATGCAGCGTTGCAGGAGAAGCGCAACGGGGGTTAAGGGCTACCCGGCGCGACTATACTGTTGGGCGAGGGAGGCGGTGATCATGGACGCAGCGCCAAAGGAAATCACGTTCCAGGTCAGGGAAGAACCTGACGGTGGGTATGTGGCGGCGGCCGTCGAGGAAGACATCATTACCCAAGCCGATGACTGGGAAGGCATCAAGTACATGATCCGGGATGCGGTGCTGTGCCACTTCGACGAGGGGAAAGCGCCTGAGACGGTTCGCATCGAAATTGTCCGGAGCGAAGTAATCACCGTTTGAGGACGCCTAGAGATATTTCAGGGCCCGAGCTCGTAGCAATCCTGCGGCGGAAATACGGGTACGTCGTCGCCCGAAGACAGGGAAGCCACTGGCAACTGCAGAGCCACGTTCGTGGTAGTCAGCATACGGTGACGGTTCCACAACACAGTTCGCTCCGGGTTGGCACACTCAATACGATTCTTGACCGAGTTGCCCGATACTTAGAAGTTACCAGGAATGAGTTGCTGGTTGACTTGTTTGGCGACTAGGCGTCGATTAGGTTCACTACTCCATCACCCTTAACGTGGAGGGGATGTCGGCGCGGCGGAGGCGTCGGATCGTCAGGAGCGGCGCAAGGCCGACGGCTATCACGCCCAGGGCTATCAAGGTCAGCACAGATGTCACCGAGAAGGTGATGACCAGACCCAGATCGGGAGTCGTTCGCGGCAGCAACACCTCTGTGATGTAGAGCATCAGCCCAAACCCGAGCACCGCCCCGACTACCGTTGCCAGTGAGCCCAGGATCGTGCTTTCTATGACGGCCATGCGCAGCACAGTTCTGTAGGGCACGCCGAACGCGGCCATGGTCGCGTGCTCGCGGCGGCGCTCGTCCATCGCAATGTTCGCAGTGTTATAGGCGATCAGGATGGCTAACAACAGCGGTACCGTCTGCATCAGCCGCATCACACTGATGAATTGATTGAGCAGTTCCTCGGTCAGATTCGCCTCTTCAGCGACTGTGGAGACTGAAACGACACCACTGACAGGAAAAAGTTCCTCCTTGACCTCAATGATTGCAGCCCCTGGAACGGCTACAGCCGTGATGCGATTGGTCACATCCGGCACATTGAGCAAATCCAGGTGGCTGTTGTCCATGTAGACCGTGTTGCGGATGTAATGCGGATGGATGGCGAGAATCGGCAGGCTGGAGTCTTTCAAGGAGAATGAAGTGAGCCCCTCACGGACGGGGTGCGTAAGAACGATCGCATCACCAACGTCGACGCCCAGGTCAGTGGAGGCCTTCTCCGACAGCACAACACCTAAAGGCCCGGCGTCCAGCGAGCCTCTCACTGCGGTTGGCGTCCAGATCTCGCTATTGAAGTCGATAAACCGCAGTATCACGTCGAATTCTTCATCCGTATTCGGCGCTGAAAGCGCCCCGAATATTCTGAGGCCTGGCTCAATCGTCTCTATCGTGCTTGCGCTGCGAATATCCTCCACGACGGATGAGTTGAGTGGGACAGGAATGGCAAGATCGATTTGCAAACGCTCTTCCGACGTGCTGAGCAACTCGTCGCGACCTTGTCGGAGTGTTTCCAGGTAGGAATCGAGTATCCCAACCAGGACGACGGTCACGGCCACGGCCGCGGCAATACCCATGATGGTGAGGAAAGCGCGGCGCGGCGCTCGCGCGACGTTGCGGAACGGCAATTGCGCAAAGGTGCCGCCGGGAGCCGGCACTCTCGTCATCAGCGGCGCAAGACCGCCTCCACGCGCGGCGAGATGGCCTGTTCTAATTGCATCGATAGGATTCACTCCAACCGCTCGCCAGACCGGATAGCCAATCGAAACAAGCAGAACCAGCAACCCAACAATCGTGACCCCGATGAATATCTCGTACTGGAACGGCGACACCCAGATGGGCAACGGAACAAACTCGTTCAGCACGCCCTTCAGCGCCTGCGCCAGCAACCATCCGACAGCCAACCCGAAGACTACGCCCGTAACTGCTATCTGACCCCCGACAATAAGCGGCCGTAACGCGATCTGCCGTGGCCGCACGCCAAGGGCCATGGCCACGCCGATTTCGCGCCGCTGCGTTTCAACCATTCGAGATGTCAGGTTGAAGGCGGCAAACACCGCGCCGATGAAGATGGCAAAGGAGATGATGTTCGTGGTCTGCTGATCACCCTCAACGTCCTCCGTTACCGAGCGGTAGACCGGGTCATCGATGTCTTCTGTGACATCGACTCCCACAAGCGGCAGCTGGGCGCCCAGCGCCTGCTCAAGTTCGGCGATGACCGTTTCGCGCGAGGCATTGTCGCTGACGCGAATGATTGCCTCATCGACCAGACCGGCGCGCCCCGCAGTATCCTGCACGGTCTCCAGCGAAGAGAACATGACCACGTAGCTGGCGTGGGCCAGGAACCCTCCGCCCTCCGTGATGACGATGAAGTGCTCCGGCGCAAGCACGTGCCCGACGTAGCGAACCGTGCGCCCACCTGCGAGCAGGGCTTCGCCCTCCGGCGGCAGATTATGAGCAAGGGCAAACTTGTGCTCAAGAAGGATGTTCGGCTGTCCGGCATCGGATGCGCCAAGCTCCCGGCCTTCAGTCAGGTGGACACGATTCACCGAGATTCCGTCCGGGTCCGAAAAGTCCATGCCGATTAGTTCGCCGGGAACGAGAATGGTCTGTTCAATGCCGTCCGCGTCGACTGCCTCAACCCGCAGTTGTGTCGGAATGGTCAGGCGTTCCTCTACTCCCTCGATGGCACTCGCAGACGGGATGGACCCAATGATCCCGGTGAGTTGATCCTTTGGCACAAAACTGCCGTCACTGAGACCCACACGCAGGTCGTACATGCGGGTCGTCTCGAAGCTGGCCGTGTTAGAAGCTTTGCGCCACTCCGTCATGCTGTTGAACGACGCAAATGTGCCGATACCAAGGCCGATGACCAGGGAAATCGTGATGACCTGTATCCAGCGGGCCTTGAGGTCGCGCAGTGACCAGATAAGTAAGAGCCGCGGCGTCATGCTGTGTTCTCGTTACCAGCGAAGGTCGGAGATCGACGCCCGACCACCGGACGGCGGCCCATCGTGCACGATGTTGCCGCTGCTCAACTCGATGACCCTGTCCGCCATGCGGGATATTTCCCTGTTGTGCGTAACAACCAGGATTGTCTTTCCGGATTCCGATTGGCGGCGCAGCAGTTCAAGGATCTGCGCGCCCGTGGTGAAATCCAGTTCGCCCGTCGGCTCATCGGCAAGAACGACCGGATTACCGGTGGCGAGGGCTCGCGCGATGGCAACACGCTGCTGTTCACCGCCAGAGAGTTCGTGCGGGAAATGAGCGACGCGCTCGCCCAGACCAACATCAGTTAACACGTCGACCGCGCCGGGTCCGTCACCGTTCCGCTTCCCGGCCGCATCGATACCAAATTGCACGTTTTCGCGGGCTGTAAGGCCCGGGAACAGATTGAAGCTCTGGAAGATGAAGCTCACCTTTGAGCGGCGATAGGCAAAGAGCTGGCCTTTGGACGCGCCAGTGACCTCCTGTCCATCGACGATTACTCGGCCCTCGGTGGGGGTATCCAGCGCGCCGATCATATTCAACAGTGTCGTTTTTCCGCTGCCGGATGGGCCGAGAACGACGATGAATTCGCCCTCATTGATGGTCAGACTAACTTTCTCCAGGGCGGTGACGGTGATTGCGCCAATCTCGTAGCGCTTGGCAATACCTTCCAGTTCAATCACGACTGCATCCTTACTCGTCTCCAACTCGCCCCACTATACATCCGCCGAATGGCAACGGAGGGCATACCTGTTCAGGTCTTGTGTCATGGAACGTCCGTGCTATTATATATGGAGTAGAACAACAGAGCGTGTCCCATTTGCATGAGTGCGTTGAATGGCAGTAGGGGCGTTCAGAGGGAGACAGGGGACAAACATGACGACGACGCCAACGAGGCCACAGAACAAGCCGTCAGCCAGCAGCGCAGGTTCGCGGAATCCCGCCACTCACGGTCCGGGACGGTATCGACGTGAGGTTCAGTGGGGCCTCAGGCATACACCTTCCCCGGCTGAGCGACGGCGGGGAGCCCGCCGCGCCGCCTAAACATCTATTCGCGTACGGCCTCACATGCCGCCCTTTTGAGTCTCACCTGCGTTGACAGGGGGCGGGGTTGTTGGCATTGTGCCAATAGCGTCCGAACAGGCGTGGGAGGAGGCTTGGCACGAGTATGAAGGCCGTCGATGTTCACGTTCATCCGCCGATGAGCCCGGCCGTCCGTGAAGCCACGGAAAGACAGCGGTCGGAAGACCAGACTCGGCAGATGCGCCAGTACTTTCGTCGTACCGAGCCTGATCTCACAACGCCCGAGGAATACGTCGAACTATATGAGAAGCATGACATCGTAGGCGTCCTGCTGCCCTCTGACAACCGGCAACCCGGTGATACGGAGTCGCCTGACCCGAATGATTGGGTGGATGAGATTGTGCGGCGGGCTCCCAATCGCTGGATACCCTTCTGCTCGGTGAACCCGAATCGCGGCGAGCAGGCCGTCAAGGACCTGGAGCGGGCAGCAGGTGAGTTTGACGCTAAGGGCATCAAGCTGTTACCGACGGGGATGAACTTCTTTGCCAATGAGAAGCAGTTCTATCCGCTCTGGGAAAAGGCACAGGAGCTTGGTCTCGTCATCCTGACGCACAGCGGCCACAACGGCGTCGGATCAGGTCTGCCTGGGGGTGGCGGGCGCAAGCAGTGGTATTCCAACCCCATCTGGTGGGACGAGGTGGCGGCCGACTTTCCGGAGTTGCAGATTATATTGGCGCATCCGGCGTGGCCCTGGTTTGAGGAACAGGTGTCCATGCTCGTCCACAAGACGAACGTGTTTATGGACATCTCCGGCTGGTCTCCGTGGTACTTCCCGCAGGAGCTGATCCGCGAGATGCAGACACGGCTTCAGAACAAGGTGCTGTTTGGTTCAGACTTCCAGGCGCTGCACCTTGAGCGGTGGCTGCGCGATTTCCAGGACCTGGATATTTCTGACGACATTCGCCAAAAGATCTTCCTCGACAACGCCAAGCGCGTGTTGTCCAATGTGGATTGGAGCAGGTACGAGTAGCAGACCGGAACCGTGGACGCATGATCTCCGTCCTACGAATCCCGAGAAGACATTTCGGAGGGTGATGTGACAAGCGCATCTCAGGGCACAGTGCAGATCGTGACCGACAGCACGTCAGACATTCAGACGCACGACGCGGAGCAGGCGGGAATCACAATTGTTCCGGCCTACGTCTTATTCGGTGAGGAACAGTTCCGCGACGGATTGACAATCAGCGGCGGAGAGTTCTACCGCAGATTGCAGCAGAAAGGCACCTTTCCAAAGACGGCGCAACCCTCGCCACAGGATTTTGCCGACGCGTTCGGCGAGCTTGCGCCCAACGGCCCTGTTCTGGCGCTGACCGTTTCGTCCAAGATGAGCGGAACGTACAACTCGGCTTTGATTGGCCGCGATATGGCACTGAAGGACCATCCCGACGCGACCATTGAGATTGTGGACTCCCTGTTGGTGACGATGGGCCTCGGCATGCTCGCGCAGGAAGCCGCTTCGAAGGCGCAGGCGGGCGCCGGTATTGAAGAGATTTCCGAGTGGGCGCGCGATACGGCAAGCAGGACGCGCATCTATTTCGCAGTCGACACCCTGGAATACCTGGCACGGGGCGGCCGCATCGGCAAGGCCCAGCGGCTCCTCGGGGGGCTGCTGAGCGTGAAGCCGGTGCTCGAGTTCCGGGACGGGGAGGTTCACCCGCTGGAACGGGTACGGTCGCGGGCGAAGGCACACGCGCTGCTGGAATCGTATGTGCACCAGAGCGGCACGCCGGAGCGGGTGGCCTACGCAAGCACAACGGATCACGACAAGGCGCGCGAGATGGCGGGCCGCGCCATGGAGCGCCTCAATATTAGTGATGTGCCCGTCTACACCATCGGCGCGGCGGTAGGAACCTACGCGGGGCCGGGGTGCGTCGGCGTTGCAATAGTCTCATCGCCTGGATAGTGACGGGGATTCGACAATGACACAGGGCCGCCTGCCTGTCGGCCCCAGCCGCAACCCCCCGAACGAGTCGTCGTCTGCCCCTGCGGCACAGGATGACCGTGTTGCGCGCAAAGTGGAAACAATCCGCCACGTCCTGCGCCTCGAACGCGACCAGAACCACGCGAACCGCGCCGTCATTGGCGGTCTGGACGCATTCCTTGAGAGATGGATTGAAGACCCGGACATCAAGCGCACGTTGGAAGACGCGGGTATCGGTTTGCCGAGCTATGACGGCCTGCCCCCGAACGAGCGCGCAGCGTGGGTACGCGAAACACTGGAACGATTGCGAGAGTCCGAGCCGGCCGCGAATTCGGAGCAGCCCGAGACGGAGAGAGTGGACGAACCGTTGGTAAGTCCCACCTCTCCACGTAGCGCTGCCGCAGCGGACAACGTCGAACGGCCCTCGCCCCCGGCACGCATGGATGTGCCGCCCGACCCGGGGTGGAATCGGGTTGAAGAAGTCTCGACCACGCGGGCTAGAACAGACCAGAGATCTCCGGCAGAGAGGATCGCGCCCCCCAAACCAACGAGGCGCAGAGCAACGAAACCCGCGCCAAAGGTGACGCCGGTAAAGTCGCTCGACGAGCCTTTAGACGCGCCATCTCGCATGAAAGCCGGCCTCAGAAAGTTGGGCGTTGAGACGTATCGCGATGCACTGTGGGCCTTTCCGCGGCGGTATGTGCCTGTTTCACCCATCGCACGGCTGACCTACGGGGAGCAGACGGCGATCTCTGTTCGCGTTGAGAGGGCGGGCGGAGGTGGTTACACGAGGGGCCGGCAGGTCATGCGCGTCGAGGCGGCGGTCAGTGATGCCACGGGCCAAGTAACGGCGGTGTGGTTCGGTAACCCATGGGTCCTGAGAAATCTCAAGAAGGGATCGCGGCTGCTTCTGATCGGTCGGCTGGGGGAGTATCGCAACCGGGCGCAGTTCCAGGTGGAGACGTACGAGCAGCTTCGGGCTGAGGACAGGATGGACGCCGGTGAGCTGGTGCCCATTTACCCGCTCACCAAGGGCGTGACGCAGAGCGGCATGCGGCGTCTCATCGGCCCGGCGGCAGAGCAGGCATTGCCGCTCGTACAGGAATTTCTGCCGGACGATGTGATTCAAACGGCAAGACTGCCGGGTTTGCGAGAGGCTCTCGGTCTTATCCACCACCCCGCGGATTTATCAGACGACGAGCGGGCGCGCCGTCGGCTGGCATTCGATGAACTCTTCCTGCTCCAACTTGGTCTGCTTGATCGACGAAGACAGCAGCAGCGCGAACTTGGCGCACCTATCCCGCGCAGCAGCGAGGCTGTCAACAACGTGCTGAGCGCCCTGCCCTTCACACTGACAGCCGACCAGGATCACGTGGTGGAGGAGATACTGACGGACATCGGCGGGAGCGCGCCGATGATGCGGCTTCTGCAAGGCGATGTTGGCAGCGGCAAGACGGTTGTGGCGGCGCTGGCCCTCGTGACAGCCGCAGCAAACGGTTTCCAGGGCGCGTTGATGGCGCCCACGGAGGTGCTGGCAGAACAACATTTCCGTACGCTCACAGGCGTATTCAGCCACGGGAACCGGGAGGCGAATGACGGTGGACCGTATCGGGGCTTCAGCGGAATCCTGCCGGACAGGCCGCTCCGCATCGCGCGACTGACGGGGAGCATGGCGGCGGGAGCGAAGTCGCAGCTGCATGAACTCATTGCGCGGGGCGACGTTGACATCGTCATCGGCACGCACGCCCTCATACAGGAGGGGGTAGCGTTCAACAATCTTGGCCTTGCCGTCGTGGACGAGCAGCACCGGTTCGGGGTGGAGCAACGGGCAAAGCTGCGCAACAAGGGATTCGCGCCCCACCTGCTCGTCATGACCGCGACACCCATTCCGCGCACGATGGCGCTCGCCATCTACGGCGATCTGGATGTTTCAACGATTCATGAGATGCCGCCCGGAAGACCGCCAATCCGCACGGCTATCGTCCCGCCGCACGAGCGCGAACGCGCCTACGGGTTCATTCGGAAAGAGGCGGCAGAGCATCGGCAATCGTTCATCATCTGCCCGCTGGTTGAGGAGTCCGAGGCCGTGGCCGCCAAGGCGGCGGTCGCGGAGCATGAGCGGCTCGCTCGCGACGTCTTCCCTGATCTGAACGTTGGACTGCTCCACGGCCGGATGCGTCCGGCGGAGAAGGATCGCGTTATGGAGGAACTTCACGGCGGGGACATCGACGTCCTTGTCTCAACGGCGGTCGTGGAAGTGGGCATCGACGTGCCGAACGCGACGGTGATGATGATTGACGGAGCAGACCGCTTCGGCCTGTCCCAACTGCACCAGTATCGGGGTCGCGTGGGCCGTGGCACGGAGAACAGCTATTGCATCCTCGTCTCAGAGTCCGAAACAGAGGAGGTCAATAAACGGCTATCGGTGATGGAGAGCACAAGTGACGGCTTCAAGGTGGCGGAGGCGGACCTGCAACTTCGCGGTCCCGGAGAGCTGCTCGGCACACGACAGAGCGGGCTGCCGGACTTGCAAGTCGCAACCTTTGCCGATTTGGCGCTCATCGAGGAGGCACGGCGTCATGCGTTGGCCGTCACGGCGGATGACTCGGACTTGTCGCAGGACCAACACGCGCCGCTTAAAGAGGAGCTGCGGCGGTTCTGGGAGCGGGCGAGCAACACGCCAGAAGGCGGGTAACTGCGGTACGGCTCTCGGTTCGCGATTCGGCATTGATTGCGGAATAGGTTGAGTACCGCGTTCCCGTTCTCAGAGAGGCCGACCCCGCGCGGGGATGACGCCTGGTGGCATACTTTAAGTTCCCATGATTAAGGACACTATCTCTGACATGCTCTCCGAGGCTTTGCGCCGCGCGCAGGCCGATGGCGCGCTGCCCGCGCTTGAGCACCAGGATCCCGCCGTGGAGCGGCCACAGAATCAGGAGCACGGCGACTACGCCTCCAGCCTGCCGCTCAAGATGGCACGATCTGCGCGCATGTCTCCGCTGGCCATTGCGGAAATCCTGCGGGAGCGACTGCCGGAGCAAGAGGAGGTCACGTCCGTTACCGTCGCGCCGCCCGGATTCGTCAATTTCGGGCTGGACAGCCGCTGGATCATGCGGCAGGTGGGAACAGTTCTCGCCGAGGGAGATCGGTTTGGACACGGAACGGGCGGCACGGGCGTCAGCGCGCAGGTTGAATTCGTCAGCGTGAATCCGACGGGGCCCGTTCACGTCGGCCACGGTCGTGGCGCGGTACAGGGCAGCGCAGTCGCGAATGTGCTGGAGGCGTCCGGCTACACCGTCCAGCGCGAATATTACATAAACGACGCCGGCAGCCAGATGGACAATTTTTTTGAGTCACTCCACGCCCGGTATCTGCAGGCGTTGGGCAGGGACGCCGAGTTCCCGACGGAGGGCTACCAGGGCGCATATCTCGTGGAGCTTGGGCAGGAGTTGGCCTCGGAGTTTGGTGATCAGTATGTCGACGGCGAGAGCGCGGCTCGTGAGCTTGGCGAATTCGGCATGGCGCGGATGATCGATTCCATCCGCGAGGACCTGGAACGCATCGACGTTCGCTTTGACCGCTGGTTCAGCGAGCGCTCCCTGTTTGCGGACGGGATATATGAGAAGGCGATCGATGAGGTCCGCGCAAACGGCTACACGGCTGAGCGTGAGGGAGCAGTCTGGTTCACCGGCACTGATCTGGGAGACGAACGAGACAGTGTGCTGGTACGGCAGACGGGCGCGCCCACGTATTTCGCCTCAGACATCGCCTATCACTACGACAAGTTCCTGGGCCGAAGCTTTGACCGCGTCGTCAACGTATGGGGCGCGGACCACCAGGGGCACGTTCCACGCATGAAGGCGGTGGTCAATGCGCTTGGCGTCGACCCGGAGCGGTTGCAATTCATCCTCGTTCAGCTCGTCACGCTGAAGCGTGGCGACGAGGTTGTGCGTGTATCCAAGCGGACGGGCGACATCATCACGCTGGCGGAGGTAATCAGCGAGGTGGGGCCGGATGCCTGCCGCTATTTCTTCCTGTCGCGGTCGGCGGACGCACAGATGGATTTCGACCTGGAACTGGCCAAGAGAGAGGCCCCGGACAACCCCGTCTACTACATCCAGTACGCATTTGCCCGCATCTCATCCATCCTCCGCAATGCGCGTGAAAACGGAATCGATCCGGACGATATGTCGCAAGCCGCCGACTTCGACGCGTTGACGGAGGAGGCAGAGCATCAGCTAGCGCGTGCAATGCTCCGCTTTCCGGAAATCGTTGAACTTGCGGCGCGCAACCTGGAGCCGCACCATCTGCCCCACTATGCCTATGAACTCGCCACGGCATTTCACGATTTCTACACGAAACATCGCGTGTTGGGAGAGGAACCACACGTGACGCTGGCGCGGCTGCGACTCACACAGGCGGCGGGGATGGTTCTGCGGAACGCTCTGGCGCTGATGGGGATGAGCGCGCCGGAATCCATGTAGATCGCCCTCTGCTTCTTCCCTAACTTTGCATAACTAGGTATTGACCCCTGTCTGCAAGCGGTTCATTATCGTCTAGTATTAATAGCCATGTAGACGGGAGGAGACTGGCTAATGACGAATCGCATGACATTCCTGCTGCTCGCACTCGTGGCGGCGGCTTTTCTTGTCGTTGCGTCGGCGTGCGGAACAGCATCGGACGATGAGGACGACACGTCCACAGACACGTCCGGCGAAGACACGTCCATGGATGACGAGGATATGGACGACGACATGGGCGACGATATGATGACCCATTCCACCAGCGGTGTGCCGGTTGATCCTAACGCTGTCTATGGTGGGACGCTGATCATCGCGACAACGTCCGAAGGTCCGACGTTCAGCAACTGGGAGGAGGCAGCCGGGAGCGCGCCGCATTACGGCCACCCGGTGGGCAACATGCTGGTCTCCAAGCAGGACTGGGGCGACAAGCAGGACTTCATTGACGGATCCTATTGGACCATCGTCCCTGACCTGGCCACCAGCTGGGAGCAGGCGACGGACGGCCTGACGTGGACGTTCAACCTGCGGGACGGCATTGAATTCTCGGATGGCGTGGCGTTCACGTGCGCGGACATTGAGTTTGCGTATGACACGCTCCGCACCGGTGATGGGCTGCTTCGCAATCCCCGCTCAGCACACTTCGCATCCCTCACGGACACTACCTGCGCGGACGACTTGACGGCGGTTTTCCACCTGGAACGGCCCAAGCCGTCGCTCCTCGAAGTGATCGGCCTGCCGTACCACGTGGTCAAGCCGAGCCACCTGTACGCCGACGACATGAATCGGATGCGTGAGGAGCCGCCGATCGGCACCGGGCCGTTCGTGGTCGGTGACTGGATCCCCGGCGAGAAGATGGTCATGGAGCGGAAGACCGATTACTGGGATCAGCCGTTCCCGTACCTTGACTCCATCGAGATTCTGATTCTCAACAACCAGGCACAGGTTGCCGGCCTCCGCTCCGGCCGTCTCCACATCGGCGGCAGCGCCGGCGGATGGAACGGGGCGAATGCAAACACCCTGCTCCGCGAGTGCGACATCTGCCAGAAGTGGGCCTCCGCGGTCCACCCCGGCATGATGTTCTCCGTCATCCCGAACTTCAATCGTGAGCCGTGGAACACGCAGGAAGTGCGTGATGCCATCAGCCTTGCGATCGACCGAAATCGCCTCATCAAGCTTGGCTACAACGACTGGATCGCCCCCGGAACCGGCGGGCCGTTCCTGCCCGGCAGCGCCTTCGCGATGCCGGAGGAGCGCCTGAGCGCGATCCCGGGCCACGATTACAGTGATCCCGAGGCCAACAAGGATCAGGCACGCCAGATTCTGGCCGACGCCGGCTATGAGCCGGGCGAGTTGCAGGCCACGATGATCTACGCTCCGTTCTACGCCGTGTATGCGCCAACCGTGCTGGAGGACCTGAACGAAGTGGGCATCTCCATCGAGGGCGGCGAGACGGAAACCGGCAACTACTACACCCGCATGAACGCCGGCGACTTCGACCTGGGCGGCCACGCGGGATGGATCGGCGGGTTTGACCCCGACTTCATCCTGTACGAGTACTTCTACTCCGGTTCCGGCAGGAACTACGGGCAGTACTCCAACCCTGAGTTGGACAGGCTGATCGACGCGCAGTCCATTGAGCTCGACCCCGAGCAGCGGCGCGAGTTGGCGTGGCAGGCCGGCGAGATCGTGCTGCGCGACCAGGTACGCACCATGGGCGGCTTCCAGTTGGCGATTCCGGTCTTCTCCGATCGGGTGGCCGGTGTGATGCCGACGGTGCCGTCACAGTCGTACGGCAACTTCTACCGCCACGCGCACACCTACCTGCTGGAGGACAACTAGTTCAAACGGAGCCGGTAGCGTCGCGCCTTGATAGCGTGACACGACTGAGGAAATGACAGGGGGCGCCCACCGCGGTGGGCGCCCCCAAGTGTTTTTGTTCGGGGTAGGATAGATATCAGTGACGGTGCGCCCGTAGCTCAGTGGATTAGAGCATCGGTCTTCGGAACCGAGGGTCGCGGGTTCGAATCCTGCCGGGCGCGCCAGAATTCCGTTCTCAGGGATACAATGGCGATGGCGCCAGCGAAGGGATGGGGAGTCAAAGGCAGCAGGCGTTTGGCACGAATTGCTACACTTTGGCTTGGCGGGCGCGACACACTGACATATGTAGCCGCAGCGAATATGAACGGAAGGGAGAGGGCAGCCTATGTCACCGTTCATTGTTTTGACCTTCGTGGTTTTCAAGGAGCATGACCAATACGTCTCGGTGTGCCGGGAGCTTGACGTTGCGAGCTGTGGCAGCAATGTGGAGGAGGCGTTCGCGATGATCGCCGAGGCGGTGGATCTGTATCTGGAAGACCTTGCCGACAGAGGTCAGTTGGAGGCGGAGTTGAAAGCGCGCAATGTGCGAGTCGAGTTTGAAGAGCCGATCCCACATTATCGTCTACCGGTTGAAGTGAATGATGGCGCAGGAGAGTCAGCTCCAACCTATCAATTCCGTCGTCAACAGGTTCCTCAACTCGCCTAGGCTCACCTGCGGTGCCCCCAACCGTCCCACTCTGTTCGAGCAGAGAAGTATCTGCTGCCTTGCTCCGGTTGGGATGCGAGGAGGCGAAACATCGACGCACTAGCCATGTGATGATTCGCCGAAGGATGGCTGATGGCCAAACAGTGTCGCGTCCGTTGGTCATGGGACTCCGCGAAATTCCTCGATATACGTTGCGCAGCCTTTTGAGGGGCCTCGAGATTCCCCTTGAGGATTTCCTGGACGCGCTGGAAGTAGACCTTGCCCGTAGCTCAGTGGATTAGAGGGTAGTTGGTCTTCGAAACCGAGGGTCGCAGGTTCGAATCCTACCGGGCGCACCACGATACACCTCTCACCCAATCTCGGCTTGACACCGGTCAACCTTCCGTGTTCCGGTCTCCGGACTGTGGTCTACAGACTCGGAGGGGAGCGCAAGGAATGAGCTACGACATTGAACATGGCGGGCTACACGAACTCTTCTTTTTGGACGGCATCGCCGCCGCCGCTGAGAAGGCACTGCAACTGCTTGAAGAGGCTATCGTGAGTCAGCAAGGCATACTGCAAGAGAGCGTGGCCGACATGGACTCGAGTGGCAGCGACTATGACTATGCGCTTGGTGACATCAGGGTTCTCAAGGACGCAGCCGACGACGTCAGGCTAGCCGCAAGACGTGTAATTGTCGCACGTTCATCAATCGGCGCTCGGATAAGTTGACACGTATGCGCGAGTCACCGTGCTGTAGCAGAGCTAGTCTATAGGCGGTTAGGGCGCAGGCTGTGATTCGAGATGTTAGGGAACGGTTGACGGCAACTATTGACGATATGTAACATTCTGTTCCACGATAGATTTCAGTCTTCAACGGACAAGCTCGCATTCCTACATCCAGATTCGCATGCAGCAAGAGCCTCCCCGCTGGCGCATCCCTCGGATGCAGCCCTCTGAAACCAATCAGGACCCTTTTCAGGGAGAGTTCTTTGACTCTGAATCTCCTATAGCGGATCGTCTAGTTCGGGAGGCCATCCAGAACTCGATGGATGCGCGTATCGACAGGAGTGCGCGGGTTCTGGTTCGGTTCGCTTTCTCAGGAGAACACGGGGCCCTTTCACCGCCCGTGGCGAGTGAGTTCCTGCGTGGACTCCAGCGTCATCTTGAGGTAGGAGCTCCACCGGGCTCTCCAGATAATTTGTCGGACTACTTTGGCAGCTCTATGCCATTCCTTACGATTGAGGACTTCGGCACCCGTGGCCTGATAGGTGAAATTACCCGCAACTCCGAAAAGGAAGATGGCAACCATTTTTGGGGTTTCTTCCGAAGCGTGGGCATCTCACCTAAGACAGAGAGCGAGGGAGGCTCTTGGGGTCTTGGAAAATGGGTGTTCCCTGACGCTTCCGACATTAGCGCTTTCCTTGGAGTCACGAAACGAGCGAGTGAAGACAATCTATTGCTCATGGGGCAAGCTGTCTTGCGCACACATACGGTGGAGCAGGAGAAATTTCGCCCATACGGGTGGTTTGCCGCACACTCAGACGACATGGAAGCAGATTGGCTTCCGATGCCCGTCGACGACAATGCCCTGGCGAATAAGGCCTGTTCAACGTTTCAGTTGAGCCGCATTAAGGATGGCGTAACGCAAAGTGGCCTCTCCGTGATTGTCCCCTTTCCCGATAAAGAGCTGACGCCCGAGGCGATAGCCAGAGCAGTCGTCACGCAATACTTCATGCCCATCATCAATTCTGAATTGGAAGTAGAAATCCATCACCCAGACCAGCAGCCTAAATCGATATCTGCGGGGACTATCAGCGAAATAGCCAGCCAAATTGAACCATCCGACCGTGATGATGAGTCGCCGGCCTCCATGCAGAGCACAGTTCGGCTTGCTCAGTGGGTGGCAACAGCGAACCATGATGATTTCTTGGAACTCGGCGCACCCACTACAACTGTAAAGATGGACGACGAAGCCAAGGAACGGTATGACAGTGGGATGCCGCTCGGCTTCAAGTTGAGCATTGATACAACAATGCGCGAGGAAGAAGTACGTGGGGATAGTGAGTTCCTGGTTATCGTTCAAAAAGATGATGGCCTGGAACAAGGCCATGACTACTTCGTCCGTGGCTTTCTGCGTGTGCCCAAAATGGATCACATCAGGCAATACCACGCCCGGGCCTTGGTCTTGGTAGATGGTCTATCCGATCTCGGACACATGCTACGTGATGCTGAGGGTCCGGCCCATATGCGATGGGAGCCAAACGCCAAGCGAGTAACGCAGAACTGGATTGGCGCACCAGATCGTGTACGGCGTGTCCGCAGCGTGGCCGGTCGCATTCTCCAATCCCTGACCGCCCGACCCAGCACGCTGCAGCGCCACGCCCTTGCCGACCTCTTTACATCGTCGCGCTCATCGCAAAGCACAGACAATGGCACAGGACGCGAGCGGGGCAAGGAAGGAGGAAAAAGCCCACCTCCGCCACCCGGCCAGTCGCCGTTTCAGGTTACTCAAATTGCGTCCGGTTTTAGAGTGGCACGAAACCCTCACTACGAGCGCACAATCATCGGTGCCTGGCGGATGCGCATGGCCTATGACGTGTCACGCGGCAACCCATTCGCAGCATTCGAGTCGGGAGTAAAGCACAAGCTGCCCGACTTTACTTTGTTTGACCTTTCTGTGAAGAAGAATGAGGGCGTTACCAAACTAATGCCTGTTACAGACAACGTGCTTGACTTTGATGTGACTATGGATGACTTCCGGTTGGTCATCACGGGGTTTGACGGGCGTGATCTTGCAGTGGACATTTCTGTACGGGCACCGACTGAGGAGACCGAGCAGGAATGAAGCGACATCTGAATTATACAGGGCGGGCCAGGATAACTAGAGACGAGGCCCCGGTCAGAATCCTAGAGGAACAGATAGGAGGCAGCGATGTCTTCGATTTGAGACTTCGATTGGGCCAACAGCGCGATTTTCCACCGGATTCGCGAATCCGTGTCGAGGCCGGACGCAGTAACGCGTCCCAACGCTGGGATTTTGGCACAGTCGGTAATCCCTTACTTCCCTCGCCGCACGAAAGGCGACTTACCGACGTGGACTCAACTACTTTCTTCAGAGTTTTTGTGGTCGAACCCGGCACCGGCAAGCTGCTGGGACTTGCAGACAAAATTCGCCCCGTCCGACCACTTGATTCTCTCATTCCGCTCTTGGAGGACAGCGGAACCAAGTTGGGAACCGAAGTTTGGCGCGTCGATTTTGACCTTGACCAGAGTGATGGACCTGTCCTGCTTGTGAATAATGCCGTGCCCACAATAGGCGACATCGTGCGCAACGATGCGCGGTTTCGTGCGCTTGTCATGCCGCAGGTACTTCGCCAAGTTCTGTCCCAGATGCTATATGTCGAGAAGATGGATCCCGATGATGATGAGGGCGGCTGGGGAACAGAGTGGTTCGAATTTGTCAGCAATCTTGGAGTAAAGCCTGATATTGACATGACATGGGGGGAGAATCTAAACAGGGACGCCGCTCAAGACTACATCGACCAGGCGGTCATGGCTTTCGCTGCACAAAAGGTCCGGCCGGTTAGCTCATATGGCGATGCATTGGGAGGTGGCCGGTGACGAAAGTTCGCACTTTCAACAGTGAAGGTATAAAGAAGTCACGGGAATTCATAGCGAATTGGCGCACGAACAACTCCTTTAGTCATAAGGATCTCGATTACTTGCTGATGGATCCCCATCTAAGTGCTGCATTTGAGCCGCATTTGGAAGTCGAACAAGCCCAATTGAGAACTCGCCGTGATGCAGCAAGGATTCTCATGCCTTTACTTGATGGAATCCAGGGACCGATCGCTGATAATGATGGACTGTGGTCGTGGCTTGGCATGTACTTTGCACCAGAATATAGGCCGAATAGGAATACGACGACAGATCAGTATGTTTTTTTGAAAGACGAGTCCACTGCTAGTTTGCGTCGCGCATACCAGCGGCGTTACCGTCATGCGCTGCGGGCCGCTTACCTCATCTGTCGCCAACACGGTGAGTCTGCGGCATTCCTGCTAGATCGTCCGCTCACCGCGTTCTCACTCGAGGACAGGTTACTATCTGACTTTCGGGCGTTCACGTCAGTTGGCGTAATCCAACTCGCCATCACCCTGTATACGGCGGACGGAGAGCTCAGAACTCGATATTCAGACGAATCCACTCCCGGAAACCTGCGTCAACTGCTCCGTACACTCAATCAACTTGAGCGCACCTATGACGTCTATGGGATGGAAGCGGACGCACTGATGCAGATTCTCCCAGCCGCTTTCGATAACTGGAAACCACGCTAATACCACCCCCAATCCCCTATACTGTCTGGACGGGATATCACAAGGGAGACTTCTGGGATGGCAACGACTACGACAGAGACGGTAACGACTGCTAATGGGGCTGCGGGTGCCAATGGGGCTTCTGCCCCGCCGGTTCAGACGCTGACGCCTCAGCAGGTACAGCGATTCAGTCGGCACATCATCATGCCGCAGGTTGGCAGCATGGGGCAGCGCAAGCTCATGAATGCGAGCGTTCTGCTTGTCGGGGCGGGCGGGCTTGGATCTCCGTTGGCGATGTACCTGGCCGCCGCCGGCATCGGCAAGATTGGCATCGTCGATTTCGATGATGTGGATATCACAAACCTGCATCGGCAGCTGCTGCACGGCATGAATGACATCGGACGTCCCAAGGTCGATTCCGCCGAGGATACAATCCGGGAGATCAACCCGGACGCGGAGATCGTCAAGATTGCCAAGCACATCAACTCCGAAAACGCGATGGAGATCGCTGACGAGTTCGACATCCTCATCGACGGGACGGACAACTTCCCAACGCGCTATCTGATCAATGACCTCGGCGTGCTGATGAACAAGCCCGTGGTGCATGGCTCCATCTTCATGTTTGACGGGCAGGTGACGACGTTCCTGCCCGAACAGGGCTGCTACCGCTGCCTGTACCCCGCGCCGCCGCCCCCCGGCATGGTTCCCTCCTGCGCGGAGGCGGGCGTGTTGGGCGTGCTGCCGGGCATCGTCGGCTCCCTCATGGCGACAGAGGCTATCAAGCTGATCCTGGGCGTCGGCAAGCCGCTGGTGAATCGTCTGCTCATGGTGGATGCGCTGGATATGGACATGCGGACGGTCAAGATCCGCAAGGACCCGAACTGCCCCGCCTGCGGCGAGAACCCAACAGTCACGGAGCTCATCGACTACGAAGCCTTCTGCGGCATGCCCGCGTTCGAGTAGTTTTAAGCTTCGCGATCAGATTGGATCGGCTTGATTCGTTCGACCCCCGCGTTCCGGCGCGGGTAGTCGCACTTAGCCGCCTTTCTCTGTCATTCCGAGCGCAGCCGAGGAATCTAAGGCGATGATAGGCAAGCCGCGTTTGAATCTCTGACTGACACTTGAGATTCCTCACGCTGCTATCGCTCTGTTCGGAATGACTTCGTTCGACGGTACTGCCCTCATAGGCACGTGACTGGCAGGATAAAATTAAGAGAGGACAGCGTGGGGAGAGAATTGTGACCGATTTATCGACGCGGGCGCCGGACGGAGACGGCGGCGCTGAAAGCGAGGACAGGAACGGGCGTGAGAATGTCGATTCTCACCCTATTCTGCGGCGGCTGCTGCCTGCGATGACCGCTATCCCGGGATTGAAGGTGGACCGCAGAACATTCCTGGGGAAACAGCTGGATCGCCATTACACCCAGAACAGCATCGAGGTCGGGAGAGCGATCGCGACGACACCGCTGGCGGCCGGCGTTCCCATGGAGACGCTCGACAGGATGGCCGATGCGATCATCATGTCGCACATCATCAGGGCATCCGGTGTTTCCTTCGCCGCGGGGCTGCCGGGAGGATGGTTGGCAGCGGCGACGGTTCCCGCGGATGTTGCCCAACTCAATTGGCATGCGGTCGTATGCGCGCAGAAGCTGATGTACCTGTACGGATGGGACGATCTGTTCGAGGACGGCGATCTGCAGCTGAATGAGGAAACGGAGGTCAGGATCTGGTTGCTGGTCGGCGCGGTATTTGGGGTGCGCACGGCGACTGACAGCCTGAAAGAAGTGGCGAAAGCGTCAAAATCAAACGCCGCTTACCGCATCGCAAAGATTCGCTTGACCGCGACGCCTCTGTACATACCTCTTCGCTATGCGCTCTTTCGGGCCATCGGCGTGCGGCTGACGAAAACCTCGTTCGCGAAAGGGATTGGCAAACTGATTCCTCTCGCCGGCGGTGGCATCTCAGCATCCATTACGGCAGTCTCCCTGCGCAGCATGACCAGGAATCTCAAAGAGCATCTGCGAGAAATCGCGATCTGACGCCGGCCTCCGGCCTGTCATTTCCTGTCCGCCAGATTCGCATTACATACGCGCACTGCCAACGCGATACACTAGTCGAGCGGGCGCGGCGGGGATTCTCCGTTTCGCTCACGATGACGTACCAAAGACGCAGTTTGACGCAAGCGAATCAGGGTCATGACCGGCAGCATACTGGACACAATCGGCAATACGCCCCTCGTTGAGCTGAAACGGCTTCAACCCAAGCCGGGCGTCCGCCTTTTTGCCAAGCTGGAAGGCCAGAACCCGACGGGCAGCGTGAAGGACCGCATCGCCCTGCTCATGGTGGAGAACGCGGAGGCGGACGGAACGCTTGGGGACGGCCGAATCATACTTGAGCCGTCCAGCGGCAACACCGGAGTCTCGCTTGCCATGGTCGCGCGCTACAAGGGCTTTGAGGTTACCGTCGTGCTGCCTGACAACGTCACGGAGGAGAGGCAGGCGCTGATCGAATCGTATGGCGCAAACGTCGTCTTCAGCGAAGGGCATCTCGGCACGAACGGCGCCATCGACGTGGCCAAGGAGATGACCGATAAAGAGCCCGACAAGTACGTGATGCTGTACCAATACGGCAACGAGGCGAATCCCCGCGCGCACTACGACGGGACGGGCGAGGAGATCACCCGGCAGCTGCCTGAAGTGGACGTCTTCGTGGCAGGGCTTGGCACGGGCGGGACGTTGACGGGCGTTGGCCGGCGGCTGAAAGAGCACAACCCGGACACGCGGGTCATCGCCGTCGTCCCGCACCCGGAGGAGCGCATCCAGGGACTGAGATCCCTGGAAGATGGATTCATTCCGCCGATCCTGGACACGACAGTTCTGGACGGCCAGTTCATCATCACCTCAAGAGAATCGTTCGAGAAGACACGGGAACTGCTGCAGACGGAGAGCATCTTCGCGGGGATCTCTTCCGGCGCGGTGCTGGCATGCGCGCAGCGGCTGGCGGAGCGGATGGACAACGGAAACATCGTGTGCCTGTTTGCTGACGGCGGCTGGAAATACCTCTCAACCGGACTGTGGACGCGCCCACTTGATGAAATCGAAGCTGAGATGGGGCGCAAGATCTGGTGGTAGAGGACGACGGCCCGCGTCCGGGAACGCCGAGGGGATTCGGCGGCCATTTCCTGCCATTCGCCGCGGTCACGCTGACTATCTTCATTGCGGATCAGGCAGCCAAACTGCTGATCGTCAGTAATCTGCGCCTGTATGAATCGATCCCGGAAAACGGCCTGCTTCGGCTGACCCATGTAACAAACACCGGGAGCGCGTTCGGCCTGCTGCGCGGCCATACAGATTTCCTCATCCTGGTCAGCATCATTGGGGTGTTGGGCGTCCTGTTCTATTACCGGGCGAACGGGCGGGAGAGCGCCCTGCTACGTTACTCCCTCGCCCTCCTGCTAGGCGGCGCGCTGGGCAATCTGACAGACCGGCTCGCTCGGGGCGCGGTCGTCGATTTTATCAGTGTGCGCGTGTGGAGCGACTACTATTTTCCGACGTTCAACGTGGCGGACTCCGCACTGACAGTCGGGCTGTTTGCGCTGGCCTTCTATGTCCTGCGGAATCGCGCGACGGAGAAGAGGCTTGAACAGGAGGCGGCTGCCGGAATCACCTCTCCCACAACAACTTTCTCTCTTGGTGATGGAGAGGAATCTGAGGAAAACGACTCGGGTGAGGAATCTTCCGCCACGTCGCCGAGTGACGAGCCTATAGCGGAAGAACAGAGGGCTGAGGATGGAGACTCGTCTGACCGTCCCGCCTGACACATCGGAGAGGCGGCTCGATCGATACCTGGCTACGGCGCTCACCGTGGACGTATCACGGTCGGCGATTGGGCGACTGATCCAGGATGGGCGGATCAGTGTAAACGGGGATGTGCCGCGCAAGCGGGGCCACACCATTGAGCCCGGCGACGAGATCACGATTACCGGCGAGATACAGACCGGCGAGACGGCAGGGTTGGCCGCTGAGCGTTCGCCCCTGCTCGTGCTCTTCGAGGATGAAGACATTCTCGCCATCGACAAGCCGCCGGGCGTCGCCGTCCATCCCGGACCCGGCCACCCGACAGGAACGATTGTGAACGCGCTGCTGGGACGCGAAGGGCCGCTCTCAACGATTGGGGGCGACGATAGGCCGGGGATCGTTCATCGTTTGGATAAGGACACGTCCGGCGTGATGTTGATCGCCAAGAACGACGCGGCGCACACGGCGCTGTCGCGGCAGTTCCAGTCTCGTAGTGTTGAGAAGGTGTACGTCGCCTTGCTGCGCGGGTTGCTGGAGCCGCCAACTGGCGTGATCGAAGCATCACTGGGCCGTGATCCGAGGCATCGGCAACGAATGGCCGTCGTGACAGCAGGCCGCCCTGCCACAACCCGATACCGTGTGCTGGCGCACCTGAACGGCGGCTATACCCTCACGGAGGCCAGGCCCCAGACCGGGCGTCCACACCAGATTCGCGTGCATTTCGCGTCGCTACGGCATCCTGTGGCCGGAGACGTCATCTACGCGCGCGGCAGCCGTGACCCCGTGCCGCGCCTCTTCCTGCACGCGCTTTCACTTGCGTTCGAACACCCCATAAGCGGGGAAAAGCTGGAGGTTAGATCACCTTTGGCGGCTGACCTTTCGGAATGCCTGGCGGATATGACTATTGGCACACCCGAGGCGCGGCTGGTCGATTCGCTGGGTTAGAATGAGACTGCAATGTCAGTAACGCGAACACGCTACGCACCCAGTCCCACGGGTGATCCGCATGTAGGCAACGTTCGAAGCGCGCTATTCGCGTGGCTCTTCGCCCGCAGCACCGGCGGTGTCTTTGCGGTGCGGATTGAGGACACCGACCAGGAACGGCGCATCCCGGGCAGCGAGGAGCGCATTCTCGATTCGCTCCGATGGCTCGGCATTGAATGGGATGAGGGGCCGGACATCGGCGGCCCCTACGGGCCGTATGTACAGTCGCAGCGCCTTGAGGGCTACGGAGAGGCGGCCGAACAGCTGGTTGAGTTGGACGCCGCGTACTACTGCTACTGCACGTCTGAGAGGCTGGACGCCATCCGCGCCGCGCAACAGAAGCGCAACGTTCCCACGGGCTATGACCGCCGCTGCCGCAACCTGAGCGCGGAGGAACGCGAGCAGGAAGAGGCGGAGAACGGCTCTCACCGCGTTGTGCGGTTCAAGACGCCGCTCAGCGGACGCACGACGTTCAACGACGTGATTCGCGGTGACGTTTCATGGGAGAACCGGCTCATCGACGATTTCGTAATCCTCAAGTCGGACAGGTTTCCCACTTATCACCTGGCCAATGTGGTGGACGACGTGGCGATGGAGATAACGCACGTGATCCGCGGCGATGAGTGGATGTCATCCGCCCCGCGCCACGCCATGATCTACGAGGCATTCGGCTACACACCACCTGCATTCGCCCACCTCCCTTTGATCCTCGGCTCAGACCGGACAAAGCTGTCCAAGCGGCACGGCTCCGTTTCGCTGCTCGACTACCGCGACGAGGGGTTCCTGCCGGAGGCGATGCTGAATTTCCTGGCGCTGCTGGGGTGGTCGCTGGATGACAAGACGACACAGATGACACGTGAGGAGTTGATCGCGGGATTCTCGCTTGATCGGGTCTCGGCGTCACCGGCGATGTTCGACCGCGAGAAGTTGGAATGGCTGAACGGCGTGTACATCCGCGAGATGCCGCCGGAGGCGTTCGTTGAGGCGGCGCGGCCATACCTGGACAACGGACTCCCGCCTGAGATTTCGCGGCCTCTCGATGATGGGCTCGCCCGGCAAGCAGCCATACTGACGCAAGATCGCGCGCGCCTCCTAAGCGAAATGCCCGAGTTGTGCGAGTTCTTCTTCACGGATGATGTGTCGTTCCCGCCCGCGCTCATTTGGGCCGGCATGGGCGACAAGGCGATGAAGCGCATGGCAGACGCGGGCGATGACCTTTGGCGCGTGCCGTTGCCGGAGGACGCTGAGGTTGTCCGCGCATGGCTGACTGCGGTGGCCAATGCCATCGAGAAGATTGAACCGTGGAACCATGAGTCGATTGAAACGCGCTTCAGGGCGCTCGTGGAGGAGCTTGGCACGTCCGGCCGCAAGCTGTTCGGCGCGGTGCGGGTTGCAACGACAGGCCGTACGGCGGCGCCACCGCTGTTCGTCACGCTTGAGGCGATTGGGCGAGATCGTTCCGCGGCACGGACGCGAGCGGCAGCCGCGTCGCTCCTTGACACGGAATTGGCGCGTTCGTAGCATGAGCAAGCGCGGCCCGGTGGTGTAGTCTGGCTTAACATACTGCCCTGTCACGGCAGAGATCACGGGTTCAAATCCCGTCCGGGTCGCCAGGTTCTTTTTGAATCGAATCGCACGAGCAAGGACGCCAGCACGGCTTTAAGGCCCCCGCCGTCAACATAAAGGCAGCGAGAACGCGCACGAATATGGCCAACCCGTATCTGCTTGGCGTCGATGTTGGGGGCACGCAAACACGGGTCGCCATTGCTCGCAGGCCGCGTGGCGCGATGCGGCGCACCGCATTCTCTTCCCCTGCCCGTTCCGATCCCAAACTGCTCATCAACGGCATCGTTGAGGCCGCCCAAAGCCTAATCGCCAAGACCAACGGCGAGATTGTCGCCGGGGTCGTCGCTTGCGCGGGCACCGTGGACACCGCAAACGGCGTCATCGTGGAATCGCCGAATCTGCCGATGGTGCGCGAGTTCGCAATGGCGGACGCGCTCAGGGAGCGCCTGAACATCCCCATCGAGATCGAGAACGACGCCACCGCCGCCGCCCACGCCGTCCACCAGATGGGCGCGGGGCGTGGTACGACGGAGATGATCTATCTGACCATCAGCACGGGAATCGGCGGCGGCATCGTCTCCGAGGGCAAGCTGCTGCGCGGCATTGCCGGAGCGGCAGGTGAGTTCGGACACATGACAATCAGCATGGGTCGCGGCATCCAATGCCCGTGCGGGCTGTCCGGTTGCTTTGAGACGATGGCCTCCGGCACGGCCATCGCCCGTATGGCCCGAATGCGGATCGAGGCCGGCGGGGATTCGATTCTCATTGAGAAGTCATCGTCGCAGGGCAGCGAGAGCATCACGGCGCGCGACGTTTTCGACGCGGCGGAGCAGGATGACGCGCTCGCCAGGACGGTGGTCGACGAAGCAGGCTACGCGCTCGGCGTCGGCCTTGCCAATATCGTCAACATTTTCAACCCGGAGCTGATCGTACTCGGCGGTGGGCTGGCGCGCGGGCAGGACGAGTTCGTGGAGCACGGAATCAACGTCGCGCGGGAGCGGGCGTTCAAACTGCAGAACCGTACCGTTCGGTTTGAAGTGACAGAGCTGGGCGACGATAACGGGTTGCGCGGGGCGCTGCTCCTGGCTCGCGAGCTGGCCTCCCGCACACGTCGGGCAGACCGGCGCGGCGGCTGAGGAATAGGGGGCTGGACCGATGGAGGGAACGGCGAACAAGGGCAGCGCCCTCGACTATGTGAGCATCACGCCGACCGACTACGAGGAGTCACGCGCCTATCCCGTCATCATCCTTGTTCATGGCTTTGGCGCGAGCATGTATGACCTCGCCGGGCTCGCTCCGGGTATTCATCAGACCGGCTACGTGTATCTCTGTCCGAACGGCACGGTTCCGCTGGACATCGGCGGCGGGCAGATTGGCTTTGGATGGACGACGCCGGACGGCTTCAACGACCCCGAGGAAGCAAAGAGCACCGAGGAGGCGTTCGACGCCTTCATGGAGGAGGTGCGTGAGCCGTACAGGCTTGAGCCGGGCAACATGCTGATCATCGGATTCTCGCAGGGCGGCGGACTGGCCTATCGCTACGGCCTGCCCCGGCCCAATGTGTTCGCTGGTATCGGCGCGCTAAGCGCGTCCATCCACGACATGGAGCAGCTTGCAACACAACTGCCTGATGAGCGGACACAGCCCATCTTTGTTGGCCACGGAGACCAGGATCCGGTCGTACCGATTGAACGGGGGCGTTCAGCGAATACACAGTTGGAGGCGTGGGGCTACGGCGACCTGATCTACAACGAATATGGCGGCGCAGGCCATGAAATCACGCCGACTGAACTACGAGACCTCGCTCAGTGGGTGGCGCGTGTCCTTCCGCCGGCGGACCCGCAGACACCGGGCATCTCACCGGGCGGGATCATTCTGCCGTGACCCTTTCTGTCATTCCCGCGCAGGCGGGAATCTGAATTGCCTTGCGCCCGCAAACTCCGTAACGCTAACCCCTACGCACCAGAACAGAAAAATGATGCGCATCGGCCTAATCTCAGATACGCACGTGCCGGAGGCCGGGGAACGGCTGCCGGGAGAGGTTTTTGACCTGCTTGCCGGTGTCGACATGGTCATGCATGGCGGCGACATGCACATTATCGACGTGCTGGATTGGCTGGAAGTCATAGCGCCTGTCATTGGCGCGCGGGGGAACGGGGACGGAGACGGTTTTCGTCCTCCCTTTCCGGACGATGATCCTCGTGTCAAACACGCGCAGGTCATTGATGTGGAGGGGGTCAGCATCGGGCTGATTCACGGGTTCCCACTACCGGCAGACATACCGTGGACGACCACTGAGGCGCTGATGGAGCGCTACTTTGGCGGAGCCGTCGACGTAATCGTGTGCGGAGATACACACGTTGCGCATGTGGAGCGAACGGAATCCGGGGTGCTTATCGTGAACCCCGGGAGCCCGGCGCTGCCGCGCAACATCCGCGAGCCGGGCCACGTGGGAATCCTCACCATCGAGGACGGGCAGGCCTCAGCAGAAATACTGCCGCTGACGAGCTTGAGGTATTAAGGGCAAGATGCAGGATTCAGGTTCTCCGCTGGCAATTTTGAAGTCGCGATTCGGTTACGACGAGTTTCTGCCTCTACAGTCTGAAATCATTGAGAATGTCCTGGCGTCCCGCGATTCACTGGTATTGATGCCAACGGGTGGCGGAAAGTCGCTCTGCTATCAGTTGCCGGCGCTGCTCCTCGGGGGGACGACGCTTGTTGTATCGCCGCTGATCGCGTTGATGAAGGACCAGGTGGATGCGCTGAACGAGTCGGGCATCCCGGCCAACTTCATTAACAGTTCACTTTCGGACCAGGACATGCGGAGGGTCGAAGCGGCAGTCCGGAATGGAAGCACTAAGCTGCTCTACATTGCGCCTGAACGGCTGGCGTCGCAGAGTTTTAGAAAGTTCCTGCATGAGCTGGATATCAACCTAATCGCAATCGATGAAGCGCACTGTATCTCCGAGTGGGGACATGAATTCCGCCCCGATTATCGCAATCTGCGGCAACTGCGCGAAGAGTTTCCATCGACGCCGGTCATCGCGCTGACCGCCACGGCGACGGAGCGGGTTCGGGATGACATCATCGGTCAGCTCGGCCTGCAGGATGGCGGCGTATTCATCTCCGGTTTCAATCGGAGCAATCTTAACTACTCGGTTCGACCCAAGAGCGATGCGTGGGAACGGCTTATTGGCCTTCTGGAAAGCCACAGAGATCAGTCGACCATCATCTACTGCTTCTCCCGACAGGAGACCGAGGATCTGGCTGCCGATCTGACCGCGCGTGGGTTTGAGGCTCGCCCTTACCATGCCGGTCTCGATGGTGATACGCGCCGCCGCACGCAGGATGACTTCATTCGGGATCGGGTTTCTATCGTCGTCGCCACGATCGCGTTCGGCATGGGGATCGACAAGCCTGATGTCAGGCTGGTTGTCCACTACAGCTTGCCGAAATCGGTGGAGGGCTATTACCAGGAGACGGGGCGAGCAGGCAGGGATGGTTTGCCTGCGGAGTGCGTTCTGTTCTACGCGTTCGCGGACAAGGTCAAGCAAGAATATTTCGTCAATCAAATCGTGGACGAATCGGAGCACCGGGTTGCCCGGGAGCAGCTGGCGCGAATGGTGGAGTTCGCGCAGTTGACCACCTGCCGCCGACGGTATCTGATGCACTACCTGGGCGAGGAATGGGAGCAAGAGAACTGCGGCGGCTGTGATGTTTGCCTCGAGCCCCGCGAGGAATTCGACGCGACGGAAATCTCGCAGAAGATCCTATCGGCGGTGATCCGCACAGGGGAGAGATTCGGTGCGGGCCACATCATTCAGGTGCTGCGTGGGGGTCGGGATAAGCGAGTCCTTGAGATGGGGCACGAGACGTTGAGCGTGTACGGCATCGCGAGGGGTTCCGGCAAAACTGACCTCAGGGAAATCATCGGCCTGCTGGAATCACGGGGGCTGCTAACCACGGAAGGTGATAGGTATCCTACCTTGGCGGTTACGGAGGCGGGGCGGGAATTCCTGCAAACGCGCAGTTCGCTCTCCTTGCCGAGGCCGTTAGACGGCGGGGCGCGGAGAGCGACGCCACAACCCTCCACTGAAATTCAGTTCGATGAGCGGCTATTCGAGAAGCTACGTGTTCTGCGCCGACGGTTGGCTGATGAGCGGGATGTACCACCCTTCGTCATATTTGGTGACGCATCTCTCAAGCAGATGGCCGCCCGCTTTCCCCAGGATTCCGACGAGTTTGGGCGCATCTCCGGTGTGGGGGCGGCCAAGCTGGAGCAGTACGGCGAGGACTTCATTGCGGTGATTCAGGCGTACATCGAGGCGCACGGACGCCCGGATATCCGGGTGCCTGAAGAGCGACCCTCCCGGGCACGACCGGAGCGTCGTCCGGGGCCTACGTTCGATGAGACGCGGGACCTGTTGTCTCGCGGGCTTTCAGTCGGGGAGATAGCCGAGCAACGTGGGCTGGCGGAAACAACGATTATCGGCCACATCGAACGCATCGCGGCTCAGGACGATTCGCCGGATCTATCCCATTTGATGCCGGACGCCGCCACTATGCGGGAAACCGAGCATGCTCTAGACGTGTGCGGTGACGAGTTCCTGCGACCAGTGTGGGAGTTTCTGGAGGAAAAGGTCAGCTACAACGACCTGCGGCTGGCGCGAATTCACCTGCGGCGGGGGCCTGCAGAATCTCCGGACTAAGAGGGGGCGCGTCGGAATGACGCTGCCGTACTAGGCCGGATCAGGTGCGCCGGCGGGCTTCCACTGTGGCAGCATCTGGTCGCCACGCTCCTCGTAGTAGACCTCGACGGGCATATCGATCTCACAGGCCTCGATGTCGATGCCCTTGACGTTGCCATTCATGCGAACGTCCTCATCCAGCGTGATGACGGCGTAGATGTATGGCACGTCCTCGTTGAACGAGGGGTCGCCGGGCTGGCGCACCACGATGAAGCTGTAGATGCGTCCCTTGCCACTGACGTCGATCCACTCAAGGTCATCGGAGAGGCAATTCGGGTCGCGCTCACGGGGGTAGAAAAAGCGATTACCGCACGTCTTGCAGCGCTGGATGGTGAGCCTGCCCTCTTTCGTGGCCTCCCAGAACGGCTCTGTAACCTGGTCCGGATACGGTACCGGCTTGGGTATCGTCTGCCCCTCTGTCATCGCCCCACTCCTTCGTTCGGTTCCCCATTTGACTGCGCGAGGAACGTATACGCTTGCGTCGATACCAGCGTGTACACGATAGCACTTTTGGGGTCGGGACGCATCGCGTAATGGTACCGTCTAGGTATGGATACCGAGCAGTTCGAGGAGTTGGTTGGGCAAGCGTTGGATTCGCTGCCGCCGGAGATTGAGGCGGGGTTGGACAACGTGGCAATCATCATCCAGGATTGGCCTTCGCGGGAGCAGATGGAGGAGAACGGCATTCGGGATAGGTATGGCCTGCTTGGGCTGTACGAAGGCATCGCTTTGCCGGATCGGGGAGGCGGGTACAACATGGTCGCTCCGGATAAGATCACCATCTTTCAGAAGCCGCTTGAGGCACTGCGGTTGGGGAGCGCCGAGACAGTCGAGGAGATCCGCAAGACGGTGCTTCATGAGCTTGCCCACCACCTCGGCTTCTCAGACGATGACCTGCATGAAATCGGGTATGACTAGGGAGCGACATCTCACGGCTCCGACCCAAATGCCGTCATTCTGAACAGAGCGGTAGTGGAGTGAAGAATCTAAACACGTGTGTGACCACGCAATGGCGACTTTAGATTCTTCGCTGCGCTCAGAATGACATGGGGGACAAGTGAGTAATGTCTAGCCCCGCGCTGCCAAAACTGCGCCGACGCCTGCTGCGCTGGTATCGGGAACATGGGCGAGACCTTCCGTGGCGCAAGACGAACGATCCCTACCACGCCGTGGTGGCGGAGTTCATGCTGCAGCAGACTGGTGTTGGGCGTGTTCTGCCCGTGTACGAGGCGTTCCTGCGACGGTTTCCGTCTCTGCAGTCGCTGGCCGATGCTCCCGTGTCCGACGTGATCCGGGCATGGAGCGGGATGGGCTACAACCGCCGTGCAATCAACCTGCAGCGGGCGGCTCGGGTAATCGTTGAGGAACATGGCGGGGTCGTCCCGCGCGATCCGGCGACACTGGCAAGGCTACCGGGGATCGGGCGTTATACCGCAGCAGCCATTGCGTGTTTTGCCTTTCACCGCTCCGTCCCAGTGATGGATACTAATATCCGCCGCGTGCTGGGACGGGTGCTGACGGGGCGTGGCGAGATAGATGCCGATGCGGGGTGGACGCTCGCTGAGGCGGCGGTTCCACAAAACGGTGCGCGGGCATCGGCGTGGCACCAGGCCCTCATGGACCTCGGCGCGACCGTATGTACGGCGCGTCGCCCCAAGTGTGGCGAGTGTCCGATAAATGACTTGTGCGCGGCGCGGCCTCTGATGGAGGGCACGGAGTCCACAACCATCTCATACGCCGAGCTTTCGGAGGCGATGCCGACGGTGCGCGTCGCCGAACGGCCGCAGCCAAAGCAGCAGGGGTGGATCGGCACGACGCGCTACTACCGCGGCCGTATCGTGGAGGCGCTTCGCAACCACACGGACGGGACAATGTCGCTGAACGACCTCGGGCCACTCGTGAGGGATGAGTACGCCGCCGATGAGCACGGGGAGTGGCTGCGCGATCTGCTGGCCGCACTGGAGCGTGACGGGCTGGTGGCTGTTACTGGAGATGCGGCAGGGTTGCCGGAGTAGAATGCCAGCTTGGCACGCTATGGGATAGCTCTTAGCTCCTCATACCCCCCACCTGACAACCACGTCTGAATCTGAGACTTCAGATTGAGCCAAGGATCTCCCACTTGCGCTAGTTCCGCGGTGGTGAGTTCGGTATAGGTCTTGCCGAGGTCGGGAAAATGCCAGAAGCTTGCCAGCCAGAAACCTTCGATGTGGGACTCTGACGGCTGTCGCCGTACAATGCCGGTCAGGCCAGTGACCTCCCAAGATCGTATGACACCGTTTGGCGTGGCGATCGTGACAGCCTCTTTCCACGTGGCCTCTCGTTCTCTGTCTGAGTCCAAATGCTCCATCAGGTCCAGCAGATGCTGGATTCTATCCTCGTCCGTGGCGTTTTTACCTGCCGCGCGCCGCGTCAGAAGGCTATCCCACTTCAGGCCGAGCGCAGGGATATCGATGCCGCCGTCGGAGGCAATTGCCAGTCCACCGCTGATTTGCGCCCACGCGACGGCCTTTGATTCGGCAATCTCCATGTGCGTATTGCCCGTTTCCTCAGGAGGCTCGTGTGGCGGCAGCTCATTGACAGTAGTGAAGTCGAACGACCAGCCTTCAAGGCAATTACAGAGGCGGTCAATCTTGGCGACATTTGTCGAACCCAGCAGGATGCGTGGGGGCATTGTGGTGGTCAATGATACGTGTAGGAGTAATCAGGCCCATCAGCCTCGTCCGGCTCTTCACTCCCAATTCTTGAGCTGAGCCAGAGGCCGGCGGTAATAGCCGCGCCTGCGAGCAAGGGCGTCCATTCACGGACGCCCAGCGGCAGCCCGCTGTACCGCAGTCCAAACAGCATGAGGGCCGCTCCAATGATCACGGCGCTCAGCGTCATCAACCGACGCTCCCAGCTCAGGAAGATGATACCGACGACGATCCCGGGCACAAGCGAGCCGACAAAAATCTGGACTCGATTCCACCCGCTGAGCGTCAGTCCCGTTCCGCCCGGCTCAACGTCACCGGATACAAGGACCCAGAACACGGCGCCGATTCCGAACCCTATTCCCGCGCCGATCACGAAAACGGACGCGCGGTAGAAGACTGATCCAAGCACTAGCAGGATGATTCCCGCTCCACCCGCCGTCGTCAGCAGCGCCGTTCCCTCCAGCGCCAGTAGATCAGGCCCGGCAATAACGACCACCGCGCCGCCGGAGACGCCCGCCGCGAGCGCAACAACCAGTCGATACGCGTAGTAGCCGAGCAAGCAGAGCGCCAGACCGAGGGCTGCGGAAGGCCACGCAATCCACCACGGCAGGCTATCCGGCATGTAGGTCAGGATCAGTTCATCAAGTAGCGACGCGCCGGTGGCGACTTCAGGGCCTGCAGCTTCTGGCATGGGCGGCTACGTGGTATCCGCAGCGGCGCCGGCGCGTTGTCTGCGCGGAGAGCGGGGGGTAGCCTTAGTCGCGGGTTTGGTCGACTCTTTCGCCTTGCCATTGCGGCGCGGCGCGCGTGTTGGCTTGCGTCCGTTGCCGTTCCGAGTCGCGTCGGTGATGCCAAGCGCTTCTCGTAGAAAGTCACCGGTAGAACTGTTCTTGACGAGGGCGATCTCTTCCGGGGTGCCCTCTGCAACCAGCTCACCGCCGCGTTCGCCCGGCCCGGGGCCGAGATCGATGATCCAGTCGGCGTTCTTGATCATATCCAGGTGATGCTCGATCAGAAGCACAGAGTTGCCCCCGTCCACGAGTCGGTGAAGGACTGTGAGCAGCATTTCGGCGTCGGAGAAGGCGAGCCCTGTTGTCGGCTCATCAAGGATGTAGAGCGTCTTGCCGGTTGCTCTCTTGGAGAGCTCAGCTGACAATTTCACCCGCTGCGCCTCCCCGCCGGAGAGGGTGGTCGCCGGCTGGCCGAGACGCATGTAGCCCAACCCGACGTCCTGCATTGTCTTGAACTTGTTCGCGATGCGTGGGATGGACTCGAAGACCTCAACGGCCTGATCAAGCGTCAGATTGAGCACCTCGCCGATGCTGTAGCCTTTGAAGGTAATCTCCAACGCCTCGCGGTTGTAGCGAGCGCCCTTGCAGGTGTCGCACGGAACGGTGACATCCGGCAGGAACTGCATCTCAATGAGCTGATAACCCTCGCCCTTGCACGCCTCACATCGCCCACCCTTGACGTTGAACGAGAAGCGGCCGGGCTTGTAGCCGCGCACCCGTGATTCAGGCAGACTCGCGAACAACTCGCGAATCGGCGTGAACGCTCCCGTGTATGTTGCCGGGTTGGAACGCGGTGTCCGTCCGATGGGCGACTGGTCGATGTTCACGACCTTGTCGACAAGATCAAGGCCGTCCACACCGTCGGAGGGGCCGGGGATATCCTTTGCGTTATAGAGCGTCTGGGCGAGTCGCTTGAACAAGACCTCATACACGAGTGTTGACTTGCCGGAGCCGGAAACGCCCGTCACGCAGGTCAGCAAGCCGAGCGGAATGCGGACATTCAGGTTGTGAAGGTTGTTTGCACGCGCGCCGCGAATCAGCAACTCACGGCCATCCTGCGGTTGGCGCCGCTCCTCTCTCATGGGAATCACTCGGCGTCCGCTGAGATACGCGCCGGTAACCGAATTCTCAGCCGCTCTCACGTCATCCAGCGTGCCTGTTACGACAACCTCACCGCCGTGCTCGCCTGCGCCGGGCCCCATGTCGATGACGTGGTCGGACGCGCGCATTACCGCTTCGTCGTGCTCCACGACGATGACGGTGTTGCCAAGGTCACGCAGCCCTTTCAGCGTCTCAATAAGGCGCGCGTTGTCGACGGGATGGAGGCCGATTGACGGCTCATCACAGATATAAACGACGCCCATGAGTCCGCTGCCGATCTGCGTGGCAAGGCGGATGCGCTGTCCTTCGCCCCCCGAGAGTGTTCCTGCAGTCCTGTCCAGGGTCAGATACTCCAGTCCCACGTTGACCAGGAATTCAAGGCGTGCCGAGATTTCTTTAAGGATCTGGCGGGCGATGGTGGATTCGCGATTGTTCAGCGGGCCTTTCTCTGTATCAGCCAGCCGCTGCACCCATTCAAGGGCGCGATCAATGCTCTGGCCGGTCGCGTCCACGATGGTCTTGTCGTCCACGCGGACGGCCAAGGCCTCAGGGCGAAGCCGCTTGCCCTCACAGGCCGCGCAGGGGCGGCGGGCCATGAATCGCTCGATCTCCTGTCGCTGATTGTCAGACTCCGTCTCGCGGTGGCGGCGTGTCAGGTTGGGAATTACTCCCTCAAACCGCGCCCCATAGCGGACAACACGGCCGCTGCGGGTTCGATGCCGTACCTGGATCCTCTCCACTTCCATTCCGGCTTCCGGGCCAAACAGTACAAAATCAAGCTGATCCGGAGATAGTTCACGCACCGGCGCATTCATATCTGCGCCAACCATTGACGTTGCCGACGCAAGCATGGATGTATACCAGCCCGCCATCGTGCCGGATCGCGCCCATGGCAAGACGGCGCCCTCGGACAGGGCGAGTTCTTTATTCGGAATCACAAGTTCGGGATCAATCACAAGCTTGTAGCCGATGCCTGTACATTCCGTGCATGCGCCGTGGGGGCTGTTGAATGAGAAGGTGCGCGGAGCGATCTCTCCCAACGAGATGCCGCACTGCACGCAGGCGAATTGCTCGCTGTAAAGCTGCTCATCTCCAGAGTCGGCGTCCAGGGTTTGCACGACGCCCTGCCCCAACCGGAGCGAAGTTTCGACGGAATCCGTCACACGGCCACGAATCTCACCGCGATCCTCGGGGATAACAAGCCGGTCGACGACGACCTCAATCGTGTGCCATTGCTGCTTGTTGAGACGGATGTCTTCCGAGAGGTCCCGAATCTCGCCGTTGATGCGCGCTCGTACAAATCCGCCGCGACGGGTTTCATCCAACAGGCCGTAATGCTCCCCCTTCTTGCGGCGAATGAGGGGCGCCAGCAGCATGATGCGCTTGCCCGGCTCAGAGTCCATGATTGCGTCGACGATCTGCTGTACGGTCTGGCTCTCGATTGGTCGTCCGCAGTTGTAGCAGGACGGGTGGCCGATTCGTGCGTACAACAGGCGGAGGTAGTCATAGATCTCCGTGACGGTGCCGACGGTGGAACGAGGGTTGTGTGAGACGCCCTTCTGGTCGATGGAGATGGCAGGCGAGAGGCCCTCGATGTAGTCAACGTCCGGCTTCTCCATGAGCCCGAGGAACTGCCGGGCGTAGGCGGAAAGGGATTCGACATAGCGCCGCTGGCCCTCGGCGTAGAGTGTGTCAAAGGCGAGGGAACTCTTGCCGGAGCCGGACACGCCGGTGATGACCACGAGCTTGTCTCGTGGAATGGTCACGTCAATGTTCTTCAGGCTGTGCTCACGCGCGCCCTTGACGTGAATAACTGATGTGGACATAAACCGAATGCGCTCCCTTTTGACCCCTGCTAGTCAGTGTAGGCGCGGGGCGTAGGAGTCACAAGCGGGGGGCTCAGCAGATAGTAGTAGTAGAATCTATGCATGGGACTCTTTGGTGTAGATATTCGGGTGGCACACCCTGACGGCACTGAGGCGCGGACTGTTGATGCGCTTGTGGATACGGGGGCGTTATATACGACTGTTCCCGGCTCCATGCTGAGGGAAATCGGCGTCGAACCCAAAGAATCCAGGGCTTTCGAGCTTGCGGACGGGTCAACCGTAGAGTATGAGTTGGGGTCGGCAATCGTCTCAATCAATGGCCGTCAGGCCCTGACAGTGGTCGCCTTTGGCCCGGAGGATACGGAGCCCTTGCTGGGCGCCATGGCATTGCAGCAAATGGAGCTTGCCATTGACATGTCCCGCGAAATGCTCGTGGATGGGCGAAGGCTGCGAATGTAGCGGCTACACTCCCAGAGTTTTCGACTCCCAGCACTACCTACTTCCCGTCACCCACTTCCACACGTCTACGACTACATCGACGGCTACGTAGTTGTCCAGCCATCTCGCGCCGTGTAGGGCGTATTCCTGGAATTCCTTGAGGGCAGTAAGGGGAATCAGCCAGAGGATGGAGCGGCGCCACGTTAGCTCGTAGTTCGGCGCAAACAGTAGAACTCCCGCCACGAACACAAACCAGAACTCAAACACGTTCGGAAAGAACAGCAGTACCCACCTGTCGCCGATGACTTCAAATACGAGTACGCCCACGATTCGATACGCGAACAGCGCAATCGCAATGGTGCGGGGCGGGCCGCTCCATCGCAGCGCCACCCATAGGAACGTCACCATGTAGACGAGGTCGAGCCACTTGTCGAGGGCCTGGTAATTGCGGACGCCGCCCAGATCGAGCAGGTTCATCATGAACAGGTCTGAGAAGTCGATCAGGATGGCGGCGATGGATCCTGCAAAGGCCCACCGCAAGACGAGGAGCGCACCCGCGATGCGCGCCGTCGCGATAATGAGTTCTTCAGTGTTCATGGACTAGAGGGTACGCGACGAGCAGGCCGCATGGCATATGTGGCGGTGCCCCTCACCCCAGCCCCCTCCCTTAGGGGAAGGGGAGTTAAGGTATCAGCAGCAGCTTGCCGGTGGTCTGGCGGGATTCAAGACGTCGGTGCGCCTCCGCCGCGTCCTGCAACGGAAATCGCTCTGTGATCCGTAGCGAGAGCTTGCCGTCGGCGATCCAGCCGAGTACATCGCCTGCCCGCCACTCCAGTTCATCTCTTGTGACCGTGTAATTGAACAAGGAAGGCCTCGTCAGGAACAGTGACTTGGCATTCAGAGCGAGTGGAGCAATGGGTGGCACAACTCCGCTGGACTGACCGTACATGACAAGGCACCCGCGTATGGCGAGGCTGGCCATCGAACCTTCATAGGTCGTCGCGCCGACGGAGTCGTAGGCCACCTGGCAGCCCGAACCGTCCGTGGTACGCATGACGGCCTCGTGAAAATCCTCCTGCGTGTACAGGACTACGTGGTCGGCCCCCGCCTCACGGGCAAGTTCGGCCTTCTCGTCCGTGGAGACCGTCGTGATAACCGTTGCGCCGCGCATCTTGGCCATTTGGATCAGCAACAGGCCGACGCCCCCTGCACCGGCGTGCACCAGCGCCGTATCGTCGGGACCGAGCGGATACGTGGAATGGGACAGATAGTGCGCCGTCATGCCTTGCAGCATTGCCGCCGCGCCCTGCTCCGCCGTGATCCCCTGTTGCAGCACGATGAGACGATCCGCCGGAACAACAACTCGTTCTGCGTATGAACGCGATGCGCCCGTGTAGGCGACGACATCCCCGACAGCAGACGTTGTAACGCCCGGACCAACCTCAACGACCGTGCCCGCGCCCTCACCGCCAAGGATCGTCGGCAGAGGCCCCTGTCCATATAGCCCTGTGCGGCCATACACGTCCATGTAGTTGATGCCGGAAGCGGCGAGCTGCACGATGGCCTCGCCCGGCCCGGCGACGGGGTCCTCAACGTCCGCGTATTCAAGCACCTCCGGTCCGCCGTACTGCGTGATCTGGACTGCTTTCATTTGAATGGCTCTCCTTGGGAATTATTGTGATGGCGGAAGCTGCACGGGCTACGCCGTTGACGCTTTCTACGGCTTAAGCATGGCACAGGTTGGAGTACCGGCCATAGACCATATCACCGATGTGTAACGGTAAGATTCGACCGGCCTGTATGCTGGGAAGCGTGACGATAGCGAGGACGTTCCGATTCCTGGCGGGTTTGGCGCTCCTGGCCGTCCTAGTGATGGCCATGGCAGCGTGCGAGGGGGGTTCGCCCGAATCAACCGCTCCACCCCTCCAGACACCGCAACTCGCTCCAACGCCGCTCGTCATAGCCGTGTCAACGCCGCTCCCTACCGCTACAAGACTTCCCGCGCCAACGTCAACACCGGCTTCAACTCTGCCGACTGCCATTGAGATTCTCCGGCAGACAACGTCCGCAATGGAGGCGGTCCAGTCTGCTCACATAGAGATGGGCATCACCACCACCATTGAAGGTGAGAATGGCTTTACGGCAGAAATCCATGTGTTGGGAGATTTCCAGCTCCCGGATCGCACTCAAGCAACGATGTCTGTCAAAACGCAAGGATTCACCGTCGAGTTGGAGTTTATTTCAATCGGCGTGGAGTCATTCATCAAGAACCCGTTGACGGGCGAATGGGAGGGCAACCTGGACGCGGGGGAATCCTTCGGCAACCTCCTGGCAGGCCCGGCGTTTGAGACGGATTTCCCTGCAGACAAGGCGGCTCAGTTCGAGGTGGTCGGAATCGAATCCCTCGACGGCGAGAGCGTTTACTATCTGCGAGCGGAGCTCCCCGGACCGGACCTGGTGAAGTTGCTGGACGACCAGAGTGTGTCCACCGCCGAAGGGGAAGTCGCATATTGGATCGGCGTCGATGACTACCTGGTCCGCAAGATTGAGATTCGCGCGGAACAGGAATCGGAGAGGATCGGCATCGATGCCGGTGTAGACATCATTACGAATCATTTCGTGATTGAGCTCTCGGACTACAACGGCGAGGTGGAGATCGTTGCGCCGGAGGTTGAAGCCCCGTGGTGGGAGGGGCTGGACGATACAACCGAAACCTACGTCCCGGTGATCGTGGGGGAGGCTGTCGAAGGGTCCATCGACGTCGAGTACGAAGAAGTCATTTATGAACTTGAGGCTGCGGACACGGCAGGATACCTGATAACCATGGCACTCGGCACTTTGCCCGCGGCGGATGTCACAGTGTTCGATTCCCAGGGGAATGATGTCGGGTGGGGCGGCGTCTATGAGGATGGCACAGAGGAACCAATCGAATTGGAGGTGCCGTTCCCGGAGACGTACTACATCGTCGTGTCCAACTACGAGGGCGCAACCGGATCCTACACACTGACGATTACGTCGCTGGGCGACGAGTCAGGATAGGCGGGAGTCAGGCTCCCTAGTCGTTCAGCTCCCGGTACACCTTCTCTGCCGTGATGGGGAGTTGGTGGATGCGCGCTCCGGATGCTGCGGCGACAGCGTTGGCGATGGCGGGCGACGACAGGACGATGGGAGTATCACCGATGCCGCGCACCTGGTAGGGACCGTGGCCCGTCTCAGACTCCAGCACGACAACGTTCATGCGCGCGCCATCCATCTGTGTTTGCAGCTTGTAGTCCGCGAACGAGGGATTGGCGATGGTGCCGTCCTGTTCCACTAGCTCTTCTGACAGTGCGTGGCCGATGCCCTGGACCGAGCCGCCCTCGATCTGACCCACAAATCCCATCGGATTCAGGACGCGACCCGTCTCATGTGCGGCGGTGTAACTCAGCAGCGTGACCTTGCCCGTCTCAGGGTCAACTCTCACCTCTGCAATGTGAGCGCCAAATGAGATATAGGGGCTGCTATCGCCCTCATCCACGCTGACCTGGCCGCCCACGGGCTCCCCTGCCCGCGCGGCAATCTCCTCCAGCGGGACGGCGGCGGCCCGGCCCTCGCCGGAGACCTTCCCGTCCTCGAACTTGATCGATTCCTCCGTCCAGCCGTAGAATTCCGCGGCTAGTCGGCGGAGATTACGCTTGGCCTCCTGGCTGGCCTCAAATGCCGCCCGGCTTGAGACGCGCGCGCCTCGCTGACCACCGATGCCCCAGTCACGCATGCCGGCCTCCGTCGACCATGCCTCCACAGTGACGCGCTCGATCGGCAGGCCAAGTTCCTCTGCGACAATTTGCGCGAGTATGGTGCCGGTTCCCACGCCGGGGTCGTAGGTCATGGTGTTGACGACAATGCGGCCATCGGGGTGGATCGTCACGGCGGCGGGTGAATCGAAGCCCGTGTCGCTCTGGCCATGGAGAGCGATGCCGCGCCCCACGTTTGGGGACGTTGCGCTGGAGTAGTTTGCAGCCTCAGCGGCGGCACGAAGGATTTCTTCGGCTCGCAGGGCTTGGTAGCCGGGCAAACCGGGCCGGGTGACAGGGCTCCATCCTCGGTCCGGATGCGCCTCACTGGAGACACGAACGATATTGCGCAGCCTTAGGTCATATGGGTCAAGGTCCAGCCGGGTGGCCAGCTCATCGATGATGGACTCTGAAGCAAAAACGGACTGCATGAGGCCGGGGCCCCGGAAGTAGCCGCACGGAACGGTGTTCGTATAGACCTGGTTTGAGATGATGCGGACGTTTTCAACGCGGTACGGTTCCACCATGGACGTCCGCAGTAGGCCGCCATACGCGGGAACGGGTGCGTAGGCTGCATAGGCGCCCGTCGCAAAAAAGCCCTCTGCGTCCCACGCGAGAATCATTCCGTCGTTTCGCGCGCCAACCCGCACACGAACGACGGACGGATGCCGGGGATTCATGGCGGAGAACTCCTCCGCGTAATCCATGACCCACTTGACCGGTCGGCCGGTCTTCTTGGCGAGGAAATAGCCTACAGCCACACCCGTCGGGTCCATCTTGCCGCCGAACGATCCGCCGAGCGGTACGGGGTGGATTATCACGTCTTCCCGCGGTAGGCCCATCACACGGGCGAGGTGGGGACGGCGACCCGTCGGCATCTGGCAAGACATCCAGATATGCGCGCGTCCCTCGTCATCGATGTCTACGACGCAGGCATGCGGCTCAAGGTAGGCCTGGTGGACGCGAGGGGTGCGGAACTCGCGCTCAATGATCACGTCTGCCTCACGGAATGCCGCGTCGATATCGCCCCATTCGTGCACCATGCGCCCGTAGTTGTTGTTGAGTTCGTCGAGCTGTTCCACTCCCCGGTAGGAGTTGTATTCAGGGTGGAGCAGGACTGCATCCGGCTTGGCGGCCTCCTCGGGATCAAGATAAGCAGGGAGTTCTTCATAGGTAACGTCAATGAGATCGAGGGCGGCTTCGGCGATGTCTGCGTCCTCGGCAACGACGACGGCGACCTTGTCACCAATGAATCGCACGCGGTCCGTGGACGCCAGGATCGGCTCATCGACATAAAGGTTTCCCGCGCGGATGTCAGGAACATCATCGCCTGTCAGGACGCCATGGACGCCGGGCAAGGCGAGTGCGCGAGAAGCGTCGATGTTTGTGACGCGGGCGTGCGGGACGGGTGAGCGGAGATACTTGAGCCACAGCGCGTTCGGCGGCGCGACGTCAAGGGCGTAGCGGGCGCGGCCGGTCACCTTGTCCGGTCCATCGACTGCTCGGACGGATTTACCGATCACCTTGTATTCGGTCGTCATGGCGCCCCCCAGCTAGAAAGTGGATTTGTGTCTGCTGCGTTTGCCTGTCCAAATTGAGTCTAGCGCAACTGCCACGCGCCTTGCGTGGTCATGCGCAAAAGGGGCAACATGGGCGGGCGGCCGCTTCCGATGGCTTTGGGGGTGGGGGTCGCTATCGACAATCAACATAGTGTGGGGGTGCTTCATGGCGGACTATGAGGGCATGATTGCGGAGATCACGACGGTCAAAGGGCACAACGGCGACGATATCTCAGCGTATTTTGCACGGCCACTCGGTCCCGGCCCGTTCCCCGGCGTGGTTCTGATTCACCATGCGCCGGGGTGGGATGAGTGGTACCGGGAGGCGACCCGCAAGTTCGCCCATCACGGTTATCTGGCAATTTCGCCGAATCTCTATGAGCGTGAAGGGTCCGGCAGCCCCGATGATGTTGCCGCCGCCGTTCGTGCTGCGGGAGGCGTAGCCGATGATCAGGCTGTCGGCGACATCCAGGGTTCGATGCAGCTCCTGCGCGCGCTGCCGCAGACCAACGGAAAGGTCGGCGTTTTCGGCACGTGCTCCGGCGGCCGGCAAGCCTATTTGGCAGGCTGCGCGGGCGGGTTCGATGCCATCGTGAACTGCTGGGGCGGCCGCATCGTCATGTCGGACGACGAGAAGTCTGAAAAGATGCCCGTCGCGCCCATCGACTACACGGAGAACCTGAGCGCGCCTATTCTCGGGCTGTTCGGCAACGAGGACATGAATCCCACGCAGGCGCACGTGAACGCGCTGGAAGAGGCGCTGAAGCAGCATGGGAAGCACTACGAGTTCCACCGCTACGACGGCGCAGGGCATGGCTTCTTCTATTACGACCGCCCGAACTATCGAATTGAGCAGGCGCTGGACGGGTGGGAGAAGCTGTTCCGCTTCCTCGAAGAGCACCTGGCGGCCTAGACAAGGCAACGGGAGACCAACTGACATGTGTACCTGGATTGTTCAGACGGCAGAGTTGAATGGCAGCGGAAAGTCCGCGGAGGGCTGGATCCCTTTGACGAAGGCGAATGTGTGCTATGACCACCCTGCCCACGCGTTCATGGAGCACAGTGTCAATATCGACTTCGTGAATGAGAATGGTGGAACGGGGGACCGCGTCGCCGTTGAGATCAGCGCGGAGTCGGCGCGGCAGCTGGTGAGTGCCATAGTCGCCGCACTGGAAGAGGGAAGCAAGGAGCATGGTGACCTTCTCGCCGGCCTCCATGCCTGAGAAGACGCGCGGCCTCTCGCAGTTTCCACGGATTCGTATTATGGAAATACGAATCCAACGAATGAATCGATAGTCCACGGACGCCGGCGTGAAAGGACAGATGACATGGTAAACGGGAGTGGTGACAGCGGAATGCAGCTGCAAACAACAACGCTTGGCGGCGGATGCTTCTGGTGCCTGGAGGCAGTGTATGAGCTGGTGAACGGCGTGGAGAGCGTCGTCTCCGGCTACGCAGGGGGGCACGTGGTGAACCCGAGCTATGAACAGGTCTGCACTGGGACGACCGGACACGCCGAGGTCACTCAGGTCACATACGATCCGTCGGTCGTCTCGCTCAGCCACATCCTTGACATCTTTTTCACAATCCATGACCCGACCACGCTGAATCGACAGGGGTATGACGTGGGGCCGCAGTACCGCTCGATCATCCTGTATCACGATGATGAGCAGAAGGCGGAGGCGGAGGCCGCGATCAAGCGCGTGGCAGAGCAGGGTCTGTATCGAGACCCGCTCGTGACGCAGGTGGAGCCGCTGGACATCTTCTATCAGGCGGAGAGTTACCACCAGGAGTATTTCCGCAGCAACCCCGGCGCGTCCTATTGCCAGGTCATCATCGAGCCGAAGGTGGCGAAGTTCCGAGAGAAGTACCTCGCGGATCTGCGGGTTTAGGAAAGCCCGCACCAGTGCATTCGCTCAAGGGGTGAGTCCACTCACCTGTTAAAGGCATAGGGAGGAACAGAGATGGAAGCCTCGAATGACGCGGAGTATCGCCAGAAGCTGACGGACATGCAGTACCACGTGACGCGTGAGAAGGGCACGGAGCCGCCCTTCACAGGCATCTACTGGAACGAGCACGAACCCGGCCTTTATCGGTGCATCTGCTGCGATACGCCGCTATTCAGCTCCGAGACCAAGTACGAGTCCGGCACCGGATGGCCGAGCTTCTATCAGCCTCTGGAGGGCGCCGTCATCAAGGAGGAAGAGGATCGCTCGTTTGGGATGACCCGCACAGAGGTCATGTGCGGCACCTGCGACGCGCACCTCGGACACCTCTTCCCGGACGGCCCCGCTCCAACCGGCCTCCGCTACTGCCTCAATTCCGCCTCGCTTCGACTCGACTCCGAGTCTGTCTAACCCGGTTCCGCAGGCGATATACTAGACGCGGCTGAATCAACGGGGAGGCGGAACGCAGAGCATGCCTGCAAGTCTGAAGGTTCCAACGGCGATGCGGCGCATTACGGAAGGCGTTGATCGCATTGACGTGCCCTCCGGCCCATTGACTGAGGCGTTGGAGGTTCTGGAATCGCGATTCCCGGGCATCAAGTCGCGGGTGCTGGACGACGTGACGGGCGACATTCACCCGTTCGTCTCCATCTTCCTGAACGACAATGACATCATGTATCTTCGTGGACTTGAAACGATCGTGAAGGACGGCGACGAGATTGTAATCGTCCCGGCAATCGCGGGCGGCGCAGCGTGATTTACAGAAGGCGCAGCGCAGATGTGACGCAGACCCTGATGTGGGTCGGCGTTGTGCTGATCGTTCTGCTGCTTATAATCGCGGCATTTGAGAAGGGCGATTCCCTCAGCAACGCCGATTAGCCGATCATTCGGCTGAACTCAATACGTCAACAGGCCCGGACCTTTTCATCAGCCCGGGCCTGTTGTGCGATCGCACCGTTGTTTCGGGCGGTTTATCCGGGCGCTCCTTCTGTTCCACCCGCTCCACCATTCTGACGGCCGTCATCCTGGCTTTGCGCGACGGGGCATTGTGCGGGCGCCACTCACCGCCCTGTTTGCCTCGCTATGTTGGGGTGGCTGATCTGGTGCCGCTCAGCGGCTCAGCCGGTCCTCTCCACAGCGAGGCGCACGTAAGGGAACTTCCGTGTGACGTATTCCGCGTACAAACGCATCATTCCGTCTTTCCTCCTTTACGCCGACTCCCCGGGGGTGCCGTTTCTTCGGGGCCGTAACCCCTTCAGACGGCACTCTACGCATGTGGTGATAACGTGTCAACATTGTGCGTTTCTTCACGAATCGCAGGCATTCAGGGGGTTTATCGCCATGCACGTCGGCCGGGAAATTGAATCGTCGGATTCTTCCTTGCACTCAGAATGACAAGTGGATTGCGGGGTATGCTGGTAGCACGGTTTAGCCCGATGCTCATACCTGATTCGTAATGGCGCTTGCGTACACACTCGGATTGCGCGCCCTCAGCCTCGTGGGCGTCGTTCTCGTTGTCCTTGTGCTGGTTGTCGTGACACTCGGCGCGACGGGCTTCTCGGATCGCATGTTGACGGCCATCGTCTCTGAGGAGATGCGAGGGCAGCGGCAGGCACTCGCCGAGACAATTCGAGACCCGGAACGCCTTGAAGAGACGCTGCGGGAACGACGAGTCGACCTGGAGGAGTTCTACGGCCTGGACGATCCCTGGTACACACGCCTCCCGGCGATGGTTGGGCGCGTTCTGACGCTGGACCTCGGGTCGGCGCGCAATTTAAGAAGTTTCGACGGCTCATCACGCGTGACAGACATCGTGCTGGAACGCGTGCCGTACTCAATGATGTTGGTGACAACGTCGCTTGTTATTACGGCAATCATCGGCTTATGGCTGGGAGCGAAGCTGGCGACGCGCGTAGGAACGCGGAGCGACCGCCTCGCGTCCTATCTCGCCGCCGCGTCGAACGCCCTGCCGGCGTGGTGGGCGGGAATCTTGCTGATTCTCGTCCTCTCCTTCCAGCTGCGGATATTCCCATCCGGGGGTCTATATAGCTCTCCACCACCGGATGGGGAGTTGCTGCGATTCATGGACCTGCTCTGGCACGCTGCCCTGCCCATCCTGACGCTCGTCCTGGTCTCCGTTGGCGCGTGGACGTACGTGGTGCGAACCATGCTGCTGAACACGGCGCAGGAGTTTCATGTGACGGCGGCTCGGGCGCGGGGCCTGCCGGAGGGACAGGTCATGCGGCGGCATATCTTGCGAGTCGCCGCGCCGCCCATCGCGACCAATATCATCCTCGCCCTCACCGGTTCCATCGGCGGGGCCATCCTGACGGAGACCGTCTTCAACTGGCCGGGGATGGGACGACTCTACTTCGATGCCATCACAACGGCGGATGAGGCCGTTATCGTTGCCCTGACGTTCATGTTCACGCTGATGTACGTGGCGGCGCGGTTCATCTTGGAGGTGCTGTACGTCGTCTTGGATCCGCGCGTGAGGTATACGGCGCAATGAGGCCGGGCGAGGCGCTTCGCGTCGTACTCCGATCCGGCTCAGGGAGGATGGGCATCGGTCTGTTGGCCGTGCTGGTCTTCGTCTCCTTGCTGGTGCCGTTCTTCTATCCTCTGGACTTTGGGCTGCGGTTCTGGAACAACCCAATCGTGTGGGCGGACAACCCCAAAGCCGCACCCCCCGCCTGGACCAACCTCGTCGGAGATCAGGCTCCACGCCATCGCGTCTTTGACGCCGAGTCGCCATCTCAAGCCATCGAGACCGGCCCCGCGACAACGCGCCTGTACTCTTTCACGTTTGACCATGAGTCCGAGTCGCCGCCCACATTCCTCTCCGTCTCAGTTGGTGAGGTGACCTTCTATGACCGGCCTCCGGTCATTTCCATGACGTTGGAACGACCTGACGGCCGCGCAGCAACGATCCTGCAGGAGGTGGTGCGGGGACAAAGACCCGACGAGACGCCGCCGGTTACGCGGTTTGCGGACGAACCGCGCCGCATCTACCTGACGGGGGACACAAATTCGCTCACCGCAACGTCCGATTTCCTGCAGCGGGAATTCGACCTTCGGCTCACCGAGGCGGAACTGCAGGGCAACCTGGAGGCCGCGCTGTTCGGAACGCCGACGGGGAATGACGCCGTAGAGTTCGAACCGCTGACGGGTGAGTACACCTCGACAATTCGAGTCATCACGTACGATGCGCGGGACTCAGTGGAGAGCGTGCGGTTCGTGGCGGCGGGCGGCGTGTTCGGCCTGATGGGAACGGACACGCAGGGGCGTAATCTCGCAACGGGCCTGATGTTCGGGTTCCCCGTCGCGCTCATCATCGGGATATCGACAAGCGTGGCAGCCACCATCCTCGGCACGTTCTTCGGCATCCTCAGCGGCTTCTCCGGTGGCAGGACCGACACGATCATCCAGCGGCTGTCCGACGTGATGACGAACATCCCGCTGCTGCCGATTCTCATTTTCCTGATATTCGTGCTCGGCCAGAAACTGTGGCTGGTGATGACGATCCTCGTGATATTCGGCTGGCCGGGGCTGACGATTATTTTGCGGTCGATGGTGCTGCAGGTGCGGTCGGGACAGTTGGTGGAGGCGACACAGGCGCTTGGGGCATCGCGGTGGCGCATCATGTTCCGGCATGTCTTTTTCCAGATGGCGCCGTTCATCGTGGCGCAGATGATCTTCTTCACGCCGGCGGCGATTCTCGCCGAGGCGGGTCTGAGCTTCCTTGGCCTCGGCGACCCATCCTTGCCGACGTGGGGACAGATCCTTGAGCAAGGGTTCCGGACGGGCGCGATCTTCATCGGCTATTGGTGGTGGATTCTGCCGCCGGGGATCCTTATCGTGATTACCGCCATGACCTTCGTGTTGCTGGCGCTGGCCATGGAGCCGGTGCTGAATCCTCGACTGCGGGAGACGGCGGCATGAACGGGCGGCAGACGGGCGGCGAGCCTCTCCTTTCAGTACGTGATCTGCGCCTGTCGTACGCGGCGGATCGCGGCGACGTGCACGCGGTGGACGGCGTCTCATTTGACCTTGAAGCGGGGAGGACGCTTGCCATCGTCGGCGAGTCCGGCTCCGGGAAGACGAGCCTCGCGCTCGCCCTGCTGCGGCTCCTGCCACGCAACACATCTCAATTCGAGGGGCAAATGACGCTCAACGGCACGGATTGCATGGCGTTATCGGACGGCGACTTTCGGAGTCGCGTGCGCTGGCGGCAGGTCTCAATGGTGTTCCAGGGGGCGACGGAGTCTCTCAACCCAATCTACAAGGTTGGGCACCAGGTGCGAGAGGTGCTGACATCGCGCGGCGGGCAGTCACGCAGCGCGGCGGACGAGCGTACGCGGGAGCTGTTGAACCTTGTGCGTCTGCCGCCGGAAACGTTCAACCGCTATCCGCATGAGCTGAGCGGCGGCATGAAGCAGCGCATCGCGGTGGCATCGGCGTTGGCGCTTGATCCGGCGCTGGTCCTGCTGGATGAGCCGACGTCCGCGCTGGACGTAGGCGTTCAAGCGCAAATCATGAACCTGTTCAAGCGGCTCAAGTCCAACTTGGGAATTGCGTCCATCTTCATCAGCCACGACATCGCACTGGCCAGCGATATTGCGGACTACATCGGCGTGATGTACGCGGGACGGCTGGTGGAGATCGGCCCGTCGGAGGACATACTCGGCGCGCCGTCCCATCCCTATACACAGAAGCTCTTGGCGGCCATTCCACGCCTGCGCTCGGACGAGCCGCTGGAGTTCATCCCGGGCGCGCCACCGGACCTCTCTGATCCGCCGACGGGCTGCCGATTCCATCCGCGCTGCCAGTTCGCCATGGACAGGTGCCGCATAGAAGACCCGCACGGTATTCCGACACCGAATGGGCAGTCGTTGGCGGCGTGCTGGCTGCTGGATGAGGCGGGCTCGTCATGAACATGAACGCCAACGGCACAGCCCCTATGCTGGACCTTCAAGACGTGGCGATGCACTTCAAGTCGCGGGGACGGGGTTTCCGCACGACGACGGTGAGGGCGTTGGACGGTGTTTCGCTAACGTTGGATCGGGGTGAGACGATCGCCATCGTTGGCGAGTCCGGCTGCGGCAAGACGACGTTGGGACGAGTCTCGTTGCGCTTGCTTGAGCCGACGGCGGGGCGCGTGCTCTTCGACAACGTGGACATCACGCAAGTGAAGGAGAGCAACCTCAAGGGGTTCAGGCGGCGGGCGCAGGGCATCTTCCAGGACCCCTTCACGAGCCTCGATCCGTACATGACGATTCGCCAGATCGTCGAGGAACCGCTAATCATCCACGGGGTGGGCTCGGTGTCTGAACGGCTGGAGCGCGTACAGTGGGCGCTGGACGAGGTGCGGATGCGGCCGGCGTCAGACTTCCTGGATCGCTTCCCTCACCTGCTCTCCGGCGGCCAGCGTCAACGTGTCGGCATCGCGCGGGCATTGACGCTGACACCGGAATACATCCTTGCCGACGAGCCGGTTTCGATGATCGACGCCTCTAGCCGCGCAGAGATTCTCGCTCTGTTGCGCGAGCTGCAGGAGCGGTATCGCATCGGCTATCTGTACATCACCCATGACATCGCGACGGCGCGACATTTCGCCCCCATGGCGGCCGTCATGTACCTGGGCCGTGTCGTCGAACAGGGGCCAACGGTCGACTTGATCAGCAACCCTCTGCATCCCTATACGCAGGGACTCCTGAACGCGGTGCCGGAGCCTGATCCAGCGAATCGTTTGGCGGAGAGGCCGGTGTTGCCCGGGGAAGCCCCAAGCCCGGCCAACGTGCCGAGCGGATGCCGCTTCCATCCGCGGTGTCCAGTCTTCATGGAGGGGCTGTGCGACGTGGTCGAGCCTCCCCTGGTACAGGTAGAGCCGGACCGCACTGTGGAGTGCCATCTGTACGGTGAGGAAGGGAAGGAGCGGAGCAGGCGGGATACTGGAGAATCCCTATCTGAAGATGCTGAAATTGTTTGACGCTCCCCGCCATGCTCGGCATAATTGCGTGGCGCGAGTGGTAGGAGCGTAGCTCAGTCCGGAAGAGCAACGGTCTCCAAAACCGTCGGTCGGGGGTTCGAATCCCTCCGCTCCTGCCAGCGCTCCATCCGTTCGGGGCACGGCGCGCGCAGTGGGCAGGTCTTGCCGAGGTGGTGGAATTGGTAGACACGCTGTCTTGAGGGGGCAGTGGGCGAAAGCTCGTAGGAGTTCAAATCTCCTCCTCGGCACCACACCCGCTGGACGACGGCGCTATCATGGATACGCCGTCAGCGTTAACGGGACGTCAAGCGCGAGGCGACGTAGCCAAGTGGTTTAAGGCGGGGGACTGCAAATCCCCTATTCGTGGGTTCGAATCCCGCCGTCGCCTCCAGATTTCCGCTCTATTCGTCTATTGCCTGGATGACGCCGATGATGTTGCCTTCGGGGTCGATGAGGCCACCAACCTTGATGCCATAGCCGGGCACTTCCTGAGCGGGGCCCATGGATTTGCCGCCAAGTTCCTCGGCGCGGGCCGCGTAAGCGTCGGCATCATCCACCTGCATGTAGAGACGGATGCCGGGGCGGTCATTCTCGTCCTCGGCATCGTGGTTGTAGATCGCGCCGTCGATGCCTGCGTCGCCGTCCTTTGCAGTGACGAGGCCGTAGGACATGGGGTTGTCCGCGTTGATGTCCCAATCAAACAGGGCGCCGTAGAAAGCCTGCAAGGTCTGGGCGTCTCGAGCGGCGATTTCAAAGTGTGCGATTGGGCGGGGCATTGGATTCTCCTTTTCGATTCATCAATGTGGGCGTGTCTTTCGGAAAACTCCTGCTGCTATTCCGGGTCTAGCGCGGCCTCCTCCAATCTCAAGAATCCTTGCGCGTCGAGCGAAAGGCCACTGACACGCTCAGAGGCAAGGATGAAGTCGCTGCCGAAGTAGAGCGGAAACGCTACGGCTTCCTGGATCATCCTGCGTTCAATCTCCCTGTACTGCTCCAGGCGGTCTTCGCCGGCGGTCCTGGCCTGCTCCAGCAGGTCATCGATCCCTGCAGAACCCGACTTGCCGTCATTGTTCGGAGACTCGGTATGGAAGAGTACGTCAAGGAAGTTGTGCGGATCAGGGTAGTCTGCAATCCAGCCGTAGCTGTAGATGTTGAAACCGGCCTCAACAACAGCAGGCAGTTGGTAGAAGTACGTGGGGCCAATGGATCGATACTGGACGCGAACGCCCAGATTGTCCTGCCATTGAGCGAAGATTGCGCGGTAGATCTCTCCCGCGTCGCCGGAATCTGCAACGAAGATCGGCGGTTGCTCATCGCCAAGCTGGCCGAACGCAGTGCTGTCCAGCAGTTCCTTTGCGGCCACAGGGTCGTACGTGACATCCGCGATGTTTTCGTCATAGCCCGGGAGGCCGGGTGGCATGAATCCGTGCGCTATATTCAGACCTCGCGCGCCATATTCCTCAAAGATTGCTTGCCGATCCACCGCCCACAGGAAGGCGCGACGCACGTCGGGATCATCGAACGGCTCAACAGTTGTGTTGAAGGCCAAATACTGAACGCTTAGGGAATCTGTCTGGCTTATCTGGTCTACCAACGGGTTTTCTTCCTGGACAAGGAAATCGTAGAGGCCCAATCCGAACGCAGTGGTTGCATCAACGAAACCCTCTTCGATCATCGCGGTAGGGAGACCGGCATGAAAGCGGAGCACCAGGTTGCCAATGGAGTGCGTCGGGCCAAGGTAGCCCTCAAACGCGGTTAGGTGTGCCGCTCGGGACGACTCGTAGTGGGCGAGGCGATACGGCCCGGTTCCAATCGCGGTGTAGTACCACGGATCAGGAACGTCTTCCTCTTCTGCCTCTTCAGACCCGGCGGTATCCTCTTCTTGGCCTTCCACGTCCTCCTCTTCAACGAGGCGAGGATCAGGAACTTCCGGGACATTGGATTGCAGGACGACGAATGCAGCCGGATGAGTCAGCTTGGATACGAAGTAGCTCTTTGCTTCGTCGATGGTAACAATGAGGGTTGAATCATCAGGGGCCTCAAGGCCGGTAATGGAATCGGCCTCACCGGCGTGATACTCTTTCGCGCCGACGATGTCGTCCAGATAGCTGCCTGCGCTTCCGCCGACAGGCGGCAGATTGCGGTTCAGCGCGCGCTCCCACGAGAAGATGAAGTCCTGCGCCGTGACGGGACTGCCGTCATGGAACTGGGCTCCTTCATTGATGGTGAATGTGTAAACGGTGCCGTCTTCTGAAACATCCCACGTTGCAAGGTCAGGCTCCGGAATCAGGTTCGCATTGAGGCGAACAAGGCCACTGAATATCTGACGGATGTACTGTGATGATCCGACGTCTGTGGATATGCCGGGATCCATCGTCAGCGGGCCGCCATCAAGGTACAGGACAAGAGTATCGTCCGGCGGCGACCCAAAGGGCTCCGGGTCAACTGGGCGGATGCTGGTGGAGACAGCCTCCAATACGTCGAAGTTGCGTTCATAGATGGTGCGCGGGGCCTGTGTCTGGATGCCCATGGCCATCGTCCCGCGGGTCACAAAGGTCACAGCGCCGCGATGTTCATTGGAACCGGTGCCGTAGCCATAGAAGACCTGGTGGGCTTCCGAGCCATCATCCAGGATGATGTCCGACTCCGTGATTGTGCGGAATCCGCTTAGGCCGGCGAGAGGAGTGACCTGTTCCCTGGCGATGTCGGCCGCGTGCGCCTCTTCAGCGCTGAAGAGGACAATCGTTTGGGCAAAAATGTCGTCCGAGTCAGTGTCGAATGTGGTGGCGACGCCCAGCAAGCGTGTCCCCGCTCGTTCCCCCGTCCATGCGTCTGGCACTTGCACCGTGTAGCCATAAAGGTCATCCGTATAGGTTTTCAAATCGGATGGAATAAGTGCTTCCGTTTCTTCGTCGTCATCCGTTTGAGTTGGTATGGCGGTAGGTGGAGCGATGGTTGGCTCAGGGGTGGAAGTTGCATCAGGAATCGATATCGGCGTCGCCGCAGGGGTGGGAGTCGCCGGTTCAACAGTCCCCGGCGTTGGGGTGGCCTCATCACCGCTGCATGCGGCAAAAATGAGAACGAGCCCAAGGGCGATCGCGAAGGCAAAGACCAACGAGCGTGGCGAACTCCACCGGCCAGCGATCTGTGACACGTAGTAAATCCTCCTGTGAACTGGATCTTGGAGAGCAGACAGATGATTCGAAATCGACGTTGCACTTATTATGATACGAGTCGGGTTCCGCGACCAACAGACCATCCCGGGGCCGACCGCTCGAAAACATGCACGCGCACCGGGACAATCTCACGGAGGTACTAAGCACATGCGGCGGAATCCATCTCGACTACTAGTACTAACGGCCATCATTGCCATCCTGTTAGCAGTCTCCCCGGCAGGTTTTGCCGGAGCACAGGAGGGAGAGAGGCAAACGACCGGGTCGCCAGGCATCCTCACGCCGGACTATCCGTACCTTGCGCCGGACGTGCTCGCCTTTAGAGATCAGACGGCCCGATACCTGTCCGGACGAGCCTCACTGATGGCGCAGGGTCTCGACGCCAACTCAGAGAATGTCGGCGGCGAGGGACAGACCGGCCCCGTCGCATCCGCGCAGGGCGCCCCTGATTCACAGGGCGGCGTTCTTGTTCCCTATCGCGATCCCTCTGCGCGCTTCAGCCGCAACATCCTGATCCCGACAGATTTCAGCGCGGCCCCACTGCAGACGGAGCCGCACCTGGCCGTCGACCCGTTCGATCCCGACCACATCGTTGCCGGCATGATCGACTACAACTTCCCCGGCACCACCATGTACGTGACGTATGACGGTGGCGTGACGTGGGAGGGCCCGGCGGTGATCAAGCGGCCGCGCGAGGAACTTGGCGCGGGTGGGGATCCTGTTCTGGCATTCGACCGGGACGGTTCCGTCCACAACACCTTCATCTCCCTTGACATTGAAGAGTTCACAGTCGGCAACCTGCTGGGATCGGCGGTTGTCTCCAGCATGGCGCTGAGTTCGTCCAGCGACGGCGGATTCACGTGGACGCAGGGCACGCCGGCCGTCAGGAGCGGCGTAACGTCCGAGTTTGAAATCGATACGCTTGGCAGAACCCGCGGGACAATCTCCCTCGGGTTCCTGGACAAGCCATGGCTGGCCGTGGGCCCAAACCCTGATGATCCGGATTCGGACATCATCTACATCTCCTACACCCACTTCAACACCACGTACCGGATCCGTTACACGGACGAACTCGCCTTCCTCAGCGATCCCGTTCTTCAGACCACCATTGAGCTGGTCAGCTCAGAGGACGGCGGTATCAGCTGGTCCGATCCCGTCATCGTCAGCCCGATCATTCGGCAGGTCTTCGAGTTTGGCGGCGCAGAGCAAGTGACCCTTCAGGACAATCCTGAGGCCCTGCAATCGCCGGACACGATTCCCGGCGGGCAGGTCGTCGAAAGCCTGAAGCGCATTGTCCAGGGGTCTTATGTGGCAACGCATGACGACGGAACCGTCTACGTTTCATGGATGGACTCCTCTGACGACGGTCCGTTCGAAGGGCTGGCGCAGATGTACGTCGCGAAGTCCGAGGACGGTGGCGAGACGTTCGCAGACGGACGGCAGGCTGCGAGCTTTCTGGAGTTGGGCTTCTCACCAAGAAGCAGCTTCTACCGATTCTGGGGGTCATCGTTCTCCCACCTTGGGGTAGGTCCGAACGAGGAGCTTTACATGGTGTTCTCCGCCGCGCCCTCCGGGGATCCGTCAGACGACGCGGATGTCATGTTCGTCCGCTCCATGGATGGGGGGCAAACGTGGAGCCGGCCACCAATGCGAATCAACGATGACCGTACATCCGGCATTCAGTTCTTCCCGGCCATCGATGTCTCCCCGGACGGCAAGATTCACGTGATGTGGGCGGACACGCGGGACGATCCCGGCATTGATCTGCGCTATCACATCTACTACACCGTGTCCGAGGACAACGGAGAATCGTTCAGCATCAACTCCCGCGTGACAGACTCTGCCTCCAACCCCAACTTCGGATTCCCGGGCGGTCAGTTCATCGGCGACTACATGGCGATTGCTGCCACCGATGAGGATGTGTACCTCGTGTGGCCGGACACCCGCCTCGGCGAGTTCCAGGGCACGAACCAGAAGATTGGCTTTGCGCGGATGCGCCAGATGCCGAGCCCGTCGATCTTCCTCTCGCCGGCACGCGGCGCATCTGCCACAACGGTGACCATTCAGGGGTTCAATTTCCAGGCCGATCAGGACATGTTCATCCTCGTCAGCGGTGTCCTCGTTTCCACCATCGAGTCGAATGATGAGGGACGCTTCACGACTCAGCTCTTCTTCCCGACTGCCGGCGAGGGGCCGCAGAGCGTGGCCGTATTCGACGCGTCCGGCAACTCCGCCACCGCATCCTTCTACAATGAGTTCGGCTTCGACAACTTGCAGGAGACGGCGGCTGACATCGCGGACATTAAAAACGCGCTGAGTTCAGACACGTTGGCTACAATCCAGGAGGCGCTGGAGCGAATTGAGTCCGGTGAAACGGACGACTCGTCGTCCGGTGGGTGCAGCACAGGCAACGCGACGGCGGATATGGCGTTGGTGGGCCTGATTGCCCTGGGCATCATCGGCGCGGTGCAACTGAACGCGCGCAGGCGTCGTCGAGCAAACAACGACGAGGACGGGGGCGAGATTGATGCGTAATTCCAGACTCCGTCTCCCCCTCATAATTAGCCTTGTGCTGATACTCGGCCTCGTAGCCGGGGGCGGCGCGGCGCTCGCGCAGAGTGGTGATGACTATCGCCCGCCGCATGACCGGCCAGGGCCGGCCGTGGACACCCTCCATTACCGCTCATTCAACGTTGACCTCGCACCGCAGGAACTGCAGCGAGATGAGATGGACATGTACATCTTCAATCTCAAGACGGACGCGGCTCAGGCCCTGCGCGGCGACGACTCTGTTGAGTTGTATGAGGCGCCGGCATCGACCATCTCGCTCATCCTGAACCCTGCCCCCGCGCCGGAGGGACAACTCAATCCGTTCTCGCTGCCGGAAGTGCGGCGTGCGGTTCAACACCTCGTCAACCGCGAATTCATCACACAGGAAATCTACAAGGGCCTCGCCCGCCCCATGCACACGCATGTCAATCCGTTCGACTTTGATTACACGGTCGTTTCGGAGATGCTGGCGCGGCAAGACCTGTCCTATGACCCGGAACGGGCGCGGGCAGCCATCGCCGACGCCATGACGGCGGCGGGCGCAACGATGGTGGACGGCGCATGGAACTACAACGACGAGCCGATCCGCCTGCGATTCATCATCCGCGTGGAAGATGAACGGCGCGAGGTCGGCGACCTGATCCGCGCCGAGTTGGAGCAGGCAGGCTTCCTGATTGCCCCGATCTATCACCAGTTCGCCCCGGCCATCCTCACCGTCTACAGCACGGACCCGCAGCTGTTTGAGTGGCACGCCTACACGGAGGGATGGGGGCGTGGCGCGGCGGAACGCTACGACTCCGCCACCATCAACCAGATGGCCGCGCCGTGGTTGGGCAACATGCCCGGCTGGCAGGAGACCGGCTTCTGGCAATACGAAAACGCGCGGCTTGATGACCTTGGACAGCGCATCTTCCGTGGCGATTTCAATGATCGTGCGGAGCGCGACGCCCTCTACCAGGAGGCCACGCGTGTCTCCGTGGATGAGTCCGTCCGCGTCTGGCTCGCAACAATCTTGACGACGTTCCCCGCAAACTCGGAAATCGTCGGCGTCACGCAGGACGTGGCGGCGGGGCCGAAGCTTCAATGGACGTTCCGGGAGGCGTACATCCCCAATGAGGACACGCTCACCGTCGGCCACCTATGGGTGTGGACGGAACGCAGCACGTGGAACCCGGTATCCGGCTTTGGCGATGTCTACAGCTCCGATGTATGGCGCAACCTGGCCGATCCGGCAATGACACGACACCCGTTCACCGGCCTGCCCATCCCCATGCGCGCCGATTACGAGGTGGAGACGGCGGGGCCGGGCGCCAAGATGTCCGTGCCTGCCAGCGTACAGCGATGGGACGCGGAGGCGGGAGAGTGGGCGAGCGTGGGCGATGGCGTGGAAGCCACGTCCAAGGTCACGTTCGACTACAGCAAGTTCTTCCAGGCCCCGTGGCATCACGGTGAGCAGATCACGATGGCCGACCTTGTCTATGACATCTACCAGACCTTCGACATGGTCTACGGACCGGAGAAGTCGCAGGTTGAGTTCGCCCTCGCGACAACCGCCAAGCCGCTGCTGGACACCGTCCGCGGTTTCCGTGTGCTTGATGAGAATCGCATCGAGGTCTACGTCGACTACTGGCACTTTGTGGACGACTACATCGCGGAGTACGCCGTTCCCGGCGGCATGACCATGCCGTGGGAGGTGCTGGCCGCGATGGATGACGTGGTGTTCAACCAGCGCCGCGCCGCCTACAGCGATACCTCCGCCCAGCGATTCGGCGTGCCCTGGCTCAGCCTGGTGCAAGACCGCGACGCGCGCACCGTCGACCGCACGCTCGGACAGTTTGAGCGCGATGGTTTCGTGCCCATGGCGGCGCTCACCATCGGCGGGCAGGCACTCGTGACGGAACAGGAGGCCACTGAACGCTACCAGGCAGCGCAGGCGTGGTTTGATGAGCGCAGTCTCATGGTGATCAGCAACGGGCCGTTCTACCTGGAGCGATTCGACCCGCCCGCGCAGTTCGCTGAACTCAAGGCGTTCCGTGATGAGAACTATCCATTCAGCCCGGGCGATTGGCACTTCGGCGCGGCAGAGCCCATTAGCCTTGAACCGGAGAGCGTTAGCGGCATCGTCATCGGTCAGCCGCTGGACGTAAGCGTGGACGTGGATGGTCCTGGCGAGCTGGGCGTCCGCTACGTGTGGTCAGATCCGGCGACTGGCAACGTCGTCAAATCAGGTGACGCCACAGCGGACGGCGGCGGTTTTGTCGTGCCGTTCTCTGCCGGTGAGACGGCCGCGCTCGTCCCCGGCCTCTACCGACTCTCCATCACCGCCTACAGCGATCAGCTCTCGACCGTCTCTGAACGCGTCCTGACCGTAGAGGCCTCCGCCACCGGCACAACGACGGGCGGCAACGGCACAACGACCACACCAACGGACGAAGACGATGGCGGTGACTCCGGCGGCTGCGGCCTCGGCGCCCCCTCCGCAGACCTGCTCCTAATCGGCGGCCTCCTGGCAGGTCTGGTGGGCGTTAGAAGGCGAAAATTAATCTAGAGAAAGCCCTTCCTTCCCCATGTCATCCCGAAGCAGCGCCTCCTTACTGTTATTCCGAGATGGAGCCGAGGAATCTAGAGAGTTAGTCCTTTACCCTAACCCTCCCCTAGAAAGGACACAGCAATGGCTCAACCTGACCCACGACTCACTTGGGTAGATTTCTTCGAGAAGTTCGCCTCCAAACTACTCGATTACAGGAACCGCCGCGGACCGCTGATAACAGCGGTTCAGAACGCACTTCGGGAAGTCGAGAGCGAAGCGCGCTTCGACGAGGAAGACATTTGTCCTTTTACTGTGATGGCCCTAATGAACCGTGGAAATACTAAGTGGCCCAAAAGGATAATGATTGCAGAATCACTTAATCGCGATCTTGATATGGGGCTAGATCTCCCGGCCGACTTTCACGGTGTACCGGTAGTACAAACCCAGCAGTGGTGGTTCTTCGACTATGCCAGTGGCCGCGAATCTGGAGACATTGAAGCATTGTGGCAGGTTTTTGAAGACGCGCTGAAACTCCACGAGGCTGACAGCGAAAACACGCGAGCAGCATTCGGGGCTTCCTTTGATATTGCACTCAGAGTTGAGAAAACTGGCCTCAAGACTTTGCCTATGGGCCTGTATTGGATCCGTCCAAACTCATATGTTGCCCTTGACACGAACAATCTGCGGTACATTGAGAGGCATTTTCCGCATTCATTGGCTAGCAAAGCCAGCAAGGCCAGGAAGGGAAATAACTATAACAATTTCAGCGGAAGTGATTATCTTGAACTCCGTAAACACGTTCTAAGCAGCCTAGACGAGATGGAATCGCCGGTGCGTTCGATCCCTGACCTTTCATATGCCGCATGGCACTACTCCCGCGGAAATGCGGACATTCGAATAATAGATATCGGACAACAACTTTCGGATGAAGGTGAATTTACCTCCTCGAATGAACCGGAGGCGCGAGACAAGATCGACACATCCATCGCCCGTCGTCGAGGTCAGCATGAGTTCCGCAATAAGTTGTTAGACACATATGGCAAGCGTTGTGCCATCACTGGCTGCGATGCTGTTGAAGCTCTAGAGGCGGCCCACATTCGTCAGTACAAAGAGGCCGACTTGAACGACGCCACGAATGGTTTATTGCTGCGCGCAGACATCCATACACTTTTCGACCGACACCTAATCGGTATCGATCCTGTTTCTGGAAATGTCTGGATCGGGGAATTGTTGAAAGGCACGACATACGCCGAACTGGTGGATACGGAAGCTCGACCTCCGAAAAAGAAAGATAGGCCTGACCCGGATGCCTTGCGCGAACATCGGGAAGAGGCAAAGAGGCTGGGCAGGTTCAATTGATGCTCGCCTCAGTTCTGGACTCCCGCTTTCGCGGGAATGACGGGGAGCAAGGCTTCCAGTTATCCCCACACCTAAGCGCATACCGCAGCGCATAAAGCGGTAAACTATAGCGACTATGGCTCGCGCGCGTTCGGCGATACCTGACGACGCCCCCGCAGATGCCCATTCAGTGGCAGACGGCGCGGTGGCTGTTTCTTCGCACCCGGCGTTCGATGAGCTTGAGGCGCGGCTAAAGGCGCATCGGCTGCCGGCGGAGCGCATCAATGCCATTCGTGAGGCGTTTGACGCGGCTGACCGCGCCCACGAGGGTCAATTCCGCAAGTCCGGCGACCCGTATATCTGCCATCCCCTTGAGACTGCGCTCATCCTGACCAACATCGAAATGCTGGATGCGCCGACGCTGCAGGCGGCGCTCCTGCATGACGTCGTCGAAGACTCGCCCATGACGCTCGATGAGATGCGCACGGGTTTCGGCGTGGAAATCGCGGACCTCGTAGACGGTGTGACAAAGCTCTCACGTCTCGCCGCGCAGCCGCAGCAGGGAGCAGGAGGTGAGGCGGCAGCCCTGCCCTCACATGCCAGCGTCTACCAGGCCGAGAGCCTCCGTAAGATGTTCCTCGCGATGGCTCAGGACGTTCGCGTCGTGCTCATCAAGCTGGCGGATCGCCTGCACAATATGCGAACGCTGGACGCGCTCACGCCCGACCGCCGTCACCGCATCGCCCTGGAAACGCGTGATATCTACGCCCCGCTCGCTCATCGGCTCGGCATCGACAGCATCGAATCGGAACTCAATGACCTTGCGTTCGTCCACCTTGAGCCTGCGCGGCATCGGCGAATTGCGAACCTGGTCGCCACGCGGCTGACGGAGCTCGAGACGGGAGTCGGCGAGGCGCTGACGGCTCTGCGGGAGACGCTCACGGCGCAGGGATACAAAGACGTTGAGATTTCCGGCAGGACGAAGAGTATCTATAGCATCGCCCAGAAGATGGAGCGCTACCGCGAGATCGGGCGAGATTTCGACGACATCAATGACCTGCAGGCCGTCCGCGTTGTCGTGAAGGACGTGCAGGACTGCTACGGCGTGCTTGGAATCATCCACGGCATGTGGCGGCCCCTGCCCGGCCAATTTGACGACTACATCGCCAACCCGCGGGAAACAGGCTATCAATCGCTGCACACAACGGTCGTGACGCCGAACGGCAACACGCTGGAAGTGCAGATCCGAACGGCGGATATGCACCAGATGGCGGAATACGGCATCGCAGCGCACTGGCGGTACAAGGAGGGCGCGGGCGGCGGCGAATTTGATGAGCGTATCGCGTGGCTGCGGCAGCTGCTGGACTGGCAGCGGGACGTGATCGGCGCGCAGGAGTTTGTCGATCAACTAAAGCATGAGATTCTCGTCGATCAGGTCTATGTCTACACACCGAAGGGCGAGATTCGTGAGTTGCCGGCCGGTTCCACTCCCATAGACTTCGCCTTCCGCATTCACACGGACGTCGGCTATGGCACCGCCGGAGCGAAAGTCAATGGCCGCATGGTCTCGTTGAGCTACACGCTCCACAACGGCGACACCATTGAAATCATTCCGTCCAAGAACCCAAAGGGACCGAGTCTGGACTGGCTGAATCCGGATCTCGGCTATGTGCGTACAGAGTTGGCCCGCTCCAAGATCCGCCACTGGTTCCGCGTTCAGGAACGTTCAGAGAGCACGACGCGTGGTCGCCAGCTGTTGGAGCGGGAGACGCGGCGGCTCGGCGTGCAGCTTGACCCGCAGCATTTGGCGACGCTCTTCGGATACCAGACGGCAGATGATTTCATCCTCGCGCTGGGAACGGGGCAGGTGGGCGTCAACCAGATCGCGACGCGCATCGCGCCCCCAAAGGAAGAATCGGAAACGATACCGATTCGTCCATCCAGCGGAGAGCTCGCAGTAAACGTGCCCGGGCTTGGTCCCACGAGGGCCCGCTCCGCGCCCTGCTGCCGCCCGATGCCCGGCGAGGAAATCGTCGGGTTCATCACGCGCAACCGTGGTGTCACGGTGCATCGGGGGGACTGCGACAACGTGCGCAACGAGGACGAGCCGGAGCGGTTGATGGAAGTGAGCTGGCCGGATTTCGAGCAGAAATATCCGTCCAGCGTCGTCATTTCGTCACAGGATCGAGTCGGCCTTTTGCGTGACATAACGACGCTTGTCTCCGCCGACCACATCAACATCACAGGGGTTCGCGATAGACACAATGCGGATAGGACGGTTACGATAACCCTCACGGTTGAAGCCAGCGGACTGCCGCAGGTCAGCCGGATGATGTCCCGGTTGGAGGACCTGCCGGGCGTTATCAACGTCTATCGGACATCGGGACACAGCCGCCGTCGTGAGGCCAACGCCGGGCGGCGAAACGGTGGGGCGGCGCGCGCAATTGGCGCAAGCCGCAAGTCCTCAAACGGCAAACAACGCAAGGGATAACTGGCAAGGAGCAGGAACACGTGGCAAAGGGAATCTCCGCGGCGAAGGCGCATCGACGCTCAGTCAAGAAGCGCGAAATCAATCGCCACCGGAATCGGACAATCAGAACGCTGATTCGCAGTGCGCGTGAGGCTATTGAGGACGGAGAACAGGACGCGCAGGACACCGTGAAACGCGCCATGGTTGCCCTGGACCGCGCGAAGGGCAAGACGCTGCACGGCAGGAACGCTGACCGGCGCAAGAGTCGCCTCGTTCGCCTCTTGAACAGAACTCAGGCTGCATAATTTCCTCGGCACGCAGATGGCCGAAATGTCGACATACACTGATGGGGCCCCCCGGTTATGTGAGCAGAATCACGTGCCGGGGTGGCGGAATGGCAGACGCGGCGGACTTAAAATCCGCTTCCCCAAAAAGGAGTGTGGGTTCGAGTCCCGCCCCCGGCACCACTCAAATGACAACTCAATGATGGTCTAGGGTCTTTCCCCAAAAGCACATGTCCAGCGACAAGATACGCATCCTCCACACATCGGACGTGCATATCGGCGCGTTCACGGAGCGATGGTCGCCGCAGCCGCGCAAGTGCCTGCACGCGTTCAAGATCGTTGTAGATCGTGCGCTTGAGGAGAAGGTGGACGCCGTCCTCATCGCGGGCGATTTCTTCGACCACAACCGCATCAGGGCGGACGTGGCCGACTATGTGATGGAACAGCTTGAACGCCTGCCGATGCCCACGGTAATCCTGCCCGGAAATCACGATCCGCTGGAGCAGAACTCCGTCTACTGGCGAATGGATCTGGAAGGCCGAACGCCCAACGTTTACCTGATCAAGGATCCGGAGGGCGAGACGGTGACATACCCAGAGCTCGGCCTCGCCGTATGGGGTAAGCCGCACGTCAGCTACGACGACGTGTCGCTATACCCGCTCAAGGAGCCGCCGCCGCGCGGGCCGGAGCCGTGGCAGATCGCCATCGGACACGGCCACTACGTGAGAGATCAGGCGGACGCGGGGCGATCATACCCGATCTATCCGCAGGAGATTGCGGACTGCGGTCGAGACTACGTCGCGCTGGGCCATTGGGACGCCCACATGAACATCAGCGAGGGCGGCGTGGTGGCCTACTACCCGGGCTCTCCAACATGGGTGGGACTGTCGTCCATCGTGGAATTCTCAGACCCGGACGGAGAACGGTCCATCACCGTCACGTCCTTCCCCGTCTCGCCCTAAGCCCCACCCGTCATTCCCGCGCCCCACGCTCACCCTAAGCTTGTCGAAGGGCGCCCCCCATGTGACACACCCGTTTGCCCACCCCGCCCCGAACGCGCTACAACCCCTTCGGACAAGCAATCACAAGACCGAATGGGGGAACCTGCCATGACGACGACCAATGAGCATGAGTCGAACGCTGCAGCCGAAGAGCGCGAGCCGGCAGACAAGATCATAGATAACAATCAAGGCGAGGCTGAGGAAGAAACCGCGCCCAACGGTGGTGAATCCCCCTCAAGCGAGCAGCCGAGCATTGAGGCCATGGAGTCTGAACTCGCCGCGCGGGATGAACGAGTGTCAGCTCTGGAAGAGCAGGTGATCTCCCTTGAAAGGGAACTCTCGGCGACGGTCTCACGCTACCGACTCGCACTGCTGGACACTGCACCGGAGGTACCGGGCGATCTGGTCAGCGGCGAAACAGCTGAAGAGCTGGAGTCTTCGCTGGCCAAGGCAAAGGGCGTCGTCGACCAAGTGCGAACCCGCCTCCTCGAAGGCATGGAACCCGCAAATCAGGACACGGAGCAATCCATCGTTGGCATCCCGGCAGGGGCCCCACCACGCAGCCTCAACGACGCCTCGGCAGACCTCACCTCCCGCGAGAAAATAACCCTCGGCCTCGAGCGGATGTAGGGGAGCTGCATCTTAAAGAAAGCCCCCCGCTGCGCTAAGCACGGCGGGGGGCTTAATCTTCCGGTGAACTTGCTGGGTATCAGCCCTACCGCAGATTCCCCTGCAACTGCTCGATGGTCTCCTCGGCGTCATTGACCATGTCCATGAGGATGTCACGGGCGGGTCGGCGCTCCTTGAGCATGCCGCCGATCTGACCGGACGGGTTGCCGATCAGGTCGAGCCTGCCGGCCTTGCGCGCCGCTCGTGTGAACGGCTCCTGGATCAGGCCCTGCAACGGCATCGGCAGCGCATCCAAACCGGACGCCGCCCACTTCAGCTTCACGGCGTTCTGGAACGCCCGCTGCTGCTTGCCGGACGAGAACTTGCTTGTGGTGAACTCATCAGACCGCGCGCCCAGAATCTGGTCCTTGTGCGCGTCCGGGATGTTGTTCTCCTCCGCGACCAGGAACGCCGTGCCGACCCAGCAGCCCTGCGCGCCGAGCGCCAACGCCGCCGCCACGTGCCGCCCGGTGCCGATGCCACCCGCTGCAAGCACGGGCCTCGGCGAGACCTCGTCGACGACCTGCGGGACGAGCACGAACGTGGAGATGTTGCCAGTGTGGCCGCCCGCCTCTGTACCCTGGGCGGTGATGATGTCCACGTCCGCGGCCACCTGTCGCTGCGCGTGACGCACTGCGCCGGTCATGCCGATCAGTTTCATGCCTTGCGCATGGGCCTGCTGTGCAAACCACTCCGGCGGCTCGCCCGTCGCCGCGGCGAACAGCGGCACCTTGTTGTCCAGGACAATCTCGAACTTCTTGCGCAACAGCTCCGTGGACATCGGCTCGGATTCGGAGACCTCCTCGGCCTCGAAACCGTACTCCTCAATCAACTCCTGCACCAGCGCAACGTGCTGCGGATACTGCGGCGCGACCTGCGCGTACAGCTCGCGATTGCTTGAGGCCGTTACCTCGGCACGCGTTGCCGGCACGAGGAAGTCCATCCCGTACGGCTTGTCGCCCACGAGGGACTTCAGGCGGCGGAGGCCCTCGTCCATCTCATCGAGATTGCGGAAGTTGTCGCCAAGCACGCCAAGCGCGCCCGCGTTGCTGATAGCCGCAACCATCTCAACGGGCGTCGGCGCCAGATCCTGGCTGCCTCCGACCGCCATGCCGGCCAGCAGTATCGGGTACTCCATGCCCAGCGTGTCGCAAAGCGGTGTGTGTAACCTGTTTGCCATTGTGTCCTCCCCTATCCCTTCTCCACAGTTTCCCTATTTGAATTTCCCAATTCCGTCTCTAGAAAGCCACCAAGCTATCGCAGATTGTTCTGCATTCTCTCGATGGTTTCCTCCGCCTCATTGACCATATCGAGCAGGATGTCACGTGCCGGTCGGCGGGCCTTGAGCATTCCACCCACCTGCCCGGCGCTTGCCGCGTCGATGTCCAGCCGTCCGGACTGACGGGCGCCTGCGTACAGCGGCTCCATCAAAATGCCCTGCAGCGGCATCGGCAGCGGCTCAAGGCCGGACTGCGCCCACGCCTCCTTGACCGGTGTCCTGTAGCTTCGAGATTGCTTGCCGGTGTTGAACTTGGTCAGCGTGAAGTCCTCAGACTTGCCACCGACAATCTGTTCCTGGTGCTCCACCGGAATCGCGTTCTCCTCCGCGACGAGGAACGCGGAGCCGACCCACACGCCCTGCGCCCCAAGCGCCATGGCTGCGGCGATGTGTCGGCCTGAACCAACACCCCCCGCAGCAAGGACGGGCGTGGGATCCATCGTGTCCGTAACTTGCGGGACAAGCGGGAACGTGGCGATGTTGCCAGTGTGCCCCCCTGCCTCGGTTCCCTGCGCGATCACGAAGTCAACGCCCGCGGCCTTCTGCCGTTGGGCGTGGCGAACAGCGCCGACGACACCGCCTACCTTCATACCATGCGAGCGCGCCACGTCCATGATCATCGCGGGGTCGCCAAGGCCGGCGACAAAGATGGGCACATTATGGTCGGCAACGACCTCAAACTGGCGTCGGAGCAGGTCAGGCGACATGGCCTCCGCATCATCGTCCGCAAGAGCCACGTCCGGCAGGTTGTGCTCCTGCATCAACTCCTTGACGAAGCCGACGTGCTGCGGATGGTCGCGTTCCAGACGCTCCCGCACCATCGCCTTGGTGTCCTGCGCGCCCATCTCCGCCATCGTGGCGGGCAGCAGGAGGTCGATGCCCAACGGGCCACTGGAAAGCTGTTTGAATTCCTTGATGCACCGGTCAATCGTGTCCGGCTTGCGGCTGCCGCATCCCATGACACCAAGTCCGCCGGCCTCCGTGACCGCGGCGGCGAGCCGGGGCGGGCTGGGCATCCGGTCATCCATCCCAAGCGACATGCCGGCCAGCAGAATCGGGTACTTTATCCCAAGTAAATCTGTCAGCGGTGTCCTCAAACGATCCATGGTCTCATCCCCTCTCCCCAGATCATCACACCGTGCGCGGCCACATCTCCATGCGCCGCGCGTGTCACCAACCCACACGAAAGGTGACGGCTTATGTTAATCCCGCCACGCCCTCCCCGCAAGCTTTCTTGAACTTCGCACAATTACTTGACTAGTGAACCGGTTGGGTCGCCGCCTTTCCGTATGCGAATCTCAAAAAATTCTCGGGGGCGGCCCGCTGGGCCGCCCCCGAGATGCTCATCCTCCATCGAGGTAAGTGTTTTGCTTGCTAGGTGCCGCTGGGGCGCTGGTGGCGACCGATGTATCCGACAACCACCATATTGCGCTCCTCGTCCCAGGCGAAGGCGACGCGAATCTGTCCCGGCGTGCGTCCGGTGCCACGGCCGATATGCTCATCCAGGATGTATTTCGTCCCGTCATCGGTCGTCTGATAATCAGAGCGGTACTTGCCGGGCGCGGCGTCAGGCTGGAACGGGCGGTATCGCCACCCGCACGTCGTGAATAGCGAGACATCCAGGTTGCCCACGGGCTTTTCACCTGTCTTGGAATTGCGGTACGTCGTGGCCAGCCACTCCAGGGCGCTGTACACCTGGTTCGGCTGATCGAAATACAACTTGTGGTCTGAGTTGTTGTTGAGCGCGAGCCTCAGCTCGTTCGGCCAGCGGTCCTCGGCGAAATCCAGAACGGAAGCCACATCACCAAAGTCAGGCGGGGAAGCAAGCTCCTCCTGCGTCTCCTCGTTTCTGCGAACGGCCTCTTCCGCCTCATCTTGAAGATCGGTATGTTCCTGCTTAAGGGCCTGGTAACCCTTCTGCACCGCTTCGGCTGCCGTATTCAGTTCCGTGATCTGCCTATGAGCAACATCCTGCGCGGCCTTAAGGTCGGCGTTTTCCCGCTGCAGCGCCTCCAGCATGTCACGCAGATACTGTCTCTCCAGGTCATCCGTTACAGCGGCGATCTCGGCCGATTCGCCCGTCATGGACGTCTCTGCCTCGGAATCATCCTCCACAAACGTATCCTCCACTGGGACAACCTCTTCGATTATGGGTTCCGGCGTCGGCATAACCGCTGCCTCTTCCAGCGCAGCGAGTGCCTTTACAATCTCCCCCTGGAATTCGGTGCGTTCCGCCGCTCGCCGTGTTTCCTCGCCGTAGGTTGCGCCCGTCTCACGCACCGTCTCGTATCGTTCCAGGATCTCGGCAAGATTCTCGATGGCCTTGCTGACGGACTCCGCATCGTCCCATGGGCCCGTCGTGTTTTGTAGCCGCTCGTCCACGGTCCATTCGAAGAACGAAAGGAGATCGGTATGAGCGTCCACGACTTCAACAATGCGGCTGCCGGGGCCGCCCGCCTCTTCAATTTCCCTGGTCTTGTTGGCTTTGAGCTCAGCGATCTCTTCCATGAGCCGGCTTAGCGGCCCATCCCATTCCGGATAGCTCGCCGGCAGGGAGCGAAGCTCAACAAAGAAGTCGTCGAAAATGCGCTGGGCATCTGTTGTCGCTACCTCCTCGTGCGGTTCCTCGTCATGCGATTCCTCGTCCACGATGGAACGCTCACTCATCACCAGCGTGATCATCAGGGTCACGTCGTCCGATGAATACTGAGGATGCGCCGAGGCGAGGGTTGCCGAAAGACTCTCACTGGGCGCGCCATGCGTGGAACCATCGCTTTGGGCCGCATTCTCGACGGCTGCCTCCACGAAGCCACGCAGTTCCGCTCGTGACTCCCACCACACGGTCAGTACGGACTGAGCAATGACATCAATTACAAGTGCCGCGTTTCGCACGGGCTGAATCAGCATGATGGCCGGGGCATCCGGCACGTTGGATTCACGAAAACCGCGAACAGAGACATTCCCGATCAGAGCATTGTTGAGAGAGACACGCGCTTCTTCTGAAACGCGTGCCCTGTTGGCAAGGGCCCACCGCACCACATTTTTCTGGTGCTCTTCGCTTAACGATTCAAAGAGCTCTGCATGCCCGGGAGCAGCCGTCTCATCCGTTTCCGGGCGCAACGCAACTACCATACTTATGGCCTCCTTCGTCCCACTTTCCCACGCGCTTTCCCGTCGCCACCCTGGCGACCATTTAATGATAAAACAGCGGCGCAACAGCTTGACACAGTCAGTCGGCGGTTTTGCAACTGGGGCTAGGATGGAATCAAGGAATCCAACACACGGAAAGGAACGGATCCAATGCCCACCTTCGGCGACCTTGAACGCGCCCTTCCAAGCCTCTATGAATACAGGTTCTTCATAGCAGTTGGCGCCATACTGATTGGCGCCGCTTTCGCCTGGCTCGTTGTGAAAAAGGAGTGGCATCGCTACGCCTGGGAGCATCGCGTGCCGTTCGCAATCGGAGGCGCGCCAGTCGTCCTGATTGGGCTATTCCTCACCTGGTCTCTGGCATCTCCCCTCTTCATCAACGTCACCGTTGAAGAGGAGTTTCCATTCGCCGCGCAGGCCGTTGTGCCTGAGGGCATGGAACGCGAGGAGATCGAGAGCGTCATGGCCGGCATGGCGATGGTGGACGGACCGGTCATGTCGGAAGAGATTCCGTCCGGTTCGTCGATGACCGCATCGTCCATGGTCATGGCGGGTGACTCAGTCACCGCTGTCGAGAGCGAAATGATGTCAGACATGGTGCAGGGGTTAGCGATGGGAGCAGCCGCTACGGACGAGGCCAGCATGGCGGAGGCGGCGGACATGATGGCGCCCGCCATGGCCTCGGTCATGGAACAGCAGGGCGGACCGGTGGCGCTCAAGGCCGGAAGGTTCCGTGACGCCGACAGCTTCCACAGGGGCAGCGGGGACGCGACGATTTATTCAGCGCCCGGAGGCGGTCTGCTGCTGAGGCTTGAAGACCTGAACGTGACAAACGGCCCGGCCCTGCACGTCATTCTCTCCCCTCACCCTGATCCGATGCGCTCGCCAGACGTTAAGCAGCCCGGCTATGTGGATCTCGGTCCGCTCAAGGGGAATCGCGGCGATCAGAATTACACGATTCCCGCCGGCGTGGACGTCTCCGCCATGGGCAGCGTCGTCATCTACTGCAAGCCCTTCTCCGTCGTGTTCAGCGTGGCTTCATTGAATGACGCATAGCCCGTGACATAGTCCGCCGTTCGTTGCCACCCTTGCATCGCCGCTAGTCGGCGATGCACATTAAGGGCGTCTTGTCCTTCGCACCAAGGAACCCCGGGAAGGGACGCCCTCATGACTGAACGACTCGCCCGCATCAGCGCCGGTAGGCCTCTGGTCACAATTGCCGTCTGGATAATTGTCGCGTTGATTGGTATGGGCCTCAGCGGGCAACTGCTGTCCAGCGCATTTACTACGGAACTGAAATTGGGCAGCGGTTTCGAATCCCAAAGGGCGGAGCAACTGCTTGAGGATCGGATGCGTGGGCCGAAGCCCATTACAGAGATGGTCATCGTCCAGTCCGAAAGTCTGACCGTTGATAATCCCGCATTCCAGGCACGCGTTACATCGCTAACAGGACAGATTCAATCGTTGGGCGATGACGTCGTTGAGCAAGTAGTGAACTTCTACGAGCTCAGCCAGGTGAATCCGCTGCAGGCCGCCGTCCTCGTGTCGCAGGATCGCCGCACGGCATTGGTTCCCGTCATCATGACGGGCGACCTGCAGGACGCCGAAGACAATGTTCACTATCTGCTTGACCTTGCGAAAGAGGAGAATGGCAAGGATGGATTCCGCGTCCTGACGGTCGGTGATTCCAGCATCTCTCTCGAGCGCAATGAGCTTTCTGAGAGAGACTTGCAGCAAGGTGAAAGGGTCGGCATTCCGGTCGCGCTGATTATCCTCGTTCTGCTGTTCGGTGCTGTTGTCGCTGCGCTTGTGCCTATTAGCCTCTCACTCGTCTGCGTGGTTGCCGCGCTGGGCATTGCGGCAGTAATCGGGCAGTTCTATGAGCTGGTCTTCTTCGTCCAGCTGATGATCATCATGATTGGCCTCGCGGTGGGTATCGACTATTCCCTTATCATCATTTCGCGATTCCGGGAGGAGTTGGGAAGAGGGCTGTCCGCCTTTGACGCAACAGTAAAGGCGGGCGCAACTGCGGGCCGGACCGTCTTGTTCAGCGGCGCCACAGTTGTTGTTGCCCTCTGCGGCATGTTCGTTGTCCCATTCGGATTCTTCCAGTCGCTCGCCATCGGCGCAATCCTCGTCGTCATCATCGCCGTGGCGGCCAGCCTGACCCTCCTTCCCGCAGTCATTGCCCTTATGGGAACACGTATCAACACGCTGTCGATTCCCAGGTTCGGGCGGTCTGAATCTGGTGCGAGACCGAACCATGAGGGCGGCTTCTGGGATCGCATTACCCATATCGTCATGCGCAACCCCTTGCTGAGTGTCGTGCTTGTCGGCGTTCCGATGCTTGTCGCCACGTACTTCTACTTCGACATCGAGACCGGTCTAAACGGCGTGGATGTCTTTCCCGAGGAGGCCGAAACCAGGGAGGCCTTCTTTGTCATGGAGGAAGAGTTCTCTTTTGGCCTCATCAATCCGACGGAGGTCGTTATTGACGGTGACCTGACCGACCCGAGCGTCACCGGCGCAATACAGCAACTCCAGGGCGCACTGCTGGCCGACCCCACGTTCCCACTGCCGACACTGCTCGAACCAAACCCCGCCAATGACCTTGGCCTGCTGCGGGTCGTTATCCCCGGCGAGCCCGCGAGCCATGCCGCCGTCGATGCGGTGAACACCATCCGGGAGACGCACATTCCGGCGGCGTTCGACGGCGTGGACGCGGAGGTGCTGGTAGGAGGCAATTCCGCCGTTGCGGCGGAGGTGTTTGACGTCGTCGCCCGCTATACGCCTATCGTCTTCGCATTTGTTCTCGGCGTCAGCTTCCTCATCCTGATGCTGGTATTCCGCTCCATCGTAATCCCGATCAAGGCCGTCTTCATGAACCTGTTGTCCGTCGGGACGGCGTACGGGCTGCTGGTATTGGTCTTCCAGAAGGGCTACGGCAGGGATCTCCTCGGGTTCCAGGAAGCAGCGGTCATTGATGTCTGGATTCCGCTGTTCCTGTTCTCGATACTGTTCGGGCTGTCGATGGACTACCACGTCTTCCTGCTAAGCCGCATCCGGGAACGCTTTGACCAGACGGGCGACAACCGTGAGGCTGTGGCGTTCGGCCTCCGTGAGACGGCCGGCCTGATCACCGGCGCGGCGCTCATCATGGTTGCTGTTTTCGGCGCGTTCGCCTCCGGCCAAACAATCATCAACCAGCAGGTCGGCTTCGGCCTTTCGGTCGCGATTCTCCTGGACGCAACACTGGTGCGGTCAGTGCTCGTGCCGGCGACGATGGAGATGCTTGGGGCGCGCAACTGGTATCTGCCGAAGTTCCTGCGCTGGCTGCCGGACGTGCGCGTCGAGCCTGTCGAGGAACACAGCGCTCCTGCCTAGATAACAAGGGCGGCGCTCCCGTGTCGGGAGCGCCGCCCGTAATTCTCAGGACCAGTCCGGCTTTCAGGCGGGGGCGGGGCCCAGGACACGATAGCCCTGGTTTTGCTCGGTTCGCTCTGCAAGCGGGAGAATCTCAATCACGACGTTGGAGAGACCGACAACCTCACCGCGCTCGTCGAAGGAATAATTCTCGCCGATCGCGCCGCTCCACGTGACATCGTAGAGGCAATCTCGGAATGCTTCCGTATCCTGGTCGTCCTCCGTCTCTTTGAGGCATTCCGCCGCGATGTACACGCTGTCGTAAGCGGAGCCCAGGTACCAAGGCAACGTGACGTAGTCATACTTGGCGCGGAAATTCTGAAGGACGCTCTGGCCCTTCGCAATGCCAGGATCCAGGTCGGCGATCACGGCCTTGAGCCCCGTCGCCGCCTCTCCGGCCACTTCGAGGGCCGTCGAGCCGATCGAGACAACCTCGCTATAGATTGGGCCGTCATACCCAATCTCCCGAGCCTGCTTGATTATCGAGCCCGCGCTGGCCTCGCCTTGCGCGGCTACCATCAACGCATCCGGGTTGCTCTCCCGCAAGAGAGTTAGTTGCGTTCTGAAGTCCAGCGTTTCCGTTTGATAGCGTTCTGAAGCCACCACCTGCCCGCCGAGCACCTCAAACCGCTCTGAAACGCCGCGTCGCACTCCCTCCGCGTAGTCAGTCGACTCGGAGATCGTGGCGAGCGTTCGAATGCCGTCGGCCCACAGGAGGTTGCCTGTCTCTATGCCCAGTTTTTCATCGCTGATCGCGGTGCGGAAGATGAAGTCCCCCGCGTCTGCGATATCCGGGTTGGTCGCCGATGAGGAGAAGAGCACAACGCCGTCTTCTTCAGCCAGTGGAGCGACGCCCAACATTGCGCCGCTGCAGGACGTGCCAAGAATGATCTTGATGTCATCCACGTCCGTCAGCTTGTTATAGGCAGTAATTGCGTCCTGGGCATTGCACTTGGAGTCCTCAACCACCAACTCAAGCGGCGTACCATTGATTCCGCCGGCCTCGTTGATCTCCTCCAGCGCCAACTGCTTCGCCCGGTTGGACACATTGCCATACGTCTCGCCGGGGCCGGTGAGAGCCTCCATGACACCAATGCGGTAGGTCTCGGGTTCATCGTCACTTTCGCAGCCCACCGCAGCCCCGAAAATTAGCATGCTGGACACGACGAGCAAAAGGATCGCAACAATTGGGTGCTTCATCTCTCCCTCCTTGCCGACGATTCTTGCGGCGCGGAAACAATCCTCGAGGTGGAGGCACGGTCAACCGCCGTCTCTCCGCCTCCCTGGTGGGGTCGGACACTAAATTTTACACCCTAAGCCTGCCTAACCGAATCGGCCTGAGTCTCATCTTTGGTGGTGGAATCCCTCGTAACCTTGAGAACGTAACCGGCGGATCGGGTGTGCCGGGAGTCCGCCACCAGGATCGCGTGGCGACCCGTCCTCGACGCCTCGTAAATGAGACTGGCATCCAGGTTGAGCAATCCGTGTCCGCCGTCATCGTCGCTCCGCATCAGGCGCGATGAAACATCGTCACGACCAACGAACACGACTGGATCAATGGCAGCCGCCTCAACGTCCACGACGATAGCATCGCCTTCTTCGAGCTCGATAAAGAACAGGTCATGATCAGCAGGGTTATCCAGAGCACCGATGACACTTTGCCCCGGCTCGACAACCGTTCCGTCATCGAGATCGATCAGTGGGAACAACCCGTGGCTGCTGCTGATCTCATACTCTGTTTCACTTCGCGCGTATTGCTCAACGAAGACCACATAGGGACTATCTTCACGGATGGTCAGTGACAGTGTCTCAGTGCCGGTGTTCGTCTCGTCAACACTCACGATGTGATTACCGATGAAATCCCATGCGATGAGAAAAACATCATTGTCGCTCGTCACGTCGATGGTGACTGTCTCTCCAAGCGGGCCGGTTATTGCGTAACCGTGCTGCCCAAGCCGGGCGACAAGTGTGCCCTCGCCATCACTGAGTTCGTGCTCTGCCCGAAGCAGCCGATCTCCCAGGTCAGAAACGTCCTCTCCGCCGAGCAGCGGCTCAATCTTCGTGAGGAGGCTATCTGCATGGGGGATTAGTGGAATTGGCGCGTCCGGGCCGACGAGCCCGCTGATCCCGGCCAGCGCTCCCGTCTCCGTGACGAGCGCGCCGCCGTGATGGCCTGCCTTCACGCCCGCATCCGTCTGGAAGAGCGTGAGATTGGCCGCTGCCCAATGGGCCGTGCCGGATATGATCCCCTGCGTCATCGACGGTTCCGGATCAGCCCCCTCATGCCACTGATGCGCGACAAGATAAACGGTCGTGCCCGTCTTGAGGTTGGTCGCTTCTGCAATCGACAAGGGCTCCGCTACGGGCGGAAACGGCCCGAGTACCGCTGTGTTTGTCAGATAGTCGACATGCGCAACGGGCGCATCCGGAATCGATTGGCCGTCTGCCAACGTCACGTTGACATGTGCGTACGGTAGGACGAGGTGGGCGCTTGTGACGACGTAGCCGCCTTCAATCAATACGCCAGTTCCGAGCGTGATTGGAGTCTCAACACGGACGACGGATCTGCTGACAAGTTCATACACTTCTTCAGCGGTCAGCGGGAGCGACCGGGGTGTCGGCGTCGGCTGTGGGGTGGCAGTTGGAACAGGTGTGGGCGCTGGTTGGGGTGTCGCCGTCGGTTGGGGCGATGCGGTGGGTGCGGGGGTTGCCGTTGGCTGCGGCGTTGGGGTGGGTTCCGGGTCACTGCACCCCGCCGCTAGCAATAGCGATGACGCGGCAATGACACCCGTAATCGCCGTAAGTACGCGCACACGCCATCCGGTCATGAATCACCCCTCGCGCTCAAAGTCCGTCGAGGCATATCTCGACACGACAATTCAGAGAAAAATGGTGGGCGATAGAGGATTTGAACCTCTGACCTCAGCGATGTCAACGCTGCGCTCTAACCAACTGAGCTAACCGCCCACAGTACCCGAGTTATCCGCGACGCTGCGGCCATTAGCGGGTGAGATTCATTCTAGTTACGCCACACAAAGCCGGTCAAATTGTTTTAAAGTTCGCGATCCAACAATGGTTGTTCAAGCAGTTGGTCCGCCGCGTTCTGGCGTCGGGCCTGGAAGAGTGTCTTCTGCGGTATGTCGGCTTGGGAATTCCCCTGGGGCTGCTAACCTCGCGTATCGAGGCTGCGTTTTCTTCTTTGACCGGTCATTCACACACAGCCAACACCGGCGACCGTGTAAGCCCTCTTTAGGGGCACGCATGGCGACCCCGAGGAGGAGCAGCGGGTGAGGAAACGAGTATTTCTAATCATTGGAGCGCTGGCGGGACTGCTTGCGCTGGGAGTGGCGACCACGGTCGTGATAGCCCAGGAATCCAATGACGACGACAAGAACAGTTTTTTCGATGATTTCGTTGAGCGTGTAGCTGAGATTCTCGACGAGGATGAGGACACGGTTCGCGACGCAATGGAAACGGCGCGGGAAGAGACGAAAGAGGCGTGGAAGGAGAAATGGGAACAGGCCTACCGCGACAAGCTGGAAGAGAAGCTTGACGCAGCCGTTGAGGACGGAAAGATCACACAAGACGAGGCCGACGAGTACCTGGACTGGTACGACGACAGGCCGGACGGAGCCTCGTTCGGTCGCGGATTCGGCCGCCATGGAAAGGGATTCGGCCATCAACGCTGGGGCAAATAAGAAGACACACCGGGCGTGACAATCTGACCTGCCACTCCTCCCCGTCCCGCTCTTCGTCCATCTGCTGCGGGACACGGCAGGCAAGGAACGCCCGCAGTCATGTCAGAGAGGGGCGCGGCATATGCCGCGCCCCTCTTGCTTAAGCCTCCCGACCGCCGGGCACGTAGCCGCTCTCCTCAAAGAGCGTGCGCACAGGCAGGCCGATGATTGACGCCACGCGCGCCTCCGGATGCGACTCAAGGTAGGACTGCACGATGGCGTAGCCAATCGCATGACCCGTCCATACAGGCACACGATCATCGTCTCCAAACAGATATCGACGAATCTCTAGCGGATCGGTATCGTCCAGTCGGCTCTCCACGCTGGGCCAGATTGCGCGTTCAACCTCCGACGGGAGCGCTGAGATCCAGTGCGGCCGATGCTCCGGCACAATGCCACCCGCAAAGACATCCGCAATCCCCTCGGTCACCATTGCGTCCAACAGTGTGTCCGGCTCATTGTTCTTGACGTAGATCATGCGACCACCGGTGAGGCCGCGTGGGAAGAGCCAATTGCGGACAAGGTGGACGTACTCGTGAGCCGTTATATAGGCAAGCGTCTCCGTCCAGTTGTGCGCGGGCCACACAAACAGGAGCGTGACGCCGGAGCTGAGGCTGACGCCGTTCGCGTACTGCATCGCCTGTGTCAGTCCCCGGCTTTCACCATCTCCCATCAGGATGACGACACGGGCGGACAGGTCCGGACGTGGCAGCGCCTGCGAGCACTTGTACAGCGTGTCTTCGACGATTCCGCGTGGCGAGAGGGCGTCCGTGGCATTCACCGCGCGGATGAATGCGTTGAGTTCAGGATCGCCTGTCTGCGTCATCGTCCAGTGTTCGCCGATGTCGATGAACGTTGTCTGCTCTCCGGCAAGCAAACGGTGGATATAGAGGCGCAGCCGTTGTTTGAACGATTCAAGCGGGGGCTGCTCAACCTGGTTAAGCGCCTGCTCGGCAAAATAACCTTCAAGCCGATAGGCCGGGACGACAGTCATCTGCCGGGGAAGCCGCCTGCCTGTCATGGCGCGCTGTGAACGGACGCGGCTAGCGGCGGCGCTAGCCGATTGCGCCGGATTCTTCGAGCCCCGCGTATTCCTCGTCGGACAGCCCCAACAATTCCGTCAGGACCTCCCGCGTGTGGAGGCCGGGCGTGGGCGCCCCCATGCGAACGCGACCGGGTGATTCGCTGAAATGGATCGTCATGCCCGGGTGCTCAACGGGGCCCGGAACGTTGTGGTTCACTTCAACGACGTACCCCCGGGAGCGCAACTGCGGATCGAGGTACAGGTCCTCGCCGGTGGCCGCTATGCCCGCAGCGATGCCGGCGCGCTGGCAAGAGTACATAACCTGGTGCGCGGAACGGGTTCGCGTCCACGCCGAGATCTCCTCGTCGAGGGCATCGTGGTTGGCCTGCCGATCCACGAACGTTGCGAAACGAGGATCGTCGGCAAGCTCCGGCCGCCCAATCACTTCCGTCAGCGCGCGCCATGACGCGTTGTCGTCGTCCGGGCAGGAGATGGCGCACCAGCGGTCGCCCCCGCCGCATTGGTAGACACCCTGCGGGGCGGCATTCGGATCGCGGTTGCCCCACGCCTCCGCCGACTCCGCGCCGAACTGTGTCTCAAGGAACGCCATGCCGATCATGCTCGCGGTGGCCTGGAATTGCGGAATCTCGATGTATTGACCCTCCCCGGTGCGGTCGCGGTAGTGAAGCGCAGCCATGATGGAAAGGGCGAGGTTGCCGGCGGTGATGAAGTCGGGGTAGGCATTCCTGCCGCGAGCGGGCCATTGCGCGTCCGGCTGCGCCCACAGGTAGCCAAGCCCGGTGAACGAGGTGAGGCACTGGCCGACAGCCGTAAAATTCCTCATCGGCCCCATCGCGCCGTAGCCGGGACAACTGACCATGATCAGGCGCGGGTTAACCTGCTTGAGCAAGTCATAGTTGATGTTGAATCGGTCTATAGCGCCCGGCGCGTTGTTCTCCACGACAACATCTGCCTCTGCCGCAAGCCGCCTGAACAGCTCCTGCCCGTCCGGTGTATGCAGATCAATCGCGATGGACCTCTTGTTGCGATTGTTCTCGCCGTAGCTCGCGTTGGTGCTGCGCCATGCCGTCGGGTTGCCCTCACGATCGTGAACGCGTCCGTCCGCGAACTTGGTGGATTCCACCTTTATGACGTCCGCGCCATAATCGGCGATGAATCGCGTGCCGAAAGGCGCAGCCCAAACACGCTCGAATGCGAGAATCCGCACGCCGTCCAGCGGCAGGCCGGAATCGCTTGCTCCGTTTGAACCCCCAACAGGGACAGCCTGGCGCTCGACAGGCGCAGCGCCGAGGACCTCATCCTGGTGCTGTCCGAGCATGGGCGCAGGGCGACGAACACTCAGGGGACTCGCGCCGAAGCGAGCCGTCCCGCCCGGAATCATGTACTTGCCCAGAACGGGATGCTCCATTGGCGAGAAGAATCCGTAGACCTCCGCGTGCGGGTGCGCGGCAAAATCCGCCGGCGTGTTGGCAGGGGCGACAGTGACGTGCCTTTCCACGCCGCCGCTCAGGTACTCCTCAGCAGTCATCGTGCTGATGAATTCTCCGGCAATGGCCGTAATCTCGTCTGCTTTACTGTCCCGTCCGCTCAACTCACGCATTGCAGGGTCGAGCAGCATTGGATGGTTGACCCAGTTGGCAAACTCAACCCATTGCCGCGGCGAGGTCAACGCAAGCTGTACCCACACACCGTCGGAGGCCTGGAAATACTGGGTTGGGCCGATTCCGCCCTTGCTGCCGCGTCGCGGCATGACCTCGCTCATCGCGGCATAGCGCATGAGGTTCATGGTCTTATGAGCGTGTACCTCGGTCATGGAAACATCGAGATGCTGGCCGCGGCCCGTGGTACGCCGATGCCACAGGGCGATGAGTGTGCCGAACGCGGCATGGATGGAGCTCAGCTGGAATCCCTGGTAGCGGGGCATGGTGACGGGAGGGCCCTCTGCTTCGCCCTCCGGGTAGACGGAGCCACCCAACGCGGTCACGGCAATATCCGCGCCCACAAAGTCGCGGTACGGGCCCGTGCGCCCAAACGGCGTGATGGACGTGACGATGATGCCAGGATTGATAGCGGCGAGATCGTCGTAGCCGAGGCCACGGGCCTCCATCTCGCCGGGATGGCCGGATTCGAGAACAACGTCCACGTTCCTGACCAGTTCAAGTAAGCGCGCCCTATCCTGCTCCGAATCAAGATCAAGCGTGATGCCGCGCTTGTTGGTATTGAAGTGGACGAAGAAGAGGCTGTTGTCCGGACCCGCCTCGCCGTGCGCGAACGGGGCCATTCGGCGGGAGGGACTTCCGGACGGCGGCTCGATGAGAATGACATCCGCGCCGAGGTCGGCAAGAATCCGTCCACACGGCTGTCCCTGCGGTCCCGTGAGGTCAAGTACGGTCAGCCCGTGCAGCGCGCCCGTCCCTCCGGAGCCTGTCCCGTTTGTCATGACATCCTCATTTCGCGGACTAGGAGCAATCACGCTCAGAATAGGAGCGCCCGTGCGTAGCGTCAACGCAGACACCCCTACGAGACCCGGAACGACCGTTTGTGGTGCCCTTTAGACTGGATATATGGAACAGATAAAGGGTCTCCTCCGCTCAGCAGTCATTACTTCAGCGGCAAGCATCGGCACCGCCATCGTCACCGTTACCCTTTTAGACTGAAGTATGTTACGAACCCTCGGACGTTTCAGGCCGACCCTCATAACCATCGTCCTCAGCGCGGCTGCATTCTTCACATTCGCCGCCTGCAATATCGGTGGCGTTGAACAGGAAACCATACAGGTCACCTACGAGGCCGAACCTGTCGTTGAAACGCGGAACCCGACCGCCACCCCTGAATCGCCCGCCTCAACGTCGTCGTCCCAATCTGCGGCATCAACACCCTCTACGGGACAGTCGGCCGTAACGCCGACCACTATCGAGCGTGATCTGGACGTGGTGACAGTCCTCGCCAAGGACGCCATCCCCGCGATCCGCGCGCCGGAGTTCGTGGACGCCGCCGGAGCCGAGGCCTGGATGAACGCGGATGAGCCGATCATCGGCGTTGAGCTCGATGGGGACGCCCGCGCCTATCCCGTCGCCATGCTCAGCCGCCACGAGATCGTGAATGACACGGTAGGAGGAATGCCGCTTGCGGTCACGTGGTGACCGCTCTGCTATACGGCCATCGTGTATGGCCGAGAGGTGGAGGGGAAACTGCTGACATTCGGCGTCTCCGGCAAGCTCATCCTCAACAACCTGGTCATGTTCGATGACCAGACGGACTCGGAATGGAGCCAGGCGTACGGCACCGCCCTCTCCGGCCCGCTTGAGGGCGTGGAACTGGAGCTTGTGGCATCACGGCTAATGTCGTGGGAGGCATGGAAAGCGCTGTACCCCGAGACGCAGGTGCTGGACAAGCGCGGCCGCTTTCAGAGGGACACCTACGACTCGTACTATACGGACCCGTCCGCCGGGATCCTCGGCCGAAACGTCCGTGATTTCAGGCTTGAAATCAAGGAACTCGTATTGGGCGTGGAGATCGGCACGGCCAGGCGCGCCTACGCCTACGATGACCTTGCCGAGACACCTATCGCGAACGATATCCTCGGCGGACTGGAAATCGTCGTCATCCATGAACCGGAGGCGGGATTCGCGGCGGCGTGGAGTCGTCTGTTGGACGATGAGGCCTACGAAATCGCACAAGGGCCATTCGGCATGAACGCGCCGGAGGTTCTGACGTTTGAGCAGGCGAACGAGGCTCAAATCGGGGACGCCCCGACTGTTTCCGGCCCGGTGATGCGTGACCGCGAGACGGGTTCCATCTGGAGCGCTAGCACGGGCGAGGCAATCTCCGGCCCGCTGGAGGGCGCAAGCCTCATCCAGATCCCCACAACGCCCTCATTCTGGTTCGCCTGGGTAGACCTCTTCCCGGACACCACCGTCTGGGGACAGTAGCACCCTTCGGCCAGCCACCCTTGTTACAATAGCCGCGTCGGTTTGGGGGATTAGACAGCAAACGACGGGGAGGACTGGGACATGACCGCCACACAAGTACAAGAGAAGCACGTCACGGTGAACGGCGTACGTCTACGCTATTTCGACTACGGCAATGAGGGCGCGATGCCGATGGTGTGCCTGCACGGCCACACGGGGCAGGCTCATATCTGGGACGAGTTTGCGGAGGCCATGGCCCCCAATTTCCACGTCGTCACCATCGATCAGCGCGGCCACGGCGAGAGTGAGCACGCCTCAACCGGCTACATGCGTGATCGATTCGTCGAGGACCTTGATGAGTTGGTCGTCGCACTGGGCTTCGACCGATTTGTGCTTGTCGGCCTCTCCATGGGCGGCTGGCACTCTCTGCTCTACACCGGCGAAAAGCACCCTGAAAAGGTGGAACGCATCGTCATCGTGGACATCGGCCCTGAATCCAGTGAGCGCGCACAGCAGGAATGGGGCAACCGCCCGCCAACGCCCATGTCCTTTGCAAGCGTCGATGAGGCATTCGCCTTTGCGCGCGACGGCAACCCGTGGGCCTCCGATGCGCGACTCCGCAAGGATACTGAGGAGAAGCTGAAGCAGACGTCTGACGGCACATGGACGTGGAGGGCGGACGCCGCTCTATTCAACGTCCCGCTCGCGGACGGCACGGATGAGACGCTGATTAACCGCTACTGGAAGGCGCTGGAGACCATCGAGCAGCCGATCCTCGAGGTGCGCGGGTTGGAAAGCCCCCTGCTGGACGACAAGCTCCGGGACAAGATGATCGCAACGGCAAAGAACCTCTCCTGGGTGGACGTGCCGGACGCCGGCCACGTCGTCACCGTAGACAAGCCACAGGAGTTCATCGAAGTAACGCGGAAGTTCCTGGGGGTGTAGCGCTAACCGCCCGTCACCTCATCCAGAATCTCACGCCATTCGCGAGTGGAGAGACTGCCGTCGCGATAGCCCTTCTTGAAGGTGATGACTCCGCTGCCGTCTATAGCAACGCCGGAGGCGTGTTGGTTGATGCCGTAGGTTCTCGACACATCGGTATCAAAAACCGCCATATCCCATGTATACCCCTGCCGTTGAGCATACTGGCGGATAGAGTTCTCGTCGTCGATTGGACTCGCAGCGATGCCGAGAACGGCAACGCGATCCGAGTAATCCCCGTACAAACTCTTCAAGGCCTGCAAATCAGACCGGCATATCGGTCAAGTGCTCGAGAAGAAGTAGAGGACGACAGCCTTGTTCCCCTGCTTGTAGTCCGTCAATGATTTCGTGGCACCGTCAATAGTCGTCACCTCAAAGTCCGGCGCTGACTGCCCAATGCGGTTGCCCGTCGGCGGCGCGGGAGGCTCCGGCGTGTTTGTAGGAGGCACCGGTGTAGCGGTGGGCGGCACCGGCGTGTCGGTAGGCGAGGCTTCAGTCTGTGTTGGGGAGGTAGGTTCTTCCGTCGGTGGCGGACCCTCGCTCTCCGGCGTTGTGCCGCTTCTCACCGCGGGAGCGGTCGGCTCCGCAGTTCCGGGTAGCAGGGCGGGAGGCGTGACGCCGGGTTCCGCCGCAATGGTTCCCTCAACCGTTGTACTCTCATCAAGCGAGGCGGCCTCATCCGGCGTTGCGAGACTGATCGAGCCTTCAGATGTGTCTTCGGGAACGGATGTAGACGCCGGCGGGGCGGTCGGCCGTGTCGGCGGCCCTGCCTCGTCGGTCCGCTCACAAGCAACGGCGCCAATCACCAGGATTACCGCCATGATGAGCACAACGAACTGCGCTACAACAACAGGGCGGACGGCGTGCGGCAGCATTACTTAGTCCGTCGCCGCCAATCCTACGCCGTCACCGCGTCCAGCGCCTCGCGCCAGTTACCCTCGCCCATGGTGCGAGAGAGCTGGCGCAGCGTGATGACGCCATCACCATCAATGAACACCTTCGACGGCTGGCTCCTGATGCCAAACGTGGACATCACATCGCCGTGATGGACTGCCATTTCCCATGGGTATCCCTGGCGTTCCGCGTACGAGATGATCGTTTCTTCGCTCTCCGACGGATCGACATCGACGGCGATGAAAGCAACCTCATCCTGGTAGTCAGGGTAAACATTCTTGGCGGTCTGCAACTCAGACCGGCAGGACGGTCACCAACTTGCGAAGAAATAGACGACGACAGGCTGATTGGCCTGCTTGAAATCGGTCAATGAGCGAGTGACTCCGTCTGTGGTTGTGACGGAGAAGTCCGGCGCGAGATTGCCGACGCGGTTACCGATCTCCGGCGAGGCGTCAGCAGATGAATCAGCAGTGGGCGAGTCTGCAGGCGCGTCATCCGCAGCTTCTGTGCCGCACGCGACGACCAGCATCATCAACGCCGCCACCAATAGCGCGCCGAGCATGGCGCCGGGCCACGTCTGCAATCGTATGCTCACAGGTCCGCCTCCTCCATGTTCATGGTGCTAAGTCGAACGCGCCCCAACCACCGCCGCCGGGCGTCTCAATGGTAAGCCTGTCACCGCGGGCAACGTCAATGGTGACTGTCGCAGGCAACTCCTCAACTTGGTCACTTTCTATTCTACGCAGCATATTGCGGCCGGGTGCCCCATCGTGTCCTCCCGCAAGGCCCCACGCCCCACGTGAGCGCCGCTCCGTTAGCAGCGAGACCGTCGCATCGCCCAGGAATTCCACAGTGCGGACAAGACCGTCCCCGCCGCTGAATCGTCCCTCGCCCCCGGAGCCGCGCCGCACACCGTATTCCAGCACGCGGAACGGATACTGGTACTCCAGCGCCTCGATGGGCGTGTTGAGCGTATTGGTCATGTGGCTGTGGATAGCGGATTCGCCCGGCCCGTCCGGACTCGCGCCGACGCCGCCCGCGAGCGTCTCATAGTAGGCGAAAGGCTGGCCTGTACGTGGGTCAGTGCCGCCGATGGTTACATTGTTCATCGTTCCCTGGCTGGCCGCAGGAATTTTTTCGGGCAGCACGTCTGCCAGCGCCCCAAATACACCATCGACTATCCGCTGCGATGTCTCCACATTCCCGGCAGCGACGGCGCGCGGGGGACGCGGATTGACCAGCGATCCTTCCGGCGTAATCACCTCCACGGACGCGAATGAGCCGTGATTGGCCGGAGCCCGCGGCCCGGCCAGGCAACGCACGCAGTACTGCACCGCTGAAACGGTCACGGCGCGCACGGCGTTGATATTGCTGAGCGGCTGTTCCGCCGACGTGCCCGTGAAGTCCACAATGACCGACCCGTCGCCGTCGCTCGTGATGGCTACCGAAATACGAGGCCGCTCTGCGCCGGACGTCGGGGGCTCCATGTCGTCCTCAAACGTGTACCGCCCTGCCGGAATGTCCCGTAGAGCAGCCCGCACAAGGCGTTCCGCGTAGTCGATGAGCGCCTCGGCGTGCTCCGTCACCGTCCCCCAGCCATACCGCTCGATGAGCGCCTCGTAGCGTCCCTCGCCGATGCGGTTGGCGGCAATCTGTGCGGCCAGGTCGCCGTGTCGCTCGTCCGGCGTACGGACGTTCCGCATGAATAGCTCGACCGCTTCCTCATTGAGCGTTCCCGCCTTCGCAAGCCTGATCGGTGGGACGATGAATCCCTCCTGATAGATCGTCGTGGAGGCGGGCATTGATCCGGGAGCCATGCCGCCCACGTCCGCGTGATGGGCACGTGTCGCCACAAACCCCGCGAGTTCGCCGGTGGCGCCGTCCGCAACGCCATCAGGAATGAATACTGGCGAGATCAGCGTCAGATCAGGCAGATGCGTTCCACCGAGATACGGGTCGTTGAGAGCGATGAGGTCGCCCGGCGCGAACGTATCGAACCGCTCGATGGCGGCCTGCACGGACGCGGGCATCGCGCCGAGATGGACGGGAATATGTTCCGCTTGCGCCAATATGCGGCCGTTGGCGTCAAAGACGGCGCAGGAGAAATCACGCCGCTCCTTGATATTGGGCGACCACGCGGTCCGCCCCAACACCGCGCCCATCTCCTCCGCGATGGCCGCGAAGAGACGTCGAAAGACCTCCAGTGAGATTGCATCCACGCTCATGCGGACGCCCTTTCGAGGATCAGATTCAGGTGTTCATCCACGCGGCCAACCCACCCCGGCGACACGAATGTGGTGCAATCCGTTTGCGTGAGCACGGCAGGACCCGCGATCAGATTGCCAACAAGCAGCGCGTCGCGGTCATAGAGTGGGCAGACAATCTCCCCCTCGTCCGCCATCAACGTGGTCTCGCCTAGCAATGTGTGGCTCGCGTCCGGTCCGCCATCCGCATCCACGACTTCAAACGCAGGGCGACGCGTCCGTATCGCTGCCCGGAGACGCAGCGTAACAACCTCTGTCGGCCAGTCGGGATGGCTGTGGTCGAAGCGGCGCAGGTGGGCAGTGTGAAAACGTTCCTCAAGCGAAAGGCCGTCAGGCGCATCCAATGGAATGGACAATTCATATCCCTGCCCCTGATAACGGATATCTGCCGAAGCTGAAAATGTCGCTTGGTCGGAAGAGAGGCCAACTGCTTCAAGGTCTCCCCGCGCGTCTTGCTCAATCTCACCCAACAACCGCGCAATCTCCTCCTCAGACGTGTCTGACAGATCACGCATGGCGGTCCTCGAATAGTCGCGCGTTACGTCCACGCTCAGCATCCCCCACGCGGACAAAGCCCCGGGCAGACGTGGTATAAGCACGCTGCCGATGCCGAGCCCGACTGCAAGCTCGCAGGCGTGCAGCGGCCCCGCTCCTCCGAACGCCACTAGCGTGAAATCTCGCGGGTCATGACCTCGTTCCAATGAAACGACGCGCAGCGCCTGTTCCATGTTGGCGTTTGCCACGCGGACCACGCCCGCGGCGGCCTGTTGCGGAGTGATACCGAGCCCCTGAGCCACGCCCGTCAACGCCGCCAGCGCCGCGTTGCCGTCCAGCGCCATCCTTCCCGCAAGCGGCCTATCTGCAGGCAGCCGACCCAACACGATATTGGCATCAGTCACGGTCGGCCCGCCACCGCGACCGTACGCCGCCGGCCCCGGGTCTGCGCCCGCCGACTCCGGCCCAACGGTCAGCGCGCCGCCTGCGTCCACGCTTGCGAGAGACCCGCCGCCTGCCCCGACCGTGTGAATGTCGACAATCGGAACACGCAATGGATACCCGCCGATGATGCCTTCAGACGTGCGTTGCACCTCGCCGTCGCACAACGAAACGTCAGTAGACGTGCCGCCCATGTCCAGCGTGATGATGCGGTCGAATCCTGCCGCGCGTGCCACCTCGAACGCTCCGACAACACCCCCCGCAGGTCCGCTCAACAGCGTCTCCACAGGGAAACTGCTTGCCTGTCCGATGGTCATGCTGCCGCCATTGGACGACATGATTCGAACAGTCGATTCAACTGTCTCGTCGATTCGGGACAGATAGGACTGCATGACGGGCGCGACATAGGCATTCAGCACGGTTGTTGACGTTCGCTCGAACTCACGGAACTCCGGCACCACCTCACTTGAAAGGGAGATGGGAAAGTTGGCGGGCAGGCGGCGTCTCAACGCCTCTCTTACAGCTCGCTCATGCTCCGGGCGAAGGAAGGAAAACAGGAGCGCAACTGCCATCGTTTCGGCTCCTGACGCGGCAACCAACTCAGCAAGCGCTCCAAGCTCAACTTCGCTCGGCGCCTTGAGAATATCCCCTTCCGCGGTAACGCGTTCATCGATCTCAAAACGCAGTTCACGTGGAACTAGGGGCACTGGACGAGTGACGCGCAGGCTGTAGAGATCGTTGCGCGCCTGCCGGCCAATCTCGATAACGTCCGCCATGCCGCGCGTTGTGATGACCGCCGTACGTGCGCCGCGTCGCTCAAGCACCGCGTTCGTGCCAACGGTGGTGCCATGAACGGCCTCGTCGCCATGGTCGCCGTCCCCACCAATCTCCTTCACACCGGCAAGAAATGATTGGGCCGGGTCTGCGGGAGTGGACGGAATCTTTATCAGCCGAATCGAGCCGTCATCATCAACGCGGATGACATCCGTAAACGTCCCGCCGGTGTCGATCCCAATCATGGGACGGTTCCCCGGCTAGTTGGACGGCGGCGGCCCGCCCAGGTGCAGTGGGTCCGGGTCGTGGTGCCATTCGTTATCGCCGGACTCAACGAGCAGCGGCGCCTCCTGCGCTACATTCCCGTCCACCACCGCTTGCACCAGGAACAGACCGTCATTCTCAGCCTGGATGCCGATGCTCATGAAGAATTGGTGGCCCTGGATCGGCAGTAGATTCGCCGTGATCGGCTCACTTCGCACAATCTCCATCCCGTTGGGGTCCAGCACGCGCAAGATAAGCTGATGCGATCCCTCGCCATGCAAACGGCAGTAGATGGAGAACTGGAACGCCATCGGAAACTGCTGCGCCCCAACAGTGTCAAAGATGCCGATGACGTGCGCCCGACCGCGCTCATCTCGGAAAGAGTCTTGCCCCAACAACAGGGCCGTAACGCGAACGCCGGTGGAATCGGTCATCAGCGGGGAGAATCACACGGAGCGTTCATGCCCGCGCCTGCCCGGGCACCATGCGTTGTGCTCAGCCATCACGTCGTCCCAACTCTCAAAGCCCACGTGAAGCTGCAACAGGTGCCCGCATTTCTCGCAATCCTTGTGCTCGAACGTCTCGAACGGGTCAACGTCAGCGCCCATCATCGCCTGCGAGGCCAGCTCCACCAGCGACGACAACCGCTCAACAGTCAGTTCGACCATTCCCTGGAATGTGTCGGGCGGTTTCTGTGCCTGGATGGTGTCCAGTGAGAACCGTGCGGACAGCACCAGGTGGTCATGCCCAAGGCGGGGCAGCAGATTGCCCTCTATCGAAACGCCCTGCGCCGCCCGCGCCTCAATCGGAGATTCGATCTCCAGTTCCCGTGTGACGGTGTTCATCAGGGTGATATACAGGGCGGTACGAAGGCCCGCTCCGTCCAGCCCCTCCGGCAGCGCGGATGCCACGCCTTCTCCGGATAGCGGAGCATCGCCGTTGCTGATGGCCGTGTACACCGCGTCGCCCAGTGCCAACAGCGCCCCCTGATCCATCGATTCGATTGCCGAAACCAGCCGCATGTCATCGTCGGTCATTTCCGCGAGTTCACCCAGAAACTGTTGAAAGTAGCGGCGCGCGGCAGGCGTCGGCCCTAACAGCGCCGAACGGGACGATGACGTCATCCACTGAACTCCATAGGCAATGTGTTTTGGGGTCGGATTGAACGCTTGTAGTGTAGCACTCCAGATAGGAACGGCTTAGTTCACAGGGTGCGGCGAGTTCAGTCGACCCGGTCCAGTCTCCGGCAACATAATTCCCGCGATGAACAGGGTGAACGAGGTTACTGCGATAACAGCAATGCCAATCACAAAGCTCCCCGTCTCATCAATGATGAAACCGGCAATGATGGGCGCAATGAAGCTTGAGGCATTGCCCGCCGTCAGGATGGCCGCCCAGATTGCCCCCGCCTTCTCAGGGGATGAGCCCGGCAGTTCTATTGGGATGGTGAAGAGCGATGGCTCATATAACCAGTGCAGGAAGCCGGTCACGATTACCGCGGTGAACATTAATATCCCCACCGGGGCATAGATGGTCGTCATTCCCGCCGCGCCGACGATCAGCCCGGACCAGATGATAACGGGACGCCGGCGCCCAATGAACGTCGCAATAGCTCCTCCGATAACGTTCGCCGGAGCGCCCGCCAATGAGAAGATACCCGCCATAAGCCCCGCCATCGCGAGGCTCAAACCGCGCTCCTCCTCGAAGAACGTGGGCAGCCAGGTATTCAGCGTGATGAATTGCGCCCACGGCCCAACGACGGCAAAAGACATTAACCACGTCTCTCGCCGCCGGAAAACGCTCAGGATAGCGCCAATCTTCACCGGCTCGGGCGGCACACCCCCTAATGGCGCTCGTTCACGCCAAAGAACCACGAACAAGATTGCAGTGGCCGCCGCGACGAATCCTTCTATGGCAATGGCCCACTCCCAAGTGATCCAGCCTGCCAACACCGGACCAAGGTACTGCGCCACCGCGAGGCCCACGGTTATAGAGGCGAGCGCGACAGCGTTCGCAATAGGAACTTCCCGAGGCGGCGCCCATCGCATAAGGATTGAGGCCGTTAAGGGTGTAATGGCGGCGGCTCCGATTCCTTGCATCGAGCGCAGGGCGATAAACCACCAGAATCCCGATAGAAACGGCGTGAGCGCCGTGATCCCCAATAGTGCCCAGCCGATGCCGTACACTGCGCGAATGTTCCATCGTGCAAGAATGATTGCGGCTGGGATGGTCCCGGCTGTGAACACGAGCGTTATGCTCGTGACGACAAATCCGCCTTGAGACTTGCTAAGGTCCCAGGACTCTGTGATGAGCGGAAGAACGGACGCCGGGGCAAGAAACGCGATCCCCAGCATGAGGTGCATGAGGACAACGAGCCCATAGATGACAAATCGATATGGAGATGCCTCGCGTTCGGCAATACCGGGGGTGTCGGTTTCAACCATTAGTGCAACTATAGCGTGTAGGCACGACGCGCGGACTCGCACAGGCAGGCGCGGGGATAGGGACTGACATGCGGACAAACTCCTGGGTTTTCGCCACGATCGTCATATTTGCCCTGTTCATCGTCTTCCTCACAGGCAACCTGTACATCGTGCTCCTTATCGGCCTTCCAGTCCTCTTCACCATCGGACTCATCATCTTGTTCCGCAGAACACGACCGGAGACCCCGCCTGTGCCGCTGCCCGCCGGGCCGCTCCTTGAACCCGCCCAGCTTGAGGGACGCATCGACCGTATGGCCGTTGAGGACGTGGAAATCGAGGGTGCGACGTCCGGACTCTTTTCGGCAGGACCCAAATACAACTCAGTACTCGTCATCATTATCAGCGGCATCCGGTACCGACTAGACCCTGCTCCGCTTCGCCGCGGCGGCTATGACTGGATGAAAGAGGGCTTGTGGGTCAAAGCGACTTTTGACCGCCAGTCACGCGTCATCCACGAAATCGAACAGGCGCCCGGCCCACAAGGATACGGCGCTCCGCCGCGCACCTAACGAATCAGCCGCGCCTTCATCCGTGCGACGGCAAGGTAGTAGAACGCCGCGCCGAGAACAACGAGATAGAGAAGCCCCCAAACGGTCGTCATTGATAGGCTGCCGGCAACCAGTTCACGAATAACGGCGACGTACGGCGTAAGTGGGATGATCCATGCCAGTTCCCGCACAACGTCCGGATACCGCTCCAGCGGGAAGAACACGCCCCCGAAGAAATACATCGGCATCACACCAAGCGTGATTGCATAATTGAAAGTCCAGAATGACGGCGCGTGCGCGGTGACCAGCAGCGCCATCGATGAGAACAGGATCCCGCCAAGGAATGCGAGCGGCGGAATGAGGATAGCCAGCGGCGAATCGACGAATCCCATCACCGTCAACACAAACAGGATCACGGTCGCGCTGAATACCGACCGTGTTGCGCCCCATAAGACCTCGCCGGTAATGACGTCCTCAATGGACAACGGCGTAGCGATCATGGCCTCGTATAAACCTCGTATGGCCATGCGGGTATAGGAACCGTATGTGCATTCAAAAAACGCCGCAAAGAGTGAATATCCACCGACGATGCCCGGCCCGATGAACTGCACATAGCTCTCATCGCCGCTCAACGAAACGTACGCGCCCAAGCCAATCCCCATTGCGCCCAATACGACCAGCGGCTCCACGAACAGCGGCCCCACCTCCGCCATCGCGAATTTCTTGAAGACCGTCCAGTTCCGCCGCCACACGCGGAAGCCAAACGGTACACGTTCAGGCGTCAATAGCATGACTATTCTTCCAGACCGCGACCTGTGAGGCGCAGGAAAACGTCTTCAAGGTTGGCTGGACGGGAATAGATCTGAGCGCCCTGCACGTTGGATTCAGTAACATCAGTGCCGTTGAGACCGAACGCGTGCACCGTGTCCGGCGTCTGTTCAATTTCCGCGCCGGCATCACGGAGATGTTCGGCGATGCGATCAAGCGCGGCGACATCCAATGAGTGCGCCTCAATGACCGTCTCGCCCGCAATGCGCCGGATGAGCTCCAATGGCGTTCCCTCCGCCAGGATTCGTCCCTCGTGCATCACGATGAGCCGATCGCAGAGCGTTGCCGCCTCGTCCATGTAGTGGGTCGTCAGCAGCATCGTTACGCCCTGGTCCTTGAGGCGGCGCAGAGTACGCCACACAAGGTGCCGGGCCTGTGGGTCCAGACCAGTGGTCGGCTCATCCAAAACGATGATGGACGGCTCATTGATGAGCCCTCGGGCAATCAGCAGCCGACGCTTCATGCCGCCGGATAGTTCATCAACCTTTGAGTTGGCGCGGTCTGCAAGTTGAAAGAGTTCCAGCGCGCTCTTCGCGCGGGTATTGGCCTCTGTCCTGCCGATGCCAAAGTAACCCGCGTACAGCCGTAGATTGTCGATCACAGAGATCTCATCGTCCAGATTGTCGCCTTGCGGCACGACGCCGATGATGGATTTGACTGCCCGCGCCTCCGTTTGCACAGGCATACCGTTCACGAGCAGGCTACCGGATGTAACAGGCGAGGCGCAGGTAATCATGCGCATGGTGCTCGTCTTGCCCGCTCCATTGGGGCCAAGGAATCCAAAACACTCGCCGGGCCGCACCTCAAAGTCGATGCCGCGCACCGCAACGAGTTCCCCGAATTCCTTGATAAGATTCTGCGCTACGACGGGTTTAGCATTCGTCGCTCCCGCGCCGTCCTGCGCCGCCGCCATTTGAGATGTGATTCCAACCTGAGCCATACCGTCTCAAGCGTAGCACGGCGGCTAGGGGGTTTCGTTTTCATCGTCGCTGGCATTAAGACCAGCGCTTGTATATCTCGATTCTCGCGGCTCCGCTTCAATCTGCGGTGGCCCGGAAAAAACTTCCGGATCTTGCCCGCGCAGCTGGGCAAACCTCTGTGCCTGCGGGATGACACGGGTATTGAATGAGTCGACGGCCTGCCTGAGCTGATTCCCGGCCCGTGAGTAGTGATTAATGAATGTAAGCAGGCGACCGTGCATTTCCTCTCCAGCCTTGCGTATCTCCTCCGCGTTCTGCTCCAGGCTGTGCCGCTCCCAGCCGTTGGCGACGGCCCACAGGAGGGAGATAAGCGTGCTTGGCGTCGCGATGGCAATACGCCTGCTCATGGCGTATTCGATCAGGTCGTTCCGCGCGCGAAGGGCCTCGGCGAGAAACTGGTCTCCGGGCACAAACATCACGACAAAGTCGAGGGACCCGGCGACCTGCTTGCCGTAGTCCTTTCGTGCCAGGTCATCCACCTTGGAACGGAGAGCGCCGGCGTGACGCGCCAATGCCTCTTCGGCCTTTTCGTCGGTCTCAGCCTCTTGCGCCTCAAGATATGCTGCTGCGCTTGCCTTTGAGTCGATAACGATTGCCCGGTTCTCGGGTAGACGCACAGTGACATCCGGTCGCCCGCTGCCGTCATCCACGGTTGTCTGCTCAGAGAAATCGCAATAGTCGACCATGTTGGCCAGCTCGATGATGCGCCTCAACTGGATCTCTCCCCAAGCACCCACTTGCCGATTGTCGCTCAGTGCGTCTCTCAAGCCCCGGGTTGCCTCAGCAATGGAGATGTTCTGTCGCATTAGCGACTCAATATTCGGGTTGAGTTTCTCGTAGTTCTCCCGCAGCGGCTTCACCATCTCTTCGAAAGACTTTTGGCTTTGGCTGAAGCTATTGGTGGCCGTGACGAGGAACTGCTCCATGCTCTGTTTCATCACCGGAGCCGCGGCAGCCTGAAATGCCATGCCCATGCGCTGTTCGGTCGCCTGCATCAACTGTTCCGCGTCTACCGCACGGGTGAGTTGACCTCGTAGTTCAGCATTCTTTTGCCGCCACCTGAACTCCTGAACCATCCACGCCGCCAAACCCACAACGATTGCCCCCGCTACCAGACCGATGACGGTTTCCAAGTTGGAGTCCTTTCTGCTTCAGATGGCCGGTTCCTGTGTCAACAGGCATGTGTCACATGAAGCCTAGCACGCACGTTCGCGCGAGGCTAGTCGTCGGAACCGGCTTGGGGCAATCGGGTAAGAACCGGACTCTAGCCGTCCGGCCTGAATGACAGGGCTGGGGTGGAGAGACGAGTCGCGCCTAGCCCAAGTCGTCCTTTGACGCACCGTTCGATCGTCCCAGCTCGCCACGATCATGAGCGCGCACCAGGGCATCCAACGCCGGCGGTTCGGCCTCATCGTCGGAGATATCGCGCGCAGGTGGCCCACCGAGGCCGCTATCCACCAAATCGTGGTTGTTGCGAACGTAGCCCCGGAAATCGGATGCGCCTGACGGCGGGAATGATGGCCGTCCCTCTTGTGATGGATGCTGATAGACCTCGCCGATGATTGCCTGTACGCCCTGCGCAGGATGATCCCGCAAGAACGCAGCCTCATAGCGATTGCCGGCATCCATGAGCGAAAATATCCGCTGGGCGAGACGAGGATGAACGCGGCCAACAGGCTCCCCGCGGCTTGAATGCACCAGCAGCCTGTTGTCCTCACGACTGAGCGTCAGGGCCTCGCCGCTGCTCAAATGCCCCACTGCCGTGCGGTCCGTTGCATCGATCAGTGTCGCAATCGTGCTCTTGCCCGTCTCACTCATCAGCAAGTGCGCCGAAAAGACGTTCCGATTCGGCGCATCGGATTGCGCCGCGCCTCCCGTCGCATACTCAGCGACCGCCTCGGCCACCTTCCCCTGACCGGCAGGAGCGGGCGCAGATGTGGTGGTCTCAGCTGTTGCCTCCGCGCGTTCCAGTCGATCCCTGTTGCGGCGGGCGATTGTGTTCGACGAATCGAGTTTAAGCGCGCCGTCCACGGCGTCCCGCGCCTCCGCAAGCTCTCCCCGTTCAAGCAGCGCCTTGGTCAGTCGGTTCAGTGCCTCGATATTGTTGGGCGCGATTTGCAGGACAGCCCTGTTGGCCTCGACGGCCTTTCCCCAGTCCTGGGCCAACGCCGCCGCGATGGCTGCGTCGGTCTGGGCCTTTACTTCACGGGCTTGGGCGCGATCATCGATCTGCGTGGTCGCCATGGTGGATGTCCTGCCTTCCCGGGTACGGCTTTCCCTTCTCGATGCGCTACTCAGCGCGGGGACAAGACGCACCACGGACAACAGGCAGACCTGGCGGCTTGAGAGGTGTTCCACACCTGCCCCTCCGCACGTTGAAGCACGAACCGGCCGCCATTGAACGACCAGCCCGGATGCTCAGCGTGATGAGCCGCCATCTGCTGTAGTTCGTCCCTGCCGCCTCCCCGCGCTGTCGGACGGCAGTTTTTCGAACTCAGTCCAAAACTATTGTCTACCAACTGTCAAGCGAACGGAGAGAATCAGTCTCATTTCCTTCGCCCCAACATCGCAATATGCTTGGGCATTCCACGCAGCCGAATCTTGACGATTTCCGCCAGCGTCTGCGGGCCGTGGTGGAGGCGTACGGTGCTCATCTCGCCATATCTCCATGTCACAGGCAGCTCCGCCACCCGCATCCCCCACCTCCGCGCCAGGTACAAAATCTCCGCATCAAACGCGAACCCGTCCACACGTTGCCCGTCGAATAGCAGTTCCGCCGCCGCCGCCCGGAACACCTTGAATCCGCACTGGGTGTCTGACACCGATAGGCCGAGAATGAGTCGTGTCGCCCGGCCAACGATTCGCCCACCGATGCGGCGTGACAGCGGCTCCCCGCTCCGTTCGGCTCCGCCTATGGATCGCGACCCAATCACCACGTCCGCGTTCTGAGTCGCCTCCACAAAGGGGGCAATCATCTCCACTGGCACTGCCAGGTCAACATCCATGAACAAACGCACCGCGCCCGTCGCCTCCAGCATCCCCCGCTTGACAGCGTGACCCTTGCCCCGATGCGGCAAGGAAAGAAGGCGCACGCGGGGCGATTTCTCGGCGAAGTCCCGCGTGATGGACTCCGTGTCATCCGTACTCCCATCACTCGCGATAATCAGCTCCGCGTTGGGATAGTGGGCGTCAAGATAGGCGGTCACCTCGTCGAGGGCGTCGGGCAGCCGCGCCTCCTCGTTGTAGGCGGGGATAATGACGGACAGCGAGGGCGCGGCCACTTCAGTCACGGGACGCCTCGCATCACCCTAGACCGGAATGTCGTCCGGGGTTTCGAGGCTGAACGCCCGGTGCAGGGCGCGGACGGCGTCCTCCACGTGGTCCTGGTGAACGACACACGTGAGGCTGATCTCAGCCGTCGTAATCATCTCGATATTGACGTTGGCGTCGCGCAGCGCGCGGAACATCGCGCCCGCGTAGCCGGGAGAGTTCGTCAGGCCCGCCCCGACAATGCTGACCTTGGCAAGATGGTCGTCCGCTGTCACGTCCGCCGCGCCAAGTTCGGCCTGTATGGCGCGAGTCCGCTCAATCGTCTCCTCCAGGTCGCCCCGCGTCACGGTGAATGAGAGGTCGCTCAGGCCGTGCTGACCGGCATTTTGTACGATAATATCGACGCTGATTCCGGCGTCGGCGAGAGGCGAAAAAACCTGCGCGGCGATGCCGGGGCGGTCCGGCACGCCCAGCAACGTGACGCGCGCGATGCCGGCGTCATGCGCGATGCCGCGTACCTTGTTCCGATTCTCCATGAGTTCTCCTCCGTGTATGCGCGTGCCGCCGGGGTCATCCAGCAGGCTTGAGGCGACAAGGATGGGCACGTCGTAGACCCAGCCAAGCTCGACGGCGCGATTGTGCATAACGCGCGCGCCCTCACTCGCCATCTCTAGCATCTCATCGTAGTTGATGTCGATAAGGCGGCGGGCGTCCGGGACGATCCGGGGATCCGCTGTGTAGATGCCGTCCACGTCCGTATAGATCTCGCACACGGGCGCGCGGAGTTCGGCAGCCAAAGCAACGGCAGTCGTGTCCGATCCGCCCCGCCCCAATGTCGTGACCTCAAAATCATCAGTCGTGCCCTGGAATCCCGCGACGATGACGATGTTGCCGTGCCCAATCTCGTCCTGCAGTCGCTTGGGTTCAATCTGCGTGATGCGAGCCCGTGAGAAATCCGTGTCTGTGCGGATACCAGCCTGGAATCCGCTCAGGCTGACCGCGCCGTGACCAAGATCGCGCAGCGCCATGGCCAACAACGCGCCGGAGATGAGTTCGCCGGTGGATAGGAGTAGGTCCATCTCGCGCGGCGCGGGATTGTGCGAGATGCTGCGGCTTAACTCGATAAGCTGGTTCGTTGTTTGCCCCATGGCCGAAACGACGATGACGAGATCATCACCGTCCTGTCGCTCTCTCGCCACTCGTGACGCAACACGCTTGATGTGGTCGGCGGAGGCGACGGAACTCCCACCGTATTTCTGGACCCTGAGCACCGATTAAGGCTCCGAGACGACATGCGCGCCACGACCTGACGGAGAAAGGACGAGCGCTCGACCGGGGATATTTAACTTCCGCCCGGACTCGGCCATCGCGTCGGCGACGACTTCAGAGTTTCTCGGCGAACTCATTGCCATGATGGTCGGCCCCGCGCCGGAAAGGAATGCCGTATATGCCCCTGCCTGCTTGGCTGCTTGGGTAAGGGGAGCGAGCCAGGGCACAAGCTCTGCACGATACGGCTGATGCAGCCTGTCCTCGGTTGCCAATGCCAGGTCCGCCCAGTGACGCGTTGTGAACGCATGGATAAGCAAAGCCGTCCGCGCAACGTTGAAAGCCGCATCCCCAAAAGGAACCTGCCGAGGGAGGGCGGATCGGGCGTCTGCAGTTGAAAGCATGTGGTCAGGAATAAACGCGATACAATCAAGACCATCCGGGAATGCCAGTTGGCGGGCAACCGGAGCCCCGCCCTCCGAAGCGACGGCGACGCACACTCCCCCCAGCAGAGCAGGCGTGGCATTGTCAGGATGTCCCTCGATCCTGGCAGCATCGGTAATCATGCCGTCCATGTCTCGTTCACGTCCGGCAACCGTATTGGCGATGAGAAGGCCGGCTGCGCACGCGGCTGCGCTGCTTCCCAGTCCACGCGCCAACGGGATCGCGTTGGATGCCGTTATACGCAGTGGAGGCAGGGTAACGCCAAGGCCTGCGGCGCCGATATAGGCGGCACGAAAGATGAGATTGGAGTTAGCGGGGCCGGAGATTTCGTTCTCGCCCTCGCCTCGTATCTCGAAGCGGTTTGCATCCGCAGATTCAACGTGGAGATCAAGCCATAGATCGAGAGCCATCCCGACGGCGTCAAAGGCAGAGCCAAAATTCGCCGTCGAGGCAGGTGCGCGCACAGAAAACGGAGTAAAGTCACTGGTCATAGCAGCCACACGATAAGTATAGGGGTGAGCTGAGCACTCCACCAATAGAGGTCATCCTGAGCAATTCGATATGATGTGATGAGTGCAGATCATATCCGTGCTTCAATATGAGGAACCCATGGCATACTTCTTGAATCTTTTTAGCCCCGAAACGTGGCGTGCCTTTAGGGACACCGGGGCTTCAATGACCGGGTTCAGACTCAGGCACTTGGGCTTTGCAGAACAGAACGTCCAGATAGGGGACATCTTCGTCTGTTACTTGACAAGGGTTTCTCGATGGTGCGGAATTTTGGAGGTTGAAACGACTGCTACCGAAGATGATAGTTACTGGCATGAGGACCTCGATATATTCCCGGTTCGATTCAGGGTGAAACCTTTAGTTGTATTAGATCCTGAAAAAGCGATACCAGTCTACGACGACAGTGTGTGGGAAAGACTTAGCTTCACTCGAAATTACCAAAGAGGTACGAAGACGTGGACGGGTTTCTTCAGGACATCCCTAAATGAAATCAATGAGCAGGATGGAGGGTTCCTCGCCGATCTGCTTAGGCAACAGCAGGAGGAGGCAATGGCCTACCCGCTTTCTCTAAAGGAAAGCCGGCAACTCACGGCCAAAAACCGCGTTCGAACACCTGATAGGGTAGTAGAAGTCGAGGTTCCTGACGACGATGATGAAGACTTGCTTGGAGAACGTCCTGCTCCAGCCTCCATACAAGATCATCGCACTTCAATCAAGTATCAGGCGAAAGTAGCCGAGATTGGCGCTAAGATGGGTTTCCGTATTTGGGTTCCAAGGCACGACAAGGCTCGTGTATTGGAACACGTTTCAGAATCTTTCCATTCCGAGTTTCTAGATATACTTCCTCTAAACTACGACGACACAACACTAAGGACGATTGAACAGATTGACGTTCTCTGGCTCAAGGGACGCTCAATGGCTAGGGCATTTGAGATAGAACACACTACAGCAATCTACTCAGGGCTACTACGTATGGCTGATCTATTGGCCCTGCAGCCAAACATGGACATCCGTTTACATATCGTAGCTCCGCTCGAAAGGAGAGACCGCGTCATTAGTGAATTGCGTCGCCCGGTTTTCTCGCTATTGGAAAGAGGGCCTCTATACGAACAATGTTCCTACTTGTCTTATGATTCGATAGACGACGTGGGTGGTGCCGAGCATTTAAGCCACATGAGCCAAACGATTCTGGATGAGTATGCCGAAACTACTGAAGTGTAGCTCGGGTACATTACGCTAACTCACCTTAATCCCCATATTCCGCTCCGCCACCGCCTCCCACAACCGTATCGCCCTCTCTCGTCCTCCCTGCTCTGAGGGATCGATGATCAGCCTGCCGGAGCGCGTGTAGGAGCCGATTGTCTGTAACTCGCTGCGGTTCGGTGCCCACGTCCAGGGGCGGTCGCGAGCGTCCAGCAGAGTAGACTCCGCCAATTCACGGTCGAGCGGCACGGCGATGGGCAGCCTCAGCGACGCGTCAGGGTCGCCCTTCCACACCCAGAACTTGTCCAGCGCGCGTGAATGGTACGCCGCCCGGCGTATGTGCGCGTTCGCGCCGAACACTGTGAAATCCCGCCCCGCCGGGTGCGTCTCAACGTCACGCAGCACGTCCGCAACGCGAAAAAACCCGATCAAGTAGAAACCCGATGGCCCCACAAATCGATCCTCACCGTCATGCCCAACCAGCCGCGCCAGGAACACGATGTAGTCGCCGGGACCGCACGGCTTCAGTCCAGCGCCGCGCCCAGTTCTCCGAGGATCATCGCCATAGGTGAACGTGCGGAACTCCGGGTCGTCATGCAGGCGGTCATTCCACCGCGAGACCGGCGCATAGTCGGCGAGTGTCTTGTCGGGGTCGTTATATGCGGCAAGCTTGGGATACGCCGGCAGCGTCGGCGACCACAGCCTCCTCTCCTCCGGGATGGGCAAGAACTCAAACGTGCCGTCGGGAAAGACAGGGCTGCGGAGCGCGCCATGAGAGGCGTTCACTCCCACATTGACCATGAAGATACGGGCGGTGGGATCGACAGAGACCAATTCCTGCTCCGGTCAGCGGTTGGGTGTCAGCGCGGCATAGATAGAGATTCGTGCAACAATCACGTATGAATCGTAGCAGTCACTCCGAGGCTCTGGCTCAGGCCGTCAAGGATGCTGCCAAGCAGGCAGGCTTTGACGTCGTTGGCATTGCGTCCACGGATGTGTTCCATGAGCGCGGAGAGACGGCGAAAGAACGCGTCGGCGAGGGACTCATGGACGGCCTGCCCTGGTACACGGAGGAGCGCGTGGACCGTGGCATGGATCCGTCCACCATGCTGCCCGGCGCCCGCTCCATCATCTCCCTCGCGCTCAGCCACCACCATGAGGGCAACGCCGAGGTGCCGGACAGCGCGCCCCGTGGCCGCATAGCCCGCTACGCGTGGGGCGAGGATTATCACCGTATCTTTGCCCGCAAGGTGCGAGCATTCATCGAGTCACTGCCCGCGATTACCGGCGTAGAGGACATCGGCACGCGCTGGTACACGGACACGGGCCCGATGCTCGACCGCGCCGTGGCGGAGCGGGCTGGCGTGGGCTGGTTCGGCAAGAACACCAACATCTTGACCTCGCAGGGATCATGGATGCTGTTGGCGCAGATCATCACGACGCTCGATCTCGTGCCGGATGAACCGCTCAAGAAGACGTGCGGGGCGTGCAACATCTGTGTCGATGCATGCCCAACCGGAGCAATCGTCGCTCCCTATGTGCTCGACAACCGCAAGTGCATCTCCTATCTCACCATCGAGAATCGCGGCCCGATACCTCGCGAACTGCGACCACTCATCGGCGACTGGATTTTCGGCTGCGACATATGCCAGGACGTCTGCCCCGTCAACCGCAAGGCGCAGGTTGGAAAGGCGTATGCGGAACTAACACGCGACGCGGACAACCGCGCCCGCCCGGAGCTCGTAGAACTGCTGGAACTGGATAACGACGGCTTCCGCGAGCGATTCAGGCAGAGCGCCGTGCTGCGCGCAAAACCGGCGGGCATGCGCCGAAACGTTTGTATCGCCCTCGGCAACATCGCCGATCCCGCCACAGTGCCCCCACTAGCCCGCGTCCTGAGAGAAGACTCATCCCCCATAGTCCGGGGCCACGCCGCATGGGCGTTGGGGCGAATCGGGACTGAGGAGGCCATAGCAGCCCTCAGAGAGGTGACTGAGGGAGAGACGGACGCCGGAGTCCAGGGCGAAATCGAGTGGGCACTGGCAGATTGCTCTTAGCTGCTGAGCAGCCTGTGCTGCCAAATTGTGTAACGACAGAAGTGTAGTTATAGTTGTGTTGTGACAAATGAACGAGCAGATAGTTTGGTTCTGGGACCCGGTCAAGGATGAAGCGAACTGGCGAAAGCATAGGGTGGATTTCGATACAGCCCAATTCGTCTTTGACGATCCCATGGCAACGACCATTGAGGACTCATTTCCGAGTGAGACCAGATTCAAGACGACAGGCATGGTCGGTTGGCACGTATTGGTGGTTGTACATACCGTGTCGGAATTCAGGGCTACGGAAGGATACGCAGTCGGTCGCATAATCAGCGCTCGGCGGGCTTCGGGACAAGAGCGGAGGAGCTATGAAGAAGAAACACGATAATCTGCCGCCTGATGTGAAGAAGAAACTGGCCTTACTGGACGATATGTCAGACGAAGACATCGACTTTAGCGACATTCCCGAGACTACCGACTGGACAGGTGCCCGGCGGGGCATGTTCTATAAGTACCGCGTCATCAAGAAGCAGGTAACGCTGCGGTTGGACGCGGGGATCCTGGCATGGTTCAAAGCGCAGTCGGACGATGGCCGCGGCTATCAAACGCGCATCAACGAGGCGCTGCGCGAGCACATCCGCCAACAGGTTGAAAAGACCAAATCAGACTAGGGACAATTTGGCCCGCCAATAACGCGGCGCGGCTCCCTATGGCTTCGGGCCGAAAGCGTTGTCGCCGTTGGTGCCTTCCATGAACCCGCATTCGATGATGATCCAGAAGGGGCCTATCAGCGGGATGAAGTTGACCAGTCCCCACCAGCCGGTCTTGCCTCGGTCATGAAAGCGCTTGGCGACAACTGCATAGTAGATCCAGATGCTGAGTGGGATGAATAGCAAGTAGACCACTATTGCCAGGATTTCGGCTACCAAGGTGAGCACGGCGACGGCTATCGCCGCAAGTATGCCGATTGCAATTATCGCCAGAACACCCTTGATCCAGAAGTCTGAACGACCTATTCGCCCGTCGTAGCTAAGTAGCACTGACTGAATTGGCATCTCACACCTCCATGCCGGTTGACCGCCGTTGTCAGGGAATGTCGGTTGGCCCAAGCATAACAGCCACCGCTAGTTCCCCGTATACAGCTCCCCGCCCGGCCTGAAGGACGCATAGCCGAACCAGAACGCCACATGGCCGGAGACGCGTGTGGCGAACTCTCCGTCGGGCCCGCTCAGACCCTCCGGCGTCACTTGCCACTCCCCGCCCGCCGCATCAATCAGGCCGCCGTCAGATGCCAACTCGAAAGTCCGGTTCTCACGAAGGAACGCTTGCACGCCTCCACCCGCGTCCGTCACCACAACGATGGGAACCTCGCTCACGGCGTCATTGAGCACGGTCATCGCTCCCAATCCCTCGAGGATTTCCAGCGGATACGCCTTGCTCTCCCCACTGTCCAGGATCGCCACAAACACCTGGTCCTTCGGACGCAGTTGCAGATCGTTCGCCCCGGGGCCGCCCGGGAACATAAGGCTTGGGCTGGAGAAATAGTCGTAGTAGGCCGCGCCGGGCGTCCCGGGTTTCTCATACGGTCGCTCATGACCCGTATCAAGTGAAAGCACCGTCGTGTCGGGATGTTGACTATTCCACTCACCCCACGTCGTCAGCGTCACCGGAAGAATCGGCAGTTCAATATCCTCACCGACGAGCTCCCCAACAACGGGAATCCCCGTGAATTGGTTCCATAAGCTATTAGTGTCGGCGTCATACATGAGCTTGTTAGATCGATACAGCAGCCCGGACGACCCGAAGATATATGGGTCCTGTCCATCGCCCCGCCGTGTGTCATACAGGATGCCGGAGCCGCACAACGTGCAATACGCCAGCGCAAACGGCTGCCCACCCACCACGTCGTTCGTCATCTCGTGCCAGTTCATGATCCGAAGCGGGTACGCGCGCGCCTTGCCGTTCAAGAACACGCCGAACACCTGCTCGTCCGCCTCAAGGTAGCGTGCCTCATGAGCCCGAATGACGGCGGGATTGTCCAGCGATGGGATGCCATCCACAACGACTCCGCCCCACACAACCTCCTCTAGCCGAATCGTGTGCTCAACTCCGTCCTCCGGCAGGAACTCACGGAACCGTTCATCCAGCGTCTTGAGAATCTCTCCCTTCCACCAGGGATAGACCGACGGTGGCGCATCGTATTCCGGGTGATCCCCAACCCATTGGAGCCACGGAAAACCGTCCTGCGCGAAGATATCCTCTCCGGTCAGGTCGCGAAGCGTATCAAGAAGGTGTGTCCTGTAGATCTGCCCATAGGGAAACACGTTCAACATATCAACCAGGAACGGCGCATAGCGCGGGTCCCTCGTAAGGCGAATAAGGTCCACGCCCGGCGCGAGGAAGTCCGTAATCGACGATCCTGTCGATACGTCAGGTCGCTGATGAAGCGCCGCTGTAAGCGACTCTCGGAGCCGCTCGTCATTCAGTGTCGCAACAGTGCTGAACGTCGGCCGCGGCGTTGGCGCCTGCGAGCCCTCAACTGTTGCCGTTGGTGACGACACAGAGAACGGCGCCCCTTCCGGACGCTCGGGCATTGGGCTGGAAACCGGCGCTGTCTGCTCCCCGCACGCCCCCACAAGACCCGCCGTCACCGTCAACAGCAGCGCGCTCGTCAGACCAATGAAGCGCCTCACGCGCAGCCTACTTCATCTTGACCGTATTCAAGCTGCGCGCGTATCATCGACGTGCGTGAAACACGCTGCCGGAACCAATCTAATTTCAACGAGGTTTGCACGGGTGAGTTATCTCAACGCGATGTACCGCTTCTTCATTCCGAGCCTTGAAGCCAAGCTCCGGTTGCTCGCCGCCGATGTGAGCCTCCTTGTCGGCACAATGCTCGTTACCATTCTAATCCGACAATACATGTTCAGTTCACTTGAGGCCGGCGCGGATGTCGTGACGGGCTTCCTTGTAGGGTTCACTGTCGTCGTCTCGTTCAACTCTATCGTCTATTTCGGCTCGTTGGCAGAGCCGGAGCCTGAGTCCGAGTCGTAGGCAATCGCGCGAACCGGCAGATCTACTGCCGCTCGCGGAGCGCTGCGCCACGCGCGCCACGTTAAAACCACTGAGAGGGCTGAATTTATGCGTGGGGTAGGAGTGATCGGGTTCGGGGGGCCGGAGGTCCTGCAGATTGTTGACCTTCCAGAGGTGCACGCCGGGACCGGCGAGGTGCGTATTCGCGTTCACGCCGCCGCGGTAAACCCCACCGACACCGGGCTTCGCAACGGCTCGCGCGCCGCCATGCTGGCCGATGTTCCGCCGCCCTACATTCCCGGCATGGACCTCGCCGGTATCATCGATGAGGTCGGATCGAGTACTGACACAGACCTCGCCGTGGGCGTCTCGGTCATGGCGATGGTCGTGCCGAATGCCAGCCATGGCGCGTACCGTGAGAGCATCGTGCTCGCAGCAGACTCCGTCGTCCCCATCCCGGCAGGAACAACGCACGTCGAGGCATGCACCCTGCCGATGAACGGTCTGACCGCGCGCCAATCGCTTGACCAGCTCGCACTCCGCCCGGGACAGACCATCGCGGTGACCGGCGCGGCGGGCTGCTACGGCGGGTACGTCGTCCAGCTCGCAAAGGCTGAAGGGTTGCGCGTCATTGCTGACGCAGCAGAGGCGGACGAACAACTCGTCAGTGATCTCGGTGCTGATGTGGTCGTGCGTCGCGGCGATGATGTCGCCACGCGCATCCGTGATGCCGCCCCGGACGGCGTCGACGGCATCGCGGACGGGTCAGTACAGTCCGAGCTCGTGGTGGCGGCTGTTCGAGACGGCGGTGGGTTCGCATCCGTGCGTGGCTGGCGCGGTACGGGTGAGCGTGGCATCGTTTTCCATCGCACGTTAGTGACGAGCTACGACCACCGCGCGGACCTCCTCGGGCAACTGCGCGAACAGGCAGAAGACGGTACTATCACTCTGCGGGTCGCCGCCACGTATGCACCGGACGAGGCCGCAGCCGCACATGCGCGACTTGAAGCTGGAGGCACACGCGGGCGTTGCGTAATCGTATTCCCGGCGTAGCCATCGCGAACGCTGGTCGGTATCGCGCCACAATCATCGTTAAGACAAGCCTGCGGGAGGCCTGAAGACATGAACATGGCGGCGCGGTCAGGTGGAGCAATGTCACCTCGCGGTGCGCTTGATTCGTCTGGCCACAGCCTCGCCATCTTCACGGCTCTCTATGAGCTCACCATGTCGCAGGCATGGTGGCAGAGCGGCAACGCTCACGATGCAACATTCAGCCTCTTCATCAGGCGCTTCCCGCCCAATCGATCCTATTTCGTGCTCGCGGGCGTCCATGACATCCTCGACTATCTGACCGATTTCCGATTCACAGATGCGGACATCGCCTATCTTGGATCACTGGGACGCTTTGACGGCGGCTTCCTTGAGTTTTTGGCGGATCTGCGGTTCACTGGCAGCGTCCGCGCGATGCGCGAGGGCGAGATCTTCTTCGCTGATGAGCCGGTCATGGAAATATCCGGGCCCGTCATCGAGTGCCAGATTCTCGAGAACTACGTCATCAACCGCATCAGCCTGCAGACCATGCTTGCCACCAAGGCCGCCCGCGTGATGCACGCCGCCCGCGGCCGCCCGGTCACGTACTACGGTTCACGTCGCGCTCCGGGCATTGATGCTGCCGGACAGATGGCACGCGTTGGCTCCCTGACCGGCTTCGCCGGCACTGGCAACGTCCTCGCCGCCGCCCAACACGGCATCAGCCCCATGGGCACTATGGCCCACTCCTTTGTAGGGTCCTTCCCCACGGAGCTTGATGCCTTCCGCGCCTTTGCACGCTCCTTCCCGGACGCCTCAACGTTCCTGATCGACACCTACGACCCCATCGAAGGCGCGCGCAACGCCATCACCGTCGCGCTTGAGATGAAAGAAGTCGGTCACCGATTGGGCGCGGTGCGACTCGACAGCGGCGACCTGCTCAACCTCTCACGCCGTGTGCGCGCCATGTTGGACGGGGCAGGCTTGGAAGAAGTGGACATCGTCGCAAGCGGCGAACTGGATGAGTTTGTCATCGATAGCCTGTTGCGTGACAGCGCGCCCATCGCCGGATTCGGCGTCGGCACGCGCATCGGCTCCTCCGCCGACGCCCCCTGGACGGATTCCGTTTACAAGCTCGTCGAATACGCCGGAGAACCCGTACTCAAGCTCAGCGTCGGCAAGGAGACCTTGCCGGGCCGCAAACAGATCTACCGATACGCAGACGAGAGCGACGGCTACGCGCGTGACGTGATCGCTATGGCGGATGAGCCGCCGCCGGATGGTGCCTCCCCGCTGCTGGAAGACATCATGCAAGACGGCCGTGCCCTGCAGCCCCACCCCAAGCTTGACGAGTCCCGTGACCTCTTCCAACGGGGTTTCGCTGCCCTTCCGGAGGACGTGAAAGCCCTAACCGGCGCAGCAACCTACCCCGTGGATATCTCCTCAGCCCTGGCAGAGCTCCAAACCCGCATGACGGAGGCAGCGAACCCGGGCAGGAGGTAAGCAGCGGCGGCCCGATACCGTCATTAGCGCCCTATACTGTATGCGTATCGCGCGGGGATTGGAGGATCGATGGGAACGTTCAATGTAGAGTTTCGTATTGCAAATTCAGCAGGTGGTGAGGAGCGCTCTTTTGAGGGTGCAGTGGATACGGGGGCGAGTTTCTCGTCTGTGCCCAGCAGTGCCTTGCGTGCGCTCGGCATCGAACCAACGGATTCGGAGCGCTTTGAGCTTGCGGACGGTAATGTCATTCAGCGGGACATCTCTGAGGCGCGTATCTTCGTCAACGGTCGGAGCGCCACGACAATCGTCGTTTTTGAGGAGGACGGTGTGGAGCCTGTCCTGGGCGCTCTCGCTCTCGAAAGCCTTCGGCTTGTCGTAGACCCTTTGAACGCGAGGCTAGCTCCGGTCGAGAGATTGAGGTACTGACACCACTTCGGCAAAAGGGCACTCGGGGGCCGAGTGAGTGGCTACTCCTCCAGCGTCCGAATGTGCGCCACCAGCATCCAGCGCTCGGCTGGCGAGAGCAACTGCGCGAAGCGCGGCATATTCGTCGAACCCTCCCACGCCGACGGGTTTTCCGCCCACGCCGGAGCAGGGAAATCGCCGTTGCCGCGACTGATGATTCGATACAGATCGCCGGCCGTCCGAGCCTGCGTATCGTCTTCCATCAGGTTCTTCGGTACTTCCACGCCGGCGGCCTCGAACGCGATCGTGACCTGCAACAGGCCCTCGCCGTCCCCTGCCGCCCCGTGGCACATGGAGCAGTTTCGCTGGAACAGGAAATCGCCATATTCCAGAACATCGGGCGTAACAACGATCGGGTTGCCTTCGACGCCATTTAGCTCATCGTCCGGCATCAGGTCGAAGTGCTCAAGGCGCAGATCCGCGTTCAACTGCTCCTCTGGCGCGCCGCCGCTGTTGAAGGCTACCGTGCCGGGCCTCACGGACATGGAGGGCCCTTCCTGCTTGCGTACGGCAGGGGAGTAGTGCATCTCCTGGAAGAAGTCCACCGGATAGGCGCCCGTCGAGCAGCCGGTGAGCGCGATAACGGCGACCGCCGCAAGCGCGAGCACCATCACGGCCGTTCGTCGCCCTGGCAAACCCAATTTCTTGTGCGCTCTCTGCATCACTGCGTCTATCCGCCGTCTCTACTCTCTTGTGTTTCTTTCCTGCATCTATGCAGGCTCGTTGATGACTTCTTCTGCGCCGCCGCTCTGTAGGGCCTGCTGCGCGTTTCCAATCCTCTCCTGGTCTACCGTGACCAGCAGGCCGATGTAGCCGAGCGTGATGCGCGCGTCGTATAGAGGACCCGCGCCGCCGGGGCGGGGCAGGCGGCTTTCGAAGATCACGCCGATGACCGTGAAAATCATCGCGACCAACAGCGTGAACTCGTACATGATGATCATGCTTGCCGGAATCGCGAGGATGGGCTTGCCTCCTGTCACGAGCGGGAATGCCGTCTGCGTTGCAAACACGAAGAGGAATGCGGTGATGAAGCCGATAAACCCACCGAACAGGGAGAATCGAAAGAGCTTGTTCTTCTTCACATGCTCTCCGAACGCGCCCTCCGGATACGGATTACCGGTCATCACCTCGTAATCGTCACTGGTGAATCCGGCCGCACGCAGGTTGCGTGCTCCTTCCGCGGCGGTGTCCGCGTTTTCGTACAAGCCGAGAACACTCTGGTTTGCCATTGCTTCCGCTCCCAACATGCGGGCTACCAGGCCCGCGGCTCCTCTGATTCCCGTACGATCGCGGGCACCGTCACCTCACCGATTTGAACCTCGGATCGGAAGACCTGCCCCTCCTTTTGCTCCCACGCCGGTACTAACGGCACCAGTTTGGCGAATATGATGAGCAGCATTGCCACCATTCCGAACGACGCAAGAACAATTACGCTCTCCGTCAGACTCGGGACATAGTTCGCCCATAAGAATGTCAGCTCCTGTTTCCGTTCAATGGCCGGGATGATGAGGAAGAACCTCTCCAGCCACATACCGATGTTGACCAGGATCGACGTCCAGAACATCAAGGCGATGTTCCGGCGGACCTTCCGGTTCAACCATAAAGGTATCGGTATCACGTATGAGGTCATCACCATGATGATTGTGATGGCGTTGAACGGCCACTCAAGCAGCCGACGCTCCATCACCGCGATTTCCTGTTCTTCCCGTGTGTAGAACGAGAAGGCGAAGTCCAGGAAGAAGAAGAACAGCCAGGCGGTCGCGATGAAGATCAGCAGCCGGCCAACAGCATCGAAATGATCCTCCCAGATGAAGTTTTCAAGCTTGAAGATCCAGCGCATAAACGCCATGAGCGTCAGGACCATGGACACCCCGGAGTGGACTGCGCCGATGACGAAGTACGGCGCGTAGACCGTAACGTGCCACGCCGGCACCACGGATGCTGCGAAGTCCCATGACACGATGCTGTGGACGGACACGAATACCGGCAGGATCAGGGCGGACATCAGGATTCCGAAGATTCCCTGCAGCTGCCACTGACGCGGCGTGCCCCGCCAGCCCATCGCCAGCGCTCCGTAGATCGTTCGGCGCATACCCGTGCTCTGGTCGCGGATGATCGCGAAGTCTGGAATCAACGCCGTGAAGACGAACAGGATGCTGCCTGTCAGGTACGTCGTAATAGCGACCGGATCCCACACCAGCGGGGAGCGCACGTCCGGCCATATGCCGCGCGTGAAGTCGTACGGCAGAAGCCAGTAGACGATGCGCCACGGCCGTCCCGCGTGAATCACCGGGTGGATGAGGGAAGTGACGAGGGCAAAGACCGTCATCACCTCTGCAGCGCGTGTGATCGGACGTTTCCATTCAGCCTGCGTCAGCCGCAGGATGGACGAGATCATTGTTCCGGCGTGGCTGACACCAATCCAGAACACAAAGTTGACGATAAAGAATCCCCAGAATGCCGGACGCTGCAAGCCCGTGATCCACAGGCCTTGCCAGATCAGGATGGTGACGGCGACCGCGCCCGCCATGACGAGGATGAACGGCGGCAGGAAGGCGAGCACATGCCGCCTCCGCAGTTCAAAGACCGGCCAGAGCAACTCGTCGTTGATCTGGCTGGCCGTCAGGACCGGTCGATCTCGCATTCCTCTGTCTCTCCGCTAGTCCGGCTTCGCCACAATGTGCGCGTGTCCAACACCGAATGGCCTCACCACGCGCAACAGTAGCGCCTCCCTCGTCTCCCACAGGGAAACGAACGGCACCACTCGCGAGGCCAACAGGATCATCAGGGCAACCGCAGACAGCATTCCGACAAATACCAGGATCTCAAGGATGCCGGGGTATCCGATATTCGTCGGTATCTCGTGCAGCTCGTGGCCGCCCACCTGTTCGATTGACCACGTATTTACGTAGATGCGCAGTCTGTCAAAGAAATTGCCAACTATGATGACCACACCCACAACGGCCGGCCCGAGGATGCTCCGTCTCACCGGATTCCACATGATCAGCAGGAACGCCGTGATGAACGACAGGCCGATAGCGCCCACAAACATCCAGAGCTGTGGTCGCGCCAGTAAGTTGTCAATCGCAGGGTCGCCAAATGCCAGGAGCGCGATAATCTGCTGCTCATGCGGCAGGCGCCCGTACCAGAACAGGATAAATCCGCTCCAGAAGAAATAGAACCAGAACAAGGTCAGCGCCAGCAATAGCCGCCCGTACGCCCAGAACTGCTCAAGCTCGAAATAACGCGCTAGTCCGCCCCACTTGCGCAGTGCGAATTGCACCACGATGAACAGACCCAAGCCCATCTGCAGGCCCGTCACGGCGTGGAAAGCGGGGAAGATGGGATCCTTCCAGCCCGGCGTCAGGACCATTGCGAAATCTGTGGCGAACACCATGTGCGTGGTCGCGTACGCTGCGATGTACATCGCTCCGAGGATTCCGAGTGCCGACTTGTGCATCGCCCATTGCTGAGCAGTGCCGATCCACCCGTATGCGAGCGATGCTGCGACGCCGCGAGAGCGTCCGCTGCCATGATCGCGCACTGCCGCGAGGTCAGGCAGAACGGACACATAGATGAATGCCAGCCCAATGCACACGAATGCCGTCAGCATGATCAGGTCCGGGAACCACGGCCCTAGCCGCCAGTCCATCCACAGGCTGTTGCGTCCCTCAAGGCCCGGATGCGCCGCCATGATCGGCAGGAAGAACACCAGCATGACGGGCCCGGCCAGTGCGAACAGTTCTGCCGCCCGACTCGTGGGACGCCGCCACTGTGCCCGGGCGAACCGCAGGCCGATACCGGCCATCGGGATGCCCATCACCAGGGAGAAAACATAGAAATACGCGACGGCGTAGTACTTCCACCGCGTGTGGTCGTCCAGGCCGCCCAGCATCATGAGGATCGCCGCCGTGGCGCCAAGCGCCGTCAGCAGGGCGAGAATCCACAGCGCGCGGCGCATCCGCGGACCGGTCTGCCGCGCATCATGGATGAGCTCTTGTGTTAGCTCCTCCTGTGTCGCGGGGGCCCCTGGCGCCTCATGACCGTTGTGGGTGCTGGTCATCCTCTCCTCATTGCTCAATTCGTGTCGATTCTGCCGGTTTCAACGTCTACTTTGTGAATTCTCTCACTAAACACGCGTCTATGGGTTAGTGTGCCGCCGCTGCCATCTCGTCAGAACCCGCCTTGGCCGTGGCGACGCCCTTCAGGTACCGAATATTCGGCTCCGTCCCGATCGCCTCTTGCAGCGTGTACGCCCGCGACTCATCCGCAAACAACTGCGAAACACGGCTATTCGGATCATTCAAATTCCCAAAAGTCAGCGCATCCGTAGGACAAGCCTGCTCACACGCCGTCATGAAGTGATCAGGAGCGTTCGTACCCGTTCGCTTTGCAATGCGGACGGCAGCGTTGATGCGCTGAATGCAGAAGGTGCACTTCTCCATGATTCCGCGCTCACGCACCGTGACGTCCGGATTCAAATAGTTGTGGAACGTCTCCGGCCACGTCGGGCGGCGGTAGTTGAAGAAGCGGGCATGGTATGGGCAGTTGTTGGCACAGTAACGGGTGCCAACGCAGCGGTTGTACACCTGAACGTTCAGGCCAGCGGGGTTGTGATATGTGGCGTAAACGGGGCAGACGGGCTCACAAGGAGCGTTGCCGCAGTGCTGACACAGGACCGGCAGGAAATACGCGTGAACGTTCGGATACTCGCCCTCCCAATAGCGTTCAATGCGGATCCAGGCGATTGCCCGCCGCTCAGTGAAGTCGCGTTCCAGGTTGATTGGCAAGTTGTTTTCAGCAGCGCACGCAATTACACACGCCTGACAACCCGTGCATGCGTCGATGTCGACCGCCATGCCCCACTTATAATCTGACATTGTCATCGCGCTATTCTCCGTCGCCCTTTCTGATTACGTGTATTCCACCTGAATGATGTGCGTTCCTTCAAGCTGCTGTCCGGTGAAGCCACCCTCCATGCGCGCCATACGCATCCGGCGACCAAGGGGGCGTATTGTCACCGCTGTTGCACCCCACGCTTGCGATCCGGTGCCGTCGACTTCGATGTCTGCCAGAACGGTGTTGACATTACCGTCTGGATTGTCGCCATACCGTCCGGAAAATGCTCGCCCTCGTCCAAACGGAACAGCGACTACATTCGGCGGAATGCCAGGATGGAGATAAACCGGAACCTCGACAGAGCCACTGTCAGACTCCAGTGCGACCAGATCGCCATCGCGCAGGCCCAAGCGGGCGGCCTCGCGGCTGTTCACCTCAACCCAACTGTGCCACACCATGGAGGTGACAGGGTCTGGTGCGGATTGAGCCCACGGCAAGTGCCCAGCGCTGCCATCACCCACAGTAGAGCTTGCGAACGGAATCAGGTGGTATCGATCCGTGTGCTCAGCGATTCTTTCAGGCATATCGGCGAGCGCCGGGGCGAAATCAAATGTGGGCCGTTCCCAGATGGTCACACCACGTCCAGCGATATTCCACCAACCACCGCGCTGCAGAACGCCTGTCGTGAAAGCTGCCAATGTTGAACCCTGAACGGAGCCGCGGCCGGGATTCGCCGCATGCAGGTCCGCGAGAGCATTCAGCACCACCCGTTCCATGCTGTCGCCACGCGTCTTTCGGCTCGTTCCACGGGTTTGCATCAGCGAGATCAACACGTCCCCCATTGCTCGAGAGTCATGCACGGCACGCCGTGAACCATCAAGCAGGGGCGCGGCAACCGGCTGCTGCACCGTGAGAGCCTCGTAGCCGGGACCGGGGTCAGGCACGTCCGTTCCCCAGGATTCCAGGTAATGCTGATCAGGAAGGATAAGATCGGCCATTGCCGTTGTCTCGTTCGGTTCCGACGAGAAACTAACCACGTTTCTGGCACGGCTGAGCGCCTGCCCGAATTTTAGGCTGGCCAGCGCATGAACCGGATTGGCGCCATCAACGAGCACTAGATCGATGTCTCCGCGATCGAGTCGATTTCGAACACTGCGCCATTCCGAGTACGTCGTCGGGACTGGCAATTCTCTAAGCTCCGGGAGCGATGTATCGCTGTTGAACTGCACGCCGCCTCGCCTGCCAACACTGCCAAGTACGCCATTGAGAATCATTCCTGCCTTGGCGTTGAATAGACCGTTCGGTTGGGCAGCGGCAGAGCTGCCGACTAGAACCACCGTTGGGCCGTGAGAAGCGAGGTTGTGCGCGACGTCCGTGATCATCTGCCCTGTCAACACGCCCGGCGTTGCGCCGAGTTGATCCGCGATCGCATCCGGGCGGTAGGGCGCAAGCGCGGCTTCGCCAAGGCCTTCAGTCATGGCATTCACTGTTGTCTCATCAGCGAGCCCTTCATGGGCGAGAACGTAGGCAATGCTGAGAGCCAGAATGCCCTCGCGCCCGGGGGCGATAGGCAACCACGTATCCGCATTCGCGGCGGTCATAGAAAATCGGGGGCTGGCATGGACGTGCGTTCCCCTGCTCCTGCCCTCTCCACGACGGAACTGGCCATAGGCCTTGCTGTAGTGGATTGGCGCGAGCCAGGACTCGAGGAAATCGGCTCCAATTGAAATCACAGAACCCGCATTCGCAATGTCAAAGAAGGGGAGCCTGTCCTGGCCGAATACGTCTTTGGCTGCCTGCCTGATGGCAGCGTTCTCAAGCGGCTCCAACTGCAAGTGGCGAATGCCGAAACCCTGGGCGAACTCGTTGGTCACTGCCCCAAGATGGCCCCGATTCGGCCGGGTAATGAGCAGCGTGCGTGACGCGTTTGCTCCACTGAGCAAAGCGTTCAGACGTGCGAGGCCATTGGCCCATGTGATGCTCTGACCATTCTCCATCGGTCCGCTGAACCTGTCCGGATGGTAAAGAGATTGCACGCCGGCCAGGCAGCCGGGTAGAAGTCCTCCCCGATTCAGTGGGTGATCAGGGTTGCCTTCAATCTTCTTTGCACGGCCCTCTGCGACGCGAACGAGGATGCCATGACCCTCACCGCATGACACACAGGACGTGGCGTACATGTCCTCAAGGCCCTGGGCGAGGTCCTCGGGCAGATCACGCGGACTCTGCTTGATGAGCTCCCGTTCGGGAATGGCGCAACCCGCAAAAAGGACGCCGGCCACGGATGTGGCTCCGGCTACCCTTAGAAAGTCCCGCCTTGTCAGATCCATCTCGCGAAATCCGTTCGTTTCTCTCTCGTCAGTCCCTTATGAGTGACACGTGGAGCACGTGGTAGGCGCGCTGTTTTCTTTGTGGCAGCCAACGCAGTCCCCCATCTTGAGAATCCGTACCTGTTCAACTTGTCTCATACTTCCCACGTCGCCGTGGCATTCAGTGCACTCGAAGCCGGCCGTGATGTGAGGCTCGTGTCTGAATTGGGTATGGTCGGGAAGTCGATGCTGCCGTATCCAATTGAGAGGCTCCCCGGATTCCCACGCGGCACGCAACGGCTCAAGGTTGGGATTTGCAGTGGCTACAGTCTTATGGCAGAACATGCACTGTTCCACAGATGGCACAGTGGCCGTTCGCGACGTGTCCGCAGCACGGTGGCAGAACTCGCACTCTATGGCAAGCGAGTTCACGTGCTGGTCATGCGGGAACTCCATTTCGTTCTCCGGCACGGAATAGACGGCGCCGAGGGCGGCACTTCCTCCGGAAAACGCGACGATGCCGATAACAATCAAGGCAAGGGGAATTGCGATGAGCACGCCGACGACACGGAGTGGCAAGGCTCCCATTCGTTGTCGCATCTGAACGAACGCCCCGTCCCTAGATCCAGACCTTCGTGTAGATGGTCCGGACAACTTCGGATTCCGTCACGAATCCGACGAAAGCGAATAGGGCAATTGCAGCCGCTGCTGCTGCGGCCATGTAAAAAATCGGTCGAACCCGCTCAACTCGTGGACCAATGTGGCCTGTGGTGGCGAGTGACGGGATGACGGCGTGGGCGACGAGGAGAGAAAGCGCCATTGCTATGACGGACAGCCACAGAAGCCACAGATAGACCAGCGTGGTCTGAATCTGATCCCAATCTGCGGACGTCAATGACTGCGGGTCGATTTCAGTCACGAATCAAGCGCTCCCCGAGAGCAAAGTACGAGTCATTTCAGTAGGAAACGTTACACGCCGCCGAGAGTCGGTGTCAATCCCCTTTTGACGCGCGGCGAAGAGCTTAAACAACGTGCCCTCCACGTGGAGGGCAAATGCGGAGGCTTGTGCCAAAAATCACACAGTAGGCTCGAATAACGATGTTTTAGAGGCAATGTGGGCCATTTAAGCGGTCTGCGCTCATTTAGACCCAAAATGGTGAACGCCGAGCTGCCTCCACGTACATGCCGAGCGGCCGCCCTCCCAACAGGTGCAGGTGACCGTGGGGCTGGGACTGCATGCCGTCCTCGCCGAAATTCGACAGCACCCGGAAACCGCCGGGGGCGTGCTCCTTGCCGAGCTGGACGGCTAGCGCGGATGCGCGCTCCATGTCGTCTCGCCAGAATTCTTCCTGTGTCTTGTGCTCTTTCGGGACAATCAGCAGTTGGATGGGCAGCCAGCGCAGGTGGTTGCGAAAGACGATCAAGCTGTCGTCTTCGTGCCAGACCTCGGCCGGTTCCCGGCCTGCGATGATTTCACAGAAGACGCAGTACGGTTGGGCAGGACTCGTCATGCAACAAGTCTAACCACGACCGCGACGCGTCCGCGACTCCGACAGCGGCTCGGTCAGGTTTCGACGGAGCATATAGTTCGGGACATCGATGTTGAACGGAATGCTGAAGGGCGTACCGGCGAGACGCGAGGCGACGCGCGGCTCGTCCTGAGCCAACTCATCCAACGAGATGTTCATCGTCACGATGGTTGGTAGGCGGGCGTTGTAGCGGAAGTTGATGATCTGAAAGAGCTTTTCGCGAGCCCACGCCGTGGTGGCATGGGCACCAAGATCGTCCATCACCAGAAGCGGGACGGTCCGCACGCCCTCAAAGAGTTCGTCATATGAGACATCACTCTGCGGGCCAAAGGTATAGCGCAGGTGATCCAGCAGGTCTGCCACGACCACAAAGAGGGTTTCGACTCCGTTGGCGCGGCAGTGGTTTGCGATGGCAGCGGCGAGGTGAGTTTTGCCAACACCGTTTTCGCCGGTAAAGACCAGCCAGCCGTCGGGCTGCTCTGCATAGCTTCGTGACATCTTGAGCGCACCTTCGAGGCTCTGGCGCTGGCGACGTTCCAAAGCGTCATTGTTGCGACCATCGAAGTTCGCGAACGTCATGTCTTTGAATCGAGGGAGCTCCAGCGCGTCCGTCACGGGGAGGCGAGCGCCGGCCGCGCCCGTGGCAAGCACCGTTGCAAGGCCGGGAGCAGTGAGGCGGCTTAGAAGTTGCGGTTCCATTTCTATGAGGGGCTTGCTGAGGGTTACGACGGTCGGGCGGCGCTCAATGAATCGTTGATTGAATACCTGGAAGAGTTTTTCCTGCGCCCACGGCGTTGCCGAATGAACACCGAGGTCGTCAAGGATGAGCAGCGGCGCTTCCTTGACCTGCTCAAAGAGGGAATCAAACGGTGTCTCTGCGTTTGGGGCGTATGCAGCCCTAAGGTAGTCGAGAAAATCGGGCACTGATACGAGGAGCGCCGGAATACCGCGGCCGATGACATCGTTGGCGACGGCGGCAGCGAGATAGGTTTTGCCGCTTCCGGAGGGACCGTGGAGAACAAGCCAGCCATCAGGGTCTGCGGCGTACTCTTTCGCTTGTGAGAGAGCGTTCACATAGGTTTCGTTCCTATCGTTCGTCGACCGCTCAAGCTCGGACTCGAGGGTTTGAAAGGTTACGTTGGCAAACGGCTCAAGCTGTCCGTAGCGCTGCAGCCGACGGAGACGGTCGCGCTTGAGTTCCTCTGCCCGGCAGGCGCAGGGAATCACCTTCCCGAATTCGGGATCATCGAGCGGCAGGTCACGGCTGACCCACCCCATGCCGTTACAGACGGGGCAGCGGTCAGTGTCCGGAGCCTCTTCGCGTTCGGGAGCGTCAGCGCCAGCGGACGACCTGGCCGTATTCCCCTCCGCGATAGCGGTCCTTCGCAGGACGTCGCTGAGTCGTTCCATCTCCCCTACCCCTATCTCTCCAGTTGCGAAGAACCGAGCGCACGTACGCCCAGCGCCGCGCATTCTGTGCTGCCGCCTCCTGAAAGGCTTCTCGTATCCATATGGCGGGATACTCTTGTTCCGCCTCAGAAAGTTCCTGTGCGATACCCGCCCCGGGAATCGGTCCGATGGTGTCTTCGTACAGGCGGAATATCTCGCCGGGCTGCGACGGAGGCTCCTCCGGTTGGGCTCTCGCCGGCTGCGATGATAGTGCCGCATCACCGGCCTTGACCCGCTCGGCGCCCCGCCTGCCCTCCGAGTCGTTCACAAAATATGCCACGTCGCCATCGCCAAGTGGAACCCCAAGAAACACGCCGACACGCACAAAACCGGCCATGACACTTTGGACAGCTTCCTGAGGGCCGTCATCCTCTTTCACCAGTTCGGGAGCACCACCGTCTGACAACTCGCCAAGCTCCGGGGCGTTCGTCAATTCGCTGCTAGTGACGAACCTGATCGCCCCTTTGCGACTTCGGATGCGGCGCAGGGCAACCAGAAAGGTCTTTATCTCAGCAACACTGTTGAGCTGTGGGAGGATCTCGCTGAAGAATGCCTCCGGCACCGGTGTTGCCTGTGTCGGCGTGGGAAAGCCCTGAAACTCCTCGATATCACGCATGGCGTTCTGTCCGGCGATTCATGGCTAGTAGTATCCGTCCGGGCCGCCGCCGGCGCGCGCAGCGTTGCGGAACGTTGTGGTCTGTTCTTCAAACACGACCTGCATGCGACCCGTTGGTCCGTTGCGATGTTTGGCAATGATGACGTCAGCAACACCGCGGGGATATTCCTGGTCCGGGTGCTGCCGTTCCCATTCTTCGCCCGTGAAGACCATGTCCGGGCGATAGAGAAACAGGACTACATCGGCGTCCTGCTCGATCGCGCCGCTCTCACGAAGATCGGACAGTAGGGGTTCATGGCGAGGGCGGTTCTCCACGGCGCGGGAGAGTTGGGACAGGGCCAGAACGGGCACACTCAGATCGCGGGCGAGCGCTTTCAGCGAGCGGGATATCTCACTGATTTCCTGCACCCTGTTGCCAAACGTGTTCGTGCCAGACATAAGTTGCATGTAGTCAACGACGATGAGGTCAAGCCCCTGTTCGAGGGAGAGCCGCCGGGCCTTAGAGCGGAGCGCGACGACGCTGAGGTTGACCGAATCATCAATAAAGAGGGGCAGCTCGGCGAGCCGCCCGACGGCGTTCATGATTGCGCCCTCTTCGTAGTCGGTCCACATATGCCCGCGGATGCGTGTGGAGTTGATGCCGGATTCGCCTGCCAGCAGGCGCTCAACGACCTGTTCCGCCGCCATTTCAAGGCTAAAGAATGCGACTATTCGGGGGCGACTGTCCGCTCGTCGGGTCTGCGCGGCGGCCTTGGCGACGTTGAGCGCGAATGCACTTTTTCCGACACCGGGCCGAGCTGCGAGGATGAGCAGGTCTGAGGCCTGGAAACCGCCGCCCAACTGTCGGTCAAGATCCACGAAGCCGCTTTCGACGCCACCAGCGCGCCCTCCGGCAGCCTGCTCAGTTTCTTCTACGTAGCGGTCAAGGACGTCCCGCAACGCCTCAAGGTCTCGGGCGTTCTGGCCGAGGCGCATCGTATAAAGCAGTTCCTCTGCCTTACGGAGGGATTCCTCTTCATCCTCCTCTGCGCGGGTTCCGATGCCGGCAATCTGTCCACCGGCATCAATGAGACGGCGATGGATGGAGAGCCGCCGGACGACACGGGCATAGTTGTCCGCATAAACCGAAGTGGGAACGACAGCGATGAGGTGGCTTAGGAAGGGGAGTCCGCCGACCTCTTCAAGTCGCTGATGGCGAGCGAGTTCATCCGCGACGCTTATCTGGCTTATGGGGTCATTGCGAGCGAAAAGGGTTACGCAGGCGTCAAATATCCAGGAGTGGCGCTGGCGGTAGAAGTCGTTGGGTTCGAGGATGATCTGCACACCCGGGACAGTCTCGCCGTCAATGAGCATTGAGCCGAGGACGGCTTCCTCAGCTTCGTCGTCATGTGGGGGGAGTTGCTCGGTGTACACAAAACACCTCGGTCCCGCCCACTGCGCCTGTGAGTAACAGGCCGGGACGGGTTTCCGAGCCAGTTACTCCTTGTCGTCATCCTCGTCAGCGGCCTCGGCCTCACCCTCTTCAGGGGCGGTTGTCTCTGCCTCCTCGTCCTCGGCCTCAGCAGCCTCCGAACTTTCCTCGGTCGCTTCCGGCTCCTCAGTCGCCGCTTCCGCAGTCACGTCATCTGCAGTGGCCTCGGCGGTCTCCGCGCCTTCCTGGTCCTCTTCCGGAGTTTCTTCCACGAGAGGCGGGGGCTCGGTTCCCTCCTGATAGACAGTGATAGTCACGTTTGGGATCACATCCGGCGCGAGACGAACGGGGGTCTGGTGGTGGCCAAGTTCCCGGATTGGCTGTGCAAGCTGTACTGAGCGGCGGTCGATCTCGACACCCATGGTCTCGTTGACGGCCTCGGCGATCTCCGTAGCGGTCACGCTGCCGTAGAGGCGGCCACCGGGGCCGACGCGCACAGCGATCAACAGGCGCTCCTCTGTGAGCTTCTCGCCAACGCTTTCCATCTCAAGATTGAGCTTGGTACGCCGCTCAATTTCGACCTTCTTTCGTGCATCGGCACGGGCGAGTTCCTGCGGAGTTGCCAAGACGGCCAGCCCCTTGGGGATGAGGAAATTGCGGGCGTAACCGTCTTTGACATCGCGGACATCACCAGCGATGCCCAGCCCGGGCGCCTCATCAATCAATACGACTTTCATTGGGATTCCTTTCGCAAGCAATATTAGAACGTATGTATTAGCATGTCAAACCCGCCATGGTGGTCGAACAGCATTTTGGGGGCGACACACAAGAGACAAGATTAAGTGTGTCATGGGTGGGACGGCAAGGGGTGCGGATGAGGGTTTTCCACCAAATCTATGAATCCATCAATGCTGTCTCCCACGTGGAGGCGGCATCGGAGAGCGGGATATCGATGAGGCCGGTGATGGTGAGGGAGTCGCCACCCACAGCGCCAATCTCACACATGGCGACTCCGTTTTGCTCGCACAATTCACGGAGCACATTCAGGTCATCTGAGGCGGCGGACACAACGATACGCGCGGGCGCTTCCCCAAAGAGGGCGGCGTCTATGCGGTCGTTTCCAGCCAGGCCAAGTTCAAGGGATGCTCCAGTGCCGCCAATGGCGCAGGATTCTGCCACAGCGACGGCAAGGCCGCCCTCTGAGACGTCGTGGGCGGAGGTGATGAGTCCCCGGGCGATGGCCTCACGCAAGAGGGTTTGCACTCGGGCCTCGGCGTCGAGATCGACAGCTGGGCGTCCGGCCACGGTGTTGTGGATGCGGGAGAGGTATTCGCTTGCGCCGAGCGTTTCAATGGAGAGTTCGGCGGAAGATGCGCCCAGGAGGATGACGCGGTCGCCCTCGCTGCGGAAGCCGGCGCCGGCACGGTGAGAGAGGTTATCGAGCAGGCCGACCATCCCCACCGTAGGGGTGGGGTCGATGGGGCCGTCAGCGGACTCGTTGTAGAGGCTGACGTTGCCGCTGATGACGGGGATGTTGAGGGAGCGGCAGGCGTCGGCCATGCCGCGGATTGCCTGCTCAAATTGGTAAGCGATGGGCTCGCGCTCCGGGTTGCCGAAGTTGAGGCAGTCCGTGATGGCAAGCGGACGCGCGCCGACGCATGAGAGGTTCCGGGCGGCCTCAATGACGGTGAGAGCGCCGCCGGCGTAGGGGTCGAGATAGCAGGCCCGGGAGTTAACGTCGATGGTGAGGGCGATGCCCTTATTGGTTCCCTTGATACGAAGGACGGCGGCATCAGCGTCGCCCGGGGGCAATACAGTGTTGTTGCCGACCTGGTGGTCGTATTGCTGATAGACAGGGCGTTTGCTGGCGAGGGAGGGGGCGGCGAGCATTTGGAGGAGGGTCTCATTCCAATCTGAGGGCTGGGGGAGATCGGAGAGATCGCGGTCGCGGAGGGCGGCGATCGCGGGGTCTTCAACACCGGAGAGTTCGTAGGCGGGGGGTTCGGTGAGGGCGGCAATGGGCATGTCTCCGACGATTTCTCCGTTATCGCGAATGATTGCGCGGTCGCCGTCAGTGACGACGCCTATCTCGTCGCAGGCGAGTTCCCACTTTTCACAGATAGCACGGGTTTTGGCGACGTTTTCAGGGGGGACGACGAGGAGCATTCGCTCCTGGGATTCGGAGAGCATGATTTCGTAGGCGGACATGCCATCCTCGCGGCGGGGGACACGGGCGACATCTATATCAACGCCGTTGTTGGCGCGGGCGGCGCATTCAATGACAGAGCTGGTGAGGCCTCCAGCGCCGAGGTCCTGCATTCCGACGAGGAGGCCGGCCTGGGCGATCTCAAGGCAGCCTTCAAGCACGAGTTTTTCGAGGAAGGGGTTGCCGACCTGTACGGCGGGGCGTCGCTCTGCTGACTCCTCGGAGAGGTCGACGGAGGCGAAGGTTGCGCCGTGGATGCCATCGCGGCCGGTGTCCGCGCCGACGAGGAGGAGGATGTTGCCTGCGCCGCCGGTGCTTGCGCGGATGATCTCATTTTCCTTTGCGATGCCGACGCACATGGCGTTGACGAGCGGGTTGCCGGAGTAGGCGGGGGCGAATGTGACCTGCCCTGCGACGTCCGGGATGCCGATGCAGTTGCCGTAGCCGCCGATACCGGCGACGACGCCCTCGAAGAGGTAGCGGTTACGGGGCCTCTCGTCCAACGGGCCAAAGAAGAGGGCGTTGAGGAGGGCGATGGGGCGAGCGTTCATGCTGAAGATGTCACGGATGATACCGCCGACGCCTGTCGCCGCGCCCTGGTAGGGCTCAATGGCGGAGGGGTGGTTGTGTGATTCCACCTTCATCACAACAGCGAGGCCGTCACCGATGGAGACTGCGCCTGCGTTCTCCTCGCCGGGGCCTATCAATACCCATGGGGCTTCGTTGGGGAAGAGGTTGAGGAGGAGGCGGGAGTGTTTGTAGCCGCAGTGCTCGCTCCAGAGGATGCCGAACATGCCAAGCTCGACCTCATTCGGCTCGCGGTCCATTCGGCGAACGATCTCGTCGTATTCGTCGCGTGATAGGGAGAGTTCAGCGAGGGTGGCGTCTGAGGCGGTCATGGTTTGAGTCTAGCAGTGTGACGGGGTAATGATGAGGGTGTTCCGTCCGCTCGATCCACATCGAGGAGGCGTGCGATGAAAGCTGCTGATTCTGCAAGGCAACGCAGAGACACGCTGTGGAGGTTTTTGGGCCCGTTGGTGGCAGGCATGTCTGTGCTCTTGCTCATCGTAGGCGCGGGGGTTGGGTGTGACGCTTTTTCTGACGATGAGGAGACCCCGCTCAAGATTGGCTTGCTGTTGAATTTCACGGGGTCGCCGGAGGCGTCGGCGGACAGGCAGCGGGCGTTCGAGTTGGCGATTGCACATGTCAATGAGGCGGGAGGCGTGTTGGGGATGCCGGTGAGCGGGGTGGTGGCGGATGCGACCGGGGATCCTGAGACTGCGGTTGAGGAGGCGACGCGGCTGGTTGACGAGGAGGGGGTTCACGCGATTGTAGGACCGAATGCGAGTTCTGCGTCTCTGCCAATCGCCGAGAAAGTGTCTGGCCCGCACAACATTCCGACGATAAGTCCGTCCGCAACGTCGCCCTCACTGACCGGTGTTCACGATGAGGGGTATTTCTTCAGGACGGCGCTTTCGGATGTGGCCCAGGGGCCAATTCTTGCGGACGTTGCCCAACGGCAGGGGTTCGATAGCGTCGGAGTGATCTATCAGGATGACGCCTATGGGGCGGGGCTTGCGGAGTCGTTCGCTGCAGCGTGGGAGGGCCGGCTCGTTGCCGTCGGGGTCGATCCGACCGTGACCGTCCTTGCGGGGCCGCTGGAGGAGTCGGCGCAGGGCGGCGGGCAAGCGCTGGTCGTGATTGGATTCGAGGGTCTGGCAATCGAGATGGTTAAGCAGGCCATCGATGGCGGTGTTTATAGCGATTTCGTCTTTGCCGACGCGGCCAAGCGGTTGAGTCTCGTTGAGGAGATCGGCGTCGAGCGCCTGGGTGGGATGTACGGGACGGGGAGCGCGCACCCACCCCACAGCGACGCTACGGAGAGCTGGGATGACGCCTACATTGCCGCCTATGGGGAACTTCCCGTTCTCGCCTATGTGAAGGAGACGTATGACGCGACGGTGGCGATTACGCTGGCGGCGGAGGCGGCGGGCAGCGTCGACGGCGAGGCGATCCGCGATCAGCTACGTGGAATAGCGGAGTCGCCGGGTGATCCCATTCCCGGCACTCCTGCCGGCGTTGCCGATGCTCTTGAGCTGCTCGGTGAGGGCAAGGACATCGATTACGAGGGGACGTCGGGCGTTTTGGAGTGGGATGAGCACGGGGACCTGCGGCGGGGGTTTGTGGGCGTGTGGCGTTTCACCGCCGATGGGCGTATTGAGGATCTGGAGAGTATTCCGTACGGGGGGTAGGCAGTGGGCAGAGGGGATGTGGCCCTGCAGGCCACGCGGTGGATTCCGGCCTCCGCCGGAATGACGGAGCCTCATGGATTGCGGCTGTAACGGCCATTGGCTAGGTTGAGTATCTTATCTCCCGTGTTCCATCGGCTCTTGAAGTGAGTATTTCCCTTCCGGGTTCAATTGGCCCCCACACATGCTCGAGTACATCTTCCTCTTCTTCCAAGTTGGCGCAAACCCACACGTGGCACTCAGGCAAGCTACCCTCAGATCGTGAATGGAAAGCGAAGGCTGCTGCGGCTCCCGTATTTTCTGGGTCAAGCAGAGGGTTTGAGACGCCGCCCCAGTCCATAACCAATCCAGCTTTGCGCGATTCACCCCTCGCCAGCTTCACTTCGATAGACCCTGCCGTGACCATGACCTCGCCCTCGCTGCTATCTACTTTGAGTAGAAATTCCATTCTGGGCTTGCTCTCTTTTGGATTGTCTAGTTCCGGGAGGAATTGCAATAGGAGCTTTCGTGGAATCCTCGGCCCCGGGTTGCGTCCACCCATTGCCATAGTGTCTCTGCCAGACAGCCGTTTTACCCACCAAGATTCGGTATGCTCCCATTGTTCGTTTAGCCAGTCGTAGAACTTTTGCGAGTGCAATTAGTCCCTCCAATCTCTATTGCAGCGAAAGCCGCTTTCTGTGGGGCGAATTCATCCAAGGAATATGTTCTCACGGTGATACGCGAGGAATTCAGGATGCGGTCTGAATTTTTCGGGGGGAGAGATTGCTTGGCCGTCATAGGACACAACGCTCTGAACGAAGAACTCATCCGCGCTTGATATGTGACTCTTCGCTACCCTAACAACCAATTCTTCATCGATGGTGATGAATCCGCGATCAAATGCCTTGTCATGGAGGGCAGAAAGCAGGAGTCCATTGCGTGGGTTGAGTCTATTCGTTTGGTTGATTTTCCACGGCACAATATGGCTGGCCACAAGCAGCGGCTCCAGAGTGAGTCCCGAGATGCAGCACCTGTAGTTGTAGGAGCTAAGCAGCGCGTCTCGGAAGAAATCTTGACCGACTCGCCGAGTAGTGAACACCTCTCGTTCAGTGAGGCGATGCTCCACGTCTTCGTCCTCTGTGTCAGTAGTAGTATCCCTCTCTCTGAGTAACCCGTAGTCGTGGAGTGCCACAGTGGCTTCCTCTACAAAGGCCGTCCAATCAGAGTTCATCTCAGCCCAGATGGCACGGTCACCGGTTGACACGTTTCTGAGCCCCGAGATTCCTCGCCCTCTGAGACCGGGATCAAGGCTTGCAAGGTTCACAAGTTTCATCGCAACAGCGCTGGATGTTCTTGCGATTGCCTGCGCTACAGTTACGACCTCAGGATTGCGCGAGTGCATCTGACCAAATGAAATGCGGCAGTAGAGATTGAGGATGATAAGCAACTCTGCGCGCGTCCACCGGCGTCGGGGAGACGGGCGTTGCGAGTTGTCCGAGTTTCGTCCTTGATTGACCACGCGGCAATTATAGGCACTTAGCTAAGATTCACAATAAGTGTGGGGAAACTGAGGCTTTGGATTCCTCGGCTGCGCTCGGAATGACATGGGAAACTGCATCATCGGACGCGACTCACCCTGTGGTCAGCGGCAGCGTGCCCCCCCAATGTGACACCCCCGCCTTGACCCATCCCAAACGCCTGTCCTAAAGTCACCCACAACAAGCCATACCCCCGGCGGTGGGGAACGTCGACAACCCCGCCGTCACCTATCCCCGGGAGCGCAAAAAGGAGGGCGCGCCCTGCAAGGAACGCATCCGCTGTCAGGATTCCGAAGTTAACCTGCGGGAGAACGCGGCTATGCGGTCGCATAAGGCCGTAAGCGACAGCGCCCCGTCCAGATGCCTCCACCGTCCCCAGGCCAACGCCGCGACCCGAGCGGGGGCGATGAGAGAAGACGCGTGCTCCACACGGGTCGAGACCCGAAAGGCCTCAGGCAAGTGGAGCGCATGGCGCCCGATGATGACGTGGCAGCATCAGCGGGCGAGCACGGATCAACCGTCTGGCATGCGCTCGTATGTCAGGCGAGGGACGGACTCTCGGCCACGCCAAAAAACGCAGACCGAGAACTGACGCGCGAACAGTGCCACCATGCTGCTCGCGCGCCACACGGGCGAGTCTATGTTTGGCGCAGCGCAACCCGCCCAAGCGCAGGGCCGTCCCCCTGGCGCGACCCCACCCGAGCTCGAAACCGCGCGCCAACCGACCCCAACCCACAGCCCCGGAACCGACAGCGGATGCGTTCCCCAAGCCCCGCCAAACCAAATCATCAGGAAGGAGAAACCCCACAGCACTCAAAGACAAAATCCCCCCCGTGCGGGGAAAGGCTAGCTGACATCTACAGGAATGACGGAGGTAGTGAGGCGCGGGGATGACGGAGAGTGGCGTTAGGGGAGTTCTGTGTAGTCTTCGTCCCAGTCGTCGGCGTGGCGGATCAGGTCTTTTAGGGGGGTGCCGCCCTGTTCGCTGTCGAGGCTTGGGGGGGCGAGTCGTGTGGGGAGGGTCGCGCCGTCGCCGCCTGCAAGCATGAGGATGGAATCGACGAGGTTTTCGCGCCCGTCCCACTTTGTGCCGGGGCGGCGGATGGCGACGGTTGGGTTGAGGGCGGCGATGACTGCGGCTCGCAGGACATCCTCCTGCATCCACATGGGCTGCTCCCGTATGTCCGCTTCCTGTGCATGACCGCACGCCCCACAGTTGAATTGGGCGCGATCCCAATCGGGATCGTAGTCGGTTGTGCCGCTTATGGACCCACATTCACGGCAGGCGGCTCCGGCGAATGTCAGCGGCTCGTCATCAACCTCATCAGTCACTCCTGACTCGCGTATCGCGTCTGCAATCTGGGCGGGGGACCTGAGGGCGAGGCGGAGGACTGAAAGGAAGCCTGACTTATCGGCAAGTTCGGACGTTCGGACAATTTCGATTTCCGAGGCGCGGGCCGAGTCCTTGAGTTCCTGCGTGTTGGCATCAAAAAGCGCCTCCCAGTGCTGGGCGCGGGAGTCATCACACGCCTCCGGATCCGGCTGGCGGCCATATGTCTTGCCTGACGGAGTCTGGTTGAATGGACGGCCGGGGGCGTGGTTGGCCTCATCGGTTGCCAAGTCCGGCACGACGTAGATGACGCGAAGCATCGCCGACTGATTGCCGCCTCGGCGTAATCGACGCGCCAGGGAGCCCGGATAAGCGAGTAGGCGGAGGCGGTCAGCCTCGGTCAGCGCGGCCATGGGGATTTCCCCGGCCAGCACGGCATCGCCGGATTGCAACAGTTCACCGACCTCCGAGAGGCCGGCGGCGTTGCGGTAGAGGCGTTCGGCGGTGGTCACGAAATGGGAGTCGGCAAGGGGATTAGCGTTCGATGGGGAGGCCGACGCCGCTGCCCCACTCGGTCCACGAGCCGTCATAGTTGCGGATGTTCTGGTATCCGAGCAACTCCTTGAGGACGAACCACGTGTGGGAGGAGCGCTCGCCGATGCGGCAGTAAGCGATGACATCCTTGTCCGCAGTGACGCCGCGCCCGCCATAGATCTCATTGAGCTCGTCGGCGGACTTGAAGGTGGCGTCCTCGTTGACGGCCTGCGCCCAGCCGATGTTGACCGCGCCGGGGATGTGGCCGCCGCGCTGCGAGCCCTCCTGAGGGAGGTTCTCCGGCGCGAGCAGTTCGCCACTGAATTCTGCCGGGGATCGAACATCCACGAGGACGGAGGAGCCGAGGGCGGCTTGCACCTCGTTCCGCATCGCGCGGATGGATGTGTCGGGGTCCTGCGCCGTGTAGGACTGCGCGGCGTGAGAAGGAACGTCCGTTGTCGTCGGGCGATTCTCCGCGAGCCACTTGGCGCGGCCGCCGTTCATTAGCTGAACGTTGTCGTGCCCGTAGTACTTCAACTGCCAGTAGGCCCATGCGGCGAACCAGTTGTTGTTGTCGCCGTACAGGATGACGCGCGTGTCGTTGCCGATGCCGGATTCACCCAAGAGTTTCTCGAACTCACCCTTCTCGACGACGTCCCGCGTCACGGATTCCTGTAGTTGGGATCGCCAATTCCACCCGACGGCGCCGGGCGCGTGGCCCTGGTCGTATGCCGCCGTATCGACGTCGACCTCAACGAGGCGGACGCCGGCAGCGTCAAGGTTCTGTGCGACCCACTCGGTATCTACCAATGCGTTTGGATTTGCGTAGTCAGCCATTGTATTGCCCCCACTCTTTCGCTTCTCACAAGAGAAACCGTACCTGCGCTAGGTTCGCAGTATGGCAAAGCATCGTCAAGGGGGGCACGTACCGCTCGCCCTTCGAGAGGCTCAGGGTGAGCGGGATGCGCGGCATCGGTATCATGGCTGTAGTGGGGTAGAAGTCAGGAGCTATTGAGACGATGCGCGTCATGGTTCTGATTAAGGCGACCGCCGAGAGCGAGGCGGGAGTTATGCCGTCCACGGAGCTGCTTGAGGCCATGGGCAGGTACAACGAGGAGCTTGTGGAGGCGGGCGTGATGCTGGGTGGCGAGGGGATCAAGCCCTCTGAACACGGCAAGCGCGTTGTGCTTGACGGCGATACGAACACTGTCAGTCACGGTCCTTTCGCTGAGACAGATCAGCTCATTGCCGGTTTCTGGATCTGGCAGGTTGCGGACATGGATGAGGCGGTGGCGTGGGTAAAGCGGTGTCCGCAGCCAATGCCGGGAATGGCGGAGATCGAGATTCGGCCGCTCTACGAGACGGAGGATTTCACACCGGAGATGACGGAGGAGCAGGCGGCGCGGGAGAACGAGTTACGGGAGCGTGTAGCTGCGACGGAGTCCGGACCCCAATGACTCTCTTAAGAACACCTCTATTTGATTCTCATGTCGCGCTTGGGGCGCGGATCGTTGAGTTTGGCGGGTGGGATATGCCCGTGCAGTACTCGAACGGCGTGCTGGCGGAACATGCGGCAGTGCGACAAGGCGTTGGCATGTTCGATGTCTCGCACATGGGGCGCATCAGGCTGACGGGGGAGAATGCGGGCGGCGCGCTCGACCGCGTCGTGACCAGCAATGTTGGAACACTACGGGTGGGCCGCGCTCGCTACGGGCTTATCTGCAACGAATCCGGCGGGATCCTGGACGATGTCGTCGTCATGCGGCTTGCCGATGACGAGTTCCTGATGGTGTGCAACGCGGCGAGCTGGGACCGGATCACGGACTGGCTTGGTCGGCATTGCGAGGGCGTGTCTATCAATCACGAGCGTGACGAGACGTCGATGATGGCCGTGCAGGGGCCGGGGGCGGTCGATGCGCTACAGGCGCTCGTCGACATTGAGCTTGGCGATGTGGGGCGCTTTGCGTGCCGCGCTGTGACGGTGGCCGGCACATCAGGGCTTATCTCCCGGACCGGGTATACGGGTGAAGACGGGTTTGAGGTGATCGTGCCGACGGGTGAGGCGGCGCGTGTGTGGCAGACGCTTGTTGACGAGCGTGGGGTTGCACCATGCGGCCTTGCGGCGCGGGACGTGTTGCGGCTCGAAGCGGGCCTGATGCTTTACGGACAGGACATGGACGATACGGTGACGCCGCTGGAGGCAGGACTCGATCGATTCGTGAACCTGGACAAGGACTTTTTGGGTGTCGAGAGGCTGAGAGAGCAGGCGGAAAGCGGGCTAGAGCGGCGCATCACGGGTCTCACGGTGGAGGGCCGGTCTGCGCCGCGACATGGCTATGCGGTCCGAACAACGGACGGGCGAGAGTCCGTCATAACGAGCGGGGCGTATTCGCCTGTGCTCGGCTATGGGGTTGCTCTGGCGTATGTGCCGATCGACGTGACTGAACCGGGGAACGTCGTGAATGTTGATATCCGTGGTCGGACGGTTCAAGCAACGACGGCGCCGCTGCCGTTCTTACAGGCGAATCGCGGTTAGCAACATGGCAACAGCTTCGGCAAATCCCTCCGTTCAGCGGCTAGAATAAATGGGCACTTTGCCGCTCCGCGCGGCGTTGAGACGCACGAATTGGGGGTCGTGAAATGCCATTTGATCCGGCAGGCTTGCTATTCAGTCGAGAACACGAGTGGGTGGCGCGTGATGAGTCCGATCAGAGCGCGGTGACCGTCGGGATTACGAACTACGCGCAGGGCGAACTCGGCGACGTTGTATACGTTGACCTGCCTGCCGATGGGGCGGCGGTCAAGCAGTTTGAGACATTCGGCGAGGTGGAATCGGTCAAGTCGGTGTCGGACCTGTTCTCGCCGATAAGCGGGACTGTTGCCGAGGTTAATTCCACGCTGGAGGACAAGCCTGAGCTGGTGAACGAGGACCCGTACGGCGAGGGATGGATGCTTCGCGTGACGATTGAGGACGAGCGAGAGCTGCAGAGCCTGCTTTCGCACGATGAATACCAGGAATTTCTTACGGAGTTGAGCGGCGGTGACTGAAAAGCGTAACCCTGCACCCTTTGTTCCCATGACGGCTGCCGACAGGCAGCACATGCTCGATGTAGTTGGCGTCAACGCCGTTGATGACCTGTTCGCGGATATTCCCGCAGAGTTCAAGGACCCGGAATTGGGCCTGCCCCCGGCGTTGTCCGAGCATGATGTCGTGACGCACATGGGCCATCTGTCGGCGATGAACGTGTCCGCGGACGCTGCACCCTCGTTTCTGGGAGGCGGGTTTGCGCGGCACTATGTCCCGAACGCGGTGGGAGCAATCATCTCTCGCGGCGAGTTTCTGACGCCATATACGCCATACCAGCCGGAGGCGAGCCAGGGCATTCTGCAGGCGCTCTTTGAGTTCCAGACCATCGTCTGTGAACTTACCGGCATGGATGCCGCGAACACAGGGATGTATGACGGCGCGAGCGGGCTGGCGGAAGCGGCGCTGATGGCGTGCAGACTAACGCGCAGGCGCACGGTTGCCGTACACGAGAGCGTATCGCCGCTGTATCGCGCTGCGTTGGAGACATATGCAGGGGCGCAGGAGATCACGGTGGTCGACGGCATCGACGACGCGCCTGAGGGCGAGCTTGCGTGTCTGATCATTCAGCAACCTGCGTATGACGGCCTCATAGATGACGATCCCGATGCGCTTGCCGACGCGATTCATGAGCGCGGCGGGCTGCTGGTGGTGGCCGTGGAACCGGTGTCGCTCGCGTTGATACGGCCGCCGGGAGAGTATGGGGCGGACATTGTCGTCGCGGAGGGGCAGCCGCTTGGAATCGCGTTGGGATTCGGCGGGCCGGGCGTTGGGTTCTTCGCATGCAAGACCGAGTATCTGCGGCAGATGCCGGGGCGGATAGTTGGGCGCAGCGTGGACGCTGACGGGCGCGATGCGTTTGTGCTGACGCTGCAAACGCGCGAGCAACACATCCGTCGCGAGAAGGCCACGTCCAATATCTGTACGGCTGAGACGTTGGCGGCCATCGCGGTGGCAGTTCATACCGCCGCTCTCGGCCCTCACGGGCTGCGCGAAGTCGCTTTCAGCTGTTACCAGGCCACGCACAACGCGGCGCGGCGCATTGCTCGCCTGCCCGGGTTCTCGATTCACGGGGGCGAGGATGCGCTGTTTATCAAGGAGTTCGTTGTTGCGTGCCCCATCCCTCCTGCGGACGTGAACCTGCGGTTGTGGGAGCAGCACGGCATCATCGGCGGGATCGATGTTTCCGACCGCGTGCCGAACGGTCTCTTGTTGTGCATCACGGAGACCTCGACGACGACCGATATTGATAGGCTCGTTAGCGCTCTTGCGGGCATCGCGGATGTATTCGCAGAGGCGGACGGCGAGGGAGAGGCGACAAGTATTTCGGATTGGCCGGCGGTCGAAACGCCGGCGGCAGGCGACGGACTCATCCTCGCGATCGGCGATACGAATGAGAAACGGGTTCCGTTGCTGCTGGATGTTTCACGGCCTGCGCGGCGCGGGGTGACGACCCCTGTTCCGGCGGTCACCCCAATCGCGCCGCCGCTTCCTGCGTCGACGCTGCGCAAGCAACTGATTCTGCCGGAGATCAGCGAGCTTGATGTTGTGCGGTATTTCACGCGCATCAGCCAATCGAATTACGCAGTCGATACGACCTTTTACCCGCTCGGGTCCTGCACGATGAAGTACAACCCGCGGGTCAATGAGACGGTTGCAGGCATGCCGGGGTTCGCGAACGCACATCCCTATCTGCCGCCTGAGGTTAGTGCAGGCACGCTGGGGGCGCTGTTCAGCTTGCAGGAGATGCTGGCGAGCGTTGTGGGGATGGACGCGACTAGTCTCGCGCCGTCCGCCGGGGCGCACGGCGAGTTGACGGGGATGCTGCTCTTCCGGGCGTATCATCGAAGCCGCAGCGACAGTGGGCGCACCGTGGTTCTTTCGCCGGACTCCTCGCATGGGACGAACCCGGCGTCGGCGGCGATGGCCGGGTTCAATCTCGTGACCGTGCCGACCGATGCCGTCGGGAACGTGGATATGGAGGCCTTGCAGCCACTGTTGGGGCCGGAGGTGGCGGGCATCATGCTGACGATGCCGACCACTTTGGGCCTGTTCGATCCGAACACCGCCGAGATCTGCCGCCTTATCCACGAGGCGGGGGGGCTGGTGTACGGCGACGGGGCGAATCTGAATGCGCTGCTTGGCCGCGCGCGGTTGGGTGACATGGGCTTCGACATCGTGCATATCAATGTTCACAAGACGTTTTCGACTCCGCACGGCGGCGGCGGGCCAGGCGCGGGCCCCGTCTGCGTGAAGGAACACCTGGCGGAGTTCCTGCCGACGCCGCACATCGAGCGGCGCGATGACGGGATGCTGCATCTGGCCGCGCCCGCGCAGTCTGTCGGGCGCATCGGCTCGGCGGCAGGGAACGTTGGGGTGCTGCTGCGCGCGTACACGTATTTCCGGATGCACGGGGAGGATGGTCTAAGAGAGGTGAGCGGGGCGGCGGTGCTGAACGCGAACTACATCCGCGCCCGGCTGAAGGACCACTACCACCTGCAATACGACCGCATCTGCATGCACGAGGCCGTTTTCTCGGCCACGCGGCAGCGGCGGCAGCATGACGTGCGGGCTGGGGATATCTGTAAGCGGCTGTTGGATCACGGATTCTACGCGCCGACGGTGTATTTCCCGCTGATCGTTGAAGAGGCGCTGATGATCGAGCCCACGGAGACGGAGAGTCGCGAGACGCTGGACGCGTTCATCGACGCAATGGTGTCCATCGCGCAGGAGGCGTCGGAGGATCCTGAACTGGTTCGAGGCGCGCCACACACCACGCCGGTGCGCCGGATAGATGAAGCGCTGGCGGCGCGTCGGCCGGTACTGCGGTGGATGGAGCGGGACTGAGGAAATAGATCCCCATGCCTGCAACGCGGCAAGCCGCCGTGTAGAATTGACAGCGATTCCGCGAACATATCGGTATGGGCAGCAGGTAGGTTTCGTGCGCCTTGAGGGGCAATGATGACTCATAGTGAAGATGCACTGGCTCTGGGGTATCGCGAGTACGGTTCGCTTGAGGGCGAACTGGAGTCTGTTCATGACCGTGATGCCTGTTACATCGTCATCAGAGAGCGCCTCGGAGGTGAACGAGTCAAGTGCATGTTGCAGTCTGATCCGCACTTGCTCGAAATCGCTCATTCACTGTTGTCGAAAAGGGTTTCTGTGAGCGGGGAGGTGTGCTACTCCGGAGATGGCCTCCCCAGCATGATTCTCCACGTGGGCCACCTGGAAGAAAGACGACCGCCGTCTCGCGCCATGAAAGACCTGTATGGCGCGCTGGCAGATCCTGAAGTTGAGCGCATCGGCTCAGCCGCCTTTCTGCGCAAGATCCGGGGCTACGGCTCTGAATGACTACACGGCGTGATATCCGCCTGTGGGATTCATCAGTCATAATTGCCTATCTCGGAAACGAACCAGGGTATCGTGACGTACTTCTGAGCCTTGTCGAGGAGGCGGAGAAGGGCAATCTCACTATCGTCGTATCATCCTTGGCAACTGTTGAGGTGGCATATGTTGGCGGCGTCGCAAACGATGCTGCAGAGGCTATCATTAGGGACTTCTTCGCAAACGATTACATCGTTACTGCCACAATCGGCCCTCGACTTGCCGCCACCGCTCGTCGCCTTGTTAGGCAGTATGGGCAAGGTCTTGGCCTTCGCCCGCCGGACGCCACACATTTGGCGACGGCCATAACACTAGGCATCCCGACGATCGAAACGATGGATGCCGACATGCTCCGGCTAGATGGCCTTGAGGGGCAGCCTGCGATCCGAGTCAGACAGCCAATAATCTAGGGCTATTCCTGGCTATGAAGCTTGAAGGTGTCCTCACCAAATGACTGAAACCCGTCCGTTTGGGCCCGATGAGCTTGGTATCTCGATTGCGCCCCTTGGCGTCGGCGCTTGGCCGTGGGGTTCTACGTGGTATTGGGGGTATGGGAAGTCTTACGGCGAGGATGATGTTCGGGGGGCGTTTCGGGCGTCGTTGGATGCGGGCGTGACGCTTTTCGATACGGCTGAGGTTTACGGTCGGGGGAAGTCTGAGCGGATTCTCGGCAAGATGGCGGGGGAGCTGATGGAGCCACCTCACCCTGGCCCTCTCCCACAAGGGGGGAGGGGATTAGAGCAGCCGTTTGTTGCGACGAAATATATGCCCTATCCGTGGCGGTGGCGGGCGGGAGATGTGCCGCGTGCGTTGCGGGCGAGCCTGAGGCGGCTTGGACTGGAGCGCGTCGATCTCTACCAGATTCATTGGCCGGTTGTGCCCGCGCGCCCACGGCTTGGGCAGTGGATGGAGGGTCTTGTCCGGGCGCACGGGGAGGGGTTGGTTGGGTCGGTCGGGGTGTCCAATTTCGACGCGGAGTTGACCAAGCGGGCGCATGAGATTCTGTCTCGCGCCGGTATCCCGCTGGCTTCAAATCAACTGCCCTACAGCCTGTTGGACCGGCACATCGAGCATGAGGGTCTGCTTGACACGTGCAAGGAACTGGGCGTGACGGTGATCGCGTATAGTCCCATCGCGGAGGGGCTGCTGACGGGGAAATACACGCCGGACAGCAAACCTGCTGGGTATCGGGGTTGGCGGCTGCGCAAGAAGGTGGCACAGGTTCAACCGATTGTCACAGCGCTGCGTGAGATCGGTGAGCGGCACGAGGGTAAGACGCCGTCGCAGGTAGCGCTCCGGTGGCTGATACAGAAGGGTTCGCTGCCAATACCGGGCGCGAAGACTGCTCAACAAGCATCGGACAACGCCGGGGCGCTGGGGTGGAGTCTCTCTGACGAGGAGATGGCGGCGCTGGACGGGGTTTCGGCCTGATCTTTCCCCCGCTTTACGGGTAGAGTGCCGTCCGCCTACGATTTGCCTAGAGCTTTTTAGGCTTGGGGGGATGACTCATGACGATGCAGTTGGATGACGTTAAGCGTGAGGTGGCTGTCGCGAACCGGGTGCTGCCGGATATCGGGCTTGCGTCCGGGGTGCTGGGGTCACTGGGGCATGTGAGTATGCGCGTGCCGGATGATCCGGAAAAGTTCGTGGTCAAGGGCCGTGGCTACCCCATCGACGCCCTGGCTCGCGCGGAGCCGGAGGGGATGGTCGTTTGCGACCTCGACGGGTTCAAGGTCGGCGGGCCGCCCGGCATTACACAGTGCTTTGAGGTCAAGATCCATTCCTGCATCTATCGCGCAAGGCCGGACGTGCAGTCCATCGTGCATGTTCATCCCCGGTACGCCATTGTCATGGGCATACTCGGCGTGAACCTTGTGCCGATGTGCCGTGAGGGCATGGAGCTGGTTACACGGCCCGTCCCGGTTTATCCCCACAGCAAGCTGATCCTGACCGAGGAGGACGGCGTCGGCGTGGCGGAGGCGCTCGGCGATGCGACGGTGCTCACGCTGCAGGGGCACGGTGCGGTGACCGTCGGGACATCCACTGGCGATGCCGTAATGAACATGGCGCATTTTGAGGAACAGGCCCGCATGAACTGGTACGCCTATGCCGCGGCGGGGCCGGATCACGCGCGGATCACGGAAGAACAGATCGCCGAAAGCAATTCGCAGCCTCCGACGTCCGAGCTGCCGCATTTCAAGGAGTTGGTGAGCGGGACGCGGGCGCAGGCGGCGGTGGGCGGCGTGTGGCGTCACCTGGTGGCAAACGCATCTGAGGGACTGTAAACAGCAGCGGGAAGGCGGAACGGCATGGACCTTGGAATCGCAGGGAAGGTTGCGCTTGTCACGGGCGGGAGCAGGGGGCTTGGTCGGCAAGCGGCGCTGAGCCTCGCCGGGGAGGGCGCGAAGGTCGCAATCTGCGCGCGGACGCAGGAGAATCTCGATGGCGTGCTGCCGGAGTTGACGGCGGCGGGTGCGCCCGCGGCGGCGGCCATTGCTGCGGACATCACAGATGCCGTTTCGCTGGAGCAGCTGCATGAGGCAGTCGTTGAGCAGCTTGGGCCGATAGACATTCTTGTGAACAACGCGGGGGCGAGCCGTCGAGGCGACGTGTTGGCCATCGGCGAGGAAGAGTGGTCGGACCTGTGGTCGCTCAACGTGCTGGGGCCGATCCGGCTGAGTCGTCTCGTGCTGCCGGGGATGCAGGAACGGCAATGGGGACGCATCGTGAACGTGTCGTCGATATGGGGGCGCGAGCATGGCGGCGGTGTGGCGTACATGACGACGAAGGCCGCTTTGATCGCCTTTACCAAGAGCACGGCGCTGAGCTATGGGAAGGATGGGATTCTCATCAATTCCGTCGCACCGGGGTCGGTTGTGTTTCCAACGGGGAGTTGGGACCGGTTCCAGACTCAGAATGAGCCGGATGTTGTGCGGGACTTCATCGCCAACAACTTGCCGATGGGGCGGTTTGGGTGGCCGGAGCCCGTGGGGGACCTCATCGCATTCTTGTGTTCAGAGAGGGCCGGCTTCCTGACGGGAACAACGATCAACATCGACGGCGGTCAGTCAAAGAGTTTGATTTAGGGGTTGAGCAGGAACGGGATCCGGTTGCACTCCATGTTCAAGATTCCCGCCGTCACGGGAATGACGGAGATGGGTTGGGGTATACTTACGTCAAGCAAAGTTTTGGAAACGGTTCAAATGAACTCTTTCACACACTAGGAGGTGCCTTACGACCCCTGAAAATACACAACCACAAGCGTCTACCGATGAACTCCGTCCGTGGCGCGAGGGCAGCGAACGCATCGCTATCTTTATTGACGGCAGCAACTTATATCACGCATTAGAAGAATCTTGCAGCCGGACCGATCTTGATTTCGCGGCTTTCATCCAGTGGATCGCGGGGGAGCGTCCGCTCTTTCGCACGTATTACTACAACATCATCCAGGATGAGAAGCGCCGCCCCACCGAATTCGCGCAACAGCAGCGGTTCTTACAGGCTCTGCACCTGATCCCCTACGTGGAGACCCGATTCGGGCAGACGCGTATCCGCGACGGGCAGGTTGTGGAGAAGGGCGTGGATATCATGCTCGCCACGGATCTGCTGTACTACGCGTGGCAGGACTATTACGACATGGCGGTGCTGGTGTCCGGCGACGGTGATTTCGCCTACGCCATCCAGACGCTCAAGAATCTCGGCAAGTACGTGCAGGTCGTGACATTCGAATCGAATCAGTCGCCTGATCTGTGGGAAAAGGCTGATCTGCGCACGCTCCTCACCCCGGACCTGTTAGCGCAGGAGAACCTGTGGGTGAACAAGGAGCCGGCGAGGAAGAGGCGGCGTCGGACGACGAACGGGACGACGCGCCGCACGCCCAGGAAGTCCACGGCGACAGCCTCAACATCGTCAAACGGCAGGGCGGAGGCTGTGGCGGCGGAATAGCCGCCGCTAAGCGCTAACCTAAGTCGCCCTGATCGCGGCCGGTCGCGTCCTTCCAGGCGGATTCACGCCACGGGAAGACGTTCGCCGCGGTGTCCAGCAAGGGGAAGTCCTCCCCGGGGTGGAAAACGGCGACGCCGTTGGCGGTGCCAACCCAGAGGTTGCCGTTTCGATCAAGCAGTAACTCGTTGACGCGGTTGTGCGGCAGGGGCGTTGATTCCGCCGTGTAGACCATCCAGAGCTCATCGTTCACCAGCCCGATGACGCCGCCGTCCGTGCCCACCCATGTGCGGCCTGTCGCCGTATCTTCAGCGAAGGACCGGACGTTGTCGTTGGGGAGGCGTCCATTGGCCCGATTCAGCTTGGTCCACTGCCGGCCGTCATAGATAGCGACTCCGTCACCGATGGTGCCGAACCACATGCGGCCCTGACTGTCCTCACGGGAGGCAAGGACAAGGTCAGTGCGGATATCGGCGTTCTCTGTCTTGAGGCTGTTCCAGAAGCCGTTGTCCAGGATGTTGATGCCCTGCCAGTGGGTGAGCCAGACGCGGCCCATGGAATCTTCCGTGACGACGCTAATGATGTTTGTGTTGAGGCCATCACCACGGTTGTAGAGGGTCCACTCGCCGTCTTCAAGGACAGCGGCGCCGAGGCCGGTGGCGAACCACACACGATCCTGGCTGTCGTAATAGACGTTGAACAGGGAATTACTGGGGAGTTGCTGCTCTCCTTCGGCATCACCGAACCTGTCGTATTCGATCCATTCACCGTGGTTATAGACCGAGCCGCCGCTTAGGGTAGACATCCAGATGCGGCCATGTTTGTCCTCGGCCAAGCCGCTGACGTATCGATATGCCAGTCCGCTGTTTTGCGGGATGAAGGTCTCCCAAGTGCGCCCATCAAACTTGGCGACACCCTCGGACGTGCCCACCCAGATGTTGCCCTGGCTGTCTTCCAAGAGGCCGTAGACATCATTGGCGGGGAGGCCGGTCTCAGTCGGGAAGAGCCATTCATAGGCATCTTCCGCGGGGTCATAGATATTGACTCCACCACCATAGGTCACGATCCACAGCGTGCCGTCTTCATCAGCGTGGAGGTCTTCAATGAAGTGATGCGAGAGTTCGAGATACCGTGTGCTAAGGGGTTCCGAGAACGATGTGCCGTCAAAGCTCACGAGGCCGACTTCCGTTCCGATCCACAGGAGTTCGGCATCGCTGACCGCGTCCTCGTCCGGCGCCAGCACGGCCAGAGCCGTCACGAAGTTGGAGGGCAAACCTTGCTGAACGGTATACGGATCCTCCCTCCATTCGCCGTCGGCGTGGAGCACGTTCATGCCGCCGCCGTACACGCCGATGTAGAGATCGCCCTGGGAATTCTCCATGAAAACGCGGACCTCGTTTGAGGCCAGCGGACTATTGTCCATTGTGTAGACGGTGCGGCCCCCATCCGCCTCGAATACCGTGATGCCGCCCTTGGATCCCACCCAGATGTCGCCTCCGGCATCCTCATAGAACGTCCAGATACGATCATCTGAAAGGCCGTCATCTGCGCGGTAGGACTTCCACTCACCATCTTCAAAGAGGCGGATACCTTCTCCCCACGTGCCGACCCATATCCGATCCTGGCTGTCTAGCAGGAGCGCGGAGACGAACACGTCATCCAGGCCCAGGCTGCCACCCTTATCAAGGCGGGACCACTGGCCCTCTTCAAGAACAACAATGCCCTCCTCTGTGCCGACCCAAACAGCGCCATGCGGGTGATAGATGAACGATGTGGTGCGCGCGGTGATGGCACTGTTGCCCGCGTTGTACGTGATGAGCGCTCCATCGTCATACAGGGACGCGCCATTGTCGAAGCCCGCGAACCACTTGCGTCCGTGGACATCCTCATAGACTTCCGTCAAAAACCAACTGGCGATGCTGGTGTTCTCGACGTTGTAAACGGTCCATAGGCCGCGGCCTGAATTGGTCTGCTCACCGCCGCCCGCGGTACCAACGAGGACAAGCATCGTCAGGCACGCCAACGAGAAACCGCGTAATGCGTTCACAGCCTTTCCCCTCTATTGCAAACGCGGACGTGTTCTACCATTAAGTCCATTAATGACACGCCCAACCACCCACTCTGAGCACACAGTGTAGCGCGGAATGAAGCGAGTGGCGTGGAGAGCGGCAAAAATGACGGGCGCGGGAGTCGCGTGGTACGATACGGCGTGTCTGACACTGCCTAGGGCGGCGTGAATCAGTGGTGGGATCGACTGAGCTGCCTTGCGCAAAGGGGGGTTCCAATTGGCGGATGAGGTTCTGGGCGTTTCCGTTGGAACTGTCGTGTCGTTCACGAAGGATATTTCGGCACAAGACGTAGAGAGGTTCGCGGAGGCGACAGGCGACGTTCAACCCATCCACCTGGATGACGCCTTTGCCAAGCGCACCCGCTTTGGGAATCGAATAGCGCACGGCGTGCTCACAGCGGGCGTTATCTCCGCAGCAATCGGCACGCAGTTAGTGCCGAACGCACTCGCCATATATATGGGGCAAACACTACAGTTCCGAGCTCCCGTGTGGCTTGGCGATTCAATCACCGCAACCCTTGAGGTCACAGAGCTTGACGTTGAGCGGCGTCGCGCCACCATTTCGACCACATGCACAAATCAGAAGGATGAAGTGGTCCTCACCGGCGAGGCGCTGGTGATGCTGGACACCGTACGCGACGAATAACGTGACACGCAGTCAGCAGTATCGACGCGACCCGGTCGTTCTATTGATATCTGTTTAGGAGGCCAATCCAGATGTTCGTTCTTGACCAGGGAAACCGCATCGTCGTGCCGCGGACGGAGATGACGTACCCCGGCCACAACATGCGGATGCATGAGAATGCGTCGACCGCGCCTGTGGATCATGTGATGGCGGACCTGGAAGACGCGTGTCCCTACGAGTTCAAGGGTGAGGCCTCCCGAAACACAATCATGGAGGCGTTCAATACGCTGGATTACGGCACCAAGGTCGTCACATTCCGCCCGAACAACATCCATTCCCGTTTCTTCCTGGGAGACGTGGAGACGATCATGCGTGGGGCGGTCGACAAGTTCCACGGGATTATCTTGCCCAAGGTGACGGGGCCGGAGGACGTCATTTACGTTTCCCGTCTGCTCGATGCTCTTGAACTTGAGGCGGGGTGGACGACGAAGGTTGCTATCGAGACGCTGATCGAAACGCCGGAGGCGATGGTCAACGTCAGCAAGATCGCAACGGCTTCGCCGCGAATGGCCGGCCTGATATTTGGCATCGCCGACTTCGCGGCAGTGATGGGCGTCGTGGACGTGGTCGAAGACCAGAACAAGAACTTCCACTACGCCAAGCAGCACATGGCAGTGGCGGCAAAGGCGGCCGAGCTGCACGCCATCGACAATGTATTCTTCACCCTCGTCCGGCGCGACACGTCGGAAGAGGATGCGGCCACGATCAATGAAGCGCTGCTCCAAAAGAACGTCGAAGCCGCGAACCTGGGCATGGACGGCACGTGGATCATCCATCCACAGCAGGCGCCCATGGCCAATATGGCCTTCACGCCGAGCGATTCACTGACGGAGTACGCCTCTCGCCTGATCGACAACTACCACGAGCGCGGCGGTGGAGCATTTGTCTTCGAGGAGACAGGCGAATTTGTGGACGAGGCGACGGCCAAAGGCTACCTCGTCCTGCTGGCAAAGGCTGCGCAAGCGGGCAAGGTGGACGCGACCTGGCTTTCGGATCATGCCGCGCGCCACGCAGAAATTACGGGCTATGACGTGCTGCGGCAGGCAGGCCGACACGTCGCCTAGAGGAATCGCCGTCCGAGAGCGTCATGCCTGACCCAATCATCGAACCGCAGGACGCAATCGCTGCAGAGGTGCGCCGATGGGTCGACCGGGAGGTAATTCCCGTCGTCGATGAGCTTGAGCACAACAACACGTTCCCTGATCAGCTCGTGCAGGGGATGCGGGAGTTGGGCCTGTTCGAGTTGATGATTCCCCAAGAGTACGGCGGAATCGGCGCGACATATGTGAGTTATTCCGGCGTGGTAGAGGAACTGGCGCGGGGGTGGATGAGCCTCGGCGGGATTCTGAATACACACGTCATCATCACGCACCTCGTTGCCACCTATGGCACGGACGACCAGAAGCAGCGCTACCTGCCGCAGCTGTCGATGGCGGAACGGCGGGGGGCACTGACGATTACGGAGCCGAACGCGGGTTCCGACGTGCAGGCGATTCAAACCGTGGCTGTGAGGGACGGCGACGATTACGTCGTGAACGGTTCCAAGCTGTTCGTGAGCAATGGGCGGCGCGGCGGTCTGTTCGCCATGGCGGTCAAGACTGACCCGCAAGTTGATCCACGTTATCGCGGTATCTCGTGCCTGCTTGTGCAGCCCGATTATCCCGGTTTCGTTGTGACGCGGGACATCGAGAAGCTGGGCTACAAGGGTATCGAGGCATCAGAGCTATCGATGGACAATCTCCGCGTGCCTGCCGGCAACCTGCTTGGAGGCGAGGAGGGACAGGGGTTCTTCCAGATTCTGAGCGGTGTTGAGGTTGGTCGTGTGAACACAGCGGCGCGAGCGGTGGGCGTGGCGCGGGCGGCATTTGAGGCTGCAGCGACGTATGCACAGCAGCGGCAGGCGTTTGGCAAGCCCATTGGGGAGCACCAAGCTATCCAGTTGAAGCTCGCGGATATGTACACGAATATCACTGCGGCGCGGTTGTTGGCTCGTTGGGCGGCCGGGGTCAAGGACCAGGGCGGCCGGGCTGACACAGAAGTTGGTATGGCCAAGCTGTTCGCAACGGAGGTTGCGACAGAGACGACGCTGGAATCCATGCGGATTCACGGCGGGATAGGCTATACGAAGGAAATGCCGGTGGAGCGTTTCTTCCGGGACGCGCCAGGCATGATGATCTATGAAGGCACGAACGAGATTCAGCGGACAATTATCGCGCGGAGCGTATTGCAGCGTTACGCGGTGAACTAAACGGGGGAACGGGGATGCAATTCGGACGATATCTGGAGGAATTTGAAGAGGGCGCTTTGTACAAGCACTGGCCCGGCAGGACGATCACTCAGGCGGACGATATCGCGTTCTGCATGTTGACGATGAACCACCATCCTCTTCACATCGACGAGGAGTTCGGCAGGAACAGCCAGTTCGGTCAGAACGTGGTCGTGGGCAACCTGGTTGTCGATATCGCGTTTGGGCTGAGCGTGTCTGACGTATCGGGACGCGCGATTGCAAATCTTGGTCTGGATGAGATCCGGTTCCACAAGCCGACGTTCCATGGGGATACCATTTATGCAGAGACCGAGGTGCTCTCGGTACGACCAAGCGACACGCGGCCGGACCGCGGCGTGGTGACGGTTGAGACCCGGGCGACGAATCAACGCGAAGAGACGGTGATGACGTTCAAGCGGAGCGTACTTATTCCGCGAAAGCCGGAGGACAGTGAGGGTTAAACATTATGGCAACCCGCTCTGAAGAAGACATCCGCGCGGCACAGGCAGCGTGGGAGGAGAAAACGGCCGGCGCGCGCGAGCGCAAGGAGTCGTTTGGCACGGACTCCATCGAGGGCATAGGCCGGGCGTATTCTCCCGAGAGTGTCCCTGATCTGGACTTTCTCAATGACGTGGGATTCCCCGGCGAGTACCCGTTTACCCGGGGCGTGCAGCCGACCATGTACCGGGGACGGCTGTGGTCCATGCGGCAATACGCGGGATTCGGGACGCCCGCAGAGTCCAATGAGCGGTTCCGCTACCTGTTGGAGCAGGGTCAGACAGGGTTGTCCGTCGCATTCGATCTGCCGACGCAGTTGGGCTACGACTCCGATGATCCGCACTCGCTTGGCGAGGTGGGCAAGGTGGGCGTGGCCATCGACTCGCTGCGAGATATGGAGTTGATGTTCCAGGACATTCCACTGGACAAGGTCAGCACGTCGATGACCATCAACGCGCCGGCTGCGTTGTTGGTGGCCATGTACGTTGCGGTGGGCGAGAAGCAGGGGCATGAGCCGGCCGCACTCACAGGCACGGCGCAGAACGACGTGCTGAAGGAGTACATCGCACGCGGCACATATATCTATCCGCCGGGGCCCTCGCTGCGACTTGCGGCTGACCTGGTGGGCTACTGCGCCCGCGAGATGCCACGATTCAACAGCATCTCCATCAGCGGCTACCACATGCGTGACGCGGGCAGCACGGCGGCGCAGGAGATTGCGTTCACGTTTGCCAACGCCATCGCGTATGGGGAGGCGTTTGTTGAACGTGGCGTGGATGCGGACTCATGGGGTCCGCGCGTTTCATGGATTTTCAACACGCACAACAACTTCCTTGAGGAGGTTGCCAAGTACCGGGCGCTTCGCCGCATGTGGGCGAAGATCATGAAGGAGCGGTTTGGGGCTCAGGACCCCCGCTCGTGGATGCTCCGGACTCATACTCAGACCGGTGGCTCCACGCTGACGGCGCAGCAGCCGCAGAACAACATCGTCCGCGCGGCGTATCAGGCCATGGCGGCGGTGCTGGGCGGGGTGCAGAGCCTTGCGCTTTCCTGCTACGACGAGGCGCTGGGCATCCCGACGGATGAGGCGCAGCGCGTCGCGCTGCGAACGCAGCAGATTCTCGCGCATGAGACAGGCATCGCTGACACGGTTGATCCGCTGGCAGGGTCGTATTTCGTCGAGTGGATGACGAACAACCTTGAAGAGAAGGCGTGGCAGTATATGCGGCAGATTGAGGACCTGGGCGGGGCGGTGACGGCTATTGAGAACGGCGTCATCCAGAAGGAGATCGCGCAGGCGTCGTATGACATGGCCCAGTCCATCGAGAACGGCGATCAGCTTGTGGTCGGCGTCAACTCGTTCACGGACGGCAATGAGGACACATCTCTGCAGGTGTTCCGCGTCGACAACCGCGTGGTCGCGGAGCAGCATCAATCGCTGGAGCGCGCGAAGGCGGAACGGAGCGCGGAGGATGTCACGAATACCCTTGAGGCACTGCGAGCCGCCGCGCGTGGAGACGGCGACCTCATGGGGCCTATTTTGGGCGCGGTGCGCGCCTATGCGACGACGGGCGAGATCTGCAGCGCCCTGAGAGATGTGTTTGGGGAATACACGCCGCCGGTCGAGGTGTAACGGCCAAGTAAGAATCTGAAAATACCGCCCGCTTTAAGGGCATGAATCGAAAAGGTGAAGAAGGAAGAGGGGGGTAAGGACCATGGCAGGACTGTTGGACGGCAAGGTGGCGCTCGTAACGGGTGGCTCTCGCGGCATTGGCCGCGCGACGGCAATCGAGCTGGCGTCGAGTGGCGCATCGGTGGCCGTGAACTACAACGCGAACCAAGAGGCCGCGAATGAGGTCGTCAGCGCGATTACATCCGCCGGTGGCAAGGCAGGAGCCTACCAATTCAATATCGCCGACCGCGCGGCGGTTGATTCCCAGATTGATCAGATCGTGTCCGACCTCGGACCGGTCACCGTCCTGGTGAACAACGCGGGCGCGACTGCGGACCGCACGCTCAGGAACATGTCAGACGAGCAGTGGGACACTGTCATCGAGGTCAATCTGACCGGAACGTTTAACGTGACCAAGAAGGTCTGGAACATCATGGGCGAGGCCGGCGGCGGCCATATCGTCAACATCAGTTCGATCGTTGGCGAGGCCGGACGGCTTGGCCTGATCAACTACTCGACGGCCAAGGCGGGGCTTTTGGGCTTCACCAAGACGGCTGCGAAAGAAGGCGCGCGCACAAACATCCAGGTGAATGCCATCGCGCCCGGATTCATTGACACGGACATGATCTCCGGCCTGACGCCGGAAATGAAGGAAAACCTCAAGAAGGAAGCCACGCTTGGCCGACTCGGAGAGGTTGAAGAGATCGCCAGGGTCGTTCGTTTCATTGTCAGTGAGGCGACATACATGACCGGCGCGACAATTGACGTGAACGGCGGGATGTACTACCGCTAAAACACGATCGGCGACCAGGGAAAACCCAGGGGGATTGGAATCATGAGCGATGCAGTGATCGTGAGCGCCGTGCGAACGGCGGTAGGGACGATGGGCGGCGGACTTTCAGGCGTTGCAGCGCCAAGGCTTGGCGCCATCACCATCCAGGAGGCCATTGGGCGTTCCGGGATTCCGGATGACATCCAGCCGGATGAAGTGCTGATGGGGAACGTGATCCAGGCGGGGCTGGGCCAGAACCCGGCGCGCCAGTCTGCCATCCAGGGCGGGCTGCCGGTGAGCGTGCCCTCCACCACCATCAACAAGGTGTGCGGATCCGGCCTCAAAACCGTGATCCTGGCCTCACAGGCCATTCGCGCCGGCGACTCGCAGTACATCGTCGCGGGCGGCATGGAGAACATGAGCGCCGGGCCGTACCTAGTGCAGAATGGCCGCTACGGTTATCGGCTGGGCCACGCTGAGTTGATTGACTCAACGGTCCACGACGGCCTGTGGTGCGCGATGGAAGACTGCCACATGGGCATCACCGCGGAGAACGTGGCGGCCGAGTATGGCGTCACCCGCGACGATCAGGATGCCTTTTCCGCGGAATCGCAGCGACGCGCCGGTGAGGCGATGAATAGCGGCCGTTTCGCGGATGAGATTGTTAACGTTGAGATTCCACAGCGGCGCGGCGATCCGGTCGTCGTGAATACGGACGAACACCCACGACCGGACTCCACTGCAGAGGGGCTGGCCCGACTGCGCCCCGCGTTCACCCAGGACAACGGCACGGTGACGGCAGGCAACGCTTCCGGCATCAACGACGGTGCGGCGACGACCATCGTCGTCTCTGAGGAGTTCGCCAACGAGCATGGCCTGAAGCCACTGGCGCGCGTGCGCGGCTATGCCGCTGCGGGCGTGGATCCCCGCATCATGGGCATCGGTCCCATCACTGCGATGCAGAAGGCTGTACGGCACGCGGGACTGTCGATCTCGGACATCGACCTGATCGAGTTGAACGAGGCGTTCGCCGCGCAGTCCGTTGCGGTCACTCGCGAGCTTGAGCTCGACCCGGAGATTGTTAACGTCAATGGCGGCGCAATTGCGATCGGCCATCCCATTGGGGCATCAGGGACGCGCATTCTCGTCACGCTACTCCATGAGATGCAGAAGCGAGAGACGCAGTTCGGGATGGCGTCGCTGTGCATCGGCGGCGGACAGGGCATCGCGCTTGTGGTCGAGGCGGCGTAAGTACAACACCAATTAGCAGTCCGCATATTCGAGTGCGAATCAAACGGGGGGCGGTGGGCTGCATCCCACCGTCTTCGGGACTTGCGCGAGGGTTGAAGACATGCGTATACTGCGCGTGTTAGCACTCTCGGCGCGAGAGTGCTAATTCTGCGAAAAAGACGGTTACAGGAGGGATAGAGAGAGGTATGGCGCGCACATTTCAGCCGCTAGGGGATCGGATTGTGATCAAGCCGGTTGAGCAGGAAGAGGTCTCCAAGGGAGGCCTGGTTCTGCCGGATACGGCACGGGAGCGCCCTCAGGAGGGCGAGGTCATCGCCGCAGGCCCGGGACGTCTCACGGACGAGGGCAACCGGATACCGATGGAACTTGTCGTCGGCGACAAGGTTCTCTACGCGAAGTACGCGGGAACCGAGTTGAAGGAAGATGACGAGGACTATCTGGTGCTCCGGGAGACCGACATCCTGGCAAAGATCGGCTAGTCACAACAGGGATACACACAGGAGGCACACTCAATGGCAAAGCAGCTCATATTTGGCGAGGATGCGCGGCGTTCGCTGCGCAGCGGCGTTGACGCCGTCGCCGATGCGGTCAAGATTACGCTCGGCCCACGCGGCCGCAACGTGGTTCTTGATAAGCGTTTCGGCCCTCCCACGGTCAGTTCCGACGGCGTGTCCATCGCCAAGGAAATCGACCTTAAGGATCCATTCGAGAACATGGGCGCGCAGCTCGTGAAAGAAGCAGCATCCAAGACAAACGACATCGCCGGTGACGGCACCACAACAGCGACGGTTCTGGCGCAGTCCATCATCCATGAGGGAATGAAAAACGTGGCGGCCGGTGCGAACCCGATGGTGCTGCAGCGCGGCATCACGGCGGCGACACAGGCATCCGTTTCCGCGCTCAAGGACATGGCGATTCCGGTTACCGGACGGGGGCAGATCGCGCAGGTCGCGTCCATCTCCGCGTCTGATTCCGAGATCGGCAACCTGATTGCCGAGGTAATGGAGAAGGTGGGCAAGGACGGCGTCATCACCGTCGAGGAGTCCCGCGGCATCCAGTACGAGACGGAGTACGTCGAGGGGATGCAGTTCGATCGCGGCTACGTTTCACCCTACTTCGTGACGAACTCTGAGCGCATGGAATCCGCCATCGACGACGCGATTCTGATCATCACAGATAAGAAGGTGTCCGCGGTCAGCGAGATCGTGCCGGCGCTTGAGAAGGCGATCGCCATCTCCAAGAACGTCATCGTCATCGCTGAGGACATCGAGGGCGAGGCGTTGGCGACGCTGGTGGTCAACAAGCTGCGAGGCGCAGTGAACTGCCTGGCCGTGAAGGCTCCGGGCTTCGGCGACCGCCGCAAGGCGATGCTTGAAGACATGGCCATCCTGACCGGCGGCGCAGTCATCAGCGAAGAGGTTGGCAAGAGGCTGGACAGCGTTGAGCCTGAGGATTTTGGGCGCGCCCGCCGTGTGGTGGCCGACAAGGACAACACCACAATCATCGAAGGCTCGGGCAGCGACGAGGACATCCAGACGCGCATTGCCCAGTTGAAGGCGCAGATGGACGAGTCCGGCTCCGACTACGACCGCGAGAAACTGCAGGAGCGCATCGGCAAGTTGGCCGGTGGCGTGGCCGTGGTCCGCGTAGGCGCGGCAACGGAAGTTGAGCTCAAGAACAAGAAGATGCGTGTTGAGGACGCCCTGTCCGCCACGCGTGCCGCGGTTGAAGAGGGCATCGTCCCCGGTGGCGGCGTTTCGCTGCTGCACGCGGCCAGCGCGCTCGATGAGATGGTCCTTGAGGGTGATGAGTCCACCGGCGCACGAATCGTTCGCCGCGCTCTCGAGGAGCCGATGCGGATGATTGCGGAGAACGCCGGTAAGGAAGGCTCCGTCATCGTTGACGCCGTTCGCCGTCTTGAGAAGGGCGAGGGCTATGACGGCGGCCAGGATGAGTACGGCAACATGGTTGAGCGCGGGATCATCGACCCCGTCAAGGTGACACGTACGGCGCTCGAGAACGCCGCGTCCATCGCCGCCATGGTGCTGACCACGGAGTCGCTGGTGACGGACATCCCGGAGGAGAACCCGGCGATGCCTCCGCAGCCTCCGATGGACTACTAGGCCGACTCAACTGATTCGGGACCTCGAGTACCCCGCTCACCGGCTGGTGAGCGGGGTACTTCTTTTTTGGTGGCGATTGGTTGTTTGGCTGAACCGCTTGTACCATCACTCAGGGGGGTGAACTCATGGGACAACTCGAAGGCAAGGTCTGCATCATAACGGGAGGCGGCAGGGGAATCGGAAAAGGGATTGCGCGCGCATTCGCCAAAGAAGGCGCGACCCTTGTCCTGGCCGCGCGACAACTTGAGCATCTCAATGCCACCGCTGAGGAGATGCGTGGATACGGGGCGCCTACCCTCGTGGTCCAGACGGATGTGACCAGCGAGGAGCAGATTGTGAGCCTCTTTGCGACGACAATGGCGGAACACGGGCGAGTCGACATCCTGGTGAATAACTCCGGCGTGTTCGACGGCGGCCCCGTCGATGAGCTCTCACTGGAAACATGGAACAAGGTGGTCAGCGTCAACCTGACTTCGGTCTTTCTCTGCACGCGAGAAGCCATGAAAATAATGAAGCCGCAGGGAGGCGGACGGATCATCAATATCGGCAGCATCTCGTCAAATACGCCCAGGTGGAATTCGGTCGCCTATACGTCCACCAAGCACGCAATCATTGGACTCACGAAGTCGACGGCCCTTGAAGGCAGGGCGCACGGAATCTCAGCGGGCGCGCTCCACCCCGGCAGCGTCACCCTGGAGTGGCGAGGGCCCGAGGACCCTGATGCAACGATGTCGGTGGACGACATAGGTGGCGTGGCATTGGCGATGGCCGTGCTGCCGCCTTACGCAAATATGCTCGAAGCATCCGTGCTGCCAATCAGACAGCCATTCCTGGGGCGCGGCTAACCTTAGGTCACGACCTAACTCTGAGGCTGGGCACGGCGTCCAGGCTGCCATCATCGGGCTGGGCGCCGTGTTCAATGACGAATGCGGCGCGGGCGGCGATCATGACACCGTTGTCCGTGCAGAGTCCGGGGCGCGGCCGCCAGACTGGCATGTCCGCTTTGCGCAAGACCTCCTCGCCGAGGGCGCTATTCGCCGCGACGCCGCCGGAGAGCATGACCGACTTCGCCTTCGTGGCCCGGGCGACCTCCAGCAGGCGGTCCGCCAGGCCTGTGACAGCGGTCTGCTGAAAGCCTGCGGCGATGTTGGCGATGTCTTCCTGAGTCAGCGCGTCCGTCCCGCCACGCTCGTTCACCACGCGGAGCACCGCCGTCTTGAGGCCGCTGAAGCTGAAATCCCACGAGTCCCTGATTAGCGGACTGGGAAAGCGGACGGGGTCGGTCGCCTCACGGGCGATGCGTTCAATGATTGGGCCGCCCGGGTAGCCGAGGCCAAGCAGTCTCGCCACCTTGTCGAAGGCCTCGCCTGCGGCATCGTCTCTTGTCTCGCTCAGCAGACGGTAGTTCCCGTGCTCCTCAACCAACACGATGTCCGTATGGCCGCCGGAGACGATTAGCGCCACGGATGGCAGCATTGGGTCGCCCCGCTCCTCACTGTCCCACTGCCCGTCCGCGATCCAATTCGCATAGACATGTCCCTCAAGATGGTGGACACCGTACAGTGGCAGGTCCCACGCCATCGCGAGCGCCTTGGCGAAATTGACACCCACCAACAGGGAGCCCGCCAGTCCCGGGCCGTATGTCACGGCGATGGCATCCAGATTGAGGTCGCCGTCATGTCGATGCATGACGTCACGAAGGAGGGTGGGAAATGTCAGCAGGTGTTGGCGTGACGCGATCTCCGGAACCACGCCGCCGAATCGCGCATGGATATCCGCCTGCGAAGACAGGGCGTGGACGATGACGCGTCGACCGTCCTCAACGATGGCGATGCCCGTCTCATCGCAAGACGATTCAATACCAAGGATTCTCATGGCTGCCGACGTGAGGGTTCGGAGTGAGCCTGTGCGGCTCAGGCCGCAGCGAGTTGCAGCATCAGCATGGCGAACTCACTTTCCTGCGCCGCCATGCGGTAAAGGGAACGCATTGCAGGATCAATGCCGGACTTGATGATCGTGGATACGTGTTCTTCTTCAATGACTTCCGGCATCTGCGACCAGCCAATCACGATGGTATCGCCGTCATCAATCTGCTCGTTTGCCACGTAGATGGGCACTTCACCCTCTTCCCCGAGCGCGCCGCCCGGGTTACCCGGCGTGACATAGCCCGGATAATAGACCTGTTTACTGGTAACAACCCAGGAGACGGCCGGCCCGGCCCAGGCAAGGTAGACCTCATTCCCGGTAAGCGCGGCCAATACTGCGCTTGCGCGCCAGCCGCGCACGGAGTACTCGCTCAGAGTTGACTGGGCGGACTCAATCGCGCTCTGCAGGTAGCGTGTCGTCGTAAGTCTCCGCTGCGCATTAAGTCCTTCCTCAAGCGCCTCCCAGACAATGTCCGAGACTGTTGTCGCAGGACCTGAGACGACCTCCACCAAACCGTAAACGGCATCAATGCCGTCTCGTAGCCTGTCTTCCCACAGGCGGATATAGGGCGCCATCGGCTGCGCCTCGCCGCCCGTAATGCTGAAACTAGCCGTAGTGTATGTTGCCATTCGAAAAATCCCCGCGCTCTCAAAACAGCATGCTCATTAATGATACCAGTGGGCGCTACTCCCCCGGCCCGGCGCGAACGATTGCTGCGCGACATGTAGAATAGTCACCTATAACGACAGCAATCTCCCGTCAGGGAGGAGGGACGCGCTCACATGCAGGAGGTCGAGACCATTAGCCTTGCGCTATTGGGGCTCTCCTTTCTCTTTTCGGCAATCTTCTCAGGCACCGAGGCGGCGTTTCTTGCGTCTCAACCACATCGCCTGAGGCACCGCGCCGAGAACGGTTCACGAGGGGCGCGAATCGCGGCAGGGTTGAAGGAGAGGCCGGAGCGGTTCCTCTCGACGCTGCTGGTCGGCAACAACCTCACCAATACGGCCGCCGCGGCCATTGCAACAAGCATCGCCTTGACACTGCTCGAGAACTCGGAACAGGGCCTCGTTGCGGCCACGGTTATCACCACTATTGCCCTGCTCGTCTTCGCGGAAATCACACCGAAGACGGTCGGTGCGCGCCATGCAGAGCGCGTGATGGTGTTCGTCGCGCCGCCGTTCCGGGTGTTTTCATTCATCTTCGCGCCGGTGACGATTGTCTTCACGACGTTCGCGGGATTCGTGGCCTGGGTGACGGGCGGGACAGGCCGCGCCGTGGTAAACGCGCAGGAGTTCCGCGCAATGATCAGGACGGGCGTGGAACAGGGAACCGTGGAGGAGCGAGAGGCTGAGCTTGTCCACAAGGTGTTCCAGTTTGGCGACCGCATGGTCCGGGAGATCATGACGCCGCGTACGGAGATAATCTGGGTTCGCAATGGAATGACACTCTCCGAGTTTCTTGAGGTGTACGCGCAGCACACCCACTCACACTTCCCCGTTTTGGGAGATGAGCCGGACACCGTGGCGGGCATCCTCTCCATCAAGAGTGTTCTCCACAAGCACGCCCTCGGTGAACTCACGATGAATAGCTCCATCACCACGGACCTGCGTGAGACGCACTTCGTTCCGGAGACCAAGATGATCGACGACCTTATGGACGAGATGCGGGCGCACCGATCTCGGATGGTTATGGTTGTCGACGAGTTTGGTGATATTTCCGGCCTTGTGACGCTCAGCCGCGCCATTGAGCTCATCGTCGGGCGGGTGGATGATCCCGGCGATCCGCAGGCGTTCCAGGCGGTGGATGAACGCACGGTGCGCGTGGACGGCATCATGCATATCGATGAACTGGCGGAGCAGCTGAACATTCACCTGCCGGACGGCGACGGCGAGTATGAGACCATCGCCGGATTCGTGCTCAAGCAGCTTGGGCGGATTCCCGAGGAGGGAGAGGCCCTCGTACACGGTCCCTATGAGATCACGGTGGCGCAGATCCATGGCGCGCGGATCGATGAGGTGACGGTACGGACGGAGGACGCTGGGTGATGCGGGTCGTAGCGTCAATGGCCCTAAGCGAGCCCATTCCGGGGGTTCCGCAATGAACCTCTACCTGGTGCGGCATGGGGAGACGGAGTGGAACCGTGAGGGGCGGGCGCAGGGACGGGCCGACGTTCCGCTCAACGAGGCCGGCATCGCGCAGTCGCAGGCGTTGGCGGGGGCATTCGGCTCCATGAACGTGACGGCGGTGATGTCCAGCACGCTGAGCCGCGCGGTTCGCACGGCTGAGGCTATCGCCTCGCCGCACGGCCTAACGGTCTCGACGGAGAATGACCTATTGGAGCTTAATTTCGGCGGGCTGGACGGCGCGCCGTTGCGGGACATGCGCGAGATGTTCCCTGATTTCTTTGAGCACTGGACGCGTGATCCCGCCACAGCGCAGTTTCCGGACGGGGGCGAGACGCTGCAGCAGCTGCAGGACAGGACGTGGGGCGTGGTGGACGCCGTGGCGCGGGCGCATGACGCGCAGGACAACGTGATCATTGTCTCCCATGCCTTCGCACTGTATTCCATCATGTGCCGGGCGCTGGGGATGCCGCTGTCCAACTACGGGCGGCTTCGCATCACGCCCGGGACATACAGCCTGCTGGTCTCGCGTGTGCCGAACGTCATCGGGCCTGCGGATGAGTTGCAATGGGCCTTGACGAGCCTGAACGTTTCGCCCGACCCCGCCGACTGACTCCATCATGCCTTCTATCAACCGGCCGTCACGGTCGGACCTCGTTGGCAGTGTACGCAATGTGCTGGAGTCCGGCGGTTATGTGGGACGCGGAGCGCGGTTGGTTGTCGGGGTATCGGGCGGGCCCGACTCGACAGCGCTGCTGGCAAGCCTCGTCGAATTGCAGGACGACTGTCACTTGGAGTTGCACGTTGCTCACGTTGACCATGGGTTGCGACCGGAGTCGCGAGGTGACGCAGCGTACGTGAGGCGTCTATGTGCCCGTTGGAAAGTGCCTGTGACAGTCAGGCGTGTGGACGTACCCGAGATGCGACGAGCGGAGGGGTTGTCCGTGGAGGAGGCTGCGCGCAAGGCGCGTCATCTTGCGCTGATGGAGGCGGCGGACACGTTTGAGGCGGACGCCGTGGTTCTGGGGCATACGGCTGACGATCAAATTGAAACTGTGCTGTTGAGTCTGTTGCGCGGGGCTGGGCTGCGCGGCCTGGCAGGGATGGTTGAAGAGTCGGAATCGCCGTTCACCATGCCGAACGGAAAGCGCGTACCGATCCTCCGCCCCCTGCTTGGCGTGACGCGGGCAGGCGTCATGGGCTATCTGAAGGAGCGGCGGTTGCGGTCACGGCAGGACGCATCCAACGCGGACCCGGCGCATCTCCGCAACCGGGTGCGGCATGAGCTTCTCCCGCTGATGGAACGCATCCGCGAGGGTGCATCGGATGCCGTTGGGCGAGCATCTGAGGATGCGCGAGTAGCGTTGGAGTATATCGAGGCTGAGGCAGAGGAACTGTGGAGCGAGGCGTGCGAATTGGCGGCGGATGGGGAGTCGGTTCGCATCGACCGTCAAGCGATGCGCGAGGCCCATACGGCGCTGCGGCATGTTGTCATTGAGCGGGCTATCGACACGTTGCTCGGCTCTGCGGAGGGCTTCACCCGGCGGAACTATCTCGCGATGGAGTCGTTGATTGTGGATGGTCGGACGGGCTCGGAGATCAGCTTGCCAAATGGGCTGTTTCTTTCTTGTACGAACGCGGAGCACGCCGTTCTGTCTATCGGCGTGCCGTCAGTCGCTCTCCCTGAGCTTGTTCCCGCCGAGGTCCTGCTGGATGGGTCTACGACGGCCGGTGCATGGACATTTACGTCGCGCATCGTAGAGAGCGGGACAGAGCTGTGTGCTTCCGGCGAGGGAGCAAATCTGCTGCCGGGGGCGCTTGGGATCGTCATCGGAAACACGGACGGGCGAAGACGACTTTGTGTTCGGGCGCGCAGGCCGGGAGATCGTATTCGGTTGCAGGGCGGTACGCGCAAGGTTCAGGACGTGTTCATCGACACGAAGATTCCGCGCGCGTGGCGGGACAGAGTTCCCATCGTCATCGATGGTGACACGGGTGAGATTGTATGGATTGTTGGGGTCGCCGGGGCGGCTATCGTTACAGTTGTTGGAGAAAACTCGACGGTAAAGGGTACTATTGAGGCATGAGCAGGAGACGAAATCAGACACCGAGGCCGGGGCGTGGCGGCGGACGAGATGGCCGAGGCGGGCAGCCCGGCCCCGGGGGGAATCGAGAGGAACGCCGCTCATTCCTGGAGCGGATACGGGTGCGGGAGGACGCTACGCCGGACGCGCCGGCGGGAATGCGGCGTGGTCAACAACGCGGCAACAACAGGTCGCGCCGCCGAGGCGAAGGCTGGACGTTCGGCCGCATCTTCGTGCTGTCCGTGATGGCGTTCCTCGCGCTGGCGCTCGCGCTCAGCGGCCTAATTGCGTTCCTGCCGCCACCGGGCACGGCCAGCTAAAGCCGGGAATTACCCAACCGGGGCCGGCATAGCGCCTGTTTAGCGTACTCTCGGCCTGCCCTTGAACCTTAGGCGGGCTAGGCCTTTTATGTCTTCCCATGCGGTGGAGATTATTTTGACCCGGGTGTCCGGGTCTTCTTCCCAAGTGACGGGGAAATCGGCGATGGGGTAGCGGTTCTTCTCCGCCAAGAGCAGCAGTTCCGTATCGAAGAACCACGCGTTGTCCTTGATGAGCGGCAGGAGATTGTCGGCGGCGCGGCGGCTGATAGCCTTGAAACCGCATTGTGCGTCCGAGAATCCGCTCCAGAACACGGACTTGATCATCAGGTTGTAGGAGCGGGATACGAACTCGCGCTTGAATGAACGCGTCGTCTGCGCGCCGCGCTTGAGGCGGGAGCCCGTTGCTACGTCATGGCCGTCTCTGACCGCGCCAAGCAGGTCAGGGATGCGGTTGATGTCCGTCGAGAGGTCGACGTCCATGTAGGCGCGGATATCAGCGTCGCTCTCGCTCCACGCCCGCTTGAGGGCCCTGCCGCGTCCCTTCTGCTCAAGGTGGACGATGCCGACCTCACCCTCGTATTGCCCTGCCAGCTGATTGGCCACATCAAGGGTGCCGTCAATGGAGCCGTTGTCGGCTATGACGACGCGCCACCGGTAGTCGGCGAGGTTTTCACGGCAGAACGGCAGGAGGCGTTCGAGGCAAACGGGCAGCGAGTGTTCCTCGTTGTAGACGGGGATGACGATGTCGGCGGAGGGGAGAGAGGCGGCCTGATCCGCAGCAGGAGAGTCCGTCATGGCAGCGTTCTAGTGTCGGAAGTGGCGGATGCCGGTGAAGACCATGGCCGCGCCGGCGCTGTTGGCGGCGGCAATGACATCTTCATCACGAACGGAGCCGCCGGGCTCCACTGCCGCCGTCACACCGCCTTGCAGGGCCATCTCCAGCCCGTCTGCGAACGGGAAGAAAGCGTCCGAGGCCACGACCGCGCCCTGTGCCGCGTCTCCGGCCAGCTTCAGGGCGAGTTCAACGCTGATGAGGCGATTCGGTTGACCGGCGCCCATGCCGAGCAACGCGCCGTCTTTCACGATAACGATGGCGTTGGATTTCACGTGGCGGGCGGCTTTCCATGCGAAACGCAGATCGGCGAGTTCGGCGTCCGTGGGGGCCCGCTCCGTCACCGTCTGCCAGTCGCCCATCTCACCCATGTCCGCGGCCTGCACCAGGAAGCCACCACGCACCGTGCGGATGTCCAGCGAGGGGGTTGCGGCGGACGCATCGCCCATTTCCAGCAGGCGCAAATTGCGCTTCTGGGTGAGGACGGAGAGGGCGTTGTCGTCATATGACGGGGCAATGACTATCTCATAGAACGCCTCATTGATGGCCTCCGCAGTTGCCTTGTCCATCGGGCGGTTGGCGGCGATGATGCCGCCGAACGCGGAAACGGGGTCGCCGGCAAGAGCGCGACTGAATGCGGTGGCGAGATCCGGCGCGGTGGCGAGGCCGCACGGGTTGCCGTGCTTGATGATGGCCACGGTAGGCGCGTCCGGGAAGTCAGAGACGACGTTCCACGCGGCGTCCGCGTCGAGGATGTTGTTAAAGGACATCTCACGGCCATGAACCTGGTGCGCGGAGGGGATTCCCTGCGCGGGGCGGCCGGGGTTGTTCATCGTGTAGAGCGCGCCCGCCTGGTGGGGGTTCTCGCCGTAGCGGAGCTGTTGTATGGACTGGAGGGGCAGCACACGCTCGGCCGGGAGGGCGGCGGCCTCATCGTCCATACCGGCTGCACCCATGTCTCGGGCCAGGTAGTTGGCGATGATGGTGTCGTAGGCAGAGACGTGCTCAAACGCCTTGCGGGCCAGCCGTCGCCGCTCGGCGACCGGGACGACACCTGCACGCAGCATTTCAAGGACAGGAGCGTAATCAGCGGGGTCAATCAGGACGATGACGGCGGGAAAATTCTTGGCGGCGGCGCGGACCATCGTCGGGCCGCCGATATCAATTTGCTCCAGGGCATCCATCAGCGTCACGTCCGGCTTTGAGACGGTCTCGGCAAAGGGGTAGAGGTTCACGGCAATGAGGTCGATTGTACCGATGCCGTGCTCCTCCATCTGCGCCACATGCTCCGGTTCCTCACGCTTGGCGAGGATGCCGCCGTGGACGCGTGGGTGGAGCGTCTTGACGCGTCCACCCAGTATCTCGGGGAAGCCGGTCAAGTCCTCGATGTGCCGAGCGTCGATCCCTGCGCCTGTCAAAAAGCGGTGTGTGCCGCCCGTTGCGTAGACCTCCCAGTCGAGGTCGGTAAGGGCGCGGGCAAGATTGTCTGCGCCGTCCTTGTTGGACGGGGCGATGATTGCTCGAAACGTCATTCGCGCTCCAGTTCGAGGATGATGCGGTCGCCGTCCGGCGGCCGTTCTTCAATCGTGCCGACCTGAGCACTACCCTCCATCACCGACATCACCATCGACGCGTCCTGCGGGCGCACAACGGCGATCATTCCCATGCCCATGTTGAACACGTCATACATCTCCGCCTGTGGGATTTCGCCGCGACTGCTGATGAGCCGAAAGATGGGCGGCACATCCCACGCGCCGCAGTCGACAACGGCCCGCAGGTTATCCGGCAGGACGCGCGGCACATTTTCCGCATAGCCGCCGCCCGTGATATGCGCGAGCCCGCGGACACGCCGCCGCATGGGCTTCAGTTCCCGGTAATAGGGCCGATGAACTGCCAACAACGCCTCGGCAAGCGTCTCACCGCCAAGTTCAGGAGGTTTCTCGTCAAGATTCTCAGGGTGATCGTCAAGGTCAAAGACACGGCGGGCCAGCGAGTAGCCGTTGGTGTGGAGGCCGGTGGAGGGCAGGCCGACCAGGACATCGCCCGCACGGATGCCGGTCCCGTCAATGAGGTCCCAGCGTTCCACCGCGCCGACAATGAATCCGGCGACGTCATAGTGGCCTTCACGGTACGTTCCGGGCATCTCGGCGGTTTCGCCGCCGATGAGGGCAATGCCGGCAGCACTGCATGCCTCCGCCATTCCGCGCACTATGTCAGCCGCGTCCTGCGGATTGAGGCTGTCGGTGGCGATGTAGTCCAGGAAGAAAAGCGGGTCGGCGCCTTGCACCCAGATATCGTTGATGCAGTGATTCACCAGGTCTGCGCCGATGCTTGCGAACGACCCGGCCTGCTTGGCGATGTTGATCTTGGTTCCAACACCGTCCGTGCTGGCAACGAGTATCGGCTCACGGTAGGAATCAAGTCGGAAGAGGCCGCCAAAGCCGCCGATGTCACCCAAAACACGGTTGTTGTATGTGGACTGCGCAAACGGGCGCATCAGGCGCACCGCTTCCTGTCCCGCGCCGATGTTCACACCGGCTGCCGCGTAGCTTGACTCTGAATCAGGCACGCAGGGGGATCCGCTCCAGAGCAAATTTATCAAGCTCAACCTGGACGGGCACTGTATATTCGCCTGTGAAACAGGCCGTGCAGAATCCCGGGCCCTCCTGGGCGACGGAACGGTACAGGCTCGGAACATCAAGGAATCCGAGGCTGTCGACACCAAGCTCGTCTCGTATTTCTTCAACGCTGCGGTCCGACGCGAGAAGTTCTGCGCGATTCGGCATATCGATGCCGTAGTGGCAGGGGTAGCGGATCGGAGGCGCGCAGACGCGGAGATGGATTTCCTTCGCCCCGGCACTGCGGAGCAGGTCAATCAGGTGGCGCGTGGTCGTGCCGCGCACAATGCTGTCGTCCACCATGATGAGGCGCTTGCCTTCAATGACCTCACGCAAGGGGGTCAGCTTGAGGCGGACACCTTCGTCGCGGAGGCGTTGATCGGGCTGAATGAAGGTGCGGCCAACGTAGCGGTTCTTGACCAGCGTCTCGTAGAAGGGGATGCCGGAGCCATGCGCGTAGCCGATGCCGGCGGCGTTGGCGGAGTCAGGTACAGCGCTGACGATGTCCGCCTCAACGGGGTGCATCCGCGCCAACTCCTTGCCCATCGCCTCACGGCTCAGGTAGACGCGCCGACCCTCAAGGACGGAGTCGGGGCGGGAGAAATAGATGTGCTCAAATATGCAGAGGGAACGCTTCTCCTGGCGTCCGAACGTGGAATGGACTCCGGTTGAATCGATGCGAACAATCTCGCCCGGCTCCACATCCCGAACGAATTCGGCAGCGACATTTTCCAGGGCGCACGTTTCGGATGCGGCCATCCAGCCGGATTCGCCGACTCGCCCGAGGCTCAATGGGCGGAATCCGCGCGGATCCCGAACGGCATAGACGGCGTCCTTGGTGAGAATGGTGAGGCTGTAGGCACCCTCAAGGCGCAGCATTGCTGCCGTGATCTTCTCTTCCCACGTTTCACCCGGGAGGACGGCGATGAGCTGGGCGATGACTTCGGAATCGGTCGACGTGACGAACTGCGCTCCGAGTTCAAGCGCCTCCTGACGCAGTAGTTCGGCATTGACGACGTTGCCGTTGTGCGCGATGAGAACTTCCCCTAGTGGGCCGTTAGCCGGGATTGGCTGCGCATTAGCGAGGGTAGAACTGCCAGTGGTGGAGTACCGCGTGTGGCCGATGGCCAGGCTGCCGGGGATGACGTTCAGGGTGTGCTCATCAAAGACGCGATTGACGAGGCCAAGCCCGCGATAGAGGTGGAGTTCCTGGTTGTCGTCGGATGCGGCGATGCCAGCGCTTTCCTGGCCGCGGTGCTGGAGAGAGAAGATACCGAAAAAGGCTGCCCGCGCGGCGTCTCCGCCCGGTAGGTAGATGCCAACGACGCCGCAAGCGTCGTGCAACTTGTCGTCGTCCACTCTCACCTACCGGTGAACATCAGGTCCGGCTCCCCGGGCACTGCCTTTGTAAACAAGATTAAGGATACCAAATCTCAGCACAGCCCGCACCCTAAGAGCTGCTGACTTGACGGTGTTTCAGGCTGGCGTGGTGGCGCAAGCCGAGGACTCTCTGCGCTAGCCCGAAACGCTGGCGATGGCATCCTCCAGGATGGCAACGCCCTTGTCCATGTCCTCGTCAGTCAGCGTGAGAGGCGGCATGAGGCGGAGGGCATTGGGCCGCACGCGATTGACCAGCATGCCGCGCTCAAGGCAGGCGGTGAGCAGGTCGCCCGCGATCTCCTCCGTGAATTGCACGGCAGCCAGCAGGCCCATGCCCCGCACCTCGGCAATCGAGGAATGGCGGTCCGCAAGGCCCTTGAGGGCACTGAGCAGTCTCTCGCCGGAGGCCTGTACCCGCCCCGGGATATCCTCTGCCAATACAGTGCGAATGACGGCAAGCGCAGCGGCAGTTGTCAGGACGTTTCCGCCGTATGTGGATCCGTGATCGCCGTAGGTGAGGGCGTCTGCGTGAGTCTTAGTCAGGAACGCGCCGATGGGCACACCACCGCCGAGCCCTTTGGCGAGAGACATCACGTCCGGCTCGACGCCAAATGCCTGGTAGCCGAAGAGGTGGCCGAGCCTGCCCACACCCGTCTGCACTTCATCCAGGATCATCAGCAGGTTGTTCTCATCGCACCACGCGCGGACGGCACGCAAATAGTCGGGGTCGGGAACGTTGACGCCGCCCTCTCCCTGCACCGGTTCCAACATCACGGCGACGGTGCGCTCCGTTGTGGCCTCGCGAATGGCGGCCATGTCATTGAACGGGACGTGAACAAAGCCGGGGGAGAGCGGCTTGAAGCCTTCCTGGTAGTGGGGCTGTCCCGTGGCTGCAACGGTGGTCATCGTGCGGCCGTGGAATGACTCAAGGGCGGTGATGATCTCATACGCGCCATCCTTGTGGAGCGCGCCGTAGCGGCGGGCAACCTTGATCGCACCCTCCACGGCCTCCGCGCCGCTGTTGCAGAAGAAGACGCGGTCCATGCAGGAGTTCTCAATTAACAACTGGGCGAGTTCGATCTGAGGGACGGTGTAGAAGGCATTAGATGTTTGGATCAGCGTGGCGGCCTGCTCTGCGATTGCCTCCACCATTGCAGGATGCGAGTGGCCGAGCGTGGCCGTTGCCCAGCCGCCGACGAAGTCGAGGTACTCGCGCCCCTGATCGTCCCAGACGGTGCTGTCCTTGCCGCGCACGAGTGTAACGGGAACGCGGCGAACCGTCTGCATGTAATAGTCGGACTCTACCTGCTGCCAGTCTTTGGCTGTGCTCATATGATTCGCTCCATTGCCGTCAGTGGATACAAAAGAGGCCGTGAATGCCCCTTACGTGGTTTCCGTATAAACTATCGTACCGCGTAGGGGTGCAAGGTGATAGGGCGCGGCCGATGGGGGAGCCATGACGGAATCAAGACTCAATGAGCCATTCAGCCTTTTCAACACGAGCGCGTTGCTCGGTGACAATCTAAGGGTCTCGGCGCTCGATTCCGGTGACAGCGCAGCCGACGGGTGGATTGTGGGTGTGCAGCACGTCGCCGAGTCGTGGGCAGAGTGGCGGCGTCATCCCAATGGCGACGCCTTTCTGTTCCTGTTGTGGGGCGCGGCAATTGTCCTGACTACCAACGACACTGCAGAAGAATCAACCTCGAATGACCTCAAGGCAGCCAGTGCGTTCATCGTGCTGTCGGGGACGTGGTACCGGGTGACGGTGGAAGAGCCGGCAAACCTGCTGACGGCTGTGCGGGCGGATGGGGCCGAGAATCAGCTTGTCACTTAGCCCTACGCCGCTCTGTCTTCCTCTTCTTCCAGGGCCTCGTCTATAGTTCGAGAGATGTCCTCAATCTGCCGTGTTAGTTCGGCAGCTGAATCCCGAATATTTTCTAACTCCTCGCGCAGTCGCTCAATCACCGTCAGCGGCGTAATGCCGTCGTCAGCGGTTTGCGGTCGTGTCTCTCGGATCGCCGTCGTACCGCCCTCTCTTGCGAGCAGGTTATTCAGCGACTGACTCAGGGAAGGGAGCATGACGGGTTCTTCACCCTGCTGGACAAGAACGACGCGCGTCAACTGCGGGTATTCAATGTCCTCCGCCTTGAGGTAGATCGGCTCTGCATAAATGATGTTGTCGCCGACCGGGATGACGAGCAGGTTCCCTCGCAGGACGTTCGACCCGGCCTGGTCCCACAACGTGAATTGTTGCGAGATATCCGGGTTCGTCGTGATACGGGCCTCAACCTGTTGCGGGCCGTCAATCTGTCGTTCCTTCGGGAAGGTGTAGGCGATTAACGAGCCGTAGCTTTCACCGTCATTGCGGGCAGCAAGCCATCCAACGAGGTTCGGCTTGCCGTCCGGGGTGAACGGCATGATCAGCACGAATTCCTCCTGGTCCTCACCCGGAAGACCCATGATGAGGTAGTAAGGCTCCATGACCTGTGCCTGGTCGCTGAAGAACAGCTCGAGCGGGAAGTTCCAGAGGTCCTCCTGGTTGTAGAACACTTGCGGGTCAGTCATGTGGAACTTGAGATACTTGTCCGCCTGGATAGTGAAGAAGTCCTCCGGGTATCGCAGGTGGGAGCGCAGTGATTCCGGCATTTCGCTCATCGGCTTGAACAGGTCCGGAAAAACGCTCTCATATGTCCTGATGATGCCGTCCGAATCGTCTGCGATATAGAGGTCAACGGACCCGTCATAGGCGTTTATAACGGCCTTGACGCTGTTCCGGATGTAATTGAAGCCGTTCGGCGCCGGTTCCGAATACGGGAACCGGTCACTGATGGTGTACGCATCCTGGACCCAGTACAGCTTGCCATCGGCCACGACGATGTAGGGATCGGAATCAAGCGCGAGGAACGGCGCGAGGTGGCCGACGCGTTCCTGGATATCCCGGAAATACAGGATCTGGCTTTCGTCTGTGATTGCGCCGGTAATCAGGATGTTGAGGTCAGTAAAGCGCCATGCAAAGAGGATGCGGGAAAGCAGGCCGCTGATCGAGACGCCTTCGCCTTCGTAGGAAAGGTAGACCGGTCCGGCATCTGTCGGATGGTCGAATTCAGGAGTCGTGCTGCGCACAATGACCCAGTCGTCCGTCGCCTCGCCAAAGTAGACTTGCGGCACATCGACGTGAGGCGCGCCGGTAACGGGCTCCGGCGGAATGTCCTGCAGGAAGAACTCCGGAAGTCCGTCCTGCGTGAATTCCGTCACGGGGCTCATTGCCGCGCCATAGCCGTGTGTGTATTGCAGCCGCTCGTTGACCCACGTCTGTGCCTGCGGGTCCAGTTGCGACTGCACCAGTTCCCTGGTGCCGACCATCACTTGCCGATAGTCGCCATCAATGGTGTAGCGGTCGATATCGATATCGAGGAACGAGTATTGGAGTCGGAAGAATTGGATCTGATTGTAGACATCACGGAGCGGCCTGTGATCCCAGAGGCGGATGTTTTCAAATGTGCCCGGGTTGTCATCGACAATTTCATGGGTGATGCTCTCTGGACTTGAATCGTATGGCTGCTCCTCGATGCGATTGAGAGCAAACCCCTCCCTCGTCATCTCGATGCTGCGTTCAATATAGGTTTGCTCCCGCTCAAACTCATTCGGCTGAACCTGGAAACGCTGCACGGCTGCGGGAAGGAGTCCAGTACCGATGGTCAGTGCAAGGAACCAGATGCCAATTGCGCCCAGCGGAAGGGCCTGCCAGCGCAGGAAAACGTTGGCGGCAAGAGCGATGGAGACGAGGATGCTGATGAAAATGAGAATGCGCAAGGCCGGCTGTCTGATGACGACATCCGTATAGGCCGCGCCGTACGCCGCACCACGCGCCGAATACAGGAGTTCCTGCAAGCTGAGCCAGTACCCGATGGCAAGGAGCAGGAAGAAAATAATGCCGAGACCGGAGAGGTGGGCGCGCAGGGTTGGCGTCAGCGAGAACTGGAAGCCGCCAAGCGCGAAATTGATAGCGTAAATGCCCACGGCGAAGAGGGCGTTAACGATGACGACACCAATTGCCCAGCCCTGCAGGAATCGATAGAAGGGCAGGTCAAACAGGTACGCCGAGACATCCCGGTTATAGAGCGGGTCTGTCAGGTTGAACATCTCCGCGTTTGTAAACCTCAGCGCAGTTTCCCAGTACCCGGACGCCGCCGCGCCAAAGACAATCGACAGGAGTACGCCGGCGACGATGAGGCCAATGACGACGAGCCGCCGCGCCCACGTGAGGGCCTCAAGCGGGATATTGAGCGCCGCCTCCGGCGAGATGCCCTTCGGCGAGAATCTCTCTGCCAGGTAGACGTTCGTGGCAAAAACCCCGGCGAAGACCAGCGCCCCCAGCACGAACAGAGCGACGCGCGTTGTGAGGATGGTCGTGAAGACGGATAGGTAGCCGAGATTGTCGAACCAGAGCCAGTCGACATAGATGTTGGCCGCGATGGAGCCACCGATCCAGAGGAGCAGCAGCGCACCGAGCGGAATGGCCCAGTTGAGGATGGATGAGAGGCGGGGTGGTTCTCGCCGTTCGAATTCGTCCAGAAAGCTCACGCCATTGCTCCCGCCGTTTCGGCCGGTTCAGTTTCTCGCACGATGCGTGTTCCAATGTTGTGTTCAAGCGCGTCACGCAGCGCGTTTGGAACACGGCCGTCAATGATCTGCGCCGTCTGCGCATGGGCAAGGGCGTTTAGGCAGGCCGTCACCTTGGGGATCATGCCACCAGTGATGACGTTGGCGTCTATCAACTCCCGCACACGCGCTTCTGTCAGGGTGGTGAGGAGTTCTCCGTCCGCGCCCAACACGCCGGGCACGTCCGTCATGAAGATGACACGATCCGCCTCAAGCGCGCCGGCGAGCGCCCCGGCCACGGAGTCCGCATTGACGTTCAACAGCCTGCCTTTGTCATTCGCGTCTACGGAGACGGGTGAGAAGACGGGGATGAAATCATGGTGGAGCAGGCCGACGATAAGATCAGTCTGGATGGATGCCACCTCACCCACGCGGCCAAGCTCCGGGTCTTTGACTTCGGCTGCGATGACCGCGCCATCGGCACCCGTCAAGCCAACACCGCGTCCGCCCGCCTCTCCGATGGCCGCCACGATGCGCGTGTTGACCAAGCCGCAGAGGACCGCCGTGACGACGTCCAATGCCTCATCGCTCGTGACGCGGAGGCCACGGACGAAGGTGGACTCGACACCCGCCTGGTCGAGCCACTGGGAGATCAAAGGGCCGCCACCGTGAACGACGACAGGCCAGATGCCTTGTCGCTGCACGGCCACAAGATCCCGAAACGTGGTGTCTTCGGGTCCAAGGGCGTTGCCGCCGATCTTGACGACGATTCGCGCGTTCTCTGCCATCACTTCCCAGACGCAACTTGATACGGAAACAGCCTTCAGACTACCAGACTATCGAATACGGCGTGGGTGTCAGGACGATGTCCTGGACGTCAGGTGGTGTATTCGCCGTTGATGCGCACGTATTCGTAGGAAAAGTCGCACGTCCACGCGGTCGCGGAGCCGTTGCCAATGCCCATCTCCACATCAAACCGTACCTCTGACTGCTTCATGCGCTCGACGGCTTCTTCTCTGTCGAAGGGCACGGCTTGTCCGTTTTGCAGGACGCAGATGTCATTGAAGTGCAGGGTCACACGGGATTCCTGCATGTCGACCCCGCTGCGCCCGAGCGCCATCATGACGCGTCCCCAGTTGGGATCATTGCCAAACACGGCGGTCTTGACGAGGGGCGATGTGGAGATGACGCGGGCGGCCTGCCGGGCGTCATCATCACTGAGGGCGCCGGTCACACTGATCTCGATCAACTTGGTTGCGCCCTCGCCGTCACGAACAATGGCCTTCGCAAGTTCCATGGAGACTTGAGTGATTGCCTCTTCTATGAGCGTCTCATCTTCTCCACCCGTGATGGCCGCGTTGCCGGCCGCGCCGTTGGCAATAACGATGAATGTGTCATTTGTCGACGTATCGCCGTCCACGCTGATCACGTTGAATGAGCGGTTAGCAGCGCGCTGAACGATGCCATTCAGGCAGTCCTGACCAATAGCGGCGTCCGTGGTGACGAACGCAAGCATTGTGGCCATATCGGGGTGGATCATGCCGGAACCCTTTGTTGCACCGGCAACAGTGATTGTTTGCCCGCCAATCTCCACCGTAACGGCGCTTTCCTTTGCGATGAGGTCCGTCGTCATGATTGCGAGTGCAAAGTCGTGGCCAGCATCATCAGCGAGTTCAACGGCCTCGATTCCACGGCGCATCACATCCATCGGCATGGGCACGCCAATGACGCCGGTACTGCAGACCAGGACTTCCTCAGGGCGCAGCCCCAGTTTTTCGGCGACCATCTGAGCCGAGACGCGGGCGTCCGTCATGCCCTGCTCTCCAACAGCCGCATTTGCGTTGCCGCTGTTGACGACAACCGCACGGGGGGCCGCCTGGCCGATATGCTCGCGGCTCAGGACGACAGGGGCCGCCGTAACTTTGTTCTTGGTGAATACCGCCGCGCCCGTCGTCTCGCCGTCTGTGGCGAGGATAGTTACGTCGAACACGTCTTCAGGCGTGTCGGAGCGGATACCGGCATGCACCGCGCCAGTGCGAAAGCCGCGCGGCGAGGTGACGGAGCCGTTCTCCAAGGGTTTGACTGTCATGGCGTTCGTATCTCCGGATGGACTGCTGTAATCAACTTCCAAGGTCTACGATACATCGTACGGTTCCAGAGATTCCCGTACCATAGTCAGAACTACTTCATTTCAATCGAGGTCAGGTCATATGACTGAGGCAAAAGAAGGTACGCGCATTGTTGGGCGTGGTGTCCAGCGCGTGGATAGCGCTGAACGCCTGACTGGCGAGGCAGTTTTCGGCGCGGACCACACCACAGCGGGCACGCTGTACGCCAAGCTTGTGCGTAGTCCTCATGCCAATGCGCGCGTCCTCAGCATCGATGTCTCCAAGGCCGCAGCCATGCCTGGCGTCCGGGCTATCGTCACGTCCGCCGATTTTCCCTACATCGCTATGAGCAACCAGGCCGTCGGCGGAGAGATCACGATGACGCCGCGCGATCAGCGCCGCATGCAGATGGCGGAAGATCGCATCTTCTACCACTGGCAGGCCGTCGCTGCTGTCGCTGCAGACGACGTGACGACGGCGGAGGAGGCTGCGGCGCTCGTTGAGGTTGAGTATGAGCCGATTGAGCCTGTTGTCGACGTTGAACGTGCCGTGCAGCCGGAGTCGTCGCTGGTTCACGATGATCTCTATACGTGGGAGTTCGCGGGTGGGCCGTCCGATAAACCGAGCAACATCGCTCGCCGGGTTGAGTTCGAACGCGGCGACGTTGAGCAGGGTTTCGCCGAATCGGACATCATCATCGAGCGGACGTTTCGCGGCGGCACCGTTCACCAAGGGTACCTGGAGCCACAGGCCTGCACGGTGGACGTGGGTGATGACGGCCACCTGACTGTCTACTCGTCCAGCCAAATCAGCTTCAATCTGCGGGATACACTATCCATCATTCTCGGCCTGCCGCAGGACAAGATCACCGTCGTGCCGCTGGAGATCGGCGGCGGATTCGGCGGCAAGGCGGGGCTTGGTATTGAGTTCGTGACGGCGCTGCTTGCGATGAAGGCGCGCCAACCCGTCAAGTTAGTGCTTGCGCGTGAAGAGGTCTTCCGGGCGTCCGGGCCGACGTGTGCCCACGTTATCAATCTCCGAATCGGCGCAATGCGCGACGGCACGGTCACGGCGTTTGACGGCCGCTATCTGCTGGACACGGGCGCGATGACAGGTTTCACGCATTCCGCCACAGCCGCCTTAACGGGCGCATCGCACTACCGCTTCAAGCACCTACACATTGACGCCTATGACGTGGTGACGAACAAACCCGTCGCGATGGCCTATCGCGCCCCAAGCGGCCCCATCGGCAACTATCCAACCGAGGTTGTGATGGATGAGCTTGCAGAGGAGCTGGGGATGGACCCCATCGATCTGCGGCTTGCGAACGTGACGGAGGAGGGCGATCCACTCCCGAACGGCCTGAATATGCCGGTGTGGGGCCTCAAGAAGATCCTGCTCGCGGCCAAGGAGCATCCCGCGTGGACGGATCCACTGCCGAATGGACATGGTCGCGGCTTTGCGGCGGCGTACTGGGGCGGGGCGACGCTGACTTCCAGCGCGGAGATTGTCATCAACCCGGACGCGACGTTTGAGGTCACGACGGGCTCCGTCGATCTGACCGGCACACGCACGACGATGGCGCAGTTTGCGGCGGAAGAACTCGGGATTGAGATGGAGCAGGTCAGCGTCCGCAGCGGGGATACCGACTCGGTCGGCCATACGGACGGCTCGTTCGGCAGCCGCACGACGCTCACAACGGGGACGGCTGTCATCCTTGCTTCCCGCGACGCACTGGAGAAACTGCGCGCGGTTGCGGCGGACATGCTGCGGGTGGGGCCGGACTACGTCGATTACGAGAACCAGGCATTCACGGCGCGGGATTCAGACCGATCATTCAGTCTCGCCGATGTGTGCAGGGCCGCCGTCGAGGCCAGCGAGGATGAGGAACTCAAGGGCATCGGCATGGCGACCGGCCTGCCGGCCGCGCCAACATCCGCGGCGTCCATCGCGGAGGTGGCGGTGGACAAGGACACGGGGCGCACGGAGATCAAGCGGTTCACAATTTTCCAGGATCCTGGCAACGCGATCAATCCGCTGGCAGTGGAGGGACAGATGCAGGGCGGCGCAGCGCAGGGCATCGGCTGGGCGCTGTGGGAGGTCTATGACGTCGACGTGGCGACAGGGATGATTCGCAACCCGAATTTTTTGGACTACCGGATGCCAACGACGCTCGATGTGCCAATGATCGAACCGGTGATCGTGTCCACGCCAAACCCGAGCGGGCCACACGGGGCGCGGGGCGTAGGAGAGATACCGCTCGTGACGCCGGTAGGCGCAATCGGCAACGCAATCTACCATGCGACGGGCGTCCGCCTGCATCAATCCCCGTTCACACCGGAGCGGGTTTTCTTCGGGATGCAGGAGTTGGAGGGGAATTAGGGCAGAATTGCCTGCCTACTCTTCGTCCCCGTCCTCATCATCCTCTTCTGGGAGTTCCGCGTCTGAGTCTTCGTCGTCTTCCAGGAGGTCGTCGTCTTCTGCAGTTAGTTCTATGATGTCCTCGGTTGGTTCGTCATCGTCGATTTCGGCGGTTGATTCCTCTACAGCTTCGGCCTCTGCAGCCTTTGTATTGCCGTTTCGACGGCTCTTGGAGGATGACTTTGCCTTGGCCTTTGCCGCCGGCTTCGCACCATTCTTCTTCGCGGAGCCGTTCTTGCTCTCAGCTTGAGGCAGCTCCTCTTCCGCCTCAGGGAATTGGGCGATGGCGACGACCTCATCATCCTTCTCAAGGCGCATGACGTGGACGCCGCTGGTGTCGCGTCCACTGGGACGGACATCACGCAGCGTGGTGCGGATGACGATGCCCTTCCTGGAGATGAGCATGATCTCTTCGTCTCGCGTCGCGGCGGCGATGCCAATGATCAGGCCGGTGTTCTTATGTCGGTCGTGCCGGACCTTGAATGCCGCCACACCCATGCCGCCCCTGTTGCGGACTGCGTAGCCGTCGGTCTTTGAGCGCCCCTCTTCGACCGCGATGACCTCGCCGGTCCCCATCCGGGTGCTCTTGCCGTAGCCATGGGCGGAGATGACGAATAGGTATTTCTCCGGATCGGCAACGAGGGCGCCAACGACGTTGTCGACGGTTCCCCGCTTGCCAAATCTGATGCCGCGCACGCCGCCGGACGTTGCCGACGCGACCCTAAGTACGTTTATCGGGAAACGAATAGCCAGTCCCTGCTCCGTCACAAGAATGACCTGGTCCTCTTCCTTGGCGAGGATGACGCTGACAAGGTCATCCCCATCCTCAAGGTCCATCGCCTTCTTGCCGGTGCTGCGAATGCGCACAAAGCGCTCCAATGGTGTGCGTTTCACTTCACCATTGCGCGTGGCGAAAACAAGGTAATCGTGTTCAGAGAGATCAGAAGCAGCCATGACCGTCGTGACGCGCTCATTTGGCGCGAGCGCGCTGCCCTGGAACAGGTTGGCGACGGGGATGCCGCGCGCCGTACGTGACGCCTCCGCGGGCAGGTCAAAGCACCTGAGCGTGGTCACGCGGCCGCGGTTGGTGAAGAACAGCAGCGTGTCGTGCGTGTCACAGACGAGGAGATGTTGGACAATGTCCTCTTCGCGCGTGGTAATACCCGTGACACCTCGTCCACCGCGGTGTTGTCGGCGATACGCGGAGGCAAGCACGCGCTTGATGTATCCGCGCTGGCTGATGGTGACGACCACCTCGTTGTGCGGTATCAGATCCTCGCGGCGAACCGCGCCGAGTTCGTTCTCGTCAATCTCGGTGCGGCGCTCATCACCATGCTTTTCCTTGAGTTCCTCGAGCTCCTCTCGGACCACACTTGTGATGCGGGTTGGGTCTGCCAGGACTGACTCAAGTTCTGCGATGCGCTCACGCAGTTGCTCCAATTCGTCGATGATGGCCTGACTCTCAAGGGCGGCCAGTCGGCGCAGCTGCATGTCCAGGATGGCCTGCGCCTGCCGCTGCGAAAGCGTGTAGCGCTCAATCAGCGTGATTCGGGCGGCGTCCGCGGATTCCGCGTTGCGGATGACCTCAATCACCGCATCGAGGTTGTCCAGGGCGACGCGCAGTCCTTCAAGGACGTGGGCGCGGTCCTGTGCCCGTCTCAACTCATAGCGCGTCCGGTTGATGACGACTTCACGGCGGAAGCGGATGAAGTGGTGGATGATCTGCCTGAGAGGCAGCACCTGCGGTTCTCCGTCCACCAGCGCAAGCGCGTTGATGGAGAACGACGTGCGCATGGCCGTGTGTTCATATAGGTTGTTTAGAACGATGTGGGCGGCGGCGTCACGCCGCAATTCGATGACGACGCGGAGGCCATCGCGATCAGATTCGTCTCGAATCTCACTGATGCCGTCCAGCCGCTTGCTGCGGACAAGGTCGGCCATCTTCTCAACAAGCGCCGCCTTGTTGACCTGGTACGGCAGTTCCGTGACGACGATTTGCGGACGCTGGCTGCGCCCCTCGCCGTCCTGGATCTCGGCACGGGCCTCGATGATGACGCGGCCACGTCCGGTGGCGTAGGCGCTGCGAACGCCCTCCGTGCCGCGGATGATGCCCTGGGTGGGGAAATCCGGGCCCTTGATGTACTGATGAAGCTCATCGAGCGTGGCATCAAACTCGCCGCCGTCCGGCGTTTCACGCCAGCGGTTGATTGCGAACAGGATGGCGTCACAGACCTCGGTCAGATTGTGGGGCGGCATGTTTGTCGCCATGCCGACAGCGATGCCAGCTGTGCCGTTGACAAGGAGATTGGGTATACGCGCCGGGAGGACTACCGGTTCACGCTCGGAGTCGTCAAAGTTCTCTGCGAACGCGACGGTCTGCCTGTCGATGTCGGCAAGCATCTCCTCCGCGATGGAGGCCAGACGCGCTTCCGTGTAACGCATGGCGGCAGGGGGATCGTTATCCACAGAGCCGAAATTGCCCTGCCCATCCACCAGCGGATAACGGAGCGAGAACGGCTGCGCAAGCCGGACGAGGGCGTCATAGACGGGGGAGTCACCGTGCGGGTGGTACTTGGCGATGACGTCACCCACCACACGGGCGCTCTTGCGGTAGGCAGTGTTGCTACGCATGCCCTGTTCATACATGGCGTAGAGGACACGGCGCTGGACTGGCTTGAGTCCGTCTCTAACATCCGGAAGTGCGCGCGAGACGATGACGCTCATCGCGTAGTCGAGATACGCCTCGCGCATCTGCCGTTCAAGGGCTACGGAACGTTCAACCATGAAGCATCGCCTCCATCCCGGGCCGACGGGCAGTCAGGCGCTAAGAAACGTCGGAAATCCTATTTGATTCGTACATCCAGTCTAGCATTTTTTGACTCAAAACACTAACTGCCGTAGGAACGGGATGAGGGATTGAGAGGCTATCCGCCCGCGTAGATTTCAGTCGTTGGGTTGAAGGCGGCCCACATGAACCAGAGGGCGTTGTCTGCCCGGACGGGCGTGAGGCGCTGCCCGCCGAGTTCACCCTGGTCACCGGCTCCAAGAAGCGTCCACAGCGTTCCGGTTTCCGTGTCACGGAAGAAATCGCCTGCCGCTTCGAATTCCAGGACGCGATCGCCAAACCGTCGGCTGAACGCAGCGGCAGAGCCGGCGTCGTGAGATTCCGCGATGCTCTCTTCATCCAGTGCCGAACGGGTACCGGTCTTCCAGAAAATGACCACCGGTTCGCCGCCGATCTCCGTATTGACTACCTGGACCTGCCTGAGCCGTGCAAACGGGAAAGCAATGACCTCATCGTCGATCCCTACGCCCAGAACGCGCTCTTTCGGACTCAGGCGCTCGTCCAGCTGGCCAACGAAAAGGTGAGGGGGGTTGTTGGGTGAATCGTAGCCGGCGTACTGGGAGCCGCCATAAATCGGCCAGAATTCCGAGTCGCCGCTCGCCGGTGACAGGACCCTGCCATCGGGATACGTGCGGACAAACTCCTGGAAAGAGGTGATGTAGGCGGGGACGTACTCCAGCCGCTGCCCGGCCGCATCGCCCACGATGCCCCGCCCGTCTGCCTGCTGCCACCATGATTCCGTGTGGTCGTCCCACATCACCATGTTGGAAAGGCGCGCGTTGCCCGTGGTGCCAAAGTTCAGTTCCACATCGTCCACAACCCGGTTAAAGGCCTTTACCGTGTAGCACAGCGGACAGTACGTGACGAGCACGGGTTGACCGCCGATGTTGTCATTCACGACTTCATGGAACGTCAGTATGCCCAGCGGGTAAGCGCGGGCATCACCGTTGACTTCCACCACGGCCACGGGGTGATCAAGGGTCAGCCAGCTCCGCATGGCCTCGTCCGAGACCGAGTCAATGACCGAGCGGTGGTGGGGTTGATAGATGGGGGGAATCCCGTTTCGGCCCGGACCGCCGGAGATGATCTCGTCCGGATCCACCGTCCAGCGGCGGAAATCGGTCTCCCGCCATTGGCCGATGTTCACGCTGAGCGGCGGTATCTCTCTGTACACGTTGACACCATCAATAACATCAAAGTGGCCCGGGGCTGGTGTATTTGTTGCTGCGGCGGGCGGTATCGTCGGCCGCGGCGTCGGGCTGGCTCCGGGAATCAAGCCGCGGTCACCGGCCGCCGAGCTCTCATCACACCCGGCAGCCATTGTGGCAACGACTACGACCGTAATCAGTGGCACAATAGCAAGGACGGGCCGCAGACGGCTCATTACCCGAAGCCTGAAGGTACTAGCGAGTCGGTTCGTCATGTCTTGTCACTTGTGGCATCACGCCCGGAGACGTGCTTATGCGCTTTCCAGTATGTCACGGAGGGCAGAAAAGCGAGAGGATATGAGGGTCGCGTCGTGACATCCAGTTCCCGGGGGTCTGTTCTTATCAGCGGCGGGCGCGTCATAGACCCGTGGCAGAATCTTGACGCCATAGCTGACGTTCTGCTCCGGGATGGGCGCGTTGTTTGGACACGCACCGGAACGAATGTCATTCCTGACCTCCCTGCGGATACGCACAGAATTGACGCCGCCGGCATGGTCGTCACTCCCGGATTTATCGACATTCATTGCCACCTCCGTGAACCGGGACAGGAGCACAAGGAAACCATTGAGAGCGGCACGCGTGCGGCGGCGAGAGGCGGATTCACCACCGTTTGCGCCATGCCTAATACTGAGCCGCCCATTGATTCGCCCGAGTTAGTCGAATCCATATTGCGCGGCGCGGCGGCCACCGCGAGTGTCCGCGTCCTGCCCATCGGAACAATCACCGCTGGGAGAGCAGGCCGGGAGCTTGCGGACCTTGGCGGGCTCGCAGCGGCAGGGGCGGCGCTGTTCAGCGACGACGGCTCAGCCGTTGCGGACGACGATCTTATGCGGTCGGCACTGGTTGAATCCGCGCGGCTCGGTCTGTCGTTGAGCCAGCATTCCGAGGACCCGGATGTGATCGGCAACGCGGTGGCACATGAGGGCGAGGCGGCAAAGGAACTGGGACTACCCTCCGCGTCTGCTAAGGCGGAGACAAATATCATCGAACGGGACCTGAAGCTATTGGGGGAGACTGGAGGACGCTTGCACGTCGCACATGCCTCCACAACGGGGGCGGTTCACTTGCTGCGCGATGCGCGGGAGCGCGGCCTGCCGGTGACAGCGGAGGTCACGCCACACCATCTCACGCTGACGGATCGCGCCCTGCTGGGCGAACGGGGACCAGAGCACGGGTGGCCGAACGGTCCGGTGGCGGACACGTCGCTGCGCGTCAATCCGCCGCTACGTTCAGAAGAGCACGTGAACGCGTTGGTGGACGCGCTGCGCGAGGGCGTGATCGACGCCATCGCGACGGATCACGCGCCCCACTCGGCGCAAGACAAGGCCGGTGGCTTTGCCGACGCCGCGCCGGGCATTTCCGGCATCGAGACGGCTTTCGGGCTGCTGATGACGGCGCTAGTCCACACGGGGCGGCTGGATTTGCCCACCCTCATTGAACGGCTGACCCTCGGCCCCGCCAAGGTAATCGGCGCGGCGGCTGACACATTGGGCTTGCGTGGTTTGACACCGGGCGCAGCGGCTGACGTTGTCGTACTCGATCCCGACCGCTCATGGACGGTGCGCTCGGAGGAATTTGCTTCTCTCGGCAAGAACACTCCGCTGGAGGGATGTGAATTGTGGGGGATGGTAACCCAGACCTTCGTCGGCGGTGTTCAGGTCTATGCGGCGGAGGAACAGTCTGTGGCGCATGGGGCGGCGCGGTCATGACGCTTATTGGGAGAACCGAGGAGAGGGAGGCGTTTCTCGTCCTAGAGGACGGGAGCATCCACCGCGGCTATGCGTTTGGCGCCGTGGGCGCGGAAGCCACCGGCGAGGTTGTCTTCAATACGTCGATGGTCGGCTACCAGGAGATGCTGACCGATCCGTCCTATGGCGGCCAGATCCTTGTGCCCACGTACCCCTTGCAAGGCAATTACGGCATCAATGACCGTGACGTCGAGTCGTCACGGATACAGGTTCGCGGGTTCGTTGTCCGTGAGGTGTGTGACTTGCCCAGCAACCGGCTCTCAACGCGCACGCTGGACGATTACCTGCGAGATGAGGGGGTGCCAGGCATCTATGGCGTGGACACGCGCGCGCTCACGCGTCGAATCCGCATGGCCGGCGTCATGATGGGAATCATCACTACTGAAGGATCACCTGAGCAGGCGCTCGCCCGATTACGCGAGGCCCCCGACTACGGCAGCCTCGATCTTGTGAGCGAAGTGGTCGCGCAATCCCCCTATGAATGGACGGAGGGGCCGGGCGAGCTGGCACCGGATGCACCGCGCGTCGTGGTGATGGATGAGGGGCTGAAGTTCAACATCCTGCGGCTGTTGCGGCAGCGAGGATGTGCGGTGACCGTCGTTCCGAGTTCCACTTCTTTCGATGACGTTATGGCTCTACGGCCTTCCGGCGTGCTCCTATCGCCCGGGCCGGGTGACCCGGCGTTGCTGGAAGGGGTCGTGCAGACCGCAGGGGGCTTGCTGGGTCGGCTGCCGGTCATGGGTATCTGCCTCGGGCACCAGGTTGTCGCACGGGCGCTTGGCGGGGAAACGTACAAGCTGAAGTTTGGGCATCGAGGTGGGAATCACCCCGTCAAGGATCTGGCTACGGACCTCGTGACAATCACGGCGCAGAATCACGGGTATGCGGTGGACGCAGATGGGCTGCCGGCGGGACTGGATGTAAGCCACCTAAACCTGAACGACAATACGGTTGAGGGGCTGACTCACCGCGAAATGCCACTACTGACGATACAGTATCACTCGGAGGCGTCGCCGGGGCCCCTGGACAATGAATATCTTTTTGACCGGTTCTTAGACTTGATTCGAGAATACAGGTAGGGTATAGTGTCGCGAAGCGCGGGTAAAGCGGAATTGGTTGTTGTGCCGACGTCGTGTTTCATGGCGGACGGCCAAGAAGGAGGTTTCGATGGTGCTGGAAATGGAAGCGCCACTGGAGCGGGGCTATACACCTACCCAACAGACGGAGCCCCAACGCCGACAGTCTCAATTGGTCGAGTACGAGATTCTCGACTCATTTTGGGTACACCAGCATCAATGGATCTGGTTGTCGGGCCTGGTGCTGATTACACTCTCGATGTTCGGCATGACCGTGTTGCCCATGGGGCTGGCAGGTCACGAGCTTCGGACAGAGATCATCAGTTTCGTCTCGGTCATCGCAGTTGCGCTCACATTCATCTGGTGGGGAATGCTACGCCACATGTTGAACGCACTATTAGTTGTGAAACATCGCAAGCGCGAGATAGAGCGAAGTCTTGGAATGCGGATGGAGTTCTACCTTGCGGCATCACGAACACGCCGCAAGCGCGATCGCATTCGCGAGTTCGCTCAGCAGGAAGCGGGCGACGATCCGGAGCTTCGAGCAGACATCGCCGATTTCCTTCGGTCCATCACCGTTCGCCAGAGTTTCGTCCCCGGCGAAGAGACCGCATGGGCCATCATCCCGTTCCTCTTCATGGGCGCGTGGATAGCCTTCTGGGGCATCACTGCCGGTCCTTCGCTCTTCGGCTAGACTCCAACATCGCTCACATGTCACGCGTCCCGGTGCAACTTGCCGGGGCGCGTGAACTTGTGTCTCCAACGCTACTGGCGGCCCTGTGCGGGAGGGCGGCATGACGACGACGCCTGAACGGCCATCCCGTGTGCTTGTGCTTGGCAGCGGACCGATTGTCATCGGCCAGGCCGCCGAGTTTGATTACGCAGGCACGCAGGCGTGCCGCGCCCTACGCGAGGAGGGCGTTACGTCCATCCTCGTCAACTCCAACCCCGCTACGATCATGACGGACCACGAAATCGCGGACGTGGTCTACATCGAACCGCTGACGGTCGAGGCAGTAACACGTGTCATCGAACGGGAGCGGCCTGACGGACTGTTGCCGACGCTCGGCGGACAGACCGGCCTTAATCTTGCGGTCGATCTGGCAGAGGCGGGCGTGCTGGAACAATACAACGTCCGTTTGCTCGGGACGCCGCTGGATGCCATCCGTACGGCGGAGGACCGCAATCTCTTCCGGCAGATGCTGGATGAGATTGGTGAGCCCGTACCTGAGAACGAAGTTGTCACCACAGTTGAGGACGCTCGCAATGTGGCGGAACGTCTCAGCTTGCCCGTGGTGATTCGCCCCGCCTATACACTTGGCGGCTCGGGCGGTGGAATCGCTTACACGCCGGAGCAGTTGGATGAGCAGGTTCGCACCGGTCTTTCCTACAGCCCCATCGGGCAGGTGCTTGTTGAGCGCAGCCTAATCGGCTGGAAAGAAATCGAATATGAGGTTATGCGTGACGGGGCGGACACTACTATCACCGTCTGCAACATGGAGAACCTGGACGCGATGGGAGTCCACACCGGCGACAGCATCGTTGTCGCTCCCAGCCAGACGCTGACGGACAAGGAGTACCAGATGCTCCGCACCGCCAGCCTGAAGATCATTTCCGCCCTGGGCATTGAAGGCGGTTGCAACGTGCAGCTCGCATTGGAGCCCCATCCAACGGTGGCCGGCAAGGGGCAGAATGCGGGCTATTCAGAATCGCCCTATTACGTCATTGAGGTCAATCCCCGGGTCAGCCGTTCCTCAGCGTTGGCGTCCAAGGCAACCGGCTACCCGATTGCCCGCGTCGCCGCCAAGATCGCCGTCGGCAAGCGGCTGGACGAGATTCCTAACGCGGTGACGCAGGTCACAACGGCCGCATTTGAACCGGCGCTCGACTACTGCGTGGCCAAGATTCCGCGCTGGCCGTTCGACAAGTTCCCCTCCGGAGACCGTTCATTGGGGACGCAGATGAAGGCCACCGGCGAGGTGATGGCCATCGACCGCTCATTTGAGGCGGCGCTGCAGAAGGCCGTGCGGTCGCTGGAGGTGACGGGCGACAGCCTGTTGTGGGAGCACAGTTCATGGAGTACTGTCTCCGACCCGCTTGAGGAACTGCCGCTTCTCCCGAATGATCAGCGGTTGTGGGCGCTTATGGCCGCCCTACGGCGGGGAGTGTCACTCGACGACCTCTCAGTCAAGACGGGCGTTGACCCATGGTTCCTGTACAAGCTGAACGCCATTGTCGGTATGGAGAACAAGCTGCTGGCGGAGCCTCTCACACCGCGCCTGCTGCGCGATGCAAAGCGCATTGGATTCTCTGACACACAGATCAGCACACTGGCGGATCGGCTCCCGGAGCAGGTACATGAGCTGCGACAGGAATGGGATATCCGGCCCGTGTACAAGATGGTGGACACCTGCGCAGCGGAGTTTGAGGCGGCCACACCCTATTTCTACTCAACGTACGACGAGGAGAACGAGGCGCTGCCCCTGGAGGGACGGTCTGCCGTCGTCATTGGCAGCGGGCCAATCCGCATTGGTCAAGGTATCGAGTTCGACTATTGCTCCGTCCATGCCGCGTGGGCATTGCAGGATGAGGGCGCGGCGAGCATTATCATCAATTCCAACCCGGAAACAGTCTCAACAGACTTCGATACGTCAGACCGCCTCTATTTCGAACCGCTTGACGAGGAGGGCGTTGCCTGCGTCCTTGAGAATGAGCAGGTAACCCGTGGCGAACAGGTGGTGTTCCCCGGGACGGCGGCGCAATTCGGCGGACAGACGGCCATCAATTTGATCAGCCCCCTAAACAGGCGCGCGTTCACCATTTTGGGCACGCCACCGGCGACCGTCGACCAGGCGGAGGACCGCCAGCGGTTCGACGAATTCGTCACCACGCTTGGCATTCCGCGCCCACCCGGCGCAGGTGTGACATCCATCGAAGAGGGGCTGGCCGTTGCGAATTCCATCGGCTATCCCATTCTTGTGCGCCCGAGCTACGTTCTCGGTGGGCGGGCGATGGAGATCGTCCATACGCCGGCGGAGTTCACTCGTTACGTCATGGCCGCCATGGAGGAGGTCGGAGACAAACGCCCAATCCAGGTCGATAAGTTCCTTGAGGGGATGGAGGTAGAAGTAGACGCCGTCAGCGACGGCGAGGACGTGCTTATTCCCGGCATCATGGAACACATCGAGCGGGCGGGCGTCCACAGCGGAGACTCCATGGGCGTCTATCCTGCGCCTTCGTTGTCCGAGGACGATGAGCGGCAGGTTGTCGACTACACGGTCCAACTCGGCCGCGCATTTGGCATCATCGGCCTCATGAATATCCAGTTCGTCGTTGTCCAGAACGAGAACCAGGACGGGACACCCGCTCCATCCACTGTTTACGTTCTTGAGGTCAACGTCCGCTCCAGCCGAACGGTGCCGTTCATCTCCAAGGTGACCGAGGTGCCGTTGGTGAATCTCGCCACGCGCGTCATCATGGGACGCACACTGAAGGAGATGGGTTATGAGAGCGGCCTGTGGCCGAAGAAGCCGCTGGTGGCCGTAAAGGCGCCCGTCTCGTCCATGGCCAAGCTGATGGGCGTGGACACCTATCTGGGGCCGGAGATGAAATCCACGGGCGAGGTAATGGGCATCGACACCTCCCTCGCTCCCGCTCTGACAAAAGCTCTGCAGGCGGCGCGGCTCATGTTGCCGCAATCCGGCGGCATCCTGATCAGCGTTTCCGACCGCGACAAGACGGAGATGGTGCCGATTGCTCGTCGTCTCGCCGCGCACGGCTACGAGGTCTACGCGACGGAGGGCACCGCAACGATCCTGCGGGCGGTTGGCATTGAGGTTGCAGGCGTGCCCGCCAAGGTCAGCGAGGGTGAGGAGGGTGAAGGCACGACGACGGACCTGATTCGGGACGGTCGCGTGCATGCCGTCGTCAACACCATGTCCGGCAACCGTGTGCCGTTGAGGGACGGCTTTGAGATTCGGAGAGCCGCCACCGAGCTGGGCATCCCCTGCTACACCAGCCTCGATACGTTCCGTGTTGCCGTTGATTCCGTAACGGGCGGCGCGGAGGCGGGCGAGTACAGCATCATGCGCCTCGACGAATATGTGAATGGCCGACCGGCGGACGAGTTTCTCGCGCGATGAGGGGTTCGCCCCCAACCTCCCGGGGTGCACAGCATGGCCGAATTTGAAACGATCGCACAGGGAATGATCCTTGTTCGCACCGGAGCATCGAAGGTGGCCCGCTCCGCGCAACCGGGCCAATACGTGCAGCGTCGCGGAATTGTCACGCAGGGGCTTGTGAGCGATGACGCCCGCGCGCAGACGACGCCATTTGACCCGCAGCCCTATCCGATCATCTCGGTAGACGTAACAAGCGGTGAGATCACCGTCCTCGCAACAACAGTCGATGGCGACGATTCTGCGATCACATCGACGCCCACAGGCCTCGAATGGGCGGTGAGAGGGCCCCTGGGCCAGCCTGTTTCAGTCGATGCCGCGGCAAGGCACGTCGCGTTCATTGCACAGGGGGACGGCATTGGAGCGATCATTGCCTTGATGCGGGAGGCTGCCGAACGCGGCGTGCGCGTCACTCTAATGGCGGGGGCCGCCAATGCGTGGCAGCTCTATCCGTCACACCTTCTACCTGAGGGCGTTCGGGAGATGACGGCAACGGACGACGGGTCGGCGGGCATCCGCGCGCCAGTAACGCATCTCTTGCCACAGGTTCAGGATGACGCGGACATGCTCATCGCAGCGGGCCCGGAGCGGCTCTATGAGGATCTGGCTCGAATGCGCGCCGACGGACTCCTAACTATTCCGACGACGGTCATGGTGTTGCCTCGCCTTGAGTGCCGAGACGGTGAATGCGGACGCTGCTCAGTAGCCACGGGCGGAGGTTCAAAGCTGGCCTGCATCGATGGTCCGGCATTTGATTTGGATGACATGGATCCACAGCCTGACAGCGGAGGCGTTACTCGAACATTTTGAGACTATCCCACATACATAGTGAGACTGGAGGGATAGGTCATGAGCAACATGACAGGTGCTCAAATCGGCGGCATTGGTATTTACAGAGGCGATTCAGCGTTGGCGGGCAACGGGCCGGAATAAACTGACTTTCACGAGCAACCCGGCACTTGACCCCGGCGAGGTTGAGTAGTGCTAGCCACTACGGGCGAATGCAACGAAGTCCATGTCGCCGGGTGATAGGCCCAGCTGAGTGAGTCGGACGGATGCCTCGGACCGATATTGCGTCCCGTGATTGACGACGTGAGCGATAAGTTCTCTCAGAGGCTGGTTGGACTCGTTGCCTGAAAGGTCGCTATAGGCAAGCGGGGTGGCGACGGACTTGTCCGTCAATGCCCGGGCGAAGCTCCGGAAGCGGTCACTATTCTCTCGCCACAGTTCCGAAAGCGCGGCGAGCGAGGGGATTTCATTCTTGGCGATTTCCTCAGACTGCCTGACCTTTGCGACCCATTCCGGCGGGGTCCCTCCTGTCCAGCGCGCCAACCAGATTATTTCGCTGGTCATGATGTGGATGAGCGTGGCGTGCAGGCTGCCAAAGCTAAGGCCATCAACGTCCTCCATATAGTCGGACTCGCTAGCCTCACGAGCGCGATCCATTATCAGGTCGTTGGCCCATTGGCTGTAGTCCAGGAGAATCTGGAAGAAGTCTGCGTTGGCTGCGGCCATAGTCATTCTCTCCGAGTACCAGTCAGATAGCTGACTAAGTATCTCACGGGGTGGCACGGCTAACGGGTTGGTAGTTGGACGATTGCGCTGCCGCGCACGCACGGCCTTCCGCCGCTGCCCTCGCTCCAGAGTTCAAGTTCGACGAGGGCTGTGCCGCCACCGTCGCGCCATTTCCGTGAGACGCGGCCGTAGTGCATGATCGTCTCGCCGATGAAGGCCGGGGCGCGAACTTCTCCGCGAAAGCTGCGCAGAATGCCGCGCCGCCCCATCCACCGCGTGGCTGTTTGACACAGCATGTCACCTGAAAGGTCGCCCTGGGCGATCCTCTCCGGCAGTCCCTCAACCTGGGCATAGGCGCGGTCGTAGTGGACGAGGTGGCTGTTCGTTTTGACGAGGCCGTAGAAGAAGACCTGCACTGTCGAGATGAATCGAGGCAGCGGTTCGAGTTCCATTCCCTCGTGTACGTACTCCCATTCGGGTTCGTCTGACCACTGCGGCGGCTCTGCAGGACGTGCCTGCGCTCCGTTGCCAAGTTCAAGCTCTCCCCATGCCCTGCCCGCGCCGTCCGGTGACGACGGCTGCGGCACCGTCGCGGTTGTCGTGCGGTCAATCATCACGGTCCGCCCATGCTGGTTAGTGATGGACATTTCCTTGGTGGTGAAGATCATCGCTCCTGAACGCCCCTGCTTTTCCTCAACGTCCGTGACAGTTGATTGGCGCGTCAGCACATCGCCGGGCCTGATCGGTTCGACGAAAGTCACATCCGTGCCGGTGTAGCGTGATTGGGCGCCCGGGATACGGAGTTGGAGGGGATCATCTCGTGTCTGTGGCAGGCCGTCAGGCCTCAAGTCCGCTATGGCGGTCGGCGGGAAACTGGTGAATCCGGTGAAGAGAGGCGGGGCGACGATGCCCCCGTATGGACCCTCGGTCGCGCGCTCCTCGTCTACATAGGATGGGCGGGCATCATCGACGGCGTAGGCGTAGCGGGCAATCTCATCGAACGTGATGGGCGGCCTTGACTCAGGCTCCGATGTGCGCCCAATCAACTCCCGCGCGGCCCGCGCGGCTTCACTGGCCATAATCACCCGCCTCCGGCTATTCCACAGTTCCCCAGAAAGAATACGCTACCCTCGCGCTCACGCGGCTCAGGCGTTGCGTGAATTGCGGAAACAGTGGCACAGTGAGCGCCATGACTACCACGAATCCAGAACAGACGGCGCTCGGGCACCTGAAGGTTGTTGAGCTTGGAGGCGGGACGGGGGCGGCGGCGATGGCCGGCCGCCTTTTGGGGGATATGGGCGCGGATGTCGTGCTCGTTGAGCCGCCCGAAGGGGTTGGAGCGCGACGTATTGGCCCGTTTGCCAACGACATTGAGGATCCTGACCGCAGCCTGACGTTCCTCGACCACAACATCAACAAGCGGTCCGTAGTTCTGGATCTGGACACGCCGGGCGGGAAGGAGTCTGTTCGACGCCTCGCGGGGTGGGCGGATGTGCTAATAGAGTCGTATGAACCCGGCTATCTGCCGGAGCGCGGTCTCAGTTACGACGATCTGGCCGAAATCAACCCCAGCCTCGTCTACGGCTCGCTGACGCCATTCGGTCAAACAGGGCCTTATGCGAACTACGCGTCGACCGAACTCGTCATCCAGTCGCTGGCCGGTGATCCGTGGGTCTACGGCGACGATGAGCGAGAACCGGCGATGGTTCCGGGAAACGCCACTGCCCGCATCGGCTCCATGCACCTGGTCTACGGCATCCTGCTGGCGCTGCGAGAGCGGCGGTGGTCGACTCGAGGCCAGCACGTAGATGTCTCCCGACAGGACATCGGCGTGTGGCAGCTGGTGAGCGGCAGCATCTCCCGTGTCGGGCTGCGCAACGAGGTGTTTCGGCGTCCGGGCAAGGCATCAACCGGCATCGGCAGCATCTATCCGTGCAAGGACGGCGTGATCCAGTTTTTCCCGTCCACGAACGCTCAGTTCCGCGGCCTGGTAACCGGCTGGATGCAGGATTCCACCTTCGATGATGAAGCGTGGGACGACACCAATTTCCGACGCGACAACTACGACCTCATTGATGTTCGCATGAGAGAGTTCATGAGCAACCTGACGGCTGCGGAGATCGAGGAGAGCGCAGCCATCCACGACGTGCCCATGGCCCGCATGTCCACGATGGCGGAGTTTGTTGAGCATCCGCACACGGTCGCCCGCAAATTTGTACTGGATACCAGCCACCCCGTTGTCGGAGACTACCGCGTGCCCGGCCCGCCGTACAGGTTCAGCGGCACGCCGTGGGCCCTCACTCGTCACGCGCCCCGCATTGATGAACACGGCAAAGAACTTCGCACAATGATTGAGAACCTCTCATCTGCGCCGCCTGATCCCGGGAAGTTCGTCGCGCGCCGCAACGACCGGCGCAAGCAGCCGCTTGAGGGTGTACGCATTGCCGATCTGAGCCGCGTGTTTGCGGGGCCGTACGGCACGATGCTGTTGGGATTCCACGGCGCGGAGGTCATCCGGATTGAGTCGGAGGATCTGCCCGCGTTTCGGATGCCGATGCAGCCGAACTACCCGGAATTGAACCGCAACAAGCAGTGCGTGACCATCGATATGCGCTCGAAGAAGGGGCAGGAGCTCATCAAGGGCATCGTCGCGCAGTCGGACGTCGTCATTGAGAATTTCCGCCCCACCGTTATGGAGCGCATGGGGCTCTCCTATGAGGAGTTGCGCAAGATCAGGCCGAATGTGATCATGGCATCTATGTCCGGGTACGGCATGAACGGCCCGATGCGAGACCGCCCGGCCTTTGGGCAGCTGCTGATGGCGTTCGGCGGTCTGTCGTACATGTGGGGGCATCCGGAGAGCGACATCGATACGCGCCCCAAGAATGCGTATTCGGACTTCGTGCTCGGCGCACAGGCCGCGATGGCCGTGATGCTTGCGCTGGAGCATCGCGATCAGACCGGCGAGGGCCAGCACATCGAGAGTTCCCACGTGGAGGGCCTTGTTGGGCTGCTGGGGCCGGAGATGCTTAGCTACCTCATCAACGGAGTGAGTCCGCAGCCACGGGGCAACGCGAGCGACGTTTATGCGCCGCACGGCGTCTACCCGTGCCAGGGCTTCGACGCCTGGGTCTCAATAGCGGTGGAGAACGATGAACAGTGGCGCAAGCTGGTTGCCGTAATGGACGAGCCGACGTGGGCGAATGACGGGAAATTTGCCACGCAGGAGGGGCGACTCTCCAACCGGACAGAGTTGGACGAACGGCTCAGCGAGTGGACATCGTCCCGTTGGGCCGGGCAGATTCAGGTTGCACTGCAAGCCGTCGGCGTGCCGTGCGGCGCGGTGCAGAACCCGCTCGATCTGCTCAAGGATCCGCAGCTTGAGCATCGCGGGACCATCGTGACGGCGCATCACGACCCGGACTGGTGGGGCACGATGCAGCACCCCGGCGTGTCATTACACTTGAGCGCCACACCAGGCTGGGCCACGGACTCAACCCCCGGCCTCGGCCAGGACAACGACCGCGTCTTCAAACAGCTTCTGGGCCTGACCACGGCGGAGATTGAGGCGCTGGCGGCTGAGGGGGTTCTAAGGTAGGCATCCCGTATACTCACTTTAGGATGACTTCTACAGAACCAGCTTCCTACTCAGTCACCGTCTTCCTGCCCAGAGGTCTGCAGGGAGGGTTGCGTTTAGTAGAAAAGTCCAATTGGGTAGGTGAAGGTGCGTTGTTCCCACGTAGCGTCTATCCAGATATCCGTTCGAGGGACGAGTTCAGCTTCAATCGAGCAGGCATCTATCTCTTATGGGAACCCGCTGATACTGGAGACTTGCCTCGCGTTTACATTGGACAAGCCGATCCTTTGCGGCAACGACTAGATCAGCACTTGTCACAAAAGGATTTCTGGACTCGGGCTGTTGCTTTCTCCGCAAAGGATCAGAACCTCAATAGGGCCCACGTACAGCACATAGAAGCGCGACTAATTCGGCTGGCTGCCGAGGTCAAGCAGTGCCGTCTCGAAAACGGTAATGCCCCTCGGCCTCCATCGCTTTCACTGGCGGACAAGGCCCAAGCAGACGCATACCTCTCGGATATGATGCTTTGCCTGCCTGTCTTGGGTATTGACTTCTTCGAAAGAATCGAAGAGAGACGCCCAGAAAGCGAGCCACTTTTTATTGATGCCAGAGGAGTTCAAGCAACCGGCTATGAAGGTGTTTCAAGCTTCGTTGTAAAAGCCGGTTCACAAGCGACTAAACAAGAGACACGCTCAATCCACGAATTCTTGGCGAAACGGCGGCAGTTGTTGCTGGAAAACGGCGTTCTCCAAGACAAAGGGGCCTCCTATGAGTTCGTACAAGACCATTCATTTAGTTCTCCGACTATGGCCGCCGGAGTGGTACTTGGCAGAGCGACTAATGGGCGGACTGACTGGAAGGACAGCGACGGCCGTACGCTCAAACGAATACAGGAAGAACAACTAGAATCGAACTGAATCTGCGGTCTATACCGGCAGAGAGTTGAATTGGAGCTATACCATGCCCAACATAAGCTTCTATCATTGGGCGACTTGAGGGACGTGCAAGACGGCGAAGGCGGCGCTTTCGCAGGCGGGGCATGAGTTTGCCGAGCGGGATTTCTTCAGGGATCGGTTCACTCGGGATGAGATCGTCGAGCTTCTGAACGGGGAGCCACCAAGCGCCCTGTTCAATCCGCGTTCGGCTTCTGTGCGCAAGAATGGAATCGACGTTGACTCGTTGTCTGAAGAGGAGATGTTGGACCTGCTCGTGGAGGAGCCGCGCTATTGGCGGCGTCCGGTGGCCGTTATCGACGGCAAGCTGATCGCGGGGGCGAACGCCAAGACGCTGGCGGCGGAGCTGGGGTTCTGAGGCCTAGCCCCTGGCAGGCAGTTCAACCGTGGCGGTGCCGGGTGTGACGCGTTCGCCCTTCTGATTCGTCATCAGCATTTCAAGGTCAACAACGTGGCGGCCTTCGTCGTCAACGCGCTTGCCTGTCACGCGGCCCGTGCAGGTCAGGACATCGTTCTTGAAGTTGATGCCGCGCAGTTGGGCGCTCAGCGTCAGGATGACGCCCTCCTCGCCGATCCACTTGCGAACGAGTGTATGCAGATAGGAAACACGGATGCGGCCCTGACCGATGACGGCGGGCTGGCCATTCTCCTTCGCTCCTTCATCGTCCATGTGGTACGGCACGAACTCATCATAGGTGGCTGCCCAGCGATTCCAATTCATCAGGTCCGTCACGCGTTCGAACGACGGCAACTCCTGGCCAACCTCAACATCGTCCCAATACGGCGTCGCCTCTTGTGTCGTCATTGTCGTCTCCCGTTACCGATTACCACGCAATGTTCGTCGTGCGCGAGGTCTTGACCACCTCGCCGGTCTGCTTGGTCCAGACCTCCTCGGTGATGTAAAAGAGCATGGGTCCGAGACGTCCGGAGCGTTCGTAGATGTCCGTGGATTCGATAACGCTGGTAACCACATCACCTGGCCGCATCCGCTCGTGGTAGGTGGTTTCGACTCCCCCAAACAGGTAATTTGGCGGCGCTCCGGGCGGACGCAGGTTGCGCGCCTCCTCCAGATTGGACTGCGCATCATCCAGCCGATCAGGCTGCGGACCGACGTGCGCGCGGCCGATCATCCACGCGAACGGGTTGAACTCCTCCGGCGCGATGATGCCGCCCCACCTGGTCTTATCGGCATGGTCCGCATCCCAATACACACGGGGCGGGACCTCCGGCCAATAGATTGAGATGGCTGCACGGCGGATATCGCTCTCGGATATGGGCGGTGACGTGAGCGGCGGGGCTGCGGACCCCACCCACGCGCGCATCGCATCGGTAATCAGGGACTGTCCATCACTGTTTTCAGTCATAACCGGCCTCCGGCTATAGCTTACACGAGGCGGGGCGTTACAAATGAAGAGCCCGCGCTCGCTGGTGCGAGCGCGGGCTTTCTTACTGTTCGTTAGCCGCCAAGCGGCAGTGTGACGTTGAAGATTACTTCTTGAGTTCCTTCTCCAGATTCTTGATGAAATCCTTCATCTGCGAGTTCGCCTTGGAGCGGATGAAGGGCTGCCCCATCGTGCCCAGCTTGCCCATGAATTGGATGTCGGTCGCCACAGTCAGAGTGGAACTGTCCGAACCCGCTTCTGCGATTGCCGCGTCGACAATCACGCGCAGCCCGCCGCCGGCCATAGCCTTCGCGTTCCCTTCGATGCGCCACGTGTAGTCCTCGGCGTTCTGCGTCGAAGTCAGCTCTCCATCAAGGCTGATCTTCATCGGGCCAACGCGTGTTGTCATCTTGCCGGAATACGTATTCGGCCCAGTCTCGACAACATCACTGACGCCAGGAATCAGTCCCGCGGCACGCGGCACGTCCTGGAGGAGTCCCCACACGTCCGCGCGGGACGCGCCGACCTGTGATTCCTGTTCGATCTTCATTCCGTGTAATTGTCCTTTCGCCGATGGCGTCCTACCGTTACTCGAGCCCGAGGACGCGGGTGAGCGCGCGGCGCGTGAACACCACCGCCATGTCCGTCTTGTACTCTGCGGAGCCGCGGAAGTCCGGAGTCGGCGCGCAGAGATCGCGAACTGTCTCGGCTGCTTCACGCACCAAGTCCGCCGTCGGCTCCTTGCCTACCAGCACGCCTGTCACGCTCTCTGCGAGCACTGCCGTTGAGTTGACCGCGCCGAGACCGACGCGCACATCCGTCACAACGCCACCGTCAACGACGCCGAGCGCGGAGACTGCAACCGTCGGATAGTCATCCGCCGTTCGTGGCAGGAACTTGATGTACGTGGTCTTGGCATTAGCCGGCGCAGCCGGAACGGTGATGCCCGTTACAATCTCGCCTTCTTCAACACCCGTGGTGTAGTAGTCGACGAACCAGCCGTCGCGTACCTTGACCGTGCGCTCGCCGTCCTTGGAGGCGGCGTGAACGCTCGCGTCAAGCACGAGAAGGGTGGGTGGCGGATCCTGCGCCGGGTCGCCGTGGGCGACGCCGCCGCCAACGGTGGCCGCGTTTCGCACGCGAACCGTCGCGACCTCGCCGTAGGTCTCTGTCAGAAGCGGATTATTCTCATGAACGACGCCGGAGGTCGCCACCTCTTGCTGCGTCGTGCGGCCGCCAATCTGTAGGCCCTCGCCCGTTGAGCGGATGTAGTTGAGGCCGTCTATGTTCTGGAGGCTGACGAGGTGGTCAACGTAGATGAGGTCCTGCTTCATCATGTTGATGAGGCCGGTGCCCCCGGAGATGACGCGCGCCTCCTCGCCGTAGTCGCTGAGCAGGCTGTGCGCCTCCGCGAGAGTGGAGGGCGTGTGGAACTGAAAATCTCTCATTTCACCCTCCCCTAGTTGCCCAGCCGGATTACTTCACCGGCCTTCTGGATTGACTCGATGATCTTGTAGTAGCCCGTGCAGCGGCACAGGTTGCCCATCATCCAGTTCTTGATTTCGTCTTCCGTGGGGTCGGGATTCTGCTCGAGCAACGCGCGTGAGGCCATGATCTGGCCGGGCGTGCAGATGCCGCACTGGAACCCGCCGTAGTTCATGAAGGCCTCTTGCAGCGGATGCAGCTTCTCGCCGTCCGCCACGCCCTCGATGGTTGTGATCTGGGAGCCGCTGGCCTGGACGGCAAGGAGGATGCAGGACGAGACGATAACGCCGTCCATCTCGACGGTGCAGATGCCGCACACGCCGACGCTGCATGCTTCCTTGGTGCCAGTGAGGCCGAGGTCGTATCGGATGAAATCGACGAGGGTACGTCGAGGCGGGACCTCCGCCGTATATTCGGTGCCGTTGACGGTGACCGTCACAGGCACGCGCACTGTTGTGTCTTGTGTCATCTACTCCTACCCCTCTACGTAAATGTGCCTATGGGCGCAACAAACGCAGCGTCGTTTTCGCCCTTCGCCTCATTCGGCCAATCCTAAAGCGTCCAATCAGGACGCGCGTGGTTGGCGTGTAAGAAACGGCGTACGAATCAACGCTGCAAATCGATTATAGCAGGGAGCGGGGGAGGGCACGTGGGCGCCTGGGGACGGTACCGCCCATCTACTCCTCAGTAGACTCCGCAATGGTAATGTTCCATTCCGCAGTGTCCTGGGAAGACCAATGTCCTGTTGCAGAGTACGGCGCATTGCAGGGCAAGGAGCGATGGTACTGATTGTAGTAGACGCGGTATTGTCCCGGCGGGAGCACGTATGTAGCGTGGAAGGATTCCAACGAGATACCGAATTCAAAGTTTGTGTTGACGCCAAACCGGTTCCTGAATTCACCATCGAACCAATAGTGGCTAAAGCGAGGCGTCGGATAAGGAGGCCGTTCCGCCTTGAACACATTGATAAGCGCTTCTCCTTGGCTAACAGTATCCTCAAACATGGGGAAGGGCCACGGGTCTCCATATCCGCCAATTGTCAATTGGCGAAGAGTACCGAGGACTTGCTCTCTGACTTGGGCTCTGTGGTAGAGCGCTGCCCCTGCGCAAGCCCCGTACTCGCCTTCTACCAGCGGGAGTAAGTCTTCGATGCGGAATCTCAAGTCTTCCTCGGTGATGCTCTCGGGCCGCCCTCCCGCGAATGTATGCCGGTAGCCGGAGCCTTCATCGATCCCCAGCCACGTGGTACCGATATTTGGGCTTTCGCGCTCTCCACGCCAGCTCTCGAGGCCCATAAACAGGTACTCACCTTCAATCGAGGCGCCGCGCAAGAACAAGATCGCATCTGCATTGTTCCGGGCGATGGCGGAACTCCGCGACAACCAGTACCCGGCAAGGCTATCCGCATCCTCGCGGCTCCTGTAGTCAAACCAGTCTGGAAACGCATTGTACGCCGGGCCGCTATTTGTGCGGACGACAATTTCTTCGGGGCCGTCACCCTTCAGGTACTCCTCTGCTACAAATGTGTAGATGAGGTCGACTGAATAGCCAAAGCTTTCATTCGCCTCTGCGACAATTTCGGAGTCAATCGTGACGAAGGTTGTTCGCACAATGATGTCAGCACTCGCAATCTGAAACGCCATCTGGGGGCAATCGTTGACCCATTCAGGGAAATCTATCTGCACGACATCTGTTGAGTCAGTCCCCGTTTCCTCACCCAGCGCGAAGGGAGTCGGCGATGGGGTGACATTAGGTTCAACTGGCCGAGGGCTGCAGTTGGTCGACGCCGGTTCTACAGACGACAGCTCAAGTTCGGCGAGAGTAAGACTTTCCGGGTCAGCATCGGGAATCGCAGTTTCGGTTGCTTTTATGGTGGCGCGAGTTACCGACGGAACTTCCGTGACCGTAGTTGGAATCTCGGTTGGGCTTGCGAGTATGGGTGTAGGCGAGGGCGATGGTTGCACGCCTGTCTCATCGACAACCGGCGTGACTACAGGCGTCGGTTCAACGGCTGTACAACCCACAAAGAGGGCAACTCCCGCTACAAGTGCTGGCAGGAGTTTCATATGCACGCATCTCTCAACATCCCTAACATTCTAGTCAGTGAGTGCATTCGCGCGCGGCAATGTGGTACAACTCAGGGCAGCGGTTTCGCCCAACGTTGGTTCTCGACCGCGATCCACAGGGCGTGCCCGGAGCCACCCCAGGAAACAAAGGCTGGATTCGGAGGGCAAGTGCCATATGAAAGCGCTCAGGTGGACAATCGGCGTCTTTCTCATATCTGTGGCCGTAGTCATCCTGGCCCAAGTGATTATCCCCGGAGACAGGCACGAGCTTTGGACTTATCTCAATCCGCTCATGGCCATCAGCATCATCCTCGTGATCGCATTCTCCATATGGAACAGGATCCGGTCGTCAGATGACGTTACGGCTTCGCGGTCAACCCAGGGATTCCCTGAGTACGAGATTGTGCTCTTTGGCAGCCTGTTCATTGCCTACCTGTTCTTCTTCAACTGGATCACCGAGTTGAACGAAGGCGAAGGGTATGGATGGGTTTGGATTATCCTTAATGGGATGATTCCCGTTATGAATATATGGGCAGGGTCGCGTCTCTTGAGACGGGAATGAAGCCGATAGGCAGCACCGCGGTGACGACGAACAACAGCCGGGCCAAGGAGGGAGATTAAGCCATGTCTGCTTACTTGATAGCCGATGTAGAGATTACGAACGAGAGTGTCTATGCGCAGTATCGTGAACGGATGACGCCCACTCTCGATGCCTATGGCGGCAAGTTCGTCGCGCGTGGCGGCGAGATTGAGGTCATTGGAGGCTCCTGGAATCCACAGCGCCTGGCCATCGTGGCATTCGACAGCATGGAGCAGGCACGAGCATGGCTGGCCTCGCCTGAGTTTAAAGAACTCGATGATATGCGCACCAGTTCTTCCAACATCAACCTGGTGCTTGTCGAGGGCGTCTAGCGGTGAGTACATTCGCGCGCCGCAATGTGTTACAACTCAGGGCAGCGTTTTCACGCAACGCCGGTGATTGCCTGCGGCTCGTAAGGCCGCGCGGGCGCCACTCCGACGAACGACGTCCTGACGAGGAGGGAGCAGAACATGTCCGCCTATTTGATAACCGACGTTGAGGTTACGGATGAGAGTCTCTACGCGCAGTTTCGTGAACAGATGACGCCTGCTATTGAATCCTACGGCGGCAAGTTTGTGGCCCGTGGCGGCGCGATTGAGGTTATCGACGGCTCATGGGCGCCCACGCGTCTCGCCATCGTGGCATTCGACAGCATGGAGCAGGCGCGTTCATGGCTGGCCTCGGCTGAGAACAAAGCGTTTGACGATATTCGCACCAGGTCATCCAACATCAACATGGTGCTTGTCGAAGGCGTGTAGCCTATCTAACTGCGTAACTGACAGCCTGCGTTAGAGGACCTCGTAGGCCCATATCTCGTGCCAGGCGTCCGGCTCGCCGTTGGGCATCGCCAAGAAGGGTTCGCTCCTTTCGAGCAGGCGCCATTTGCCCGCCTCTTCGAGCGCGGTCTGCTTCACATCGAATCCGCCATCCGCGTAATAGTCCGTGCGTATCGAGAACACGATCGATCCGCCCAGCTTCGTGACGCGGATCAACTCGTCCATCGCCTCCAGCGTCGCATGACCGTAGGTGAACACTCCGACGCACGTCGTGCCGGCGAAGCTCCCGGTCTCGAAGGGTAGATCTTTGCCAAGCTCGCCGATTACGAAGTCCTCGTAGACGCCCTTCTCCCTGGCCGTCTCCAGCATCCCCGGGGACATATCCAACGCCGTGATCCGGGTGAACCCGTGACGGGCCAGCTCCACGCCGACCATGCCCGTGCCGGCTCCCGCATCAAGCACGACGGCTCCCTTATCGGGCACGTACTTCTCCAGGAATTCGGCCGCAGCCATCGGCGACTTGAATCCTAGCGCCTCCAGATCGGCGTCGTAGTCCGACGCCCAGCCTTCGTACCTGGTCTTGAGTTCTTCGAGGTTCTTGGCGCCATAGACCTGCTGGATGCGTTCCGTGCGCGCCTTCTCGGTCATTATTCATTTCCTCCTGGCGGCGATGCCCTCAGATTCCGGCAGCGATGTCGAAGCGGTCCAGGTTCATGACCTTGTCCCACGCGGCGACGAAGTCACTCACCAGCTTCTCCCGCCCATCGTCGCTGCCATAGACCTCGCAGATGGTGCGAAGCTCGGAACTGGAGCCAAAGGCAAGGTCGACCCGCGTCGCCGTCCACTTTACGTCGCCGGTCTGACGGTTCCGCCCCTCGTAGACGCCATCAGCCGCAGCGGAAGCCTGCCATTCGGTGTCCATATCAAGCAGGTTGACGAAGAAGTCGTTGCTCAACGTCCCCGCCCTGTCCGTGAACACGCCGTGCTGCGATTGTCCGGTGTTCGCGTTGAGAACACGGAGGCCGCCAACAAGCGCCGTCATCTCGGGTGGAGTCAGCGTCAACAGGTATGCCCGTTCCACCAACAATTCCTCCGCCGTTTCGCTTCGCCCCGCTTGCAAGTAGTTGCGGAAACCGTCGAACGTGGGCTCGAGCACGGCGAACGACTCAACGTCCGTCCATTCCTGCGTTGCGTCCGTGCGGCCCGGCGTAAACGGCACGGTGATTTCATGCCCGGCGTTGCGAGCGGCCTGCTCGACGCCGGCGCATCCCGCGAGAACAATCAGATCCGCCAGCGAGACGCTCTTGCCGTCGCTCTGCGCGCCGTTGAACGCCGCCCGGATTCCCTCCAGAGTCTCCAGCACACCGGCCAACTCGGTGGGGTTGTTGACCTCCCAGTCCTTCTGCGGCGCGAGGCGGATGCGTGCACCGTTTGCTCCGCCGCGCTTGTCCGTGCCACGAAACGTCGCTGCGGACGCCCACGCCGTTGAGACCAGCTGGGAAACGCTCAGTCCCGACGCGAGCACGCGGGCCTTGAGGTCCGCTATCTCCTGATCGCCGATCACCTGATGGTCGACCGAGGGCACCGGGTCCTGCCACAGCTGTGGCTCTGCCGGAGCCAACGGCCCGAGATAGCGGGTACTCGGCCCCATGTCGCGATGGATCAGCTTGAACCACGCTTTGGCAAAGGCGTCCTCAAGCTCCGACGGGTTCTCAAGGAATCGCCTTGAGATACGCGCGTAGTCCGAGTCCGCGGTGAGCGCGAGGTCCGTTGCCAGCATCATCGGGGCGTGCGTCCTCGAAGCATCGTGAGCATCGGGCACCGTGGCCACGGCGGCGGCGTTGCTGGGTGTGAACTGCGATTTGCCCGCCGGGCTTGTTGTTAGCTCCCACTCAAGGTTGTGCAGGTTCTCAAGGAAGTTGTTGTCCCACGCGACAGGGTTGGTGGTCCATGCGCCCTCCAGCCCGCTGGTGAACGAGTCGACGCCCTTGCCGCTGCCGTACTTGTTCTTCCAGCCGAAGCCCTGCTCCTCGATGGAGGACGCCTCTGGATCGGGGCCAACGTGCTCCTCAGGAACTGCGCCGTGTGCCTTGCCGAATGTGTGGCCACCGGCGATGAGGGCGACCGTCTCCTCGTCATTCATGGCCATGCGGGCGAATGTCTGGCGGATGAATTTGGCGGCGTTGAGGGGATCAGGGTTGCCGCCCGGTCCTTCGGGGTTCACATAGATCAGGCCCATGTGGTCCGCGCCAAGGGGTTCCCGCAGGGTGCCATCGTCGCCGTGGCGCTCGTCACCGAGCCAGGTTCCCTCCGGCCCCCAGTACGTCTCATCGGCTTCCCACGCATCCGTCCGCCCGAACGCAAACCCCATGGTCTTGAAGCCCATCGATTCGAGGGCGCAGTTGCCTGCGAAGATAATCAGATCGGCCCACGAGATTTTGCGCCCGTACTTCTGCTTGATCGGCCAGAGAAGGCGGCGCGCCTTGTCCAGGCTCGCGTTGTCCGGCCAGCTGTTGAGGGGGGCGAGGCGTTGATAGCCCGCGCCTCCGCCGCCACGTCCGTCACTGATGCGATACGTGCCGGCAGCGTGCCAGCTCATTCGGATGAACAGTGGGCCATAGTGGCCGTAGTCGGCGGGCCACCAGTCCTGCGATGTCGTCATCACCTGCTCGATGTCGCGTTTCAGCGCTTCGACATCCAGTGACTTCACTTCCTCGGCGTAGTCGAAATCCTCGCCCATCGGGTCTGACACTGGCGACTCTTGTCGAAGCGGCTTGAGGTTCAGCTGATCCGGCCACCAATACTGATTGGTACTCACTACACTTCTCTCCTTTATCACGCGTCTCCAAAAAGTAGCAGTTTCCGCTTTAGGGGGACAATGTCATCTGCGGGTGGTGGCGATTGAGAGGGGGTTGGGGGTGAGAACATTGGGGACTAATTGAGGCGAGGGATGGCTCCAGATCCTACCGGTCATTCCCCCGCAGTCCTACTGGTGAGCGGCGGCGGCATGATCTTTATGCTGGAGGTGTCGGAGCCAATTCCAATCGTCATGCAGGAGCCCTGCCAAAGACTCATTCTATCTTCGCGGATTTAGCTAGGTTGTGCCTCGCGCACAGGATTCGGACGTTTTCCGCCAATATGCTTGACCCACCCTTGGAATATGGAAAGTCATGGTCGAAGTGAAGTTGGTCAGTTGCACCGCACATTACGCACCTGCCCATGTCTCGTTTGTACACATGTTGTTTCACCGATGAGGGAATCTGACGGCTGACTTCACCGGTAAATTCGGATGCCCCATTGGGAGTTGCAGAATCAAAACCGGCCTGTTCCAATCTAAACTTGAATACTCGTCGTACTCCTTTCTTCGGGTAGTCATAATTCTTAAGGAGATAAAGCCCTCGATCCGTCCAGATCCCAGGCTTCATCTTCTCGTAGACACGGAAAATGGCAGGTGCAGCATTTTGTTGCTCTAAATTGTCTACTACATCGGCAAACTTGCCATTCTCGGTAGGCTTACCGTTGGAGTTATAGCGTGGTTGATCATGAACCTTAGGATCCAGGATTTTCCATGTCTTATTGACGTCGTGCCCCTCATAGAGAAGCACCGACTCGTCCGAGCTCAACTCGTCATCATAAGGAGCGTTTCGTCTCCTGGACATCAAAACAATTCCATGGGCAGGCGGGCTCCTAAAGTTCATGCCACGCTGAAGCGACATTCCCTCACGTCCACACATTTCTATATAACTCAGAATCTCATCCTTCAATTGCTCACTCCCAGAGTGCGAAGACGCTTCTGTCTACCGTCAAGTCGTAAGTGGGGCATCCTGGACTCGAACCAGGGACCTCAGTCTTATCAGGACTGCGCTCTAACCACCTGAGCTAATGCCCCGCAACAAAACACACGCCCCGCTGGCATTACTCTCAAGCCGAGGCGCGACTCCCATTGTAGCCCGCCACGCACTAGCCGTCATGAGGGCTAGGTTATTTCACTTCAGATGGATAATCTCGACGTTGCCCCAATGATCTTGGAGGTACTCGGCGACGAGGCGGCGGTGGCATTGATCTGCCGTTTCCTCGCTACAGAGCAGGCAGGCGTTGTCCATCAAGGCCTGTATTGGTAGCTCTTCGATGCGCCGCTCGGCCATCAGGGCCAAGAATTGGGCTTCGTAGTCGTCCCACGAAATCTCCCCGTCCCGGTAAGCCTTCAGCAACTCCCGCGTCGGCGCAAGATCCGGCATGTGCTCATAGTCCATGCCGCAGACTTGCCTGAGAAAATAGGCTAGGTCGTCACGCTTGGTGAACCCGGCGAGCTGCGACACGTTATTGAGCCGCACGTCGATGACACGCGCCGCGTCGGAACCGCGCAGCACCTCAAAGAATGATTCCGCCGACTTCTTTGTGAAACCTAGCGTGTAGAGGCGCACGAACCCTCTCAGTGGGCCTGCGCGTAGTCGGCGCGCCCCTCGGCAACGTAGGCGACGCGACCGGCCTGTTGCCGAACAGCATCAGCAATGACGTCTTCACGGGTGCGGAACAGATCGGGCTGGGGCGGCAGACCAAGCGATTCCAGCAGTCGATCCATCAGTTCCTCGTGGTTCTCCACGCGGCCGTCCTGCAAGATGTGCCGCACGTCTACGTCCTGCTCCGCGAGCGCCCGGGCAACCAACAACGCGCGGTGACACTCAAGGGGGTCTCTCTCCATGCACAGCAGCGCGATAGTCCGCTCATCCGCCTGCCGCACAAGGACGGCGACTCCGTCGGTGAAATCGTCGGCCAAGGCGGCCCGCTCATAAGAGACGCGGCCATCATCTTCGTATGCGGATCGGTCATTCGGTCGCCCGCCAAGTTCCTGACCCATGAAGGCGTAGTCGATTCCCACGCGTTCCAGCGCAGGTTCCAAGTTGTCAGGGTTGAAGTGGGGCACCCAGCGGCTGCGGGGAGCGGAGCGAACGTCGACGACCATGTTGACGCCATTATCCGCAAGGAGGGCGACGAAATCTCCGATGGAATGATCCGAGTGCCCAATCGTGAAGATCGGATGCTCCGTTGTAGCCATGTCACGCCCCACTTTCTTACGCTTCAATTATCGCCGCAATGAGCTTGTAATTGAAGGCCGGTTCGTCCGTCTTTGCCTGAAACGGCTCGCCGATAGTGACGGTGAGGTAGCACTTGGCATGCCAGTATTTGCCAACAGCTCTTGCGGAATACTGCTCCTCAAAGTCCATGTCGGTGATGCGGAGGTCGTAGAGGTCGCCTGCGTAAGCGAATGATCCCCGCAACTGCCTGCTGATTTGCCCCACATCATTCTTGTGTTTGGTTATGGAGATCTCCAGCGCCGGGACGCTAATGAATCGGGCTGAACAGGCTAACGTCCGTTTGGGGTCATACGGGAACCGATCGTTCGTCCCCCGCAAAGATTCGTGGCCGTTCTCCCAGAGTGGGGCTGGGGCGTCGAGCCATCTCTCAATATTCGCCTTGTCGGCTACACGCAGCCGTGTCCACGGCTCCGGCGCCATGAGCCAATTCTCCGGTTGGTAAGGCAGCGGCAGCGGTTCCAGCAGGGGTACTTCAATCACGTCCAGCAGCTGCGGCAATGACTCGTCCTCGAAGCACATCTCATCGGGCATTACCTCGCCCGTGGCGGAACTGCCTACAGGCCTTATCCATGCGAGCATGCCGTCGGGCAGGACTTCCTTGCCGACGACGCAACTGCCGCCATACTTCCGTGAGTTTGCCAGACAAAGAATCTGCTTGGTGATGCTTGTGCTCACTCGTCCTCCCGGATCGATTTAGCACAAGTGTACCACGCAGTTACTCACCCCGCTTGGCCTCTTCCCAGAGGGCGTCCATCTGCTCCAGGGAAAGCGACGGAAGATTGTCGCCGCGGTCGCGGGCCGTGTCCTCCATCATGCGGAATCGCGTTACGAAGCGCCTGTTGGCGTGCCGCAGCGCCGTCTCCGCGTCGATGTCCATCCGCCGACCAAGGTTCACAAGGCTGAACAGCAGATCACCGAATTCCCATTCAATTGCGGCGCGTGATTCGTCCGTGCTCTCAGCTCCGGCCGACTCATTTGCCTCCGCAAGCTCCTGGGCCTCCTCCACAACCTTCTCCAGGACTCCATCCACGCTCGGCCAGTCGAATCCGACGTTGGCCGCCCGTCCCTGCGCTCGCTGTGCGTACGTCAACGCCGGCAGGTTAGGGGGCACGCCCTGCATCAGGGATGCTCCCTGCCGCTCCTCGCTCTTGAGAACCTCCCATCGCGTGACGACTTCCTCCGCCGTGCGCGCCTCGGCATCGCCGAATACGTGCGGATGGCGTCGGATGAGCTTGTTGACGAGGCCCTCGATCACGTCGGCGACGGTGAATGCCTCCTCTTCCGACGCGATCTCACTGTGGAGCATGACCTGCAGGAGGATATCGCCGAGCTCCTCTCGCAGCCCGGGCAAGGAGTTGGCGTCGATCTGCTCGACAGCCTCATATGTCTCTTCGATCAGGAACGGCGTCAATGACTGATGCGTCTGCTCGCGGTCCCACGGGCAGCCGTCCGGGGCGCGGAGGCGGGCAACTATGTCAACCAGCGTCTGAAACTCGCGGTTGTCCTGTTCTGTCGCTTTGTTTGCCTTGACCACGTGTCACCCCCATCGCCCATTCGGCAGCATGTTCGTTTCAGCATAGGGGCGCGGCCTTTTCGCCGCCACGCGTGGGCGTTCTTGCCCGCCCTACAGGCCGTTGCTAGACTGGATAGTCGGCAATGGCGCTACGGCGCACAGCCGTGTGGTGGGTGTGGCCTAGTAGGTTTAAGGCACCAGGTTGTGGCCCTGGAGATCGTGGGTTCGAATCCCATCACCCACCCTTCTTTTTGAAGTTCGCGATCATCGTTGACCGCTCTTTGAGTTGGCGTCCGCGTTCCGGCATCGGTCCCAATGCAGTTCTCGTATTCGACTAATGCCTTGCAGCGTAGTGACTTGCCTACACTTCCGGTTGGGACTGCAGAGTTTCAGGGCCTCCACTTGTGCTGATTTGCTCCGCGTCCACGTAGCGCGGCGGCTGTGGAGGACGCAGGAACAGGATGAGGACGGCGGAAACGACGAAGAACACCAGGAAAATCAGGAACGCGGGGCGATACGAGCCAAGATGGTCGTGGATGAGGTTCATGATGATGGGGCCTGTTGCGCCGAACCCGAACGTGACCACAAAGCCCATCGACCGAATCGAGCCGAGGCTCAGCCGTCCGAATGAGTTGGCCCACAGCACCTCCTGCGTCACTCCGAGGCTCGTGATGCCCATGCCGTAGACGATGAGCGCCGGAAACAGGAAATACACCTCGTCCGCGAAGAGAAACAGGACGCAGCCCACGCTCTGCAGGACGAATGGAAGCGCGCGGACGGGGCCGATGCTGGCCCGTTCCGCCACCAAACCGACAGCGGGAAGCGTCACAGCCATCACGATGGCGCGTGTCGTCAGCGCCGCCGCAACCAGCGCCTCCTCGTATCCCAGATCCTGAACGTATGGCGCGAGTGAGATGTTGATTCCCTGGAAGGCGAGGCTGGAAATGGCGAAACACCCCGCAATCAGCCAGAAGGCCGGCGCCTTAAGGGCCTCCTTGCGGGTCCAGAGCGGTTCCGGCGTGGCTCGCCGAGCAGGCTCCTGTGACTCGGTTTGCTGTTCAGGCAACAACGTTGTGGGAGCAGGCCCCCCTGGCGCGTCGGGCTGTTTGCCGTCCGGACGCAGTCCCATATCTTCCGGCCTGCGGCGAATGAGAATGGTCGAGGGCGCAAGCACGACAATCCACGTGAGGATTGCGAAGATCCAGAACATCTCTCGCCAGCCATGCTCCGCGATGACGTAGACGGCGACAGGGATCATCACGACATTGCTGATGCTCGAGCCGGTGTTGGAGATTGCAAGCGCCCGGCCACGCATTCGGATGAACCAGTTGTTGATGGCAACGCTCGTGACGAGGTTTCCCATCAATGTGAAGCCGATGGCGGCCACAAGCCCGCGCACAACGTAGAACTGCCATAAGGAATCGACGAAGGTCACTCCGACCAACGCCGTCCCGGCAATAAGCGCGCCGATCGGCAGCAGCGTCCGCGCCCCAAAGCGGTCGACGAGCGGCCCGATGAGGGGCGCAGTCCCGGCCTCAACAACCCGGGAGATGGTCTGGACGGTGGCTATCTGAGTACGGGTCCAGCCAAACTCGGCAGTAAAAGGTCGAAAAAACAGGCCGAGTGTGGATGAGAATTGCTCCGCATAGGCGAGATGCGCCATGAATGACGCGCCGACGATGTTCCAGCCATAGAAATAGCGGCCCCGCCTCTGCCGAGGAGGCCGCTCGCCACTATCACCCTCTCCGTCCGTTTTCTCCAATTCGCCCGCGTCGCCTCCCTCAATCGCAATGATTGATTATGCGGCGAAACCAGCAGGGGCGTCATGCGCCGTGGTCGCTACGTAGATGACAGGTAACGGATTCAGTCTTGCCGCCCGGTGCGGCCTCTACCGCCACGTCGGTGACCCCTTCTGCGGCGAGGGCGGCGATCTGCTGGCGGTGAATCATCCTCCTCAGTGGTATCCGTAGGTTCCGGCTCGTCAGCCGATTCGAGGTCGTCCGATGATTCGGATGTGGGGGGTGGGAAGAGGGAGGCCGTGCGGCCGTATTCGTCCTCGTCTTCTTCCTCTTCCTCGGTCGAGTGTGTGGGCGGCATTTGCTCGGAGAGGAAACCGCTACCCGAGATGAATCGCCGCGCACCACCGATGGCGAACGAGATCAGCAGAATAAGCAGGGCTATACGGAACGGCCCCTGAGCCGCGCCGAAGAACGTTGAAAGGTCTTCCGGAACGTCGTCACGCGAGCCGGGCACGAGGACGCCCGCAGCGATACCGGAGACAAGCACAACTGCTCCCAACGCCAGAACCGCTTGCGGGACTTGCCCACGATTCCATAAGAGGATCGCGGCACCGGTCAGGCCTGCTTGTCCCAAAGTTACCAGCGCCCGCGACGCTTCGATATCCGTTCGCGCGCCGCTCTCAGGCGGCAACAGGATAATCGGCAGAGCCAGGTACGCCCCCGCGAGATACAGTCCGGCAAAGAACGCGCTGTCTCCCCAACTGCGGGTCGCAATTGCCCCGCCGATAACTGCCGCGAGGATCGGCGCGCCAAAAGATGCAATCCCCACGGCGAGCGTCAACTCCCCGCCTTCTTCCGGTGTAAGCAACGCCCACAACAACGCCTGTGTACCCACGATCCCCATCGCCATCCACGGGTATCCCCACCGCGGCGCGCCGCGTGTTGCAAGCAGCAGGGCGACTGCCATGGCGATCCCCGTGGTGAACAGATAGGGCGGAGACGCGTTCAGTCTGCCGCCCGCTGACAACGTCCAGGCGATACCGGTCAGAGCCCCGATAGAAATCAGGATCACAGGCGCAGTCTCCCGCAGCATGGACTGCAGCGGGGTGCGCGTCGGCGGGGGTACAAAGGGCCTACTCATCGTCAGTTACAATAGCAGGCGCGGCATAAAGCGCATCGGCAGGAGTTTCCCCCTAAGTGCAGTCTTCGCGTCTAATCGCGCTCTTGAATCAACAGCGAGCCGTCGTTTACGTCGGCCTGGCGACGTTTTTGTTCACGCTCGCCCAGGGCGTTTCTATCTTTACCTACCCGCTCTACGGCCGTGAGCTCGGCTTGACCCTGGCGCAGGTCGGCTTCACCGTGTCCGCGTTCGCGGTCGCTCGTGTTTTCACCAATGTCCCCTCCGCAATGATCTCAAACCGGGTTGGGCGGCGGTGGGTTCTGATCGCCGGAGCGCTTTTTGCCGCTGCAGGCTATGTTCTCTCCGCAAACGCCGACTCGTTGCTGCCGCTGATGGCCTTTCGCTTTATCGCCGGCATCGGCTCCGCCGCGTTCATCACCGTGGGAATCGCCGCGACGGCAGATCTAAGCACTCCGGCCAATAGAGCTCGCCTCATGAGTGTCTTCCAATGGAGTTTCATTTTCGGAATCACACTCGGTCCGTTTATTGGAGGTCTCATAGCCCAGTTCTGGGGACTCCGCATCCCGTTCTACGTCATAGGCGTCGTCTCTGTAACAAGCGCGGTCTGGACGTTGCTCATGGTGCCGGAGACGCGAGGGCTTCAGTCGCAGGCCCAGCCGTTGCCGGATGCAGAGGCCGGACAAAATCGTGAGTCTGGCGCGCGTTCGACGCCGCTGTCCGGTTTCCGGCAGTTCAGTTTTATGCTCAGTCGCGGCTACGTGCTTGTCATGCTGATCTTCATCGGCGCGTTCTTCATAAGGGGCGGCGGGCTCTTCAGCCTCTTTCCCGTCGTCGCAAAGGAGGATCTTGGCCTGTCCGAGGCTTTCGTCGGCGTCATGCAGACGCTCCCGGCCATCGCATCCCTGCTTGTCCTGCCATTCGTCGGCGCGATATCCGATCGATTCGGCCGCAAAAGCATCATCGTGCCCGGCATGATGCTCTATGTCGTGTGTCTGCTGATCCTTGGCTACAGCACGCCCGTGTGGATTCTCTCAGCCGCCGTCGTCTTTGCTATTGGCATCTTCATCTTCGGAATGGCGCAGGGCGCATCGGGCCCGGTGCCAATCGCATATATCGCAGACGTGAGCCCGATAGAGCGTCAGGCTACTGCGCAAGGTATGGCAAGAACGGTCGGCGATGTCGCCCTGATGAGCGGGGGGCCGGTTCTCGGACTGATCAGCGACAACTTCGGCACATCGGAGGCCCTCTACGGCACTGCGGTGGTGATGGCGATCTTCATGTTGATCTTCTGGTTCTTCGCCCGCGAAACGGCGGGGCGGCGTGTGCAACAGGCCAATCAACATGCCTCTTGAACCCTCATGGCCCGTACGCGGAATTCCAACCCACGGGCCATCAATATTGATCGCGAACTCTGAAAGTCACCTGGACCCGTATCGCCCGAACGCGGAATTCCAACCTATGGGCCATCAATATTGATTGCGAACTCCAAAAAAATCTTGTCCACTTAAGCGCGCGTTTGCTATTATCGGTTGCGGCTATAGCGACTTGCTGCGCTCGGGTGGGGGGCGGGCGGTGGCCGGACACACATCCCCCGCGGTCGGTTCTCCGGCCGCTATTCATCTTCTTGCTTGGAGGAAAACCCGCAGATGCACCTTGTCATGGATGGGTACGGGGCTAACGCCCACAGGCTGCAGGACGAGTCGCTCGTCCGCGAGCTGCTGGACATATACCCCGATGCCATCGGGATGACCAAGATCTCAGAGCCATTGGTGCATCGCTACACGGACGGCAAGGTTCCCGTGGATTGGGGCGTGTCCGGCTTCGTGCTGATAGCAGAGAGCCATATCAGCGTGCACACGTTTCCGGATCGCGGCTATTTGAACGTGGACATCTTCTCCTGCAAGCCGTTTGATGCTGAGTTGGCCGTCAACGAACTGCGTGGGCGTTTCGGCATTACGGACGTCAGGATGCAGGTGCTTGATCGGGGCCTTGAGGAGTTCCCGGACAAGCATGCGGAGCCTGAGCTGAGCGGCGCGGGCGCGACACCCACGAGCGTCTGAACGCGATTCTTGCGCCGCGGGGCCTCAAACCGCGCGTCGAGTCACGCCAATGACTTCTCCAACGGACGGCGGCCGGTTTCCCTGGAGCTTTGCGTCCCTCGACGGCGATGATGCCGATTTCGAAAGGGCAGCGGCGGCAATTCTCCCCGTTCCGTACGACGGTACCGTGTCCTATCGCGGCGGAGCACGCGACGGCCCACAGGCCATCATTGAGGCGTCGCGCTACCTGGAACTCTATGAGCCTGACCTTGAGCTGGAACCGTCGCAGTGGGGCATCGCGACGCTCCCGGCGCTGGAACCGGACGTTTCAAGTCCGGAGGCCAACATCGCGCGAGTTGAGCAAGCTGTCGGAGCATTGGCGGACGCCGGCAAGCTGCCAGTCATGTTGGGCGGCGAGCACTCACTCACGCTTGGCGCGGTCCGCGCCCTCGCTCAACGGCATCCCGGCCTGTCCGTCCTGCAACTGGACGCGCATGCGGACATGCGAGACAGCTACCAGGGAAGTCCCTTCAGCCATGCCTGCGTGATGCGGCGGGTGCGGGAAATCGTTGGGGACGCCAATGTTGTGCAGGCCGGCATCCGTAGCATCAGCAGCGAGGAGATTGAATACATCCGGGATGCTGACATCGACGGTGTGAATCTCTACACGCCCGGCCAGTACAACAATCTCCCCGCCATTGACGAACTGCTGGCGGGATTGGGCGAGACCGTCTATGTGACAGTGGATCTGGACGCCCTGGATCCGTCGATCATGCCCGCCGTCGGCACGCCGGAACCGGGCGGGCTCTCATGGCAGGAAACGCTCGGTATCCTGCGTGCTGTTGCCCGACGCTCACGCGTCATCGGCTTTGACATTATGGAACTCGCCCCGAATGAGGGGCCGACGTACGCCTCATTCACCGCGGCGCGGCTCACCTACAAGCTGATAGGGTACGCGCTCGAAGCACGCTGACTGCCAGCCTTTATTGACTCCACAAAAATGAGGCATCGGCCGAAGGGCGGCGCCATTCGGCGCGGCCCTCCGGGCCAAGCTGCTCTCGTTCCAGGACGATCGCGAAAGTACGTTGTTGGCCGGGATTAGTTGCTGGCCAGCGTGACGAGTTCGTCCTCGTTCAGGGACTGTTCTGCGTCCGCACCGTTGCCATTGCCGTTCCCGTTACCATTCGCGTGGCCATTCTTTTCGGCGCGGCGCTTCTTGGAGCCGTTACCGTTGGACGTCGCGCTGCGCGCGCCCAGGTAGCGAAGGCCGTTCTCAATCGCTCCACGCAACTCCATCGCCTCTTTATGAAGGTCCTGGATATTCTGTGTCACCTGATCCAGGTGGTTGGATAGGCGCTCAAGTGACTGCGCGGCATACACGTCAGAGTCCTTGATGAGCCGCGCGGAATCACTCTCCGTGCGCTGCTTCATCCGCTCGACTTCACGCTCCGCGTCCTTGACGATCTGTTGCGCCCTCTCTTCAGCCTCTTCAACGATGGCGCTATCCTGAATCGCCTGGCGATGATCCTCTTCCGTCTTGGCCTTCATCTTCTTGGCGAAGACATAGGCTTCGTTGACGATCGACTCGCCTCGCTCGCGGATCTCTTCGGCTTCACGCAACTCGGCCGGAGCCGTCGCGCGCATCCGATCGATGATTCGCGCCAGCTCCTCACGATCCAACATGACCCGTCCGGTGCCCGGAACACGGCGCGCGTCTTCTGCCATGTCCTCCAGGGCTTCAATCATCTCAAGGAACTGCATCAGGTCACCTCCTGCTTTCGGCGTTCCGTTGCCTCTTTCTCCCGCGCTTTCCCGATCCGTCTGTTGCTCGATCCTAAGAACGAGCGGACTTAACTGGCACTATGTGTGATATTTCTGCCGCAGAGCCTCCGCGACAGCCGGCGAAACGAGGCCGCTAATGTCACCGCCGAGTGAGGCGGCCTCCTTCAACAGGCTGGAACTGACAAATTGATGCTCCGCAGCCGTCATGATGAATACGCTCTCGATCTCAGGATCAAGCTGACGATTCATCTGGGCGAGTTCCATCTCCGAGACGAGGTCATCCCCGTTTCGCAGTCCGCGAATCATTGCCGTAGCGCCGAGTTGCCGGGCCAGATTCACGGTCAAGTCTCTCGCATACGTGGTGACGCGGACGTTTGAAAGGTGCTCTGTGGACGCTTCCGCAAGCGCCACCCGGTCTTCCGTACTGAACAACAAGCTCTTGGACAGCGGGCTGTCATAGACGCAGATGATTAATTCCTCGAAGAGGCGCGCAGCGCGTTCCGCGATACCGGCATGTCCCATCGTCATCGGATCGAAGCTTCCGGGGTAGATCGCTTTCGTCATGCGATCTCCTCTCGGGCGGATTCAGGAGTCCTTGTCTGCGGCAACAGCAGTGATACAAGTGTGTCGCCGTATCGACGCGTCGTAAGCTCTTCTACCAACAGGCCGCCCAGGTCGGCGGGATTCCGGCTGGGCTGCTCCACGACGATCACCGCGTCATGGCTCAATAGCTCTTCTCGGGCTAGCAATGCCTCCACGGTCACCGAAATGGCGCCCGGGTCATCGTACGGCGGGTCCATCAGGACGAGGTCGAACGGCCCGTCAAGCAATGAAAGTGACTGGGCCACGGGCATGGCTAGCACAGTAAGGTTTTTGGCCACACCGGCCCGTTCCGCATTCTCACGGATAAATGCACATTCCCGCGCGCCGCGTTCCACGCAAAAGGCGGACGCCGCTCCGCGGCTCAATGCCTCTATACCCAGGGCGCCTGTCCCTGCGAACAGATCTAACACTCGCCGATCCTTCACCGTTTCCCGCGCTTCCAGCATGGAGAACATCGCTCCACGCACCCTGTCCGTAGTCGGACGGCCATGCCATCCTCGCGGCGCCCGCAATTCAATTCCTCTCGCGGACCCTGCAGTGACTCGCATAGCTTCACTTGACCCCAAATTTTAGTCCTGGTCTAAAACCAGGTCAATGGAATATATGGTCTATTCCGGATTGCGGCATTGTCCGTTTGTCAGAAATCGTCCACGCTACACAGACCGTGCGTCCCGAATCGACGCGCTCGGTCATGCTCTTCAGCGTGATTGTTTATCATAAGACCAGCGCCCACATTCACGGAGAGTAATCCACGTGTCCCAACGTCGTAGAAACGCGGTAGCGGCAGGCGGTGGCAATCGCAGCGGCATGATCATCTTTGCGGCCACGGTTGTCGTCATCCTGCTCATTGGCGGCCTGCTCGTCTTACAAGAAGTCCTGCATGAGGAACCCGGCTTCGCCCTGGAAAACCAGGGTAACTACCATCTGGCTGACATACAGGAGCCGCACCTGCCGTACAACTCGTCCCCCCCAACGTCCGGCCCACATATGGCAAGTCTCGCGCCCGGGCAGATTTACGACGTGCAGGTGCCGGATGAGATCCAGATTCACAATCTTGAGGACGGACACGTCAACATCCAATATGACTGCCCGGACGGCTGCGCGGATCTCGTGGCCCAACTAACCGCGGTGGTAAGTGAGTACATCGCCGAACCCGATGGGCGGGTTCTCATGGGGCCCTATAACGGAATCATCGATCCCGTTACCGGCCAAAGCCGCCGCATCGCCCTCACGGCGTGGACACGGCTGGACACCTTTGATGAGTTTGACGAAGAACGCATCCGTACATTCATTGATGCATACATGGGTATCGATCACCACGTGAACTGACGCTGGGGTCAACTCCGTTCCGGCCCGCGGTTTTCTAGCTGCGCTACCTGCGGGCATTCACCTCTCTCAACGCGCCCCCAAGCTCCGCCACCAGCAGGATCACGAAACCTGCCAAATATATCCAGACCAGCAGGATAACCACTGACGCGAGTGAGCCGTAGATTGCGTCAAACCTGCCAAAGACAGTCAGGTAGAACAGGAACAGATTCTTAAAGACCTCAAGCGAGACACCTGCGATAACCGCGGCAGGGATGCAGTACCGCCACGGTATGCGGTCACTCGGCAGCCACCGATAAAGCATCAGCAGCCCCGCCATTGCGCCAAAAAGGGACGCGACGCCCAGCACAACGCGACCGCCGACGTTGACCACATCGGCTAGTGCGCCCAGCCATCCGTCCACTACGGCTCCCTCTGCAGCATGAACCAGAGTTGACATCACCAGTGACGACAGTAGGAGAGTACTCACACTTCCCACGGTGATGACGGACTTAATCCGCACCATATGAAACGCATATGGGTTTGTGTTGCCCCACGCCCTGTCCATGAAACGAGCCATCGCGCCGAAGAAGTTGCTTCCCGACCACGCGAGCGCCATCAGTGAAATGATGCCGATTGCCCCGCGGGATTGAATAATTGCATCCACGTTGTCATCGATGAGATGGGCCTCCAGCGGCACATACCGTGAGACAATCAAGTGAACCTCGTTCACTAGCGTCTCTGTGTCCAGCACGAAGCTCAGGACAGTAACGGTGAAAATCAGCAACGGCAGGATGGCGAGGATGCCATAGTACCCCACGGCCGCCGCCATATCGCCCACCCCGTGCGCCGCGGCGTTGCGAATCATGACGACCGCGACCGCCGTCGGCTTGAAGCTTTCAAGGATAAGGAGAGGGACGTTTACAAGCCGTCGTCCCCGATCAATGAGGGTGTTTAACACTCCTCCAGCTTAATGGCAACTCCAACCGCAAGCCCTCAGTAGGCATGTATCATTGAATACGCGGACTGAAGAACCCGAAAGAGGTGTGCGGTCATGTTTGCGACTATCGGCAGGAGTTGGCAACTCTTCAAGCTCTGCCTCCATGTTCTCAGCGTCGACAAGGAACTGATCTTCTTCCCAATCTTCTCCACCATTGGCGTGGTTATAGTGACCCTGACGTTCTTCGGCGTTACCTTTGGCATCGGATCCTTTGACAGGTTGGAAACCGGGGCGTTCACTGCCATTGACCTGGTTGCCGTCTTCGCTTTCTACGTCGTCTCTTACTTCATCGTTATCTTCTTCAACTCGGCGCTCGTCTTTGCCGCGCATGAGCGGTTGGAAGGGGGCGATCCCAATATCAGATCCGGGTTGGCGGGCGCATCTAGCCGAATCGTGACCATCTTCTTCTGGGCCGTGATTGCCGCGACCGTCGGGCTTATCCTGCAAATCCTTTCAAGCCAGGCGCGGGAGCGCGGCGGCATCATCGGAATCATCGGGCAGATTGTTGTAGCCCTCATTGGAGCGGCCTGGTCACTGATCACGTTCTTCGTCGTGCCCCTCATCGTCATTGAGCATCGCGGGCTGTTTGACTCCTTCAAGACATCCCTCAGCATGCTCAGGAGAACGTGGGGTGAGCAGGTTGTCGGCAACTTTGGCCTCGGCCTCATACAGCTGGGCGCGACGCTCGTGGCAGTCCTGATTGCCGTGGTTCTTGGCCTTGTCCTGTCCTTGCTCGGAACCGCCGGAATCGTACTGGCAGTCGTGATAGGCATCGTTCTCGTCGCAGGTGTTTCGCTGGTCTTTGCCACGCTCAGTGGCATCTACAAGGCCGCTCTTTACAACTATGCCGCGGACGGACAGGTGCCGGCGCTCTTCACAGAGGACACCATCCGTGGCGCGTTCCGACCACGTTAGGAGATTCATCGAAAGGGAGTGGGGAGATGGACTTTCGATTCAGCGCCGAGGAAGAAGCACTCAGGGCCGAAGCGACGGAGTTCGTCCGGCAGAATTGGGAACACAACGACAAGGACGCCTATAGCATGATTGTCGCCTCGTACGACGTCGATGACGTCGACGAGGAAGAGCGCATGCACGCGTACGCCAGGAAGCTGGCCGAGAAGGGCTGGTTCACCATGCACTGGCCCAAGGAGTTCGGCGGGTGGGGCGCGCCGCTCAGCACGCAGATGGCGTACCGCGAGGCGATGGCCTATGCGGGCTCGCCGGAGATTCTTGGCGGCGGCATGTTCGCCCCCATGCTGATGATGCACGGCGCGGACTGGCAGCGTGAGTTCTTCCTGCCTCGCATCGCGAGCGGCGAAATCCACCACCTGTCTCAGGGATTTTCGGAGCCAAATGCCGGCTCCGATCTCGCCAACGTGCAGACCCGCGCTGTGGAGGATGGCGACGACTACGTCCTCAGCGGCCAGAAGATCTGGAACTCAGAGGGGCGCTGGGCCGATTGGGGCCACTACCTTGTGCGGACCGATCCAACCGCACCCAAGCATCGCGGCATCTCCTATTTCATCGTTGACATGAACGACCCCGGCGTCACGCTGCGCCCGCTGTATGACGGTCTCGGCCGATGGCGCTGGAGCGAGGTGTTTCTCGAGGAGGTGCGGGTTCCCAAGCGCAACCTCATTGGCGAACTCAACCGCGGCTTCTACACGGCCATGACGACGCTCAGCTTTGAGCGGTCACAAGTAGAGATTCCAGCAAGGCTGCAACGCTATATGGAGCAATTCATCGACGCGTACCGAAACCGCCCGTCGGCTGACGGCAAGTCGCTCTTGGATGACCCCGTCGCGCGCCACAAGCTGGCCGATCTTCGGGTGCAAGTGGAGACGACGCGGATGCTGTGCTATCGCGTCGCGTGGCTCCAGACGCAGGGTCAGGTGCCGGACAGGGAAGCCTCCATGGTCAAGGTCACCGGCGATGAGGTCGGCTGGAACGTCTACAACGTGCTGGCACAGCTCGCCACCGATGATGCGGTTATCGCGCCTCGGGGCAGCCGTTTCGCGCCGATGCACGGCTTCCTGGGAGCGAACGCTTGGCTGACCAGGGGCCTCGCCATTGGCGGCGGCACCGACGAGGTTCAGCGCAACATCATCGCCCAACGCGGGCTGGGCCTACCGCGCTAACTGCCCTTAGCCCTTACACGCACCTAAGTCAGCGTGGCGGCGCCCAGTAGCCGCTGCCCCGCAGCTGTCGCACCCCCGCTATGGCGAGTGTGATGGGCAGGAGCGTATCGATGACTGCCCAGAGGGTCCAATACGTCGCATCGCCGGAAAGGGCGTCCGCGCCATTGGCGAGCAGGTTGAACCAGTTGTGCAGGAACAGAATCGAGACGACGACGATTCCGTAGAACGTCCCGTTGACCGCGATGTATTTCCTTGGATCGCTAAGGCCCATGGCGTGCTGCCGCCGCTCCTCCGCCTTGTCCATAAAGCTCAGGGCCAGGCCGATGGGCAGCGCGATGACCATCAGGACGTCAAGGACGTTCCAGACGGCCTGCACGTCAAACGTGTCATTCGCGACAAAGAATGAATTGATGATGAAATACACAACGACAACAAGGCTCACTGCGATCAGGTAGATGCCGCCTATCTGTCTCACTCCCATAACAGCCTCCCTTCCCGGGTTGGGGGTTCACTCATGGGCCAGCGTTGCCCTGAGTGTATACCCGTTGGCAGGGTCGGTTGACCCGCGAGGCCGGTCGGAACGCTATGAGGTGGGCACGTCTATGGCGTGACCCGTCGCGTGCGACTCCTGGATCACGTCCAGCACGCGCTGGCACTGCAGGCCGTCATGGAAATTAGGCGCGGGCGACTCGCCAGATTCGATGCCTCGCACAAAGTCTTGGACCTCAAGCCGGAACGGCAGCAGGCGATGGTCGCGGTCATCATCGAACGGGTGCAGTTCCTCCGGTATTGGAATCGTGCGCAACTCGCGGGAATCATCATCAAGCCGTCCGACACGAACCGTTCCCTCCGGCGCGGGGTTGGGCCCCGACTGGCTCAGGTGAATCGATCCCTCCGTGCCGTAGAGCTGGATCGACCCGCCCTGTCCTAGGGGGGAGTTGAGGTTGCACGTTAGCGTTCCCCACGCGCCATTGGCAAAGTCCATATGGACACTGAAGGCGTTGTTTGTGTCCGCCAGGCTGAAACCCTCCGGCACGCTGCCGTGGAGTGTGCCGCTAACACGGGAGACATCGCCGAACCAATGGCGTATACCGTCGATGAAATGGGAGCCGAGCGCTCCAAGCATCCCGCCGCTGCCGGCCGACGGAGCGGGTGGGGCAGCGCCGGGACGCCGAGCAAATCGCAAGTGCAGGGTGGCGGTGATATGGCGCGGCTCGCCGATGTAGCCTTCATCGATGAGTTGACGTGCAAAGGCGCGCTCCGGCGCGAAACGGAACTCATGGGCGATCATGTGCGTCAGGCCCCGCTCATTGGCTAGCGCAAGCAGTTCTTCAGCCTCTGCGGCGTTGGTGGTAAATGGCTTCTCGCACATGACGTGCTTGCCGGCCTCAAGGGCGGCCTTGGTCATCTCATAGTGCAGGTTCGGGGCCGTAACGACGCTGACAGCATCAACGTCCGGATGCGTCACCAGCTCGCGGTAATCCGTGAACGCGTTGGGGATGCCGAACCGCTCCGCCGCAGCCTGCGCCCGTTCCTCCCGGCTCGCACACACGGCGACGACCTCCACACCCTCAGACTGAAACCCGGGAATATGGACCGTAGCCCCAAACCCAACACCAATAACCCCAACCCGCACTGGTGGCATGTCTGTCTCCCCCGCTTAAATGCGCTTGCTCATTTATGATGACGATGGGAGGTGTCATGACGCAAATCAACCCTATCTCTGTCGACGCCGCCAAACAGTTGCTCGAACTGGCCTCATCAGATGAGGTTGAAAGATGGCTTCGAGCACACATTTCTGAAGATGTCTTGAACCATGACTCGTATTGGCGACCTGTAGGCGACCAATTGAGTAACGCAGGACCCATTGAGGCCTCACCAGATGAGATAAACCCACTGGTGGAGCGCGTTGTTAACGGTATGGAGGCAGTCATCGAACACAGATGGCAACAGGCCACTCATGACTCGGAGCCTAGCTCACCTCGACAGGCAATTGCGTGGCTTTTCGGCATACCAGACGGCAAGTCACGCAATCTGACGCCCACCCAAGCCCAAGAGCATGGCAGCTATGTCGACCTGATTTTGCGGGGCAGACGGGAAAGGCCAACAGTCGTCGTGCACGATAAGGGTATGGGCATCCATCCATCTGAGTTTTCACAGACGATTGTCGCATTGAATCAGAGCAGGAAGGGTGAGCACCCTTACCTCCTTGGTATGTACGGACAGGGCGGTTCATCGTCATTCGAAAAGGCTACGTACACGATAATCGTATCTAGGCGGCACCCGGATCACCTAGCGGGTAAAGACGATGAGGCCGGTTTCACAATTGTGAGACGTCAGTTGACCACTCGTGTTTACCAGTACACCTACTTGGTACTGCCTTCCAAAGATAGAGAGATACCTTCGTTTCCAGGGACTATAGCTGAGAAAGTGGGGCTCGAACACGGGACTAGTGTGTCCCACGTTGAATACCGTGACTTGGGACAATTTGCCACGCAACAGATCACAAATCGCGCGTGGTACTCATTGAATTTTCGGCTATTTGATCCCCTTATCCCTTGGACGTTGCGGGATGAGCGAGATGAATTTCCAAAGGCTTCTCGAACGATGCGTGGCGTGCCATACCGGTTAGGCGAGCTACCGCAAACGACTGGTATGGGTCTAGCCCAAGTGCAAGGACGTGAGCGGACTTCTGTACGCCATCATATCGATTTTTCCTACATGGACGAGCACTTTGGCGAAATCAAGATCGAATGGTGGGTGCTTCAGGACGAATCTGTAAGTGAAGACGGTAAACGCCGAGCGAATCACAGGCAGACTGTCGAAGCCTACCGTGATCCCCAACAACGATATGCGCGAAGGCGTATTGCAATAACACGTGGTGGGCAAACTCATGCCGCACAAACCCAGCGGGCTTTTGAGTCGTCTGGTTTCAGGCATGTAGCTAGGAGTGTCATTGTCCAAGTGGATACCGACGATTTGCCCTTTCACTCGCTTGCCAGCTTCTTTGCATCGAATCGGGCCGACCTTAAGACGGAATCGGCACTGGCTGTAGAGAGAGCTTTACATGCCGCCATAGAAACGTACTCAGACGACCTTCGTGCCGTCGAGCGTGAAAGACAGAGCGAATTGCTTCGAGGTGGGTCAGCAGAGGACGCCAGCGCGATAAGAGACAGACTTGACCCAATGATTAGGGAATTCTACCGAAGTCGTATATCACGAGGGCAGGGAAACCGCGAGCGGCGGCGCGAAGCCGGTGAGTTTAGGGGCAGAGATATACCGACTTTCTTGAGATTTGCAAATACCGACAAGCTAGACCTTCGTCCGGGCATCCCAACGCACGTCGAACTTGTGACTGATGCCTCGGACCGGGCCATCCGTGACCGGCGCACGAAGTTTACAGTTCAGATCGAACAATCAGCATTCTCGGCGAGAATTATGGGTGGGGGCAGCGGACGATGGAGGGTCGAAGTTGTCGCGAACTCTAATGCCGCTCCGGGAGCTACCGGCTTCATTACCGCTAGGCTTGAATCTGAAGGTGTATTCCTTATTGACTCTGAGCAAGAACGCCGACTCGAAGTGGTAGCTCCTCCGCCTCCATATGTTGGGAATCATCCACCCAAGAGATTTCGGTTGCGTTCACGAGATGGAACAGTTCGCGTCAGACCTGGTTCTGCAACAATCACCGTCGAGACAGATGCGCGAGACGACTTGTTTAGGTCAGCATCTCTCTCTGTAGAAACACCTGAGGGCGTTGGATATCGTGGACACGGTGGACCACGGCGGGGCGAAATTCGAATTCATTTGGACGTTCCCGACAATCCTTCGCCAAATCCAATTGGAACGGTTTCTGCAAGGCTATCTCTTCCCGGCGGCATCGAGTTCAGCCATTCTGCGCCTCTAGCGATTGATCCCCCCTTAGGAAAGGGTGGCTCCGTCAAACAGCAGCAGTTGCCTGAATATGAAATCGTGAACGTTTTACAGTTTCCCAACGAAGAAGCAGAAATCAGTTGGGGAGACATGGCCAACATCCTGGACACCGATTCCGGATGGAATGGTTCCGATGTCGCGGCTTACAGCATCAATCGCGATCAAGCTGACGACAATGGAGGGAGGAGCATCATCTTCTACCTCAACGCAGACAATGCTCAATTGCGAGAAGCTGAGAGACGACTGGTGAGAACTAGCTCAGAGAATACTATTGATGCCATTCGACAGCAGCAACGTACGTTGATTTGTTACCACCTATACCAATTGGCTGTAAGTGAACTCGAAGGCACGACGAATACCATCACCTTACCTTTGGATGAAGAGGATGAGCCTCCGTACCTCAAGTATCGGCGTGAACTCATTCGGCTCAATGACACGCTGTTATATTCCCAACGGGAATTCCGGCAAACTCTGGAGAGTGAATCAGTGCTGGAGGACGACTAGCTATGGCCCGCAGTCTAAACGAAATGAAGCCGCCCCCTGCAACAGAACCCGTTGTATACGAGACAGGCAGCGGATCAATGCACTGGGGGGATGCTGAGAGTATCCTGGAAACGGAGTCGCTCGCTGAATTCAAGGGGCAGGTCCAGCTAATACTCACCTCTCCTCCATTCCCCCTCAATAGAAAGAAGCGTTACGGGAACCTCTCCGGGAATGAGTACCTTTCATGGTTGGAGAGGATGGCATCGCTCCTCACCACCTTCTTGGCCCCCAACGGATCTATCGTCATCGAGCTCGGAAATGTATGGGAATCAGGCCGACCAACCATGTCAACACTTCCGATGCGTGCACTATTAGCCTTCCAAGAAAGTGCCGGGCTACACCTCTGCCAAGAATTCGTCTGCTACAACCCAGCCAGACTCCCGTCCCCTGCACAATGGGTAACGGTGGAGCGCATTCGGGTGAAAGACGCTTTCACTCGGGCGTGGTGGATGTCTCCAAGCGAACGTCCCAAGGCGAGTAATTCCAAAATTCTCAAAGCATACAGCGACAGCATGAAGCAACTGCTCGAAAAGGGTACCTACAACGCCGGGCATCGTCCTTCAGAACACCACATTGGGGGAGAATCTTTTCTCAAGAACAACGGCGGTGCAATACCGCCGAACGTGCTCGTGCCGAGTCCACAAGACGATGTAGATTTCGCTGCAAACCTGATGCCACTAGCCAATACTATCTCGAATGACGCCTATCAAGAGTACTGCAGACAGAACGGAATTACTCCGCACCCTGCACGTATGCAAGAACGTCTCGCGGAGTTCTTTGTTCGATTTCTGACCGATGAGGGCGATTTGGTCATGGATCCATTTGCCGGAAGTAATACAACGGGGGCAGTGGCTGAACGGCTCAATCGCAATTGGCTGTCAATCGAGATTAACGAAGACTACGCCCGTGACTCCAAAGTTCGTTTTCGTGCCCCCTAACTTCTTGACCTTTTAGCTCCCCTTCTCCCGCAAGCCCGCCAGCAGCTTCTCCGGGTGGATGGGGATCTCATATGGGCGGACGCCGACGGCGTCGTAGACTGCGTTGGCAATGGCTGCTGCCGTTGTGATGTTGGAGTGCTCGCCGACGGCCTTGATGTTGTAGTTGCCCCAGCCGGTCGGCGCTTCCACCAGGATCGTCTCCAGCTCTGGGATGTCCGGCTCCGTCGGCGCCTTGTAGTCGGCCAGTGAGGGGTTGGACACGCGGCCCGACTCATCCACCGTCAGGTCTTCCATCATCGCGTGGCCGATGGCCTGCACAAGGCCGCCCTCAACCTGTCCGTGGAAGCCGACGGGGTTCAGCACCCGGCCCACGTCGTGCACCGCCGTCATCTTTTCTATCTTTACGCGACCCGTATCCGTGTCCACGCTGACCTCGGCCACCTGCGCCACGAATGATGTCATTGGCGACATCATCAGCGGCCCGCCCTCCGGCGCCTTGTTGCGACCGGAAATCGGCTCGCCGCGACGTCGTACGATGTCCTCCATCGGGATGCTCTCATTCGTGCGCGAGTTTGTGAGCGCGCCATTTCCGTACTCGACGATCGACTCATCCCAGCCGTTGAACTCGGCTGCAAGCCGCTTGAGCGTCGTCTTGACCTCCTCAGAAGCCTCCGTTGCCGCCATCGGGCCGACCATGGATGCGCGAGAGCCACCGTACCCCAGGTCGAACACGGCTGCGTCCATCTCATCCGTGCTGAATGGCACAACGTTCACGCGATCCATCTCGACCTGCATCTCTTCAGCCACCGTCTGGCGGATGAGCGTGTTCACGCCGGTGCCGGGGTCGAAGAACGACGTGCGCGCCGTCAGGCTGCCGTCCTCATTCACAGCAACCGCCGCCTGTGTCATGCCGCCGTACTGCGGGCGGTGGCCGTAGGCGATACCGCGTCCAACGTTGGCGGGACGCGGCTCCGCCATCTTGCCGGCGCGCGCAGCCTCTTCAATGATCTTGTCCGCGATGATGCCGCTGAACTGGTGGCCGGTGGGCGTGTCGTCGCCCTCATGAACGACGTTTTTCAGGCGGAACTCAACGGGATCCATGCCGAGCTCCTCCGCCACAATGTCCATGATGGACTCGCCGGCGAAGATGCCCTGCACCTCGCCCGGCCCGCGCTGGAAACCGCCCGGCACTGTATTCGTCGCCATCTGCCACGTATCGATGCGCGTGTTGGGAATGCGGTACGGCCCCGCCACCTCATTGGCCCCGGGCAAGCTGCCGCTCGGCGAATAGGCGCGGTACGCCCCCGCGTTGAAATAGATATCGGACTCCCACGCCGTGATCGTGCCGTCACGCTTCACGCCCACCTTCACGTGCGCCTCGGAACGGTGGCGTGGATTCATCGCCATCAACTCCTCGGAGTAGTCCATCGCGAACTTGACGGGCCGACCCGTCCGCTCCGCCAGCGCGTAGCAGATCGGAACGCCGACGATGTCACCCTTGCCGCCAAAATCGCCGCCCACGTATGCGAAATTGATCACAACCTGTGAGGGGTCGCGGCCAGTTAGCCCCGCGATTGCCATGCGGTTCGACATGGGCGACTTCGTGCCGATCCACGTCTGCACCGTGCCGTCGTCCTCAATGGCTACGACGCAGTTGTGCGGCTCAAGGTAGAGCTGATGCGTGCGGGACGTCTCGAAATCACGCTCGACAATGAGGTCGGCCTCCGCCATGCCCGCTACAACGTCGCCCTTGATCCAGTTGTTATGGACGACGGCGTTGGAGGGGCCGTCCAGCGGGTCGGTTACACCGCCATAGCTATTGAAATCCGGATGCAGAACCGGGGCATCGGGCGCGCGGGACTCCGCAATGGTCACGACGGCGGGCAGTTCCTCGTACTCCACGTCGATGAGGTTGAGCGCCGTCTCGGCAGTTTCCTCGTCGTCCGCGGCAACGGCGGCCACCTTGTCACCAATGTACAGCGCGCGATCCCACGCGATGACCGGCTCATCCTGAATGGTCTTGCCCCATCGCTGGCCTTCAACGTCCTTCCCCGTGATGACTGCGTGAACGCCGGGCAGCGCAAGGGCGGCAGAGGCATCAATCGAGACGATTCGGGCGTGGGCATACGGCGAGCGCAGCACCTTGCACCACAGCGTGCCGGGCGGCACAACGTCTATCGAATACTTGCCTTGGCCGGTCACCTTCTCCGGGCCGTCCGCGCGGCCAACGGGCTGTCCGATAACGCGATGCTCTGCGGTTGCCATGAATAGTGTTCCTTCCCCGAAATTGCCCGGCCGCAGCCGGTTCCCCCTCGCCGAATCTATCGGAATTATACGAAATGACGGCGCTGACGTACCGCGAACGTCACGATGGTAGGTGCCGCGCCCCTAAGCCGTAGCTCCCGCGTCTATCAGCAGTTGGACGATGGCTGGAGATCCGCCTGTTCCGCCAGGTTCAGCATTGTCTGTCCGCTTCTATCGAGGGTTTTCACGTTATTCATTCAGCTGCGCTGGATTGTTATTGCCCGCGAATAACTGCCAACTTACAAGACACAAGCAACCATAGAGAATTCCTTCTGCCAAACGCTGCAGTAATCCTCGCCATTCAGCGAGCTCAGGCGTCAGCGCGAATGCGTAGAACGTGACAAAGGTAACCGCCAAGACTACCCAGCCCGCCCTCCTTGCTGGCGCAAGCCTGTCGTTAAACGACAGGAGCACTAACCCTAATGTGGTCATGGGAAGCGTGATCAAGGCCAAGAGGTTATGGACATTCTGGGAAAAGCTGCCGGTGTTCGGACAACCCGGGTCGCACGGTGCAAAGGCCGAGCTAGCATAGACTATGGGTTCAGCAATTAGCAGCCAGCAGCCGACTTTATTGATCCCGTTCAGGTTTGCACGTGGGGCAACCGCCACCAGTAACAGAAGGCCCAGCAAACCGAGAGGAAGAAACCCCAAGTAGCCTATCTGCCAATCCCAAGCTGAACCCACAGCATTGAGCTCGCTTATATACTGGCTGACATGGCTGTATTCATCCTTTAGGGAAGCGCCCCCGAAGACTACTAAAGGATAGAAGAATGCAAGAACGACAATGAGCCAGCGCCCATGTGGATGGCCATTCCTGACAAACTCCATACCAAAACTCCTCAACGTCGGCATAGTGCAACCAAATGCTGCAACGGCTGGAATAAGATCGGGAGGTGCTTCCCTGAAGCTGACTTCCCCCCTAAGACTGTAACTGCTCGGTGAAACGTGACCACGCTTCTGAGGGTAAGCCTTGTAGGGACGTGTGGAACTACTGCTTCACGGCTGAGATGGAGGCGCTGTACCAGAACTGCCCCTCGGCCGTCTCCCCATCCTGCGGCGCAGTCTCCACTGACACATCGGCAAAGCCCGCTTGGCGAACCGTGTCGGCGTAGTCCGTATCCGGCAGCGAGCCGGCGACACAACCCGTCAGCAGCGCCATGTCCTGCATCTCCTCATCCGTCGCGGGCCGTGTTAGCACGATATCTGACACCATGACCCGACCGCCGGGCCGCAGCACGCGAAACGCCTCCCGGAACACCGCGTCCTTGTCCGGCGCGAGGTTGATGACGCAGTTGGAGATCACCACGTCCACCGTCGAATCCTCCAACGGCAGCGCCTCGATGTCGCCATGCTTGAACGAAACGTTGTTGAGGCCCAGCTTGGTGGCGTTCTCATTTGCCTTGTCGATCATGTCCTGCGTGAAGTCCACGCCGATGACCGCGCCCTGTTCGCCGACTTGCTCGGCGGCGAGGAAGCAGTCGAGGCCCGCGCCGCTCCCGAGATCCAGGACCGTCTCGCCGGGCTGCATACTCGCCAGCGCCACGGGATTGCCGCATCCAAACGTCACGACGCTGCCGGGCAGTTTCTCCAGCACCTCAGCGGGATAGGCGGCCAATGACTCAGAATCCCCGCAGCAGGCATCGGCACTAAGCTCGATCGCGTCACGCAGCTTATCCGCATACGACTCGGATACAACAACCTTGAGTTCAATCGGTGAGTTCATTTCACTACTCCAACCCTTGCTGTCCTTCTGGGGACTCACAGGATAAATGAGTGGGACTTGGAAAGGAATCCCCGGAAGTCACAGGAGCAGAGGCTTTCACGAAGATTCCATCCATTCTGTATTCTTGCAGCAATGAGAACGCTCGATTAGTTAGACTAATCAGCCGGAGCAGTCTCACGAGAGGTTTTGCAGCGGAGAAGGTGGCCGATGCTAAGACAATTGATTGCACCGCGAGACCTGGGGCCGATTCCTGCCCTGGCAATCACAGCCATTGTTGCTCTGGCCATTTTCGCCTGGACCGAGAGAACTGAAATCGCCGACCCGGATGGGTTGTCCGTTCCTTACTGGCCGTGGAAGCTCTGGCAGATACCTCCGTTTGTGCTTGGGTTTGGCGGTGTTTGGTGGATCTGGTTGAGCACCCGCCGCGTCACCTGGGTACGCAGCCTTGCGCTCGCCATACTGGCCGCTACCGTGTTCGTAAACTACTATAGCGAGGTCTCGGGCGACTATTGGGGCGACGTGTGGCGCACCGTCAATCCGCTATTCATCGCCTCTGCGAGCGTCGCGGGAGTGGCACTGTGGCGCAACGGATCCACCGAAGCGCGCGTGGGCGCAGTGCTTTCAGTGGCCATGGGCGTCCTGATCTTAGGCAACGGGTACTTCGTCAATAACGGGGACTTGTGGCCGATACTCACCCCGGCGCGAATGCTTACAGCGCTAGCCTGGGCTGCTGTAGCCAGCGAGGGAAACAGGGAACTTTGAGCAGCTAGCCCTACTTCTGGAACTTCGCGTCAACCGCCCTGCGCTCGGCCTGATCCATACCCCACCACGTCGGCCAATCGATGTCATCACCCTCGGCGGGGAGGGCGGCCAGGAGTGCGGATGCACGTTTGACGATTGCGGTGACAAGGCCCGAGTCGTAAGCCGAGCCGAGGTAGCCTTCATCGAGCCGATCCTGCCGTATGAGCACGGTTATCACCCTGCTCAGATCCAGGGGGCCGGCCTCCGCGATTGCTGACGTGTCACTCATCAGGCGCTGTCCCTCGGGGGTTGCCTTCCAGTCCACCCACTCGAACCCTTGCACCCAGCCGTTGTCATTGCAGTATTCGAAGAAGTCCCGGCCGACGCGAGATAGGCGGTACCATCTGCCGCGCCCCGGCTGATCCACCCACTCGCCAAACTCGAACCCTGGCTGTCCGAAAGGTCGCTCATACACCGCCAGCGCGTTCAGTCGCCTCGCGAGCGGCCCCGCGTCGGACGCCTGCATCGCAATATCTTTCCGCATCCGATCCCGTTCTGTTGCCATACTCTCCCCCGGTCACCCTCTCATTGGAACACCGTCACCACTACGATACGCCCTGTTTTCCATGAGCGCAGTGGTCGAGGACCTGTACGAGGAGTCTTGTGGGCTCAGGACGCACAGAGGCGGTCCAATAGAGCAGTGCCCTCAAACGCCTCCACATTCCGGGCAGTTCGGCATGCGAGCGGTTCGGTAGGGTCTGCGCCATATTCCAGCAGCAACTCCACAACCGCCGGATTGGGCTCCTGTGGCCCGGCTCCACTGGCGTATCGAAGGGGTGTTATGCCAGACCAGCGGTCCTCGACTCCCCCCTGTACGTCCGCACCCCTATCCAGGTACAACCTGATCAATTCCAGGTTTCCGCTCTCGATGGCCGCATACAACGGCGTATAGCCATTCCGCGAGACCGCATTGACGTCCGCGCCATGATCCAGAAGCACACGGGCAATAGCCGGTGACGGTCCCCCATAAGCCGGTTCCGTTCCACCCGAATACGAAGACAGTTCCACAAACAGGATATGTATGCCGGTGTCCGGGTCCGTCCAATTCGCGTCTGCGCCGAACTCCAGAAGCAGAGTCGTCAGATCCAGATCGAAGTCTTCTTTTGCCGCCCACGGCAGGTGAATCCCGGTGTGCGGGTCCGCCCCGTGCTCAAGCAGCGTACGTGCCATTCCAAGGCGGTCCTCGGGATTCCCGGAGAATGTTATCTGCATTCCGGAGTCCGGATCGAAGTGCCTTCCCAATGCCAGATCAAGCGGTGTGCGGCCCGAATCGTCCACCGCATTGGCCTCCGCGCCGGCCCGAAGCAAGGCCGCGGCGTTTTCGAGAGTGCCGTCGCGGGCGATATTGTGAATAGGCAGTTCGCCGCTCGCGTTTCGGGCATTAACGTCCGCGCCCGCCTCCACAAGCAATTCGACGACCGCCGGGTCGCTATTGGTCGCCCTATGAAGCGGGGTTACCCCTTCAGTAGTGGGGAGGTTGACGTCCGCCCCGGCATCGATCAGTACCCTCACAATTTCTACATCCTGATTCTCGATTATCGCTAGGGCAAGCGGTGTGAGACCGTACTCGTCCTGCTTATTAGGGTCCGCTCCGTCCTCCAACGCCTGTTGAACCCTATCCGGGGAAACATTCTGACGGGACACTACGTTGGTCATATCCGTGGAGCAGCCGCCCGTGAGCGCGACCGCCGCCAAAAGCAGCGTCAGCGCGATCAGCCCAACACGTACGATAGACATCACCTAAACCCTCAACGCCGATACCATACACCCATTGCCCCTCCCTGCTACCGTTATCTCGTGAGTACCACCACACACACAGATAGCAACGACTCTGTCACTGACCTTCGTCTGATGCGAGAGTGGGCGGACACGCTTGGAGCGCCCCTCGCGGAACACCAGCTTGACGCCTTTCGTATCTATCGCGAGGAACTACTCGGCTGGACCGCCAAGCGCGCTAACCTGACGGCCATCACGGAGCCGGATGAGGTGGAGTCTCGCCTTTTCCTTGAAAGCCTGTGGTGCGTCGCGGCATTGCCGGCGATTGAAGGCCTGCGACTCATTGACGTCGGAACAGGCGGCGGCTTTCCCGGGCTGCCTCTCGCCATTGCGTTCCCGCGACTGCATATCACGCTCGTCGAGGCCACCGGCAAAAAGATCAAGTTCCTCGAACATGTTGTCGGCGTGCTGGGGCTGAGAAATTGCCAGGTGATTCAGGGCCGCGCCGAGGACCTGGGTCATGAGCCCGATCATCGGGAGGTCTACGACGTAGCAACGGCCCGAGCTGTTGCCCCAATGCCTACATTGGTTGAGTTGTGTCTGCCGTTTGTGCGAATCGGCGGCGTGCTCATTGCCCCTAAAGGCGCTGACGCCGAGCAGGAAACCAACGATGCATCAGATGCGCTCTCTGCGCTTGGTGGAGCATCGGAGGGCATTGTCCTTCCTGACCCCAATACTCCTATCCCAGCCGATCACCGACTTGTCGTCATCAGTAAGACCACCCCGTCGCCATACAGGTACCCTCGACGGAACGGCGTGCCGGCACAGCGCCCGCTGTAGCGATCCATGTCTGCCTCTACCGTCTCGCAGGCCGGCGCGATTCGCCGTCGCATTCTCCATCCGGCCACGCTAATCTCGCTTGGCATAGCCGTCCTCCTGTTAATCGTGTTGGCGCGAGGCGTGGATATTAGCTTTACGGACATGGCTCGAGCGATTGGCGATGCAAACCCGCTCCTCATCGCCGCCGCATTCCTTGCGTATTATGTCAATTTTCCCATGAGGGGTATCCGTTGGCGGCTACTGATAGAGAATGCGCAGGCAATGGCCGATGACCCGATCCCGCTCCCGTCCAGACGTGCTTTCTCCGAGATCATCCTCCTCGGCTGGTTTGTGAATGCTGTCGCATGGTTGCGCATGGGGGATCCGTACCGCGCCTACCTTGTCTCTCGACAGCACGAGAACCAGTCTTATCCCAGGATCCTCGGCACGGTCCTCGCAGAGCGAGTACTGGACGTTGTGACATTCGCCGCCATTCTTCTCCCCATCGGCGCTCTCCTCTGGGTGGACGCAAGCGGCGTGACCACAACCGTCATTGGCCTCACTGTCGTCATTGGCGGAGGAGGCATCTTTCTGGTGGTGGGAATGGCGCTATTTGGGCAACGTGCCACGGCGCGACTGCCCGGGTCGATCCGGGACTGGCTGGAAAGGCTTCGCGTTGGCGCACTGCTCAGCCTCAGCGGAAGACTCTGGCCCATCACTATCCTCAGCGTCAGCGGATGGGTCGCGGAGGGCATGCGGCTTGCGCTTGTCACCTGGGCGCTTGGTCTTGACGTCCCGCTGCCCGTGATTGCATTCGTCGCGCTGGCCCACAACCTTATTACCGCGATTCCGACCACACCTGGCGGCCTCGGAGTCGCGGAGGCGGGCATGGTGGGGCTGCTGCTGCCGTGGGTAGCGCTGGAGGACGCCGCCGTCCTGACGGCTCTTGATCGCTCCGTAACATGGTTCAGCGTCGTCCTGATTGGCGGAGTGGCAATCGGATGGCGAGAAGGAGTGCGGCGGGGGCGGTACTAGGGTTGCCCTCGTGGAATCTCATTCACAGTCTGCGTTCGGCGACTGAGAATCTTCCTGATGAAAGGCGCCAGGTCAGTACGATCCACCCGGTGCGGATGCCATTCCACCAGACGGCGATGCGGATGGCGCGGGTCTGAGGTATCGTATTGATAGTCACTCGTCACTTTGCCAATAAGGTACTGCCGATCACCTACATCGGTGACGACCCAGTCACCATTCTTGATATCGCTTACAAATCTAGACAGGTTGCCGGTGTGCGAACCAATCTGATTGGGTGACCCCTCCGGGTTGAGGGGTTTGACGCGCTCCTGAATCTCATCCCTGCTGAGACCTGCGAGGTTGCCGAGTTCTGCTCCACCAAACCCAATGGCGACGAATCCGCCATCTTCGACTAGATCACGAATGTTCTCGTCTGAACGCACCATCCAATAGTTGGCCATCGGGCATTCCTCCGCTCTGTGGGCCGTTGAATTCTCAGGTCTGCAGTTTATCAGCCGCGCTCCCTTGCGGCGTAATGGAGCTCCTACGCCGTCGTGCGGCGATACAGGATGGTGGTGGCCGTCAGGGCGACGATCGTCATCACGATGAGTATCGAAACACCTGGCAGGATATGCTCCCACTCCCAGCCGGTAACCACGACCGCGCGTATAGCCTCCAGCACATAGTTCACGGGGTTTAGCGAGACGGCAATCTGGAACCAGTCCGCCATGAGTTCCTTTGGCATGAATGCCGTGGTGACGAAGACCGCGGGAATGAAGAAGATGAACATGGACTGCGTCACCTGAACGCTGCGCGTCTTGATGGCGATAATCAGACCCAGACATGACCAGGCAACCCCGAACATCGTTCCGAGAACCAGGATGGCAAGGAAGCCGAGCCATCCCGATTCCGAAGACGCGCCCATGATGACGCCCACAATGACGATCGTTACGCCCTGGATGAAGCCCCGCGTCGCAGACACGAGGAGAACGCCGAGCAGGATAGATATTCGGTAGATGGGCGCGAGCAGGAGTTTGTTCAGATAGCCGGACAGATCGTCCGTCAGCAGGTTGAAGCCAGCGTCAATGCCGCTGAAGATCATCGCCTGAACGATGATCATGGGCATCAGGTATGTGACATAACTATCGGTAGGGAATCCCGGCAGCATCGAGACATTGTCGAATGCCGCTACGAAGACGACCATGAAGAGGATATTGATGGAGACAGCCGGCACTATCTGGCCTGGCTGCGTCACCCAGGCGCGGAAATTGCGCAGGTAAATATACCAGGTCTGGAGAACGAGACTGACCATTGTTCCTACCGGCCGTCGCTCAGGCCGAGCCAGGGCTTGAAAGAGTTGTTCATCTCGTCGCCGCCTGCTTCTTCGTCGCGAATCGTGCGCCCCGTGTGCTGGAGAAACACATCGTCGAGCGTCGGGCTGGCGACGGACAGGTTGGACACCGGAACGTCGTTATCCGCGAGCAGCCGCATCAGACCCGGCACCGCCGCGCCGCCATTCTGAACCGTGACGGCGATGCCCTCCTGCACGCGGGCAGTGGAGGACACGTACGACTCGCCGTCAGCAAGTCCCTGCGCCTTTGCGTTCAACATCTCCCACTCTTCCGCCGTTTCCGGGCCTGAGATCGTAATCGTGACAACGTCGCCGCCTATCTGTTCCTTGAGGAGGCGTGGCGAGCCTTCCGCAACAATCTTCCCGCGGTCGATGATTGCTAGCCGCTCACACAGCCGATCGGCCTCATCCATCATCTGCGTCGTCAGGATGATAGTGACGCCGTCCTCCTCGTTGAGACGGCGAAGGTGATCCCAAAGCGTGTTGCGGCTCTGTGGGTCGAGTCCCGTTGTGGGCTCATCGAGGAACAGCACCTTGGGTTCGTGGACGAGGGTTGCGACAAGGTCAAGCCGCCGCCGCATGCCGCCGGAAAACGTGCCGATCTTCTTCTTGGCGACGTTCGCCAGCCCGATGAACTCCAGTAGTTCCGCGGAACGCGCCCGTGCCTCTGAGCTGCGCAGGCCATAGAGACGGCCCTGCAGGGTCAGAAAATCGTGCGCCTTCGCCAGGTCATCCAGGCCGGCTGTCTGCATTGCGACTCCGACGCTGCGGCGGATCTGCTCTGCCTGACGGTCAATGTCATAACCCGCGACGCTGACGGTTCCTGAAGTCTTCTTGAGCAGGGTTGAGAGGACCTTGAGCGCAGTGCTCTTGCCCGCGCCGTTCGGGCCGAGAAACCCGAAGAACTCGCCCTCCTGCACAGTGAAATCAATGCCGTCGACGGCGCGTGTCCCACCCGGATAGACCTTTACGAGACTACGAACATCAATGACGGCCTTGCGGCTCTCCGACACCCCACCTCCAAACGCCCCGGGACAGAATAAGGGACAGGTCAGTACCTCCATCCATACTACGAAAGCAAGCTCTGTGCCGCAAAGGGGCCCGTCCCCATCCTTGCCCCTGTATTGCTGCCGCCCCTATACTGTCAGACACTATGCCCAAGCGAACCTACCAACCCAAAGTGCGCCGCCGCAAGCGCGTCCACGGTTTTCGTCATCGTATGAGAGAGCCCGGCGGCAGAAATGTTGTCGCGCGTCGACGCGCCAAGGGGCGTCACCGTCTCAGCGTCTAACATCTCTGCCATGCCCCGGACGACGGATCACCGGCTGCGTCGGAGTTCCGATTTCGACCGCGTTTCCAGCATCGGCAAGGGCCGCGCCAATGAGCTTGTCGTCCTGCGATACGCGCCGAACGACGTGAACACAATGCGCGCCGGCTATGCCGTCAGCAAGCGTGTGGGTGGCGCAGTCACCCGCAACGCCGTCAAGCGGCGACTGCGCGTTGCGGTCAGCAAGCTGGGGCCACGCGAATCAGGAGTCGACCTCGTGTTCATCGCCAGACCACAGATCGCGCAAGCGGACTACCACGGCATCGAAGATGCGGTTACCGATGTTCTTAAGCGCGCCGGGCTGTGTGGTAAGGAAGTGGCGCCTGCCTCGGCCGACTCTTCCAAATCTCACCAAGGTTGAGCACAGCACATGAAGTACATCGCGCTCGGCCTCCTGCGGCTATACAAGTTCGTCCTCTCGCCGCTCCTTCCTGCCGCCTGCCGCTATCAGCCTACGTGCTCCGAATACGCGCGTGAGGCCGTCGAACGGCATGGTGCGCTGCATGGCACGATCCTGGCTGCTCGGCGGCTGGGTCGGTGCCATCCGTTCCGGGAAGGGGGCTACGATCCTGTTCCGTAAGCTCTCACCCACCAACGAAACCGAACCACGTCAGCGTGCTTCGTCGCGACGCGCAGGCCCACTGCTGTTGATAGTAGCCTTGTTCGCGTTGCTCGTTGTCGGCGGCTGCACGGCGGGCAGCCTGTACGATCCGAAGCCATGGGCGGCGCCGGTTCTTCTTGGCGACGAGACCGTCGTGATTGGGACGGATACAGGACACATCGTCGTAGGCAACATCATCACAGGACTCGAATTGGGCCGGTGCGAGACGGGGGAGGGCCGCAATAGCATCCGCGCAATCTTTGGCGCGCCGCTACTGCATGACGGGCGCATCTATGCTGGGGGCTTTAACGGGGTTTTGTACGCCGTAGACCCTGATTCGCTGTTGCCTGAATCCGAGGCCGAGTGCGCCCCGTTCTTCGAGGCCGACTCTCCAATCGTCGGCGGACCAGCACTGACGCCGGACGGCGTCATGCTTGTTGGCACGGAGGGCACGGCAGACTCAGAGCGCGGCACGCTATACGCGATCGACATTGCGAACGCATCCACCCTGTGGACATTTGAGGCCGACTCCGAGATTTGGGGCACGCCCATCATCGGCGACGGACTGGTTTACGTTGGCACACTGGGCGGCACGCTTCACGCTGTGCGCATGGACGAAAGCCCCGGCACCGAAGCGTGGCGGCATCAGGCTGAGGCCGGCATCGGCGGCATGACTCTGCACGATGGCGTACTCTACGCCGGCTCGTTCGACAACAACCTCTATGCGCTGGACGCCACCACGGGCGCACCCCATTGGCCAACGCCCTTCACCGCAGATAATTGGTTCTGGGCCGCTCCGCTCGTCATCGGTGATCGGCTATTCGCGCCATCTCTTGATCACTCCCTGTACATCCTCGATAAGGACTCGGGCGCACAGGTAATGGATCCAGTAAGGACGGGCGGTGCGATACAGAGCAATCCGATCCTTACAGGCAGCCATATCAGCATCGCCAACGAAGAGAAAGAGACGTGGTGGATTGATCCTGTGACCGGCCAGGGCATCGTTGGCGGCAAACTGCCTGATCCTGTTTACGCGCCGATCACAGCGTTCGGAGAAAGCGATGCGCTGTTCTTTGCCCAGGATGGCGCAGTCTATCGCGCGTCGCCCTCATTGAGACAACCCGTACGGGTATTCCCCGTGGACAGCTAGGCAGCAGCTATGGAAGTCGTCGGCGATATCTTTATCTTCCTGCTTCTGCAGCCCATGCTGAACGGGCTGCTGTTGCTGTACAGCGTGCTCTTTGACAGCATGGCGCTTGCCATCATCGCCCTCACTGTCGTTGTCCGCGTGGCGTTCTACCCTCTAACCCTCAAGCAGCTGAAGTCCTCCGCCAAGATGCAGGCCCTGCAGCCGCAGATGCAGGAGATCCGCAACCGCTTCAAGAACAATCCTCAACTCCAGCAGCGCGAGACGATGAAGATGTACCGGGAGGCCGGTGTCAGTCCGCTCGGCTGCCTGGGGCCGATGGTTGTGCAGTTCCCGATCTGGATCGGGTTGTACTGGGCAATCATCAAGGGCTTGGGAAATCTACCCGGCAGCTTTGTCTATCTCTCGCAGCGGCTCTACTCATGGTTGCCCGTCGGCGGGGAAGTTCTGCCACTGAACACGGAGATGCCATGGATCATCGGCACGCTGGATCTCTCCGCTCCTGACCCAACGCCTCTTTTGCCACTTCTTGTTGCAGCGTCCACGTGGGCCCAGCAGCGCATCATGCAGCCGCCCGCCATGTCTGACCAGCAGAGACAGCAACAGCAGATTATGTTGTTCCTGTTCCCCATCATGCTGGGATTCCTTGCCTTTACTTTCCCATCGGGCTTAGCCCTATACTGGTTCGTCTCTAACTTCATAACGATTGGTATGCAAGGATTCATGTCCGGGTGGGGGAATCTGATTCCCGGTCGGACACGGGTCGCTGCCAATACCACTGCCCCTCCAGCCCCTCAGGTGGAGACGAGGTCAAATGATGAATCAGAGTCTGGAATGGACGGGGAGGACCGTCGAGGAAGCAACTCAGCGAGGACTAGACGAACTCGGTCTGGATCGCGAAGACGTCGACGTCGACGTCATTAGCGAGGGACGTTCCGGCTTGCTGGGACTCCGATCGGAAGATGCGCGAGTCCGCCTGCGGGTGCGGCAAGAGGATGATGAGGACCAGTACGCATCCTTCGCGTCCCTATCATCGGATGCAGAGAGCGCAAGGGAAATCCTCGCCGAACTGCTCCGACACATGGACGTCGATTCTGATATATCCGTATATGTTCCCGGAAGCGACCCCACCCGTCCCTTCGAGTCCGGAGACCCTATCGTCCTCGACATCGAGAGGGAAGACGCCGGTCTGCTGATTGGGCGACGGGGCCAAACGCTCCGGCACGTTCAGATGCTCCTCAATACCATCGTCTCGCGGTCTGTTGGACACTACGTTCCTCTCCGCATTGACGTAGAGGGCTATCAGCAGCGCCACATCTACCGACTCCAGCAGATCGCCCTTCGCGCCGCGGATCACGTGCGCAGGCGCAGGCGTCCCATCACCCTCGACCCCATGTCGCCCGCCGACCGTCGCATCATCCACATGACTCTTGCTGATAATCCGGCCGTCGTCACAGGCAGCACGGGCCACGGCGAGAATCGACGCGTCACCATCCAACAGGCCCCCCGCGGCGGCGGTGACCAACGCGGCAGTCGTCCTGCCAACGATGATGCCCCCTCGTCTCAACTGTCCGTCGCTGAGGATGAGTACGACGACGATGATGACTATATCGAGGACGACGAGGAAGACCTCGATGAGTACGACGACGATGACTATGAAGATGATGACGACTACGATGATGACTATGAGGATGATGACGACGATGACTACATCGACGAGGACGACGAGGAAGAAGACGAACCTCCCCCTCGGTAGTCGTGGTTTCCAGTCATCCTGATTTCGTCGCGGTGGGCGGGGCAGGCTCGCCTGCCGTCTATGCAGCTTTAGCCGCCGCAAAGCTCGGTCGCTCAACCAGACTGCTGGCGAATAACGCCAATCCGGTGAGCGTGGCCGGCGTTCAGGTTGTCACCGCGGACACGGCCCGCCTCAGCTCGGAACACGTCCCCTACACCTGGCTGGACACCGAAGTCCTTATGGTCGCCCCGGAGGGCGACGAGGTAGATTCAGCCACGTTGGGGCGCTTTAGCAGGTCGCTTATAGGCCTCGTAGCCCGCGCGTTCCTGCAGAACGGCTCGCTGTCCCTTGTGGGGGGCGTTGCTCCGCCCGGGGTTGGCGCGCTGTTTTTCGATGAGGACGACTTGCCCTCACTATTAACGAACGTTCCGGCGCCCATCGCGCTTTCGGTTGGCCCGAAGGCAGGCGTCCGCCTCTGGTGGCAGGGGAACTGGCAGAGTGTTGGCTCCGCGCGTCATGTCGATTCGCGTATCCTCTCCGCACTGGCGGCAATATTCCTGGTTCGCCTGACGGAAACGCGGGACGCCTTCTCAGCAGCGAAGTTCGCGGCCGCGGCCGCCACGCTGCTGCCGTCGCCCTCAGAGTTCTCAGAAGAGAGCCTACCCAATCGCGATGCTATCTCTGCCGTAGAAACGAATCCCTGATTCGGGTATGCGCGCCGCGTATGATATGTCGTAGTCAGAAGAGACGGGTCCGCAAGGAGATAGTGCTATGAGATTGGGCCTGACGTTGCTCCTGGTGGGCATCGTGATGGTCGGTGGGTATGCGGCGTACGCGTTGGTGCGTTTCATCGTCCTCGTTGACGAGGTTCCCATCATTATGAGAATCGGCCTGCCAACAATGGTTATCGGCGCGCTTGTCCTTTTGGTCAAGGCCATATGGGATCGACTGCGGGAAAGGAAGAACGCCGACGCTCGGCGTTATGAAGAGGCGCAACCATGATTTCTGTCACGTCAAACGACATCCCCGGCATGACCATCACGGAGTCGAAGGGCATCGTCTACGGCAACTCCGTCCGCGCCCGCCACGTCGGGCGTGACATCACAGCCGCGTTCCGCAACCTAGTTGGGGGCGAGGTGCCGGAATACGCCAAGCTGATGGCGGAATCCCGCGCGGAGGCGTTGGGCCGGATGGAGCAACGAGCCGAAGAGATGGGCGCGAACGCCGTCGTCGCGCTGCGATTTTCCACTTCGATGGTCATGTCCGGCGCTGCTGAGCTGCTCGCCTACGGCACCGCTGTCGTTGCTGAGTAGGATTCACCAGCATGTCTGAGGCTGTCCTCGTATTGGTGGGCTTGCTGGCCTATGTGGCTGTTCAAATCGCCGTTCAGATTGCCGCAGGACGTGATCTCGGCAAGCGCAAGCGGGTGCGCGGCGGCAACCGCTGGTTGTGGGTGATTGTCATCCTGCTGCTACTCCCCGGCGCGCTGACCTATTTCGCATTCGGACGCCTACCGGATGAGGAACCGTCAACACTCCCTCCGCAAAGTCCGCCAACGTGGTAGCAGAACTTCATAAGCCGCCGAAGCCGGATCGCAGCGTTTCAACCGATTGAAAGCCCCCGCCGGAACGCGAACCGAGGAAAAACCTTGACGTTGCCGATTGCCCTTTTCCACAATGGAATGTCAATTCGGGCCTTTCCCGAGACCAGACGACTCAAGAAATAGCAGGCAGGTAGACGACTGATGCCCTTTTCGCCGGTATCCAGCAAGGTCTCGTTTCCGGACATGGAACGGGACGTTCTGCAATTCTGGAAGGACAAGGATATCTTTCGCCGCTCCATGAAGGAGCGCGAGAACGGGCCGATCTTTACGTTCTTCGAGGGCCCGCCGACGGCCAACGGCGCGCCCGGAGTTCATCACGTCCTCGCTCGCGTCTTCAAGGATGTCATTCCCCGCTTCAAGACCATGCAGGGCTACCAGGTGCCCCGTAAGGGCGGTTGGGACACCCACGGTCTGCCGGTTGAACTCGCCGTCGAGGCGGAACTGAATCTGACATCCAAGCGCGATATCGAAGCCTACGGCATCGCGAAATTCAACGAGAAGTGCAAGGAAAGCGTCTTCCGCTACGTGCAGGACTGGGAATCCCTGTCCGAGCGGATCGCCTTCTGGGTCGACATGGACGACCCGTACGTCACCTACTCGAATGAGTACATCGAGTCCGGCTGGTGGATCTTCAACCAGCTTTGGGACAAGGACCTCATCTACCAGGGTTACCGCGTCACGCCGCACTGCCCACGCTGCGTCACGTCACTCAGCTCCCATGAGGTCGCACTGGGCTACAAGGACGACGCAGAAGACCCATCCGTCCACGTCAAGTTCCGCATCCAGGACAATGACACGGCACAAAAGATTCTTGGTGATGCCGGCTCACCCGCCTACCTGCTTGCCTGGACAACAACTCCGTGGACGCTGCCCGGCAATACCGGCCTGGCCGTTGCCGTCGGCGCGCGCTATGTGATCGCTGAGGGGCCATGGGGCAAGGACGGCGGCACGGAACGCCTGATTCTGGCCGACGCGCTCACGGATCAAGCCCTTGAGGGCGACTACAAGATCGTCGGTGAGATCTCGGGAAGAGAACTGGTCGGCCTCACATATGAGCCACTCTTTGACTACGCCGTGCCCGACGGCTACGCGGGCAAGGTGGTCGCAGCCGATTTCGTCCTGCTCACCGAGGGCACTGGCATCGTCCACATCGCGCCCGCGTACGGCGCGGAGGACTTGAGCGTCGGCAACGCCGAAGGCCTGCCCGTCGTCCATACCGTTAACATCGACGGGGCTGTGACCGACTACGGCGGCGTCCCCTGGGCCGGGAAATTCTTCAAGGACGCCGACCCTGACATTACCGCTGATCTGGATGAACGCGGCCTGCTGCTTAAGGGCGGCACAATCACCCACACGTATCCCTTCTGCTGGCGCTGCGATGCCCCGCTGCTCTACTACGCCAAGGAATCCTGGTACATCCGCACAACAGCGTTCAAGGACCGGCTCATCTCCGCCAATCGTGAGATCGGCTGGGTGCCGGAACACATCGGCGAGGGCCGGTTCGGCGAGTGGCTGCAGAACAACGTGGACTGGGCGCTTTCGCGTGAGCGCTATTGGGGAACACCCATCCCGCTGTGGCTTTGCGACGGATGCGGCGACCCGACGCCCATCGGCAGTATCGACCAACTGGCGGGGCAGTCTGGGCTTGAGGGCTACACCGCCGAAATGGATCTCCACCGGCCGTTTATCGACGACGTTACCTTTGGCTGCGCGGCGTGCGGCGGTACGAAGCGACGCATCCCCGAAGTGATGGATGCGTGGTACGACTCCGGTGCGATGCCCGTCGCCCAATGGCACTACCCGTTTGAGAACACTGATGTCTTCGAGCAGCAGCAGATGGCGGACTATATCTGCGAGGGTGTTGATCAGACGCGCGGCTGGTTCTATACACTGCACGCGCTCGCCGTCCTGCTCTTTGACCGCCCGGCCTACAAGAACGTTCTCTCGCTTGGCCATATCCTGGATGAGGCCGGGGAGAAAATGTCCAAGTCGCGTGGCAACGTCGTCGAACCGTGGGACATCCTTGCAGCCCGCGGCGCGGACGCCCTGCGCTGGTACATGTACACGGCCTCCACGCCGGGAAACGCCCGCCGCTTCTCCGCCAACCTCGTCGGTGACACTGTTCGTCGATTCCTGCTGCCGTTGTGGAACACCTATAGCTTCTTTGTGACCTACGCCAACGTGGACGGCTTCGATCCTGCTTCCACGCCCGCTCCGTCCTTGTCAGACCGTCCCTTGCTCGACCGCTGGCTCGTTTCCCGCCTGCAGGGACTCATCGGATCGGTAACGGACGCCATGGAGCGCTACGAGGTCATGGAAGCCACGCACGCCATCGAGTCGTTCGTGGATGAACTTTCTACGTGGTACGTGCGGCGCAACCGCCGCCGCTTCTGGAAGTCCGACAACGACACGGACAAGGCCGCTGCCTATCACACGCTCTACGAGGCGCTGACAACGATTTCGCGGCTGCTCGCGCCGTTCACACCCTTCGTGGCGGAGCACATGCACCGCAACCTGGTTTCCACGCTCGCTGATGATGAGCCGGAGAGTGTCCATCTTGCCGAATGGCCCAAGGTGGACGATGCCCTGCGCGACGAGACTATCGAGGCGGACGTACGTCTTGCCATGCGCCTCTCCAGCCTCGGCAGGGCCGTACGGGGCCGCGCCCAGATCAAGGTCCGGCAGCCTCTGCAGGAGATGCTGGTCATGCTGCCCGGGCGAGCCGACCGCGAATCATTGGCACGCATCGAAGACCAACTGCTTGAAGAGTTGAACGTGAAGGCCGTGCGCGCCGTCGATGATGAGTCGGCATTCCTCTCCGTGCGCATCCGACCGAATCTGCAGAATCTTGGACGACGCCTTGGTGGGGATTTGCCGAAACTGACCGCCCACATCGAAGGGCTGTCCGACACTGAACTCAACACCGTCGCCGCGCGGGTTCGGGATGAACAGTCGCAGGAACTTGCCGGTTTCGATCTGTCGCATGAAGACCTGCTTGTCGATACATCTGACCGCGAGGGGTTCATCTCCGGCGCGGAGGGCATCCACACCGTCGCGCTGAACACGGAAATCACCACTCAGTTGGAACACGAAGGGTTGGCCCGCGAGCTAGTACGCCACTTGCAGGAGCTTCGTCGCACCGCCGGCCTGGATGTCTCCGACCGCATCACTGCCTATGTCTCCGGCGACGGGGACGGCGTCGCGGGTGCGCTGTCCGACTTTGGCGACTACGTCCGGCAGGAGACCCTGTCCGTGGACATCCTGCAGACTGCCCCGGGCGACGGCGCAGCCACCAACACCGTCAAGCTCGACGAGGCGACCGTCACCATCGGCGTGGAGCGCGTGTAGTCCCTAGCTCGGCAGTGTTGCGCCGAGAAAGTCCGCGCTGCCACGTGCGAAATCCCGGGCCGGCATCGTCCGCCGACCCTCGGCCTGCACCTCAAGCAGTTCAAGCATCCCTTCACCCGTGCCGATGGCGACTCCCATGCCTCCGCCGTCCTCCGCGCGCCTTAGACGCACCACCTGCCCGGGAGCCGCGCCTCTCGGATCGTATTCGGGTGGCAGGGCGATGGCGCGCCGGATGTTCAGCCGCTTGCCGGAGAGCGTCGTGTGCGCGCCCGGCCACGGCGTCATGGCCAGAACGCGCCGTTCAAGCTCCTGCGCAGGGCTGTCCCAGTTAATTACACCGTCACCCTTCTCCAGAATCCGTGACTGCGTGGCCATGTCGTGATCCTGGGCCTCGGGCGTTATGGAGCCGTCAAGCCAGCCCGTAAGCGTCTCCACCAACAGTGACGCGCCCATCTGCGAAAGCCGTTCAGTCAGTTCACCCGCAGTCTCACCGGAGCGAATCGGCACCACGCGCTGGCTCAGCAGCGGTCCTGTATCAACGCCCTCCTCCAGAAGGAATATGCTGATGCCGGCGTTCTCGTCGCCCTCAAGCAGCGTCCAGACCACCGGCGCGGGGCCTCGGTGACGCGGCAGGAGCGACGGATGGATGTTAAGAGCACCGCGCGGAGGGATATCCAACACGCTGCGCGGGAAGATCAGACCATAGGCGGCCGTCACCATGACCGTCGGCTCAAGCGAGCGGATGCGCCCGGCCTCCTCCTCGGATCGCAGCGTTCGCGGCTCCAGGACATCGAGTCCGTACTGCACGGCCCGTTCCTTGACGGGCGATTGCCGCAGTCGGCGGCCACGGCCTGCCGGCTGATCCGGGCGTGTCAGCACGGCGACGGGCCGATTTTCCGACCTCATCAGCGCGTCGAGCGTCGGCACGGCGAACTCAGCGGTGCCGCAAAAGATGATTCGCGAATTTTGCTCCATGTTTTTCCGCCGAAAACTTAGCTCCTCAGTACGGGCACCCTCGAATTATTGAGGTATTGGGAGCCTGCCGCAATGGCGCGGACACCAGCCTCATTGCCTCACTCGTGGGCACCATGGCCATTTGCGTTTCTACCGTATCGACGCCCTCCGCTAAGCGGGTGTTAACGTAGGTTCTTGCGGCTCGACGCGCCCGGGACACTACCCGTCTACGGCGTGCCCTCCACGCTCACGGAGGGTTGTCACTCGGACAGTCACAGCCGCGCTCGTTGGGGGAGGACAGCATTTCAATGCCCGATCAGCCCGTGCGCGACATATGGGAGGAAGCCCTCGGCCGCCTTCGCAAGCAGATGAGCGCAGCCGCGTATAACACGTGGCTGGCTGGCACTACTGGCGTTTCTCTCACACACAATGAGCTTACCGTCTCCGTGCCAAGCGAGTATGCGCAGCACTGGATCCAGGGCTCCCTGCTCCCCATCATGGAGCGAATTGTCTCTGACGTCCTCAAGCGCCCCGTGGCAGTCGTTCTTGACGTGGCATCCGACACACCGATGCGCAGCTCCGTGGCCGAGGTCGAGCCGCCTGCCGCGCTGGAACCTACAGTCGAGAAACCATCCCGTGGCATTTCCTCATTCGTCCTCGGCGCGAGACCGGACCCACAGCTCACCTTCGACCGCTTCGTCGTTGGTGACAACTCCAAACTCGCCTACGCCGCCGCGACGAAGGTCGCCAACGATCACGGTGGCGACTATAACCCACTCGTCCTGTACGGCGCACCCGGCCTCGGCAAGACCCACCTGCTTCACGCGATTGCCAACGAGGCCCAGGGGCAGGGGCGCACAACGCTTCTCGCAACATCCGAGCAATTTGTCCACGATTACGTCACGTCCGTCCAAGGAAAGACAACGGCAGGGTTCAGGGAGCGGTACCGTTCTCCCGACATCCTGATGATTGACGATGTTCAGTTCATTTGCGGCAAGGTCAAGAGCGAAGAGGCGTTGCTGCACACGTGCGGAGCGCTCCTGCGAGCGGGTCAACAGATCGTCGTCTCCGCGGACAGGGCGCCGGATGCCTTGAACTTCAGGAGCCCACGCCTTGCCGCCCGGTTACGCGCCGGCCTGCCTGTTGATGTCAGGCCGCCAAACAGGCGCACCCGTCTCAATATCCTGGCCTTCAAAGCAGCACGCTATGACCTCGACACACCGGATGATGTCCTCTCCTACCTCGCGACACGGCAGTTCTCCAGCATCAACCAGTTGGAGGGCGAGCTCACCCGCGTCATCGCCCACGCCACTCTGCTGGATGAGCCGCTCACACTTGAGCTTGCTCGGCAGGCTCTCTCCGTTGCGTCGGCGAACCCGGACCCTGTTCCCCTGACGATCGAGGCCATCATCCGCACAACCGCAGCCTATCGACAGTTGACTCCGGCGGACATCACCGGCCGCAGCCGCGCGCGCCCTGCAGCCGAAACGAGACACCTCGCCGTATTCCTGGCCAGCCGCCACACGGACCACTCTCTGGCGCACATCGGCAGGTCGTTTGGCAACCGCGATCACACAACCGTCATGCACAGCATTCGCCGCATGGAGCGCGCTCTATCCACGGATGCAAAGCTCCGGGCTGACGCTGAAGCTATCATCCAGATCGCTTCTTCCACATTCGCCGGGCAATAGCCCTGTTCTTTCCACCAACCCGTCGTTCTCCTCAACGGCTTTCCACCGCTTTTCCACACGGATTCCACGTGGAATCCACCGCTCTTCCCCCGCTCAGCTCACTTGGCTTTCCACCGTGCCCACAGCATTAACTCGGTTATAACGATTCACATACATATATCCTGAGAGAATGATTGACCAAGTACGAATCCACGTTAGCGGTGGAAACGGTGGCCGCGGCGCCGTGTCCTTCCGACGGGAGAAATACGTTCCGTTTGGCGGGCCTGATGGTGGTGATGGCGGCGAGGGCGGCAGCGTTGTGTTTCAGGCGGACGAGAATTTGATGACGCTGCAGGACTATGGCCGCAGCCTTCGCTATGTTGCGAAGAATGGGGAGTCGGGACGCCGTAGGAAGCAGACTGGCAAGAATGGGAGCGATCTCGTCTTGCTTGTCCCGGCAGGGACGATTGTGACGTGGACTGGTGAGAAAGGCGCCGGCACGGTGGACCTTGAGTCAGATGGGGCGACTGTTGTTGTTGCAAAGGGTGGCGACGGCGGCCGCGGCAATTCGCGGTTCACGAGTTCGACGAATCGTGCGCCGAGACTGGCGGAAGGCGGCGAGGCCGGCGAAGAGGTTGACGTCCAGCTGGATCTCAAGCTTCTTGCTGATGTTGGGCTTGTCGGGCTCCCCAACGCAGGGAAGTCCAGTCTCCTGGCCAGTGGATCCGGAGCGAACCCCCGTGTTGCCTCCTATGCGTTTACGACGACGGAGCCGAACCTCGGTGTTGTGGACATCGGCTGGAGCAGTTTCGTCCTCGCGGATATACCCGGGCTCATCGAGGGGGCGCATGAGGGCAAAGGGCTTGGTGATCAGTTCTTGCGCCATGTGGAGCGCACCGCAGTCCTCATTCACATCATTGACGGAAGTCTGCTGGACGTGCTCGACGCATGGCGCAGCATCAACAACGAACTGGCTCTCCACGAGGCCCGGCTTGAGGAGAAGCCGCAGATCGTCGCAATCAACAAGATTGACATGCCCGAGGTTCAGGAGCAGCTACGGGAACTCCGGGAGTCATTCGCCGAGGAAGGTGTCCAAGAGGTGTTCGCGGTGTCTGCCGTCACCGGCGAGGGCGTGACGGAGCTCATGCGGGCCGCGTACACCCGTGCTGAGGCCGAAAGGGAAGCACGAAAGAGAGCACCAACACCTGAAGTCGTCGAGCCCGAGGTCATTCTTCGGCCCGAGCCGGATCGCATCATGCCGGTCGTGGAAGTCGAAGAGGAGGGAGTATGGCGGCTCAAGCACCCGCGGATTGAGCGGCTCGCGGACGGCATCAACCTCACGGACATGGCCGTCGCTGCCCAGTTCTGGCGAGAGCTTGGCCACATCGGGGCAATCGATGCCCTGGAGCGAGCGGGCGCAGAGCCGGGCGACTGGATTCTGGTTGGCAAAACCGAGGTGATATGGCGATGACGCGCGTCGGCATCCTGGGCGGCAGCTTTGATCCTCCACATGCCGGCCACCTGATGATTGCGCGAGAGGCGAAGGAGCGCGCCGGCCTGGACACCGTGCTATTCATACCGGCCGGTGAGCAATGGCTCAAGGAGGGGCAGGATGTGGCGCCCGCAACCCACCGCCTCGCAATGACTCACCTGCTGGTAGGCTCAGCCCCCGCATTCGAAGTCTCTGACATGGAAGTCACCCGCCCGGGCCCCACGTACACGGTGGATACACTTCGGGAACTTCGCGAGGATTCCCCGCCGGCCACGGAGTACTTCTTCATCCTGGGCGAAGACTCAGTGGCGGATCTCCCGCGCTGGCACCGACCACAGGAGCTTGTGACCCTGTGCCGATTTATCGCCATGCCCCGTGTGGGCGGCACAGGACGCCCTGATCTCTCAGCGGCCTACGACGCCATCCCCGGCCTGCGTGAAAAGGTCACCATTCTGGAAGACGCTCCTCGCATGGATGTCAGCTCGTCGTCAGTCCGCAGAATGGTTGAAAGTGGGGACGACCTGCGTGGGATCGTGCCGGACAACATCGTGAAATACATCACCGCGCACCGCCTGTACGGAGTGGGCGAGGCGGGCTAGTCCTCAAGCGACCTGAGAAAGCGGTCGTCACGCCGCCACCGCGGCCTCGTGCGCGCCCAAAGCGTCAACATCACAGGCCGACCCAACAACTCCTCAATGAGAGGCCTCACGCGCACCCCCACGTCCTTCAGTGCCTGACCCCCTTTGCCAACGACGATCCCCCGCTGCGAGACGCGCTCCACGTAAACGCTCGCCTCGATGAAGTCCTTATCGCCGTGTTCCGGGTCCAGCGGCACGTGCTTCTCCACCTCAACAGCAGTCGCGTAGGGCACCTCGTCGCCATACACCGCGAACACACCCTCCCGTATCAGCTCGGAGATCAGGAACGCCTCCGAACGGTCGGTCAGTGTGGACGGATCGAAGAGCGGCTCCTGTTCCGGCAGGTTGGCGATGATGCGCTCCAGGAGGCTGTCCAGCCCGTCGCCGGTGCGCGCGCTGACGGGCACAATGTCCCGAAAGTCCGAATACAGCTCGTTGTAGTCCTCGATGACGGGCAGCAGGTTTCCCTTGCGCACGGTATCCAGCTTGTTGATGGCCACAATAGCCGGGAGGTTCTGCGCCTTGATCTCGTCGAGCAGTGTCTCTTCAACGTCTCCCGCCGTGCGCGGGGCGGACACCAACACCGCCAGGTTCGCAATATCCAAGGCCTGCCGCGTTTCGCGCAGCATCCGGCGGCTCAACGCGTCCACACGCGGCTCAGCGGGCCGCCCTGGCGTGTCCAACAGCCCAACTTGGAAATCGTCTCCGTGCAGGACGGCAAGGATGCGATAACGCGATGTCTGGGGCTTCGGACTAACCGCCGCCAGCTGCGTCCCTACCAGCGTGTTGACCAGCGTGGACTTCCCAACGTTTGGCCGCCCAACAATAGCCACATACCCGGCGCGAAACATAGGGAAAATGCCCTTCTAGCCTTGCAGCGCCGCCCGTACCGCCGCGATGAGCTCGTCATCCTCTTCTGGCAGCACAGTCCGGGAGTCAAGCAACAGGCGATCATCCTCGATGCGGCCGATGATTGCGGGATGTGAGTCTGACACGCGCAGCCGTGCCGCAAGCGCATCCGTGTTGGCGCGGGATTGCTCAATGGCCAGCGCCCGCGTCGGCAGCGTCCCGCCGGGAAGGCTACCGCCGCCCACCGCCGTCTCCGCCTCAACCACCCGCAGCCCGTCTCCGCCGATGCCCTCTTGCCAACGCAGGGCTCGTTCGTCGAGTGTTGCTACGTCTGCGGAGATCATGCGCCACACCGGAACTTCCTCAAGCGCCGCGCCCCGGGCGTACGCCTGCAACGTCGCCGTCAAAGCTGCAAGATCCAGTTTGTCGATCCGAACGGCGCGGGCGAGCGGGTGGGCCTTCATCTTGTCTATCAGATTCTTGCGCCCCAACGCGATGCCGGCCTGCGGCCCTCCCAACAGCTTGTCGCCGGAGAACAGGGCAATGTCCGAACCCTCGCGTTCCAGCGTGTCTCTCACAGTCGGCTCCGGCGCAAGGCCGAACTGCGCGGTGTCCAGCATGCAGCCCGAGCCGAGATCGTTGAGGAGCGGTACGCCCCGCCTGTGCGCGATTTCCGCAATCTCCGCCGCGTCCGGGGTGTTTGTGAAACCGACAACAAGGAAATTGCTGCGATGTACCCGGAGCAATGCGCCCGTGTTGTCCGTGATGGCTTCAGCGTAGTCGGCGGCGTACGTACGATTCGTCGTTCCAACCTCAACGAGTGTCGCGCCGCTTTGCCGCAGCACGTCCGGTATCCTGAAGCGCCCGCCGATCTCCACCGCCTCGCCGCGTGAAACAATCACCTCGTGTCCACCTGCAATGGCTGCCAGGGCAAGCAAGACTGCGGAGGCATTGTTGTTCACGACGATTGCCGCCTCCGCGCCCGTCAGGAATTGCAGCAAACGCTCCGGGTGCGCGTGGCGGGAGCCGCGTTCTCCGGCAACCAGGTTGTATTCAAGATCGGAGTAGCCCCGGGCCACGTTGCCCATCGCCTCGATGGCGGCGCGGCTAAGCGGCGCGCGTCCCAGGTTCGTATGGATAATGACGCCCGCCGCGTTGATGACACGCCGCGGCCGCGGCCCCAGAAGGTCCTCAATGGATTCCGCAACCTGCTCCGCGAGCGATTCCAGGCCCGGCGCGGCATCCACCGTTCCCTCGAGGATTGCCGAGCGCGCGGCGTCGATAGCTTGCCGTGCCGCATGGGTCACCGCATCCGTGCCGACGCTATCGGCAAGCGCCCCCAGCGATTCGCTGCCAACCAGCCGATCCACGCTCGGTAGCGCCCGCAGAGCGTCGGACGTATCCTCTCCTCGTGACTGTGCCATGCCTAATTATCCCTCAACAGCGCGCGGGTCAGTGGAATTGCCCCTATGCGAGGGGCATCAGTCGTGCCGTATACTACTAATTCGGGCGCGGACGCGTCCCGCGCCACTGTGCGCACAGGGAGCCCCGGCATGACCGGGTCGACGAGGGGGGTGTGCAATGCAGGTCATTGGACTGACGGGGGGAATAGCAAGCGGCAAGAGCCTCGTGAGCGAGGTACTCCGTGATGAGTACGAAGCCACCGTCATCAGCGGCGACGAGTTGGGACACCAGGCCTATCTGCCGGACACCGACGCGTGGAAGGATATCCTGGCCCGGTGGGGAGACGACCTGATGAACCCGGACACGCGTGAGATTGACCGCCGTAAGCTAGGCGCAATCGTCTTCGCTGATCCGGAGGAGCTCAAGGCCCTCAATGAGATCACGTGGCCGAGAATCCGCGCATTAGCCGAGAAGACTATTACGGACTTGCGTGAGAGCGGTGTGAAGATCGCTGTCCTCGAGGCCGCCATCATGATCGAGGCCGGCTGGACGGATCTTTGCGATGAGTTGTGGGTCGCGCAATCGAGTGAGGAAGAAATGATCTCGCGTTTGCAGTCCCGCAACGGACTGACAGAAGAGCAGGCTCGACAGCGGATTAACGCACAGCTCTCCAACGCGGAGCGCGAAGACTACGCCGATGTCCTCCTGCAGAATACCGGCACAATCGAGGAACTGCGCGTCCGCGTCGGCGAGCTCTGGCACGCCCGCATCCGCCCGTTCCTGTAGACTGCCCACCTATACGGATCGAAACCACTCAAAGGGATTGGAATGACCGAACAGACAGCACTCAAAGACGCCACGGTGATGTCGTACTCCGAGTACGAGATCGAGGAATACACGATTGATAGTGAACCCTACTACCTGCCTATCAGGGATGAGGTCGAGGTATTCACCGCCGCCTACGAGGAGAAGATCCCCGTCATTCTCAAAGGCCCAACCGGCTGTGGCAAGACGCGATTCGTTGAATACATGGCATGGCGTCTTGGACGCCCCATCACAACCGTCAGGTCGGACGGCAAAGAGGACTCCCACGGCAAGGCGCTCGTGACAATCGCCGCCCATGAGGATTTGACCGCCAGCGATCTGGTTGGCCGGTTTCTGCTCGAGGGTGACGAGACCAAGTGGGTGGACGGCCCGCTGACCCGCGCCGTCAAGACCGGCGCAATCTGCTATCTCGATGAGGTCGTTGAGGCCCGCAAGGACACCACGGTTCTCATCCACCCGCTGACGGACCATCGCCGCCTCCTCCCCGTTGAGAAGCGCGGGCAGATCCTGGAGGCCGCGGACGGTTTCCTGTTGGTCATCTCCTACAACCCCGGATACCAGAGCGCCCTCAAGGACATCAAGCAGTCCACCCGCCAGCGTTTCGTCGCAATGGAGTTCGACTATCCCCCGCGCGAGGCCGAGGCGAAGATTGTGCAGGAGGAGAGCGGTGTCGATGAAGACTCCGCCGACCTGCTCGCTCGCCTTGGGGAAAAGGTACGCAACCTCAAAGAGCATGGCCTGCAGGAGGGTGTGTCAACGCGCCTACTCATTTATGCCGGCAAGTTGATTAGTCGAGGCGTCGCGCCGCGCCGCGCATGCGATGTGGCCATCTCGGACGCGCTCACTGATGACGCCTCCGTTCAACGCAGCATTCGGGAGATTACGACAAGCATCTTTGAATAGCACGATGGCCGCGCCGCGCGTCCGCGGCTGCCCCGTCGGGACAGACCCAAGAGCGAATGACATCGGAACAAGGCGGAACAGACAGCTCATCACTAACGCGTGATGAACTGATTGCCCAGGTTTTCGCGCTGCCCGCTGCAGTTGGGCAGGCCTATAACGGTGCGACCGCCCACGTGGAGCATCGCCTCGGCAACGACGACCTGTACCACCAGTGGCTGTTGGCGGCGCTTGGCATCGCCGGATCCTCATTCCGCGCATGGGAGGCCGCCGCAGAATACGTCCGCTCCTCTCCGGCCGTTCTGGACGCGCTTGAGAGGCCGCAGGACGCAAGCGCGTGGTACGAAAGCGGTCGATCCTTGTCCGCCCACTCCGCTTCCCTCGCCTCATCCTACTTCCGCGCCAGCGCCGGCTTCCTTGACCGCCGCGATGTTGGACGCCTGCCCGCGTGGATCTCAGCCGCTGAAACGCTCTTCCACGGAACGTGGAAATCCGGCGCGTTGGCTGCCCGGTTCTTTGAGGTCAGCCCCGCCCTTTTGGATCATGTCAGGCTGAGCGATCTCGCTGCCTTTGCAACCTTCCTTGACCGCGTGGCGCAGCACTCCAGCGAACTCGCCGAAGAGTGCCTGACGATGGCGCCGGACTCTCTCCCATATGTGGACGACGAGACCATTGATACATACCTGGAACTGCTTGACGCAACCGCCAACCGCAATTGGAAGTACGCCAAGGAAACTCAGCGCGCCGCTGCAGTCGCCCTCCCGCGCATCGCCCGGCCCGAGCGACAGCGATTCCTGACTTTTGCCATTAACCTTGCCGCCGATGGCGGCAAGCGCTACCTCGCCTTCCTTGCCGAGGGCTCCCGCGCCATCAGCGATCTCCCTATCTTCATGCACAGGCAGGTTCTGGACGACTTTGAGGTGCTGTGCGGGCTATCCGAGGAGGCCGGTGTCGAGTTTCTGCGCGCCGCCCCACAGGTCCTTGACCGCATCGATGACGAGAACCTCAACCGCTGGTTTTCAGAGGGCGTCACGATGCTGGAGCGCAACGAGGCCGCCGGCATCGCCTTCTTCAAGCTGGAATCCGCGCGTGGTGAGGCCCTCCTCCAGGAGCTTTCGGCGACTGTCAGCCTTGATGATGTCGCGCCCATCCTGCAGATGTATGCGCGCGGCCTCACCGGCGGCGACATGCAGTTGCGCCCCACACCGGAACTCGCTAATCGCAGCATAGGCTGGGCAACGGAAGATCGCGCATCCACGGACGGCACCAATGTCTTCCTCCCGCCGGAGATTGCGCTCTTTGAGACCAAGGACGACAACTTCGGCTGGTTCAAGGTCCTGTGCACCCACCAAACCGGGCATCTTGAGTTCGACAGCTTCATTTTCAGTTTCAACCGCGCGGGTAATATCTTCCCCCTCACCCGTCCCGCCATCGCGGAGCAGGTCGCCGCGCAAAGCGAGAACCAAACGCCTCGCGAGCGCGTCACTGCGGCAGCCAACCCTGAAATGACCGGCGTCGTCACCGCCGTCCTCTCGGACTTTGAGCGATTCTTTGATTTGTTCCCGGAGCGCCACCTCGCGTCCGATTTGTTCGGCGCTCTAGAGGACGCACGAGTCGATCACCTCGTCAGGCAGCATTACCGCGGACTGCGCCGTGCATACAGCATGGTGCAAGCCGCAGCCGTGATTGGCCGCCCGGCCCCCCAGCAGCTCCCACTCCGCATGGCCCTCATTGAGCTGTTCATCCGCATGACCCTGCTGGAGGGCGACAAGAAGATCCCCGTCCCGCAGAGCTTGCGCGACGTTGTTGAGCGCATGGCCGTCATCCTGGCTCGCCTGCGCCATGACGAGGCAACCGTGGAGGACTCGGCAGAAGCGACCGTCATTCTCTATCGCCTCCTCATCAATGTGCCGAACACTATGCCGCAACCCGACCTCGACTGGGACGAGATGGAACTCGATGAGCTTGGCGGAGAAGCCGCGCAAGGCCTGCAGGAAGCGGACAGCGCCCAGATGGGCGGCGAGGATTTCGTTCCCGGCTCAGGCACGGAACAGGATGTGCCGTACCAGTCGCCGGAAGACGTTGACTACCGCGGCGATTTCAAACCGGAACTCGTGCAGACAATCGCCAACCTCCGCAAGGGACAGCAGCGCGCTGAGGACAGCGTGCAAGCGCCGCCCCTCACCGAAGAGATGGTTCGTCAGCTTCTCGAAAAGAGCGCGGAAATTGACCTCTCCAGCGTCGTTGAGGGCGACATAGACGATCCCAGCGGCCTGTTTATCTCAAGCCTCATGAGTGAGGCCATCGAAGGCCCGGACGCCGAGTTCAATGACCAGATGGGTGAAGTCGGAAGCGGCGGTGGCGACGGCGAAGATAGCGAAGAATCGCTGCCTGAAGAGGAACGTACCGCCCTGTACGACGAATGGGATTTCGTCGCCCTCGATTACAAGCCCGCATGGTGCCGTGTTCGCGAGTCCACCATGGCCGAAGGCTCCGCCGAATTCTATGAGCAGACCATCGAACGGCACGCCGGCCTCATCAATGAGGTGCGGCGGCAATTCGAGATGATGGTGCCGGAGACCTACCGCAAGGAGAAGCGCCTGACTGACGGCGAGGAGTTCGACCTCGACGCCGTCATCGAAGCAGTCGTGCAACGAAAGGCCGGCGCAACGCCGGACGACAAGGTCTACTGGCGCCGCAACAAGACTGAGCGGGATGTCGCCGTCATCTTCCTGCTGGACATGAGCGCATCCACCGCCGAGGCCATCGAAGAACGCTCTGACTTTGACGACGATGATGAGGACATTCCGGACGATCCTCGCCAGTACCTGTTCTGGCTGCGGTCCCGCCGCGAACAGCAGAAGCGCTCGTATCTCCGCATCATCGACCTCGAAAAGGAATCGACCGTCCTCTTGATTCGCGCGCTTGAGACCATCGGCGATCAGTACGGCATCTACGGCTTCTCCGGCTATGGCCGCGAAAACGTCGAGTTCTATAGCGTCAAGGGCCTGGAGGAGCAGTTCTCAGACCGTGTCGCAAAGCGCATCGACGGCATTACGCCGCTGCATGCAACACGCATGGGCCCCGCCATTCGCCACGCGACCGCCAAGTTGGACGACGTCAGCGCCAAGACCAAGGTGCTGTTCCTGATCTCGGATGGCCGACCGCAAGATCGTGGGTACAGCCGCGAAGGCGCTGAAAAGGAATACGCCGTCCACGATACGCACGATGCGCTTGTGCAGGCCAAGGCCAAGGGCATCATCCCGTTCCTGCTCACCGTTGACCGCGCCGGCCACGACTACATGAAAGAGATGTGCGGCGACCTTCCATATGAAGTCCTCGCGGACATTGAACTCCTCCCCAAGCGCCTACCTCAACTCTACTCCCGCCTGACGCTCTGAGGTGCTTCACACCCCAAAATCAGAAGTAGCTCGCCACACTCCCATGCAGGCCTACGAACCCACAGCGAAATAGCAATCGTAGGATAGAATGCTCCCGAACTAGCACGATTGCACAAAGAGTTCGAATTGCAGATCACGGGCGCTTGGAAACGTTTCAGTTTATTCGTGGCTCTCTTTCTGCTCCTACTCGGGGCCGCATGTGAGGATGATAGACCTGACTCTTCCACGCGCGGCACTCCCGAGCCCAGACCGACGGTAGGAATTCAGCCCCTTATTGAAGAAGATCGTAACGAGCTGCCAGAAGACGGTGCCTCTAGCTCCACGCTTGGGGCAATAGATGAACCTCTTGGAGAAGAAGGTCTTGAGAGACTGCTGGCCGGCCTCTCCAACGAAGAGCGTGCCATCGCTCAGCTGATAACGCAGGCAGAATTAAACTGCTTTCTGACTCGACTGGGAGATTCCGATTTCATCGAAGCGAACGAAGAGTCCAATCAGGAAGCACTTGCGAGTCTTATTGAAGTCTGGATCGAATTCTGGGAACCCTGCATAACGCCCGAGAGAGATGCGGAGATCCTTCTGGGAACCCTTGAAGAGTATTACGGAAGTCTCTCGCCTGAAACGGCTGCGTGTGTTCGCGAAAAGGTCCGGCAGAACCAGGATTCACATCCAGGATATCGGTATCGTGCTCTTGTAGCCTCTTCCACAACGGCATTTACGTGCCTCAATGAGTCAGAAGACCTCGAAGGCGAAATCAGCCTGTTCGAATTAAGTTTTGGTGGCCCCATCACCACAGATGAACGAGCCTGCTTGCGCCATGTGGCAAGGGATCCACAAATCTCCATATTCGGAGCGGTGAACAGGATCGATCTAGGGAGACCGGAGCATCCGGCGTTCGACTGCTTTACTCGGGAGCGGCTGATAGAATTCAGGATTCAGCGATTTTCGGCAAGATTCGACTTCGAGGAATTGCCCGAGGCGCAGTTGAATTGCGTCCACCAAGTCTATAGTGATGCCGAAGACATCCGGGAAAATCTCAACTCTGAGGAAGAGCGATCGGGCGCGCATTCCATGTTCGAATTTGCCGCTACATTTGGATGTTTGTCTGCCGAACAACTTCACGTAACCTGGATTCTTAGCGCTCTGTCGGCGTCCAAAGCCGATGAGGTAACGCAATGCCTGAGCCCTTTGTTACGTGAGGATTTTCCATGGTTATACCGGGAAGAAGTGGGTCCAAGGATGTTTGCTAGCCGGGAGACCTGGACACCACAGCAGCAAACGGCCATGGCCTCCTTCGAGGCTCGCCTTGGAGAATGCCTACCCGCAGACGGGTGAGCCCCCTCACCCCTCCGGCGTCTCCAGCATCCGCCACCATCCCGCCAGATCCGCTGCCGCCTGCAACAGCTGTAACGGGCGTCGGATTCCGTCCTCCGTGATCACGTGGTCGACGTACTCGGGCGGGATGATGTCCAGCTCGAGAGGGGCTTGGCCATTGCTGCGCATGGGCAGCCACGGCGCCAGCTTGAGTGTGTCTGCGAAGAAATGGACGGGCACGATAGGATCGCGGTGCGCCGCGGCCTCCACCAGCGTCAGCGTTCCCGGGTCCGCCGCCATCGAGCCGTCCGCTAGGAACGCGGAGCAGCCCAATAGCACAATGTCTGCGCCATCAAGAACCGTCCGGCCGTCCGCCGAAACTGACATGAAGTGGCGCGTCTCAGCAATGTGGTCTCCCGCCAGCGCAATGGCTGCGCGGACGCTTTCTGAACGGCCCATCGTCACAACAGTTGCGTTCTCCGGCAGTAGTGGCTGTCCACGCTTTCCGAGCGACGCGGGTGTGTCCCCCAGCAACCGCGCCAACCGCGCAACGCTCCGCGCCGCCGCCGCCATGCGGTCACCGGAGCGCGCCTCCCGCGCTGTGCGGTAGGCAGACACCCCCACGTTGCGTATCGCCACCACCTCCGGCCGTGCCTCGGCAATGGTGAACGCAATCTCACGCAGTGGCTCTGGCTCCCCGATATACATCTCTGAGAGAGCGCGGTGCAGCAGTTGCGCGCCGCTAGTCGCCAGGCTGGACGCTGTCCTCGACCGTTCGTCTCGCAGCGCCGCCGCCTCACGATGGAGGTCATCCCAGTCCATTGGCGCCCTCATGCGCCGCCGCCTGCGGATCGTGTGAGGATTACGTTGTCCAGCAATCGAGTCTTGCCGATGTGGACGGCGGTGGAGGCCATCGTGCCCTCAGCCACGTCGCCCTCGGCCTCTGTTAGCGTCAGCGGATCCGCAACGGACACGTAGTCAATAGACGCGACGAGAGGCTCCGATTCCAGCGTTGAGCGAATCACGTCCCGCAGGGCATTTGCACGCGTTTCGCCGGAGTGGTACAGGTCTCTCGCCGCGCACAACGCCTGGTACACCACCGCGGCGGCCTTGCGCTCCTCCGCGCTGAGGTACGTGTTGCGGCTCGACATCGCGAGGCCGTCCGGCTCCCGCACCGTCGGCCCCACAACCAGTTCTCCGGGCACGTTGAGATCGCGCATCATGCGGCGCACGACGGCGACCTGCTGGCCATCCTTCTGCCCGAGGTAGGAGCGGTCCGGCTGCACGATGTTAAACAACTTTGTTACAACTGTCGCGACGCCCCTGAAATGGCCCGGGCGGGCGGCCCCTTCAAGGCGAGAGGCTATTTCACCCGGCACAACATAGACATCCTGCTCCGGCGGCGGGTACATCTCCTCCGGCGAGGGGTGGAAGAGCAGGTCGCACCCCGCCTCCTCCAACATCGCCATGTCTCGATCAAGGTCTCGCGGGTAGGCGGCCAGGTCCTCATTGGGTCCGAATTGAGCAGGATTCACGAAGATGGACGCCGCAACGACAGCATTCTCCGCCCGCGCCATCCTCACAAGTGAAATATGGCCCTCGTGCAGAAAACCCATCGTCGGTACAAACCCAAGCGACCCCGCCGAGCGCGCAGCCTCCCGTGCCCGCCGAAAACCCTCAATCGTTCTGATTAACTCCAACGCCATCGAGACAACACCCCCTGCGCTATAGATTGTAGGGGGTGCTGATAGGGAAGCGAGAGTGCTGGGAGTGTTTAGCTACCTACCACCCCGCCACGAAGTCCAGTTCCAGGCGGATGTTGTCCTCAAGGCTGATGATGAAGAAAAGGTCCGGCACCTCCATCTCGAACTCCCCAAACGTGAAATTCGTCCTTGCAGTGCCCGTCACGCTGGCGCCGTCGAAGGTGACGACTGCCTGCCACGCCACCGGCCGCGTCACTTCACGCACAGTCAAATCACCATAGATCGTGAACTCGGCATCGCCGGACGACGGCATCGGCCATTCAAGCCCGTCGATACTCGTGGCGACAAACACAATCTCCGGATAGGTCGCCGTCTGGATGGCATTGCGCTGCAGATAACGGTCTCGATTCTCCTCGTCGCTGCGCAGGCTCGCCGCATTCAGCACGATGCGTGAACTCTCCGCCACAATCTCTCCGTCCGCCGAGAACGTGAATGCGCCGGACACCTCAGACGTCTCGCCTATGGCGTCAAACGGCAGTTCAACGCTCGCGAGTTCCTCCCGAATCAGATAGCGGGCCATGGACCCCTCTTGCAGTGTTGCCGAAAGCCCTCCCGACGGCGTCTCGACATCCACCGAACCCCCACCCTCCGGGGTAGATGCATCATCCTCACTCGCCGGCGTAGCGCCTGGCGCAGAGACTGTTGGGACGGCAGTCGCTGTGGCTGTTGCCGTCGGACTCTCGACTGTCTCGCCGTCGCCGTCATCTGATTCACTGCCGGTGCTACACGCCGCGACCAGCAGAGTCAGCATCAACGCCGCTAGCGCAATCAACGACAGAATTCGAGCGGAAAGAAGGCTTTGCTTGTGCATAGAATTACCTGATTCCTGTGTACTTGTGTGGCATCTCGGATTCCAGCATACGAACACTGAACGCCCCATGCACGCGCCGCGTTAGGTGACGCACGTAGCACTCTGGTAGTTGAGGGGTAGAATTAACAAACGATGACAACAACCGAGGCAACGACAACCTGCCGCCATTTCCTGTCCATAGCCGACCTCACTTCCGAGGAGGTTCACGCCGTTTTGGATGCCGCCAGCGCCATCCGATCGGGAGAACTACGACCGGACGTGGCGGGCCGCAGCCTTGTCCTGCTGCTCGAAAAGCCGTCCCTGCGCACACGTGTCAGCTTTGAGCTCGGGATGCGGAAGATGGGCGGCCACAGCCTCAGCATGCTGCCCCAGGAAGTTGGCCTCGGCGGGCGTGAGTCGCCGGAAGATGTCGCGCGGGTACTCAGCCGTTACGCGGACGTGATCGCAGCCCGTGTGAACTCACACAACACGTTGGTTGAACTGGCAAATGCCGCCGACGTGCCTGTCATCAACGCTCTCTCGGAGATCGAGCATCCATGCCAGATACTCGCCGACCTTCAGGCAATCCGGGAACACTTTGGAACGCTGGAAGGCCTGACGATTGCGTTTATCGGCGACGGCAACAACGTCGCTGCCAGCCTCGCCCTTGGCTGCGCCCTCGTCGGCGCGAAGTTCCGTATCGCGTCGCCCGCCGGGTATGAGCTGCCGGGCGACATCGTGGCACAAGCGACCCGGCTCGCCGGACAAACAGGTCACGCCCCGCAGCTGCTGCTGAAACCGGAAGACGCTGTTGACGGCGCGAATGTTATCTACACGGACGTGTGGGCCAGCATGGGTCAGGAGGCGGAACGCGAACAGCGCGCCCGTGATTTCCGGGGTTACCAGGTTTCCCCGAACCTCATGGAACTCGCCGACCCCAAAGCGGTATTCATGCATGATTTGCCCGCGCATGAGGGCGAGGAGATTTCTGAAGGCATGCTCACGCACCCGCAGTCGATAGTCTTCAACCAGGCCGAGAACCGCATGCACGCGCAGGCTGCGCTCATCGCCATGCTGCTCGGCGCAATCCCCTCTGCCTCATAGGAACTGCCATGACTGCCCTCGTTGAAACACGCACCGGAGTACCGCGCGGCCTGCCGACGGTCGCCATCGTTGGTCGCCCCAATGTCGGCAAGTCGTCCCTCTTCAACCGGATGGTTGCCGAGCGAATCGCCATCGTTGCCGATGAACCGGGCACCACGCGAGATCGCGTCACTGCTTACGTCACTCGCGACGACCGTACCCTTGCCCTCATCGATACCGGTGGACTCATCCTCGGTGAAGAGCAAGGCATGACCGGGGCGATCCGGGATCAGGTCGCCGTGGCGCTCAGCGAGGCGGACGTGCTGCTTTTCGTCGTTGATGTAGACGCGGGCCTACTGCCCGCCGATGAGGAAGTCGCCGACCTCCTCCGCCGCGTCTCCAAGCCCGTGGTGCTCATTGCGAACAAGGCGGACAATCTTCAGCGAGAGCGGCTCGCGGCGGAGTTCTACGAACTCGGGATTGGCGAACCAATCATCGTTAGCGCCCACCATGGGCGCGGCCTGAATGAGATGTGGGACGGCATCATGGCCGCCCTGCCGGACGTGGAGGCCCCGCCCCCCGCGCCGCAGGGCTCGATACCAGTCGCCATTGTTGGCCGACCCAACGTCGGCAAATCCTCGCTTGTGAATGCCATCCTTGGCCAGGAGCGGGCAATGGTACAGGACGAGCCGGGCACCACGAGAGATGCCCTCGATACCCTATTCAAATACGAGAACCGCGAGTATCTGTTGATTGACACGGCCGGTATCCGCCGACGTGGGCACATCGAGCGCGGCGTCGAGAAATTCAGCGTCGCCCGCGCCATGCAGGCCATCGAACGCGCGGATGTCGCCGTCCTCGTCGTCGACGCCACGGAATATCTGACCGCGCAGGACCTCCACGTTGCCGGCTTCGTCCAGCAGGCGTACAAGGGCCTCGCGCTGGTCATAAACAAGTGGGACCTTGCCCAAGAGGATGAAATCGATCGGGCAGAGGTAGAGCAATTGGTGCGGGCCCGCCTGAGATTCTTCCCGTCCATGCCGATCATTTTCACATCTGCCCTGCGTGGTCGCGGCGTGCGTGCCGTCCTTGACGCTGTCGCCCGCATCCAGATGGAGCGGATGACGCGTGTCACGACAGCCCAACTGAACCGCGCCCTCCTTGATGCGCTCGCCGCCCACCCGCCCCCCTCCTCCGGGCGCAGACGACTGCAGATCTACTACGCAACTCAGGCGGAGGTTAACCCGCCCACATTCGTCTTTTTCTGCAATGACCCGACCCTGATTCATTTCTCCTACCGCCGCTACCTTGAAAATGCGCTGCGAAAACGGTTCGGATTTGAGGGCACCTCGATCCGCCTGGTGTTCCGCGGACGCAGTCGCGATGAGGGGGAGCCAGACTAATGGATTTCCTTGACGAGATCACCCTCGCCGGCATCGCTCTCACGCTCACCGCTGCCCTCGGCAGCTACCTGCTTGGCGCAGTGCCGATTGGCCTGCTCGTGGGCAAAGTGTTTGGAAGCGTTGACGTGCGAGAGTCCGGGAGCGGTCGTACAGGCGCAACCAATGTCCTGCGAACGCTCGGGTGGAAAGCCGCTGTCCCCGTCGTCCTGCTCGACCTCTTCAAAGGTTCTGTAGCGGTGATTGCCAGCGGAATCATTGCGGACACGCCCGGCGAGGTTGCCGGCGCCGTGGCCGTTGTTGTGGGTCACAGCCGATCGGTCTTCATTGGGTTCGGCGGCGGCAGAGGCGTTATACCGGCAGGCGGTGCGGCGCTTGCCCTCGTCTGGCCCGCCGCAATTATCGGCACGATCGTCGGCATCCTGATCATCGCCCTCACACGATACGTCTCGCTCGGCTCCCTGCTCGGCACCCTGACCTGCGTCGGCATCATGGTGGCGTTCGCCGTAATGGGCTTGGCGCCACCGTTATTGGACGCCGTCCCCTTCATCGTCGGACCGTTAGCCGTTGTGGGCGGCGCGATCATCATCTACGCCCACCGAGACAACATCCAGCGCCTGATCCATGGCACCGAACGCCGATTCGGCCGACCGGCTGAGCCGACTGCCTAGCCTTGCGCTCCCGCAGAGAGGGCGTGACTTTTGTGTTGACAGTGGCCATTCCCTTGTCCACAATAGAACAGCGATAAAGCAGTCTATGACGCGAAAAAACTAAAGAGGATGATGTGACATTGTCCTGGACAATGTCACACTAGAGGCACCGACGATGCCATCATGGCCCATCAATTTCGATCTGCGGGTTCAGAACGATACAGATCTCATAGAGAAACTGGCAGTCATACGCGCTACTGCCAGCACGATTCGCGGCGTGCCACTGACGCCGCAGACGCAGGATCGACTGCATAGCATGAACATCGTGCGGGCCGTGGCGGGCACGACGGGCATTGAGGGGGTCACTCTCACCGAACAGGAGGTCGATGCAGTGCTGTCCGGAGAGGACATGATGCTGCCCCCAAGCCGCCAGCGAGAAGAGCAGGAGGTTGTGAATGCCAATGAGTTGTTCCTGCGAGTCGAACAACTGCTGACTGCGAATCCTCAGGCTGCACTGACAGAGCAGCGGCTGAGGGAGTTCCATACCATTCTGACATCCGGCATTGATTATCGAAACAACACTCCGGGCCGATACAGGACCCACACAGTAACCGCTGGCGACTATGTTGCGCCGCCTGCGGAGGACGTCCCCAAACTCATGACGCAGTTCATAATGTGGCTCAACGAGGGTTCGGGTGCGCGGATGAATCCAATCGTCCGCGCCATCGTCGCCCATTTCCTGTTGGTCAGCATCCATCCTTTTGGCGACGGAAACGGCCGCCTTTCCCGCGGCGTGGAGAGCTTCCTGCTTTACCGGGCAGGAATCAATGTGCGCGGGTTCTACTCACTTGCCAACTTCTACTACCAGGATCGGCAGGCATACATCGATGCCCTGACTGCCGTGCGGTTCCACTCGGATCCGGACGTGACGCCGTTCGTGCGGTTCGCCCTCACGGGGCTTGAACAGGAACTTGAATGGGTGCATCACAAGGTCATTGACGAGACACGGATGATCGCGTTCCACGACTATGCAGGTGAACAGATCACTAAGGGCGGCGGGCTGGGCCGCCCAACGGGTCGCCGACAATTGAACTTTATACGTATGCTCAGGGCGGAGCAGGTCACCGCGGCCGACATTCGCTCAGGCAGGCACGCTCTTGCCGGCCTCTATCGCCGCGTTGGCAACAGAACCTTCTCCCGTGACATCAATGCCCTACGCAACCTCGGGCTTATTGTGTATGAAAACGGCGTCGTCCGGGCCAACATCGAGGTCATCGACCAATACACCGCAGGCTAACCTCCTACTCACTCCCCTAGCTCCATATGGGACAATAAAGCGAATGCTTCCGGCAGGAGGTCTCGTGTGAGCGGGCAGACACGCAAGGCGGCGGTCATTGGCACCACCAGTTGGGGCACGACCCTTGCACTCCTGCTTGCGCGTGAGGGTGCAGATACACTCCTGTGGTCCCGTACTGAAGAAACCGCCCGCCGTATGAATGAGGCCGGCGAGAACGTCGAACGCCTCCCCGGCTTTCCCTTTCCCGATAACCTGCACGTCACTCCGTACATGTCTCAGGCCGTTTCAGATGCTGACCTGATCATCGTCTGCGTGCCGTCCCCCACATTCCACCAGAACCTGCAGCGCCTTAGGGAAGGCAACCCCTCACGCGATGTTCCCATCGTCAGCGCCACCAAAGGTCTCGACCGCAGTGATGGCTCACGTATGAGTGAAGTCTTTGCCCAGGAGATGGGGCAAGACGCCCTGCGCCAATACTGTGTCATCTCCGGACCCAACCTCTCCCATGAAGTCGCCGACGGGCGCCCGTCCTCTGCGGTTGTCGCGTCTGCCACAGAAGAGATGGCGGAGCGTGCGCAGGCGGCGCTGACGTCAAAGGTTTTCCGCGTCTACGCAAGCACAGACGTTGCCGGAGTCGAACTTGGCGGGTCACTGAAGAACATCGTCGCCATCGGGGCTGGAATGATTGACGGCATGGGATTTGGGGACAACGCCAAAGCCGCATTCATCGCGCGCGCCATCGCGGAGATTACACGGCTTGGCATCGCAGCGGGCGCTCAGCCCCTGACGTTCAGTGGACTTGCCGGTGTAGGCGACCTCGTGGCTACGTGCTACAGCCGCCTCTCTCGTAATCGGTACGTGGGTGAGGAGCTGGGGCGAGGACGAAACATCGCGCAAATCATTGAAGACCTGAACGAGGTCTGTGAAGGCTACAACACCACCCCTGCCGCGATCCGCCTTGCCGAACGCCTCAACGTAGAGACGCCCATCACGTTGGAGACTCACCGCGTCCTCCATGAGGGGCTGAATCCGCGCGAGGCGATAGAGTCCCTGATGGGACGTCCTGCCACCACCGAATTCCCCGGTGAAACGCTGTAGCGGGCAGATACACGCGCCGCCCGACGGCATCCTGTACTATTAGAGGCAGTCACACATTGCCGCGGCTTCTCACGCAATCCTGCCCCGGCATACAAACATGAATCGCGAAAAGAACCAACTTTGATACAGGTAGCCTCAATCGACCTGGACGACTTATCTGCTGAGAGCAGAGGCGATCCCTCGGGGATGGGCGGACACATAGCGGCATTCCCACTGCGTGTCTTGCAGGGTTGGAACGGCGTTGCAGCTCTCGCGCTGCCAGACGAATACCGTGCCGTTCGCCACGTCGTCGTTCAGGGCATGGGTGGCTCCGCCATCGCAGGAGACATTGCCGCCGAGGCTGTGGACTCCCTTCGCGAGCCGGGGACGGCTGGGGCGCAGATCAGCGTCTTTAGAGACTACGGCGCCCACCCATCCGTCGGCCCTGACAGCCTCGTGGTCGTCATGAGTCACTCCGGTCGTACCGAAGAGGCGCTTTCCGGAGTGGAGGCCTCGCGTCTGCGCGGGGCAAAGCTCATCGTGATGACCGGCGGCGGACAGCTTGGAGAGACCGCCCGGGACATGGGCATCCCAATCGCCATGTTGCCGGAGAATGGCGGTCCCCCACGCACCTATCTCCCGTATGCGCTCGGCGCAATGCTGAGGATCTTTGTCGACCTTGGCATCGCTCCACCTAACACGGAGCGCGCATTGATCGATGCCGTCACCGAACTCGAATCGCGGCAGCCGGACTTTGACGCCAGTTGCAACCAAACCGAGAATGGCCGGGTCAATCCCGCCAAAGACTTGGCGCGCGCGCTTTCTGGCCGGATTCCCGTCATCGTCAGCGCACGCGGCCTTGCTTCCGCCGCGCGCCGCTGGAAGACGCAGTTGAATGAGAACGCCAAGACACCCGCATGGACTGAAGAGTTGCCGGAGATGCATCACAATGCCATCGTCGGCTTTGAGCAGACCAATCTCAGTGACAACCTCGCCATCGTCCTGCTTGGACCGCCGTCAACTGCGTCGAACGGCCTCCATGACCGCTATGCGATTTCCAGGCGAATCCTCGGAGACCTCGGCGTGCCCGTCTACTGGCCGGCCCTGAGCGGCGAGACTCCACTCGCGCGTCTCCTGGAGGCGGTATTGCTGGGCGACTACGTTAGCTACTACTTGGCGCTGGTGAATGGAATCGACCCCACACCCACGGTGCCGCTGGACAGCATCAAGGCGCAGATTCGCCGCTCGACCCAAAACGAAAACCTTGGAGAATAATCCTTCACTCTTATGGCTACACGCATAGGCATCATCTCAGACACCCACATTCCAAGTTCAATTCCGGAGCTCTGGCCGGAGGTTGAGATTGTCTTCAAGGATGTCGATCTTATCCTCCATGCCGGAGACCTCATTACGACCGGCGTCGTGGACTGGCTGGAGCGCATCGCCCCGACGTACGCTGCCGAAGGCAACCATGATTACGGCCTAAGCGACGTCGATGAGCGCATCCGCCCCAAGTGGTTCATGGAAATCGAGGGCTACAAGCTCGGCCTCGTCCACATCATTGATGGCTGGGGCTCGCGCACAGCGACTGATCTGGTCAAAACCTATCTGGGGGTGTTGCCGGACATCGTCATCTGCGGCGACAGCCATTTCGAGTTCATCCGCAAAGAAGACGGAATGCTTATCATCAACGGCGGCAGCGCTACCTACCCCCACAACCGTGAGGCTCGCCTCGGCCACGTGGTACTGCTGGACGTTGAACGGGGCAAGGAACCCGAAGCCCGCATCGTTGACCTGACCGAATACTCGATCGACGGCACGGACGGCCGAAACCGCTACTCACGCGGAAGAACCCGGTAACGACGACGCGCACCTACGCGCGCAGTCATCATTGCTGCGGGCAAGAAAGTCGGAGCAAGAAGCTCTGAAGAATACGCTCTCCCCTTGGGGAGAGTTAGGGCAAATAGCGGAAAAAACTAGTAGCGGGGACGCCCGCCGCCGCCTCCACCGCTACCCCCACCACCGCCGCCTTCGCGGCGATCGCGTGCCTCGTTCACCGTCAACTGACGGCCCTGGTGTTCCTGGCCGTTCAGCGCGCCAATGGCGGCTTCTGCTTCTGAACCGTTCGGCATTTCCACGAATCCGAAACCACGTGAGCGCATAGAGTATCGATCAATGATTACCTGCGCTGAAGAGACCTCTCCGTGCTGCTGAAAAAGTTCCTGCAAATCCGAATCTGTCGCCTGAAAACTCAGGTTTCCGACATATATCCTCATTCGTACCGTCTCCCCGTCTCTAGCTACTGCTATCCCAGACTCCAGCAAAGCCATTCCGTGAGGGGGCGGCCAGCAATCTGTTGTCGGAACCCGCTAAGTATACCGTGTACGAACCCATATAGCTCTCATTTTGACTGCCGGGCTACTCAATTGACAGTGAGTATCAAGAACTAACTTCGGGAAAAGCCACGATTGTATTGAAAGCGAGTATCACTAAAACAATAAGCCAATTCCATTGTCTGGGTGCGGCCAGGGCCATGTCTTCGCAGAAAGAGCAAGGGCTTACACATGAGACCGACACAAACTATTGAAAGTATGTATCAACACGTGGAATTGGTCTGATGTGAGGGCCGTGTGTCGGCTAACCTGCCGTCACCTCACGCAAGAATTCCAGCAACGCCTCATTGTACGCCTCCACCGTCTCCACGTTGGGAAAGTGACCTGCCCCCGGGAGAATCACAAGCTTCGACTGCGGTATGGCCCGATGGATACGCACCGAGCCGCCCGGCGGGGTCAGGCGATCCTGATCACCGCAGATGACAAGGACGGGGCACGTGAGTCCCGGGAGATCCGGCGCGACCGGGTGCGCACCGAGTTCAGGCCCTGAAATACGCACGCCCTCCGCATACACCTCGGGAGCGTTGCGCTCCGCCGTCGCGGTGGTGAATGCTCTGATGTCCTCGAGATTGGATTCAATGTACGGATCGCCCCAACTCCGCTGAGGATCAAACGGCAGCGCGCCGATGCCCTGTTCCCGAACTGTCTTGAGCATCCCGTCCCATCCTGAGAGGTATTCCTGCTTGATCTCCGCGGACGTGTCCTGGATGACCAGCGACAGCGTCTGCTCCGGGTAATCGATCGCGAACTGCTGTGAAACAAGCCCGCCCAGCGAATGCCCGTGGATATGCGCCGCGCCGATGCCGATCGCCTTGAGCAACTCCGAAAGGTCCTTGGCGAGCGTCCATCGGGAGTACGCCCCCTCAGTTACCGGCACACGCTCCGACTGACCAAATCCTCGCATGTCCCACAGCATCAGGTGGAATTCTGCGGAAAGCGCCTCAATCTGATTCTCGTACCCGCGCCCGTGACCGCCAAGCCCGTGCGTCATCACAAACGTCGGCTTTGACGAGTCCCCGAACAGCTCATAAAACAGCTCGACCCCATTTGCCTTCACGTGCGGCATGTTTCAATCCTCCCTTTGCGCCGTGTCCCTGTTCGGAGTCCGGCGTTCTACCCCAAGTCCAGACGCAGATTCAGTCGCTGCGCCACATTCCTCAGATTCTCAACAGAGTCCATGTACAACGGTATGCCATTCCCCTTGCGATCCTCAATCGTCTCGGCCTCGATATCCCCCGGAACAAGCACACTCTCAACGTCCGGCAGTGGCGGCGTCTCTCGCAGGGCAGTCATGTAGTCCGACATCGACTGCTTGAAACTGTCCGCGTCCGTAAAGGCGTCAATCCGCATCGCGCCAAAGAAATGGGCGGACTGATAGCCACCCGCGACGCCGGATCCCGCAATCGCCAGCCCCGGCCCCATACCGGACAGCACGCCGCAGAGGATGTCCACGATCATCGCGAGGCCATAGCCCTTGTATGACGAATGCTCCAGGTCGCTGCCCAGCGGCAGGATGCGCCGCCCGCCCGGTCCGCGTGCCGGATTCCGCACAGGCTGCAGGTCGTCCGTCAGGCCCCATCCCTCGGGAGCGAGCTTGCCCTGCCGATGGTATGTGTCAAACTTGCCTGCCGAAACGACTGACGTTGCGGCATCAAAGATGAACGGCGTCCCGTCCGCGGTTGGCGCGGCCATAGCGATTGGATTGGATCCAAGCCTCGGCTCCGCCCCGCCCGCAGGCAACACGATCGGCCCGGTGTTCGTCATGCTGATGCCGATCATGTCATGTGCAAGCGCCTGCGTCGCATACACGCCCGCCGCCCCAAAGTGGCGGCTGTTCGCCACCGTCACCCATCCGGAGCCGACGGCCCGCGCCTTCTCGATGGCAAGGTTCATGGCGCGGACACCCACGCTGAGCCCCAGCCCTCCGTCCGCGTCTATGGTGGCCGTTGACGGTGATTCCGCGCGCACAATCCACTCGGGACGCGCATTCACCAACTCGTTCTCTAGTGGAGTCAGATAGAAGCGGTCGAGTCGCGCCATTCCATGCGAGCCGATGCCTCGTAGATCCGCCTCGATGAGCGTGTTGGCGGCGTTGGCGGCGTCCTCATCTGACACGCCAAGAGCAATGAATGCCGCCACGGCAAACTCCCGCAGCGTCATTTCCGGGACGCGGATTGTTTGAGCTAGGGCCTCAGTCGAACTCATGGCGGCAAGCCGTCATCAGTGACGGGGCGCTCTCATTGAGAACGCCCCGCGCCTGTCTGTTTCCTTAACCGGGGCGCGCCTCGCGTACGCGGCCCGCCATCTCTTGGTCAATCTCCTTCGGCCACGAGCGCTTGTTGGGATCCATGACCTTGATGCTGTAGGACCCGATGCCCTGGATCTCAATGGTGCCCGTCTCGCCGTCCTGCAGCGGGCCGATTCCCTGATGGTTGGTGCCGAGCGCAATAACGTCGCCGGGCAGCAGTGTCATTACCTTCGTCGCCCACTCGATCAGTTCAGGGATCGTGTGCTCCAGGTCGCTCGTGTTGTAGTCGTGGCGTGGCTGATCGTCCACCCAGTACTTGATATCAAGCTCGTGAGGGTTTTCAATCTCGTCCGCCGTGACGATGCACGGGCCCATCGGAGCGCATGTGTCATAGGACTTCTGGATCATCGTCGGCCCGCGGCCGATGCCGGCGCGGGGTGAGACGTCCATGAACGCCGTGTAGCCGAAGATGGAGTCCATCGCCTCCTCTTGCGACACATGCTTGCTCCGCTTGCCGATGACGAGCGCCAACTCCGCCTCGTGGTGGCATATGGTGAAGGGCGTGTTTGGCAGGACGACGGTGTCGCCCGGGCCGATGATTGCCTCTGGCGACTTGAGGAACATGTCGATCGGAAAGGCGTCCCGATCCTGCCCTTCCTTATAGTTGCCGAAACAGCAGATGAGCTTGCGCGGTCGCGGCAGCGGCGCGCGCAGCTGCACCGTCGATACTGGCACCCCTCCACCGGAATCCGCGATGTCCTCGAGGTCATCGCGCACAGATGCAAAATCCTCAATGAGGTTGATCATCACGTCCTCGACGTGAGGCCCCATGTAATCATCCGCCAGCCCGCCCAGCCCGATGACGTTGCCATCGACAAGCAGACCGGGTCGGAAATCGTTGTACATCACCAGTTTCATTCCCATCCCCCTGTATGCGGTCATTCCGCTGTTAGTTCCGTTGCATCATACCGTGTCCGCGTCCCGCACGCGCCATCGCAACCCGCCCACGCCCCTATCTGTCGTGGAGTACCCTGCACGAGCCCCACAACATACGAGGATTCCACGCGGTTATGCACTAGATAGACTGTTGTGGACTTGACCCAAGTCCGCTCAACGCGGGATACTCGCACCATATACGGGGGAAGACGGCTCGTTGGCCGTATTGGGGAGAGACAGTTCAATGAAATTCTCGGTTCTCCAGGAGAATCTTCAGCGCGGACTCACGACGGTCATGCCGGCGGTGGCAACACGGACAACAATGCCCATCACCACCCACGTCATGCTCCAGGCAGATGAATCCCGTCTGCGGCTTACCGCGACCAACCTTGAGCTCTCCATTTCCTGTTGGATCAGCGCCAGCGTGGAGACACAGGGCTCTGTCGCAATCCCCGCCCGCCTCTTCTCTGACTACGTCTCCTCACTTCAGCGTGATCGTGTCGACCTTGACCTTGATGCGGGAACACGCCAGCTGAATATCATCTCCGGTCGATTCAACACGCATATGAGCGGGCTGGATGCCGACGATTTTCCGCCCACGCCCGTCGTCGATGACGGTATCAGCGCGGAAGTGCCGCCGGATGTCCTGCGCGCGGGTATTGACCGCGTCATCATCGCGGCCGCCACGGAAGACTCCCGCCCCGTGCTGACCGGCGTCCACACGTCCATCGAGGGCGACAGCATCACGATGGCTGCGGCGGACGGATTCCGTCTCGCCGTGCAAACGACCAAGCTACCCCAAGAAGTCGGCGAAAGCGTCGATCTCATCATCCCTGCCAAATCCCTGCGCGAGCTCAATCGAATGCTGTCCGAGCAGGAAATGCCTGTCCGCGTCACCGTGAATCAGGCCAAGACGCAGGTCCAGTTCCACCTGAACAACATCGTCCTCGGCTCGCAGCTCATCCAGGGCAACTTCCCCAACTATCGGCAGCTCATTCCGGAGTCGTCCAACACGAAAACATCGGTGGAAGTTGCGGACTTTCTCCGCGCCACGAAGACCGCCTCCGTCTTTGCCAAGGAGGGGAACGGCATCGTCCGCTTGTACATGACTCCCGGCGAGAACGAGATGGCAGGCACCATGCGGCTTGAGGCGCGCTCAGACCAGATCGGCGATCACGAGGGCGTGATTGATGCCAACATCGGTGGAGAAGAGGCGCACATCGCCTTCAACCACCGTTATCTGGAAGACGTGCTAGGCGTGCTGAACTCCACGGCAACGCTCGAAGTTTCCGGACCCTCCAGCCCGGGCACCATCCGCCCTGCCTCCACGGACGACGGCACAGAATACATCCACGTCGTCATGCCCATGTTCGTCCAGTGGTAGAGCGGTAGAACGGGGCTCATTCCTCTCACGACAGCCCCCGGCCGCCACGCCCCCGGGTCTAGAGCGCGAACGGCATCCCCTGTAGGCCTTTGAGGTACCGTATCTCGCCTAGGTGGTAGAACGTGTGCCCGATGATGAAAGTCTGAAGCAGGCGTGCCAGCGTCCGATCCGGGCGCTCCTCGTCCATTACGCGATCCAGATCGTCGTCCGTCATACCCTCGAACGCCGCGGGGATTGTCGGCCCCACTTCCGTCGCGTAGGCGCGCAACAACTCAAGGCCGGGGCGAAAGTCGCCAACCTGGTCCGCCGTGAATCCGGTGCCCGTCCCCTCCCCGGCCGGCATGACGAACCTCTCGTGGTAGCCCTGCGCCGTCCAGATCGTCGGCTTTGGCTCCACGGGGATCGACTCATGGACTGCGTCATCCAGCGTGCGGGTGATGTGCCAGGCGATGAAGGCGATGGTCGTCGCACCGGGAATCGGCGCGTAATAAATGTGCTCCTCCGTCAACGGTTCCAGTTCCCGAAGGAGGCTCGTCTGGATTTCCCGCATCTCCCGGGTCAACACTTGTACGCCGTTCATTACCTCACCCCCGACTGACTAGCGGAACGTGTTCTTGATCCAGTCCATGAGACCGCTGCCCTCGCGCTCGCCGCCGCCCCCGTTGTCAGGCGCGGCCGGCAGTGTCGAGGCTAGCTGCTCCAATAGTTGTCGCTGTTCATCAGTGAGTTGATCGGGCACGTGCACGGACGCAACCACAAAGAGGTCGCCGCGTGCGCGCTGATTCTTCGGATCGACCACGCCGCGGCCCTTAATCCTGAATGACTGCCCGGACTGCACCCCCGCCGGAATATGGAACGGCTCGTCACCCTCCAGTGTCGGGATCGTGATTTCGGCCCCGAGCGCAGCCTGCGCAATGTTGACGGGCACGCGGTGGAACAAGTGCCGTCCCTCCCGCTCAAACAGGGTGCTTGGCTTCACGTCCAACTCGATATACAGATCCCCTGGCGGCCCGCCGTTTGCGCCGGCCTCACCCTCGCCGCCGAGACGAATCCGGTTGCCTGTGTCCACCCCCGGCGGCACGGTGACGCGCACAGAGAGTTCCCTCTTGATCCGCCCGGCGCCATGGCACTCAGAGCATGGGTTCGTGATGACCTTGCCCTCGCCGTGGCACCGTCCGCAGGCGCTGATGTTCACGTACTGGCCGAAGATGCTCTGTTGGCTGCGACGAATCTCTCCGGACCCGTTGCAAGCGGAACACGCCTCAGGCTGCGTGCCGGGCTCTGCCCCCGCGCCATTGCATGTCTGGCACAGTTCGTTGCGAGAAACCTTGATGTCCTTCTCAACGCCCCGGACCGCGTCCTCAAACGGCAGCTGCATCCGCATGGCGAGGTCATCGCCCCGCTGCGGTCCGCCGCGCCGCCCCTGACGCCCGCGCGCGCCGCCGAAGAATGCGTCAAAGATGTCGCCAAAGCCGCCGAATCCGGAGAATGCGTCTCCGTTGGCAAACCCGTCCGCGCCATTCAGCCCGGCATGGCCGAAACGGTCATACGCGGCCCGTTTGCGTTCATCGCGCAGGACCTCGTACGCCTCATTAATCTCCTTGAACTTCTGCTCTGCGTCCGCGGAGCGATTGCGGTCCGGGTGGTGCTCAAAGGCAAGCCGCCGGAACGCCCGCTTCACGTCCTCCGGTGACGCGTCGCGCACCAGCCCAAGAACGTCGTAATAGTCTTTCTTATTCGTTGTCATGGCAGTACAGCAGGAGCTGATCCGTGACGCCGCAGCACCCTCACCAAATACGCCGCAACGCCCGCTGGGTCAGTTCCTCCAGTGTATACCACGCACGAATCTATGGATTGGTCTGGCAGGTGGGCGCCTAGTCCTCGCCCTCCGGCACCAACTCGCGCTTCTTGTGAAAGATGCCGTACCCGATGATGATCAGCCACACCCCGCCCAGGGAGAGCAGTATGTTGCTGATGGAGAGCAGCACCCCGAAATCAACGTCGTGCAGGTGCTGGATCAGCACAAGGTTAATGACCTCCGCCACGCCCTTGAGTGCCAGCCCATACCCCGCAAGGACAAACAGATTGAATTCCTGGAATCTCACTGCCACCCCGAGTCCGACGAGAATGCTGGCCACTGAGCCCAGCGCAAGGAATCCGAAGTGGACGCCAACCGTTGCCGCAAGAAGAGTCAGGCCCACGTCATCGCGCGTCGCCTGATCCATCCCCGGATACACGCCGTGCGTGATGACGTGTATTGCCATGTGCCGCATTCCCATCTCAATGATGTAGATGCCCCAGGCAAAGATGGTTATGCCAACCCCAACCCGCAGCGCCATATCGGCAAGACCGGGCTTGCGCGGTAGACGCAGCAAGGACCCCAACCCGAACGCCATCAGGATGATCCCAAGCATGGTGATGATGCCGGTCACATGTGTCAGGCTGTCGCTCTCCTTCCACACGTTCAGCAGGGCAAGGAAATCCGATTGCTGGACGCTGTCGATCAAGACCCCGCCGGGAGAAAACAACGTAGCTATAAACACCAGGATCATGCCGGCCATAAGTGCCAGGCCCGCAAATTGACTCGTTGACAGGGAATTCATATCTGGCCTCCTAACAACGTTGCTGCACGGATCGGCTTACAGAGACAACAGTATCATTTGGGCTAAAGGAGTAAGTAGGTAATTGACAGAAGATTCGGCTGATAATGATACCGCCCTCGCGAAGAGGGCTCAGATGCCGAAAAAGATCAGCCGCCCCTAAATGCTCAGAGACTGTTCCGCCACTCGTCAAACGCCGCCACATCCTCCGGCGAGGCATGCCGGATCAATGACATCAGCCGATTCATTGCGGTAACAAGTTCCTGCGCGTACGTGTCGCCGGAATCCCCGTTCTTCAGCGGCGGCCGCTCAAGCCCGGAACGCAGTGAGTTCACCCGCTCCTGCGCCGCCTTTAGCGCCCGCAGCTGCGGCGAGTCTCCGCCCCCGGCTTCATGCTCCGGCGTGCTCATGGCGTCGTTGATACCCGCTGGTCTTGCCGTGCCTATGACAGGTTGATCCGCGCCCCATCGCCGACGAACGGATTATGCCGCTTTTCGTCGTTGATCGTGGACACCTCCATGTGACCGGGCAGCACCCGCGTCTCCGGCGCCAGCGTATACAGGTGTGTCTCGATTGACTTGACGATTTCCGGCATGGAGCCGCCGGGGAAATCCGTCCGGCCGATGGAACCCTGGAAGAGCGTATCGCCCGTCAACACGGCATCCTCGTAGACGAAGCAGCTGCTCCCGGGCGTATGACCCGGCGTGTGCAGCACACGAATCACCGTCGTGCCTAACACCAATTCCTGCTCGTGTTCAAGGTACGCATCCGCCATCGGGGAGGGCATCTCCGGCTTGCCCAGCCACCCGTCTCCCTCTGCCAGAGCCTCCAGCATGGCCTCATCCGGCTCGCCGATCATCAGCGACGCGTCGGCTCCGTCCATCGCCAGCCCGTTGTCGAAGGTGTGGTCGGAGTGCCCGTGCGTATTGAGTACATACTTGGGCAGCAAGCCATGCGACTTCATCCACACCAGCACCGGCCCCGTCCCCTTGGCCGGATCGACGATGGCCGCCTCCTTCGATGCCTCATCAAACACGATGTACGTGTTATTTCCCATCGGCCCAACAACAAATCTCTGAATCGGCATACCCACACCCCACTAATCGATTGGTAGTGAAATTGTATCGCGCCCCGGAACCACTAGTCCCCATCGCCAGGAAAGAAACGAGGCGACACAGGTGCGTTACAATACCTCGGCCATGGCCGTCTCTGTAGCCCGACCTTCCAGACTGCGACTCCGCCGCCCCAGCGCCGAGGCCGTGGTCTGGATCTTGACCGCAGCCCTGCTTCTCACCGGCTCCCTCACGCCGGAACCCAACGCCGACATGCTGAGAGATGTCGGCTGGGGCATCCTGAGAATATTTCCCGTCCTCACCATAGCCTCCCTGCTGGCAGGCGCCTTGACCCTCGGCAACTGGTCGGATCGAGCCCTCACGTGGGTGAACGGCGGCACCGCCCGTTCCGTATTGGTAGCCAGCCTCATCGGGGCAGTTACCCCGGTATGCGGCCTCGGTGTCCTTCCGCTCATCGCCTCCCTGCTACGTCGTGGAGTCCCACTCGCCCCCATCATGGCCTTCTGGGTGGCCTCACCTGTCACCGATCCCAGCATGATGATCGTCACAGGAGGCATCATCGGCGTCGACTTCGCCATAGCGAAGACTATCGCCGCATTCTGCATCGGCCTGTTTGCGGGCATCGTAACGGCCGCCCTCCCCGGATTCAGAGGCTCCGCCCACGACCTTATGCGTGCCGATGCGCTTGAACAATGTGACACGAGCGAATCCGACCGCTCTCAATTCTGGCCCGAGGTCATCAGCAACTCCCGCCTCGTCCTCCGCTGGCTTGCCTTGGCCCTCGTCCTGGAGGTCTTTCTTCAGAGACTGGTCCCCGGCGAGTGGATCATGTCCCTCTTTGGTTCGGATGCCGGCGCATCCGTACCCCTTGCGGTCATCGTTGGAGCGCCCATGTACCTGGACGGCTACGCCGCGCTCCCTCTCGTACGCGGTCTGCTCGAAATGGGAATGAGCTTCGGCGCAGCCCTGGCCCTCATGGTCTCCGGCGCAGCCATCAGCCTCTACGCCGCTGTCGCCGTTGTCTCCGTCGTCCGCGCCCGAGTCTTCGCCCTGTACGTCATCCTCGCCCTCATCGGCGCAACCATGGTCGGCTACACCGCCAACCTCGTCGTCTAGGCCCCTCTCACCCCACCCCCACAACCTCGACAATGTGTGGCATCACTTCCGCGTCCGGGCGGGAGGTGTAGACGTACTCAGCAACGTTGTCGAGTGTCCGGCGGCACCCCGCCTCCGCCTGTCCCACGCATGACACCCCCAACAACGCCATGCGCGGCGAATCGTGTTCGCCAACCTCGCTGATGGAGACGTTATAGCGGCGCTTCACGCGCTCAATGACGCTCTTGACCACCTGCCGCTTGTCCTTCAGCGAACTTGCCTCATGCAGGCGCAACTCAAGAACGGTGTATCCGACAACGATGGCCATGGGCCGAATGTTAAAGACGCGAGGCTCTTAGGTTAAGCCGCGCTAGACGTCCAGGTTCTGGACCTCCTGCGCGTGCGTCCGGATGAAGTTCGCCCGGGGTCGGACCTCCTCGCCCATCAGCATCTCGAATAACTCCGCCGCCTGCTGCGCGTCCTCAATCTCAACCTTGAACAGCGTCCGCGACTCCGGATCCAGCGTCGTCTCCCACAACTGCGTGGGATTCATCTCTCCTAGACCTTTGTACCGCTGGATGCCCACGCCCCGCGTGGACACGTCCTCGACGATCTCCGTGAGGTCGATCATCGAGTTCAGCCTCCCCACGGCCCGCTCCCGCTTGTACACCGTGCCAACCTTGGGCAGGTGATCGCTCAGCGCTGTCGCCAGCTCCGTCATCCGCTGCGCTGCGTCCTCGTCGAAGAAATCGTGATCAAGTCGCAGCGTCCGGCCGCTCTCCGTGTCCTGGATCAGGATGTACGTCTCGTTCTTGGCCGGGAACGCGGTATCCGCGTCATCATCGTCCGTCGATGCATCGTCCTGCTCCTCGGCAGGCTCACCGCCGAGATCGAGCAGGGACAGCTGCTGCGTGTCCGGCATCCCGGTGGACGCCGTTGGCGCAGGCGGCGGAGCGATGGGCGTATCGTCGTACTGGAACTCCAGGATCCGCACGTTGCCCAGGTCCTGAAGCGCCCGCATCAGCTCCTGCAGCGTCTCTTCGGTGGAAAGATCACGCTCGCCCGTGCGCACGGTCAGCGCCGTTGCCGTCAGCAGCGGCCACGGATAGCCCGTCGACTGCAGGTCGGTCATTGCCCGACCCAGCCGCTGCACGGACGGCAGCACGTCTCGCACCTGCGCCTCCGTGTAAAGGATCTCCGTGTCTTGTTCCGAACTCTCGCGGATCGTCAGGTCTTTGAGCGCCTGGTTGGTCAGCGTATCGTTCTTCTCCTGGTCTGAATACAGCCAGTGAATGTCGTTGCGGCCGATCTGCACACGGTATAGGGGCGGCTGCGCGATGTAGATATTGCCCGCGCGGAGCAGCGGCTGGAAATGCCGATAGAACAGCGTCAGCAGCAGGGTGCGGATATGCGCCCCGTCCACGTCCGCGTCCGTCATGATGATGACCTTCTTGTAGCGCAGCTTGGAGAGGTCCAGACCGTCGTTCTCGTCGATCTCTGCCTCTTCCGCGCCGTTGCCGTTCCCATTCGCGTGGCCGTTAATGCCGCCGAAACCGACGCCCAAAGCGGAGGCGATGGCCTTGATCTCCTCATGGCCGTACACCTTGTCGAGGCGCGCCTTCTGAACGTTCAGAATCTTGCCGCGCAGGGGCAGGATGGCCTGGAAGCGCCGATCACGCCCGCCCTTGGCAGAACCGCCGGCGGAATCACCCTCAACGAGGAAGATCTCGCAATTGTCGGGATTCTTGTCAGAGCAGTCGGCCAGCTTGCCGGGGAGAGTGGTGGACTCAAGCAAGCCCTTGCGCTGCACACTCTCCTTGGCCTTGCGCGCAGCTTCCCGCGCGACGGCGGTATTCCTGCACTTCTCCAGGATGCGCCGCGCGTCCTGGGGGTGCTCCTCCAGGTACGTGGACAGACCCTCGGCCAACGTGCTCTCAACCTGGTTCTTGACCTCGGCGTTGCCCAGCTTGCCCTTCGTCTGCCCCTCGAACTGCGGCTCAGCAAGCTTGACGCTGATAACTGCCGCGATGCCCTCGCGCACGTCCTCGCCCTGCAGATTGCTGTCGCCGTCCTTGATTAGCTTGAACTTGCGGCCGTAGTCATTCATCGCGCGGGTCAGCGCCGCGCGGAAACCGGTCAGGTGCGTCCCGCCGTCCACCGTGTGGATGCAGTTTGCAAATCCGAAAACGTTCTCCTGGAAACCGTCGTTGTACTGGAGAGCAACCTCGACGTGTGTGCCGTCGATGTCCCTCTCCACGTAGATGGGCGTTTGGTGCATTGCCGTCCGCGCCGCGTTCATATGCCGTACCAGTGAGCGGATGCCGCCCTCGAAATAGAATGTCGTCTCGTTCTCCGTCCGCTCATCGACGAAACGAATCTCCAACCCGGGGTTCAGGTACGCCATCTCCCGGAACCGCGCCGCAAGGGTGGGGAACTCAAACGACGTGTCCTGCATGAAAATCTGCGGGTCCGGCCTGAACCAGACCGTGGTGCCCGTATCGTCCGCAGGGCCGATGGCCTCAACCGGCGCCACCGCGTCGCCCCGCGAGTATTCCTGCATGTATGTCTTCCCGTCGCGCCGCACCTCCGCTCGCAGGCTTTCCGCGAGCGCATTCACGACCGACGCGCCGACGCCGTGCAGTCCGCCGGACACCTTGTACCCGCCGCCGCCGAACTTGCCGCCCGCGTGCAATGTGGTCATCACGGTCTCGAGGCCGGTCAGACCCGTTTGCGGATGCTTGTCAATCGGCACGCCGCGACCGTTGTCGTCGATGCGCGCTGAGCCGTCGGCAAGAATTGTCACGATAATACGATCGCAGTAGCCCGCCATCGCCTCGTCGACGGCATTGTCGACGATCTCATAGATCAGGTGGTGCAGGCCCCGCTCATCCGTGGAGCCGATGTACATGCCGGGGCGGCGGCGCACCGCCTCAAGCCCCTCGAGGACCTCGATATTGCGTGACGTGTACTCGGACGTGTCAGTCGCGGCTGCATCGCGCCGTTCCGACCGTTCTACCATCTAGTTCACCCCTTTAGTGAGCGGCAATAATGTGAGTCCAGGGTGGTCGCAGGTTCACTATATGTACGTTGCCTATATGCGTACCGCGAACCGCCGCGTCTGTCGCCTGCCTCTTCCCGCGCCTTTGCGTCCGATCCACACCCTTCCGCAGAGCCGATTCAGATACGAGTCCGCGCCTGTCGTAGATACGGCCGCTACCTGTATCTATTCTACCAGAAATTCAGATTCCGTTCACCCTGAGCGTAGTTGGAGCGTAACCCGCGTCTTTCCCGTCCCCACGCCGTCCACAGGCATGCTCTTAACGCTTCGCCTGACATCCCGGCGACCGCCGCCGCCCTCGTTCACCCTGAGCGCAGGGAAGGGCGAGCCCCTCGTCATGCCCGTGCTTGAAATGGGGATCCAGAACAGCGGCGCATAACGCCGCCCTACACCGCTGTCATTCCGAGCGCAGCCGAGGAATCTAAAGCCGCAATTGTGCCGACCAAATCGTCCGTAACACCCGCGAAAGCGGGGATCTTGAACACAGGGTGCAACCGGCGCCGGAATCGCCAACCGTAGGCTGCCGTCTCTTGTCGAGAGAGGGCGAGCGTGAGGGGGTAATAGCCTGCGGAGCAGCCTAGTCGTCGCCTGAGGAGTCCTCTGCGGGTGCAGCGGCCTCTGCTGCGCCTTCCTCCAGCTCGGCCTCCGCCTCGGCGTCCTCAGCCGCCATGGCCGCCGTGACGCGTGAGTGGGTCGCCCGAACGATGATCGTCTCACCGTCAGTCAGGACCTCAACGCCCTCCGGCGTTGCGATGTCCGAGACGTACAATGCCGTCTCCAGCTCCTCCAGCTCGGACACATCCAACTCCACTGCCGACGGGATGTTGGCGGGCAGGCACTCGATAGTCACCTCGTGTGTCAGGTGCGTGATAACCGCCCCCGGCAGCCGCGCCGCGGGCGCGTCGCCAACCAGGTGCACCGGAACCGTCGTCTGCACGGCCCGGTTCATTTCCACGATATAAAAATCAGCGTGCATAATCGCACGCGTCACCGGATGGCGCTGCAGGGTCCGCAGCAGGGTCTGGTGCTTCTCCCCGTCAATGGTCAGCTCAACAAGCGAGCCGCGCCCGCCGTCCGTGACCAGCCTGTCCAGCGCCCGGCTCTCGGCCTGGAAGCTGACGGACTCCGCGCCGCGGCCATAGAGATTGGCCGGAGTGATGCCCTCGCGCCGGAGAGCCTTCACATGGCGGCCCAGGGCCTGTCGTCGCTCGCCCTCAAGGGTCAGTGTCGTTCCGTTTGTGCTTGTCATGGTTGTTCAGCCTTGTCTGTGCCTGCTGCGCCGCCGACAATGTTCTGCGGCGTCAAAATGATCTCTACTTTGTGACTTTTGACACAATATCGTAGCTACAAGCCCCTGGTACGGTCAAGCTCGCCCAACTGAACACATGCGGCACAATATGGGAGTCAGGCAATCCCGCTGCCCAATAACCAAATGACGAATAACGAAACGCAGCACGCCTCAACAAAACCGGACGACGAGTCGCTATGGAAATATGCCAGAGCGACAGGAATGGATCGGCGAGAATTCCTGCGCCTGCTGATTGTTGGCGGAAGTGCTCTTGTCATCGCTGCGTGCTCCGGCAACCTCTTCAACGGGGAACCGGCTGATCCGACGCTAACTCCCATGGGCCAGCGGTTGCTGTTCAAGGATCCTGCGCCGTTTATCGCTCGCGACGACATCGGCCTGGAGGCTCGGCTGGAGAATATGCAGGGCCTGATTACGCCCAACGAGTACTTCTTCGTTCGAAACAACGGACCAACACCTGTCGTCGATGTTTCCAACTGGCAACTGTCTATAGAAGGCGATGCGATAGCAGAGCCGATACTACTCTCATTCGAGGAATTGCAGCGGTTGCCCAGCCGAACGTACATCTCCTACCTGGAATGCGCCGGAAATCACCGCGCCATGTACGGCCTGCTGCAGGGCCGACAGTCCACGGGCACACAGTGGATGACGGGCGCGATTGGGAATGGCGAGTGGACCGGAGTGTCGCTGCGGGACGTGTTGACGCTTGCCGGCATCACTGATGCTGCGGTGAGTGTGTTGCTGGTTGGCCTGGATACCGAAGCACCTGAGAACGGCTTTCGCTATGTCTTGCCCGTCGACAAGGCGATGGATGCTGACACAGTGTTGGCCTACTCGCTGAACGGCGAGCCTCTGCCGAAGGATCATGGCTTTCCCCTGCGCGCCGTCGTGCCGGGCTGGGTGGGGAGCTCCCACATAAAGTGGCTTGGCAGGATCGTTGTGTCTTCAGAGAAACTGTGGACGCGCAACAACACAACTTCGTACGTCCTCATCGGAGACGACTACCCGCCGGAAGGCGAAGCCCGTGGCAAGCCCGTCACGAAGCAGGTCATCAAGAGCGCGCTTGCACTACCATGGCCCGCGCGTCTGGAACAAGGTCGGCACGGTATACATGGCTACGCGCACTCGCCCGCTGGGACCATCTCCCGAGTTGAGTGGAGTACCGATAGCGGGCGGACGTGGCACGACGCCGTACTAGCCACCCCGCAACCCGATTACTCATGGGTCAAGTTCCAGTTCACATGGGATGCCGAGGCAGGCGAGCACACAATCATGACTCGCGCCACCGATTCCGCTGGTAACACCCAGCCCAATCACGTGCCCTTCAACGAGAAGGGCTATCTCTTCAACCAGCCCCTTCCGCACCCGGTCCGCGTGACGTAGAGGCTTACGCTGCCGCGCCCAGCTCGCGCGGCCGATATTGAAGGGCCTCGCTCAGATGGCGCGATGTGATGGTTGGCTCTTCAGCCAGGTCCGCAATCGTCCGCGCCAGCTTGAGAATGCGGTGGAAGCCTCGAGCGCTTAAGTGCAGTTGCTGCATCGCTGCTCGCAGAAGCCCATGCGACGCATCATCCAACCCGCAATACTCCCGCACTTCCACCGGCCCCATGTCCGCGTTGGTCAACACGCCGGGCGAACTGCCGAAGCGTGCCCGTTGTCGCGTCCGCGCTTCCTCCACGCGGCTCCGCACGACCGCTGATGTCTCACCTATCCGGTCATCTGTCAGCTTCTCGTACTCCACGCGCGGCACGTCGACAAAGATGTCGATGCGGTCCAGAAGCGGCCCGCTGATGCGGCGTTGGTAGCGGTCAATGGTCGACGGGCTGCAAGAACACGCCTTCACAACGTCACCGTAGAACCCGCACGGGCAGGGGTTCATCGCGCCGACCAGCATGAAATTCGCCGGGAAGGTAATCGACCCCTGGGCGCGGCTGATCGTGACCGCCTTGTCCTCCAGCGGCTGCCGGAGGACCTCCAGGATGTGGTGTCCGAACTCAGGCATCTCATCGAGGAACAGGACACCGCGATGGGAAAGCGTAATCTCGCCCGGCCGCGGCCAATGTCCTCCGCCCACCAGCCCCGCGTTGGAAACTGTGTAGTGCGGGGACCGGAACGGACGGGCAGAGATGAGTGGTCGCTCCGGCGGCAGCAGGCCTGCCACGCTGTAGATCTTTGTCACGTCCAGTGATTCATCCCGCGTCATCGTAGGAAGAACGGACGGCAGACAGCGCGCAAGCAGCGTCTTTCCGCTGCCCGGCGGTCCCATCATCACCAGGTTGTGGCCGCCCGCCGCCGCAACCTCTAAAGCTCGTTTCACGTTCTCCTGCCCGCGGACGAGCGACATATCGAATCCGTCGATGGTTGCCGTCCCGCCCGGGTCTGCCGGCGGCTCAGTCTGATAGAACGGGCGGAATGTCTGTTCACCGCTGATGTGCTCCACAAGTTCCCGCAGGTTGCCCGCAGGCAGCACCTCAATGCCGTCGACGAGCGCAGCTTCCGGCGCGTCGACAGCCGGAACAACGATCTGCGTTAGGCCGCCCTCTCTCGCCAGCGCCGTCATCGGCAACACGCCCTGCGTGTGGCGCACTTGTCCCTCCAGCGAAAGCTCGCCAAGGAAACCAACCTCATCCAGCGAGAATTGCGCCCCCGCCTGCCCGGAGCCGATCAGGATACCGGCCGCTATGGGCAGATCGTAAGACGTCCCATTCTTCTTGAGGTCCGCGGGGGCGAGGGAGACCGTAATCCGGCGCTGCGGAAACTCAAACCCGGAATTCCTGATAGCCGCGCGAACACGCTCCCGGGCCTCCTGGACGGCCGTATCCGGCAGCCCCACAATCGTGAAAGCGGGCAGCCCGGGCGCGATGTCCACCTCCACCTCAACAATAGAACCCTCAAGACCAACAACCGCGCAGCTGCGTACCTGTGCCAACGTCATACCAACACCTCCAACCGGCGCGCCACACTCACCGATAACGAACGCGCGTTCTGACGACGGTACCATGCCTCGTGCGACATTGCAACATGCGTTCGGAAACATTCTGGCATTCTCATGCCGCCATCACGAACTGGAGTACCATGGAATCGGCAAAGCCCCAGGCGTAAAGGCAAGCATCATGATCTTTGGATATGACTACACCCACTGGCTCGTCATCGGTTCCCTGGCTCTGCTGACGGCCGCTCCTGTCATCGGTATCGCCGCCGGCTTCATCATGAGCAGGCTTAGACGCCGCCGCGCCGCGCAATAGGAATTCGTCTCGGCTGGTAGAGCGGCGGCCCTCGATAAGGCATGAACGGAAGCGGAAGGTACAATCCGTGACGCACATACTGCTGGCGGTAGACGGATCCGGCCAGGATGTGTCGTCCGTCGAGTGGTTGGGCAAGCTGTTCAGCGGCGTAGCGGCCACCGTCCAAATCACCGTGCTTCACGTTGCTCACCTCAGGATGCCCGGGCCATCCTCCATCCGGCTTGGGTTCGTCCCGCGCCTTCCGTCCCGTGAAGACCTCGAAGACATTGAACAGCAGGCTCGTACGGAGGCGGACGAGATTGTCAGCTCAGTAAAGGAAGACCTTGAGGGCTACGGCTTCACGGTGACCACCATGGTGGAGTGGGGCCCGACGCCGGATGTGATTCTCGAGGTGGCCGAGGCCAACGGCTGTGACATCATTGCGATAGGTCGCCACGGCGCAGGCAAGGTGAGCGATCTCATCGCGGGCAGTGTCTCGGGCCGCGTCATACGCCGTGCCAGCGTCCCCGTCCTCATCTTGAGAGCTGATTCGCCGGAGTAGTTATTGCGCGTCTAGGTAGAGGCCGGTTCCTCGAACCGTTCGATAACCTCGAACGCCAGCGCGTAGACCTCCACTTCGTCCACGGGGCTGTTGAACTTCTTCCCCTCGCTGAACTGCTCGATCCACGCCGCCTTGTCCGGCCAGCCCTCGGCCAGCGCCTCCTCCGGCGTCATATCCCCAATGCGCTGCTTCCACACTCGCGTGACGAGAATCTTGGCAAACGGCTTCTCACCGGTCATCGGCGGCCGGCGATAGAGAAGGTGCTCTGCGCCCTCCTTCGCCCGCGCCCGTGCCCACAGCTTGCGCGCCTGCGATTTCTCTCCCCGCAGAATCAGTTGAGCACTCGGTTCCTTGAACAGAATCATGCGGATACTATACACGCGCGGCAGGCCGTCCGGCTGTCACGCACAAATGGACGGCATTAACACAGTTGGAGGTAGTTGTGCAACAGTTTCTCGTGTTGACCGTGGGTCGCGCTTTGGACCCGCAGGATGGAGATGAACAAACACAGGCATATATGGGTGAGTGGCAGGCGTGGCTGAGAGGCCTGGTGGCATCCGGCGCGCTGGACTCCGGCAGACCATTGGAGCCCGGCGGCAAGGTAGTCGATAAAGATGGCGTCAATGACTATGTGCCCGAGGAAATTGGCATTGGCGGCTACCTGATCATCAACGCGGAATCCTTGCAGGACGCTGCGAAGATTGCACAGGGTTCACCACACATCGCCATCGGCGGGAGCGCTATCATCCGTCCCTGCCTCAGCGTCCCCCAATAGAGTCGGTGCGTCCCCGACTATGTGTATACCGCAATAACAACGGCCTCAGTGGGGTCGGACGGGTCTGACGCGAAGGCGATGATGCAGGATCGTCCGGCCAGTAATTCCGAGGAAGGGATGGCCCGGCTGATGCGCGTCCCCGTCAGCCACGTCGGCACGCTCCCGTCCAGCTGCACGTCCGCAGTGAATGATGACGAATAGAATTCCTTGAGTGTGCCGCGCCTTAGCTCCATGCCTACACTCCGCCCAGCTCAATGTCCTGCTGATACACCGGTTGAGACCTGCCGATGTCGTAACGCGTCCTCAAACCTGCAACCCGTAGTCGCTCCGATGCCCACCCCACTGACGGCGCGGTGACGGACACCACGTCATGAAGTTGCTGCCCGGTGTTCACGGGAACCGTGATGCGTGCAAAGGGCTGCAGGATGCCACGAGAACGCAATTCGGCGTCTGCTCTCGTGGCCGCCACCTCCGGCGTTGTCAGCGATCGATCGACGACCTGCACCAGGAGACTGCCCACAGATTCCATCTCCCGCTGATTGACCGATTGGGCGATTGCTCCGCGCCCGTAGACTTGCACGTGGTTAACGGGGGAAAGGGCGGATGAACGCGCGACGTCCACCAGCGCATGGTCGCCCGGTTCGCCATAGGAATAGACAGCAGGGTCAGTCTCACGCGTACGGATTGCCTCAAGCACGCCATCTGAAAATCGCAGGACGTCCGGCACGCGGGACATCAGGCGGTTGATGGAAACCGCAAGGCTCTCGTTCGGGGAGATTGTGATTGCGGGATAGGTGGCCACGATGGCGGGGTTTGAGCGTGCGAGCGTCGTGGACAGGCCCGCCATCGTGAGCAGTTGGCTCAGGATGTTCCACACAGATGCCGTGTGCGCGGGCCACGTGAGTTGACGCCGCGCCCGCATTTTGGCCATAAACCACCACGGGTCCTCCACCTCAAGCACCGTTACAAGGCTGCCACGCCGCGTCTCGCGCCTTACCTCCCGAACCCAATAGCGTTGCGCCTGGCCCGTCTCACGCCCCGCGCCCGTTTCATATCCCCACGCAATGCTGAGTTCATGACCCAATGGGCCGGAGCCCACGGTAACTGACGAATCAAGCTGTGGCCCCTCTGCCAATACGAGTGTTAACGAAGCACCGCGAGGCGTCTCTTTCATGTCCGCGGCTAAGACAGACCCGGAAATATCGATAGACGGCGTGCCGATGTGCGCTCGCCACACCTCGGACGGCGTTGTCAGCCACACAAACGAGGCCTCGGCGTTCAAGGCAGGCCCGGTGCCTCCAATCTGCCCGAATGGAGATGGCTCGCGCCAACGATGGTCGCGGAAGCGCGTACCCGCCGCTGCGTGCGTTGTCATCGTCTGTGAGTAGCCGGCCGCCCCGCCATATGCCTCGACGAAGCTGATGCGCGGCCCGTCCGCCGCGCAGACGCCGGGATCCCGATACGTCACATCAGCGCCCGCCGCCGAGGCGATCACTTCACGTAGCATCGACCATGTTTCCGCCGTCTGAGATGAACCCGCGCCAAGAGTGCACGTCCATACGCCTGACGATCCGTTTGACAGTTTCCCGCACGCCACAACCGCCCAATCGCCGTCGATGTGAGCGCAGGCGATGCCGTCTACTGTCCTCAACGAGTTGGTCCATGCCGAGGGCGACGACCACGTTCCTGCCGTTCTTGTAATCGAACGAACGATGCCAGTTGACTCCGCGTAGAGCAGCAATGCTCCGCCGCCCGTGCCGGACGCCGCTGCAAGCGATGTGACGTTCGCCGCCGCCGTTGCGACCGTGCGCGGCGAGCCAAACGCCAAACCGTCGTCTCGGCTCGTTCGCTCGCGGATCGTCCTCTGATTGGCTGCAATGTCAAAGACATGGATCTTGCCGTCAATCTCAGTGACTGCCACGCCTCCGGAGGCGGACGTCTCTCCAAGGTTCTGCCACATTCCGAACTGTGAATCCGGTCCGGGAGAGGCAGTTCGCTGGACAAAGAGGCCGTTCGGGTCGGCCTGGGCACGGATACGAATGAGTGAGCCGCCGGATGTGGTGACGGCATCATGTGGTCCGTCCGGCTCCTGCCCGGAGGTAAGCCGTTCCCACCGGAGCTGCGTCACACCGCCCCACCGCTCTGCGAGCGTAGCGTGCACGTATGGAACCGCTGCGCGGTTGCGTTGCGCAGCCAACAACGTTTCAGATAACGAATGCATCTCTGGTCACCAGGGAATCGATCGTATTGCTGAGTCCGGACTACCTAGAGTCCGCCGTCGTCTTCCGGATGGAAGAGCTTTCGCGGGCGAAAGCCGGAACGGCGGCCGATTCGCGCCAGCTGCAGCTCGAAATCGGCCATCCGCTCCTCCGCCCATGTCAGGTACTGCCGCCATACGTCCTGTCCGCCGACGTTGAGACGATTGACCGCGTACGCTGCCCATTCCAGCGCCGCGTACGCCGCCGCGCCGGTGATTACCAGCTCCTCCAGCGCCTCAGGAAGGGTGGACGCTGAGTCCGTCAGCCGATGAAGCGCCCCGTAATACACAGTGACGCTCTCGCCGGCATTCGGCTCGCCGGGCAGGTTCAACATGAGCGTGTCGCCCCATTGGTTGAAGCGCACGCGGGACGGTGGATGCTCACCCACGGGATATTCGACGGCCTCAACGACAATGCGGTCAGTCAGGTCCGCAACCGAGATCTCCCGGCTTCCGCTTGTTAGCCCCCTCGAGACCGTCTTCTCCTGCGGCGCGACCTTGGAGACCTTGGCCAGCGCCCGCTCGATGTGGCGATTCAACACATCGTCTGTCCAGCGATAGCTGTTGGCGTCCTCGTCATGCAGATCGCGCCTCACGCGCTCCCGCACCTGTCCCAGCGTGCTCATTTTCCGTCCTTCTATCCCGGTCCGCGTCCTACAAGGTTCCTGGTTGGTCGCCCACGCCGAAACGCGGCAACCGATTGTGGGCGTATTTCTGAGGTGATCGCGAACCGGGAATTCAGTTGCGAACTCCGGTAAGCTTGGCGAGCTTCGCTGTGTTGAACAGGGCAAGGCTCACGTACCACTTCACCCGCGTCCGCCGTGCATCCTTCGTTTCCAGGTTGCCGACGCGTTCCACCTGCAACCCGCCCGGCGACGTAAGCCCGACGAGACTGCCCTCACCGGCCTGAAAGGCGAAAACCGTGGAGCAGTCCGCGCTGGTTCCCACAGTCTGCGCATCGGAGATCCAATCATTCACGCCCACCGGGATGCCGTCGTAGTACTGCACCATCTGGCCGAGCTCATCACGGTCGGACACCACGATTCCGGAACCGGACGCGCGGGCGAGCGAGTTGAGCTTGCGCCGCGAGCGGCGGCTCATCAGGATCATGTCCGGCTTCCCGCCCTTGACCGTGTCGATGAGTTCATCGAGCTTGTCCAGGGTCAATGTGCCGCCGTTCTGACCCATCGTGAGGGCCTGATCGCCTGTTGCCAGGACATCGATGCCATCGAACGAGTCTTCGTCCGTATCCGCGTTCCCGTTGATGAACGTGTCCTCGAACTTGTGCTGGATGGCACGCGCTTTCAGCTGAACGACGGCCGCTTCGAGGTCCTGGATGTTGGACCGTGTCGTCGCAAGGTAATTGTCCACGTCCGCATCGCCGCCCAGGATGGAGAGCGTCGCCGTCAACTGGGTGAACGTTGGTGTACTCTCCGCCCACGAATCGCCAACGCTGTAGAAACTGACCGTCGGCGCGGCCTTTTCTCTGTTGTACGTGAGACCGTTCCCGACAATCTCGATGAAGGGCAGCGATTGGAGAACAGGGCTGTCCTTGATCACGGTTTCTATCACGCCCTGCAACAGGACGTCGTTGGAGAGCTTGGCTGCTTCCGTCAATGTGAGCGCCATTCGATTCACCTCCCTGGGTGCGCTGTCCGATCCGCATTCAATGGACGAAAGATAAGAACACCCGTACTCATCCTGCAACTCCACGTGGCACATGAATGTGCCCTCTCCCGTACTCTGTTATGTCCTGTCGTGTTGCCGTCATCACATATGGGGAGTACCCTTTTTCCTATATGCAGGACTTAATGCCGGTAATAGGTGTGCTTGCCGGGGCGTTGCTTATCGCCGTCGCAGTGCTGGAATGGCGCATGAAATTCTTTAGCAACCTCTTTCGCGGAATGTCTGAGCCCGGCAGGAACGAATCGCCGCAGGACTCAGTTGTTGCTGACGTTGCCGATTCCGAGGAAGTTCATGCGGAGGTGGAGCAGGACTTCTGGCGTAGCTTTGAGCGGCAGATTGCCTCTGCCGAGCGGCGCGGGGACAACGAGGAAGCCGAGCGCCTCCGCCGAATGTATGAATCGCATGAAGAGGCATGGCGAGCCCAGCGGGCGCTAAGGAGCCGGGCCCCTTCTTCGCGGGATGCCGCCTCGCCAAATGCGTTGCAAGCGCACCTGCGACCGGAAGTGCGTCTGTTGCTAGAGCGTTCTGAAGTTCTCGAGACTTTCTCAGCGCAGGACTGGGTGTTCCGTGGCAACGCCTACCTCGCTATTGGCGAGGATGAACGAGCGGCGGCCGCATACAGGCAGGCACTGCGGGAACTGCCGGAAGACCCCCAGATTCGCCTGCTGTACGCCGTCTCGTTGCAGCGGGACGGAGAATTACGCGAATCCCTTCAGATCTATGACGCGTTGGCGTCCGCGACCGGAGAAAACGAACCGGCGATCCTGGCTGGCCGTGGCAATGTCCTTGCTGAGATGGACAGATTTGAGGATGCCATTCGGGACTTCGATTCTGTGCTGCGCATCAACGGACAGGACGGCGACACAATCTATGACCGCGCTCGAGCCCTATCTGATTCCGGCCGGCTTGATGATGCCATCGTCGGCTTTGAGAACGCCCGAACATACCTGTCCGACAACCCCGATCTGCACAACGATCTCGGCAACGCACTTGCCCTCGTGGGCCGCAATGACGAGGCCCTGCAGTCCTATGATCGGGCCATCAACCTTCGCCCTGCCTTTGCCCGCGCGCACTACAACCGTGGCGTTACCTACTCCCGCATGGGGCAGTTTGAAGACGCTGCAGACGCCTTTGAGCGTTGCCTGCGCCTTCGGTTAGACATCCCCGAAGCACACTACGGTCGGGGTGTCGCACTTGCACGCCTTGAGCAGTTTCGAGATGCCGTTGCCGCATTCGACCGCGCGGTCGTCCTGCGACCCGGCTTTGCGGACGCGCTCTTTCACAAGGCCAGGGCACAAAGCCGACTCGGCCAGACGACAGAGGCATTTGAAGCTCTGCGGCAGGCGGTGACTGCCTCTCCCACTTTGCGTGTACAGGCCAGGACGGAAACGGACTTCGGCGCGTTGTACTCGGACCCGGACATCGCGTCACGGTTTGAACAACTGATTGCATCGTGAAGACGCTTGCCGTCAGCATCGTCGTGGTGCTCATCTCGACGGTTCTTGGCATCCTGCATCTGGTCGGCCTGATCACGATCCCCTTTTCCGACATCGGCAGCGGCATCGTGACGGGCTTTATCCCGGTAGCCATCACACTCGTCGCGTTCACAGCACTGGTCATACTGGTGCTCACCCTCCGCAACCAGGCGGAGCTGCGAAACAGGGAGCTTGAATACGAGGAGGCTGCAGCCGAGGTTGACGCCGTCCGCCGACAAGGAGAGTTGGTCAACGCCATCCGCCTGCGTCTTTCTGCGGACACGGAGGATAGTGAAGAGGAACGACAGGAACTGGCCGCAGAGTTGGTGACTGCCGCAGAGCGCTACCACACCGTCCTTCGCGGATTCATCCGAGCCCGCCCGGAGATTGCTCGCATTGAACGGGACGCCATTGCGTCCTATCTGGCCGAGGCGGAAGCCGAGCTGCGGCGCCTCCGCGCGGATAGCTCCGCGGCATTCGAGGACATCCCAATTGTCTCCCCGTTCGCTGTCCCGGACTCCCCACCCCACGGAACGGAACCCCTTGACGGTGATGCCCCGCCTCCCGGTAACTCCATCGGCGATGTCCTATCGGAAGGCGCGGACAACGGGAGACGGCGAGCGTGAGCCTGCCGCCCCTCCTCGATCTTCGGGGCACCGCCATTGAACTCCTTGACATGCCCCCGGACTGGCCACGCGGCGATGACTGGATCGATGCCGACATCCTCGCATCCCGCCTACCTGACGCCGCCGAGCAGATCGGCATCCTCCTGTACCATCTCCTCGAACAGGCTTCCGATGACAAGGAGACTTCAGACTGGCTCCTTGAGGGACGCGCGTGGGCAAGCACCGGCGATTGGCTTCGTGCCCTCGTCGCCTATGAATACGCGCTTGATGGAGCAACCGACAAGCAGGCCCCGGATATCTGGTATCTGCGCGGACTGGCGCTCATGCGACAGTGGCAGTTCGATGCGGCCGTTGAATCGTTCGATTTTGCGCGCCAGAATCGCAAGATCATCGGCAAAGTGTTTTATGCAAGCGGCGTGTCCCTCTTGGCGCTGGCCAGACCGCAGGACGCCCTACGCGCATTCGATAGGGTCATCGCCGCTGACTCAGACAACGTGGCCGCCATCACAGGCCGCGCGGCGGCGCTGGCGGAACTGAGTCGATTTGACGATGCTCTACAGGCCATGGAGAGTATTCTGCGGCTTGGGTCTGACCATCCCGCTCGCGTCCTCAACAACCGCGGCAATGCCCTCGTCCGGCTGCGTCGTATTGAGCCTGCCTTCGCCAGCTATCGACGTGCGATTGAAATCGATCCGAACCTGATCGAGCCGAAGGTCAACTCCGGCAACGTCTTCATGCTGGCCGGCCAACCTCAGCAAGCGCTGACATCGTTCCAGGAGGCGCTGCACGATCATGAACCCCTGCCGGGGTTGCACGCGAACGTTGCCGCCGCCCTGACGGAGCTGGAACGGTACGATGAGGCGATTGCGGCATGTGATCGCGCCATCGCTCTTGAGCCTGGTCACGCTCGCGCGCTGTCTACCAAGGGCCGAGCGTTGCTGGCCGTCGGCAGGGCTGATGACGCTCTCGTCGCCCTGCAGGACGCCCTTCTCAGACGACCTGATTACATTGAAGCGCTCGTCTACCGCGGCCTCGTTCTCAATCAGCTCGATCGCCTCGATGATGCACTCGGCACGTTCAACCTCGCGCTCCAATTGGCGGAACGACACCCGGACGCCCACCACGGACGCGGCATCGTTCTCTACCGCAAGGACTTGCTGGGCGACGCGCTGAGCGAGTTTGAGCGCGCCGTGGCTATTGAGCCTCGCCACGCAGACGCGGAGAACAGCCGCGGCAACGCCTACATGGAGTTGCAGGACTACGCCGCAGCGTTGGAGTCATACAACCGCGTCCTCACGTTGCGTCCCGATGACCCGGACGCGCTGAACAACCGTGGCAACGCGCTCGCGCAGATGCGCCGCACCATGGAGGCCATCGATTCATTTGATACCGCGCTCCGCGTCGACCCGAATCACGCTGATGCCCTTTACAACAGGGGTGTTGCCTTCGCCGACGTGGGGATGCTCACGCAGGCGCTCGACTCACTGAATGCGTCAGTGCAAGCGCGTCCCGACGATTCCGCGGAGGCCCTGTTCTGGTATGCGCGTGTGCTGGGGCGGCAGGGTCGAGCGGAACTGGCACTGAATGCCCTGCGCGCTGCCGTCGCCTCCAACGAGGAGGTCAGGAGCTGGATCTGGGGCCAGGACGATTTCAACTCACTTGAAAACGATGCCCTCTGGGGCCGCCACTACCAGGCCCTCCTCAGAGGCCGCGAAACGCGGAGCGGCACTACAGGAAACGGCCAACAAGACAACGGGACTAACGCGAACGCGAAATAACAGGTGCGTCGGACCTGGCCAGCTCCCATCACTTCCCGCCGCGCCCACGTTCCAGCGCAACGCTAAGCGCAATACCGATGGCCGTGCCCAACACAATCCCTATCCACAACGGCCCCACCGTCAGGCCGATGAACAACCCAACGCCAATCCCAATGACGATTCCGACAACGGTCAGTGTCACGCCGCCGACCTCAGGAGACTCTGCCGCATTGCAGGGCGATGCGAGGAGAGAAGAACCCTATCCCCCGCTCTCCCGCGCCGCCGCCTCTTCCTCTGCCGTCCGGCCGTGGTAGCGGGCGTCGCGCTCGTTGCGGAACGCCTCCCAGCCGCGGTCCTGAAGCACCTGCAGCCGTTCTCTCGTCTCATCGTCCTGTTGCGATGATGCCCACAGGTCCGCAAAGGCCTCGTCATCGCGATAGTTCAACGCCGTGCGGAACCCGCCAACCTCATACGAGCGGTTGATCAGCATCTTGTTCATCCGCACTGTCGCCGCAGGCAGTGCTGCGAGCCTCCGCGCGATGTCCATCGCCGTGTCCATCACCTTGTCGGCGGGGGCGACGCGATTCACCAACCCCATTGCCAGCGCCTCTTGGGCGTCGACCATATCGCCGAGCAGCAGGATCTCCTTCGCGCGCTTGAGCGTCACCACGTACGGCGTCATAAGCACCGGAGGGCCGTAGCCGTGCCGAATCTGGATCTCGCCCACCTTCGCGTCGTCCGCCAGCACCGTGAAATCGCACACGCCGGCCAACTCGAATGCCAGCCCGATTGCGTAGCCGTGGACGGCGGCGATGACCGGCTTGCCCAGCTCCCACACCGTGATGTGGGCCGCGCCCGGCGTCGCGCGCTCTAGCGAATCATCGTTGGCCAGGATGCGACGGGACGACTCCGTGATATCGCCGCCTGCGGAGAATGCGCGGCCCGCGCCGCGAATGATCACCGCACGGACGGCTTCGTCCGCGTCCGCCTGTGCGAGGGCCTCTTTCAGCGCCTCCGTCAACGCTCCGTTGATGGCGTTCAGCACGCCGGGGCGGTGCAGGGTCACGATGGCGATGCTGCTATCCTCCGCCGTCTCATACAGGACGGGCTGACCGCCGCTCTCATCATCAACAGGCTCCGGCGGGCCGCTAGGCCGATTCTCGTGTGTCATTATTTCCCCCGTCAATCCCGCGAAAGCGGGAATCCAGATATGTTGGCGTGTCGCGATTGTAGCAGGGACACGACTAATCCACGTTCCCACCAATTCCCTTCACGTTCACCGCAATACCCGCCACCAGCATATTCACCTTGTCCGCCCGGGCCGCGAAGAGTTGGTTCACTCGCCCGATGGCGTCCTGGAAGGCGCGGCCCAACACCGTCGGAGGCACGACGCCTTGCCCCACCTCGTTCGTCACGACGATCCATTCCGCATCGGAAGCCTCATAGGACGCAAGCAGCCGCTCCGCCTCAGCAACTATGCGCTTCTCCACGTCCGCTTGCCCCTCCAAATCCAGGAGCAGGTTGCTGACCCACAGTGTCAGGCAGTCGAGCAGCAGGACATCATGAGCCATCTCGACGCCCGCGATGGCCTCCGTGACAGCGCGCGGCTCTTCCAGTGTGTGCCAGGTGGCAGGGCGGTTCCGCTTGTGGTTCTCGATGCGCTCACGCATCTCATCGTCCAGCGCCTCCGCCGTCGCCGCGAACAGCACCCGCTCATGCCGGGCGGCCAGCTTCTCCGCAAAAGCGCTCTTTCCGGAGCGCGCCCCGCCGATGATGAGTGTAAGTCCCGCACCCATCACGTCTCCCTACGGCGCATATGAATCATCCCCGAAGCCAAGGTCGATGCCCTGCGCGAGCCATAGAGGCTCTAGCGGCAGAATATCGCCCAACACAATCAACGACGCCGCCACGAGCATTGCCATCGTCGCCAGCTCATTCACCGCTCCGTACACGTCTCCGGTCACGCCGCCGAGCCGACTTGTCGCGAATTGACCCACTGCCAGTGCCACTGCGCCCGCCACGACCAGCAAAACGACGCCCGTTGGCCCCGCAAGAACGACGGCCGCTGCCGCCGCAATCACAGTCGCAATGAGCGTCTGCACTCGCGTCCCGCCCCGCAAAAGCGCCGAACCAAGCCCGCCGTCGCTCCGTCCATACGGAAACGCCGACATCGTAACCACCATCGCCCACCGTGAGAGGCACGGAATGACCAGCAGCGCCCAGAAACGACCCGGCGGCCAGAGAGAGACGATGGCGGCAAAGCTGATCAGATAGAGGCACAGTACACCCGCCACGGCGAACGACCCGACCCTCGAATCTCGCATGATCTCCAGCCGCCGCTCGGCGTTAGCCCCGCCGAAGAGCCCGTCACACGTGTCCATGAATCCGTCCAGGTGAAGCCCCCGCGTGACGATCAAGAGAAAGGCAATCAGCAGCGCCGCGAGCAACAGGGAGGGGAATCCGGTGTCCGTTAGAGTCCAGAACCCTTCTCTTAAGACGTAATCAAAGCCTGCCAACAGTCCGCCGATGCCGAGCCCGACAACTGGAAACCACATACGCGACCACGCGAGCGAACCCTCGCCCACACGCGGTATCGGGACGATTGTGAGAAATCCGATGGCGGCGAACAGGCCCTTCATCGCTCATCCCCGCTCACGCCCGGCTCATCCGCCGGCCCGGACACCCCCGCCTCATCGAACGTCGCCATATCTGACAACGTGGCCGCAGCTGCCTCGACGATGGGCATCGCAAGCGCCGCCCCCGTCCCCTCGCCCAGCCGCATATTCAGATCAAGCAGCGGTGTGAGCCCAAGATGTTCAAGCGCAGCACGGTGTCCACGCTCGGCGGAGAGATGAGCCGCAATCATATAGTCCCGTGCCGACGGAGTGATGGCATTGGCAACAAGCGCCGCCGCCCCTGAGATAAACCCGTCCAGCACAACCGGCCTGCCGCGCACCGCCGCGCCTATCATCACGCCCGCCAACACGCCGATCTCAAACCCGCCAACTCCAGCCAGAACCGCGAGGCCGTCCGCAGGATCCGGCTCGTTGACCTCAAGCGCGCTCTGAATGACGGCTATCTTGTGGTCCAACCCCGCCGAGGGACGCCCCGCGCCATCCCCCGTCACATCCTCCGGCGGCATTCCCGTGACCACAGACGTGATTGCCGCGGACGCCGTCGTGTTGCCGATGCCCATGTCGCCAGTGCCAATGAGATCGATGCCGTCCTCCACGCATTCCTGCGCAAGTCCGATACCCGCATCAACGCACGCCAGTGCCTGCTCACGAGTCATAGCCGTACCCTGAGACATATCTGCGGTGCCGCGCCCGATGCCAAGCGTCCTCAGGTCAGGGTGGGGCGGCAACTCCGTCGCGACACCCGCATTGACGATTACTTGCCGGATTCCCAACTGCCGACACATGACACTGATAGCCGCGCCGCCCGACAAGAAATTGAGAACCATCTGCGCCGTCACGTCCTGCGGATAGGCAGTCACACCCTGCGCCACGACGCCATGATCCGCCGCTGCGATGATGATTGCCTGCTCACGAATCCGCGGCTGCTCTGTCCGAAGCATTCCCGCAAGCCGTATGGACAACTCTTCTAACTGCCCCAGGCTCCCCGGCGGCTTGGTTAGCGTGGCCTGCCGTGCTGCTGACCGGCTCATCGCCTCCGCGTCCGGCGGACGAATCGCGGCGATGGCTTGCTCAAGGGACAGGGCAGGGGGAGTCATATCGCTTAGAACTCGATGCCGGGCTGCGCGCGGATGCCTTGGTCATTGAACGGATGCTTGATTTCGCGCATCTCTGTTACCAGGTCGGCGTAATCAATAAGTTCGTCCGGCGCATTGCGGCCAGTGATGATCACGTGCATCATCTCCGGCCTCTGTTTCAGCACGTCAATCACGCTCTGTACGTCTATCCACCCATATGCAAGCGGGTACGTGAACTCATCGAGAATGATCAACTCCCGTTCGCCTGCGATAATCGCCTTGCTTGCTTCGTCCCATTGCGCCCGCGCCATGTCCGCAGACGCGTCGATATCCTTGCTCAGCCATGTGAAGCCGTCGCCCATCGCGCTCCATGGGATGTCCAGCTTGTCCGCCGCGCGACTCTCCCCGAAACGCGAGCCGGTGTGCTTGATGAACTGGAACACCTCGGCGTTCATGCCGCGCCCCCACGCGCGAAACAGCACGCCAAGCGCGGCCGTCGTCTTACCCTTGCCATCGCCCGTATTGACGATGACAAGGCCGCGCCTGTTGGATGTGCTACCCCGCCGCGCCCCTCGCTCGCTTTTGCCGTCGGTATCTTGGCTCATTCCTAGGTCTTCCCAGCCTGCTAGCTACCACACGCCCCGCATGGCGCGGCACCACGTAGGATACCGTGCAAAGAGCGTGGGATGGGAGCAGGTGGCGGCTGCTATGCGGGAGGATTGTCAGCGGGTGAGGGGAGCCAACCCTGTTCGTGCAGCGTTTCGAATGCGAGTCGTATCTGGTGTTCAGAAAATTGCCGCTTGCGGTCGTTCCATTCGTAAGTAGCCGTAATCGCCTTTTCGGGCGTGTTCGCGCCTTCATGCACGCAAACCCAATGAACAGTGGCGAGCAACTCGAGACCATCTGGCGTCTCGAAACCGTCAATGAGTTTCGTGACTCGCTCGATACGGTCGAGGGTCTCGGCGCTGCCCTCAAGGAACGCGCTGGCATCCTTGAGGGCGCCGGGCATCAGCCGAACCTCTTCACGCGGCGATTCCTTGCTCTTTCTGGGCCTCAGGATATAGTGGCTGTTCATGTGGTCGAGCACATACTGCAGATTCTGGGCGTAAGGTCCGTATTGACGTTTGTCGTACCGAAGCTTGAGGGACTCGCCTGCCTCCTGCGCAAGGTACATCAGCTTATGCACTTCAAGCAGAGTGACAAAGGGGTCAAGAAATCCTTGAAGATATCGGTGGATGAGATGTAACAGGGTGGCGCGTCCGTGGGTCATCTTTGGTGGGTCGCTTGGCTTGACGACGCGCCCATCTGCGGAGTTGCTGCCTGGCTCCATGACTAGAATTTTGACGTCGGACAGGGTCGATAATGCCCTGTCGATTTGTTCGCGCACGGCAGGCCACTTCAGTCCACCAAGGTTGGAGGCCAGCGCAGGGAGGGCGATCGACTTGATACCGCGCTCCCGGATTTCCAGCGCCAGACTCTCTAGACCCGCTACGACATCCTCCATCAGGCTGCGGCCACGCCAATGGCGTTTGGTCGGGAAATTGATGATGTAGCGGGGGCCATCATCAGCTTCGCTCTCGGTCACGAACATGTGCCCCGGCTCCACTTCTCCGCGGTCGCAGGCAGCCTTATACTGCTTGAAGTTGTCGGGAAATCGCTCCTTGAACTGTAAGGCGATGCCGCGCCCCATCACGCCGACGCAGTTGACGCTGTTGACAAGCGCATCCACGTCCGTTTCGAAGATGTCCCCTCTGCTATATGTGATTGGCATGGCTGCCCCCTACCTTGCCCGACTGCCTAATAGTACCAGCCGCGAATGGCCGTGACGGGCGGCCGGTGATCTTCGTGTTGAATGTATTCTTGAACCTCAGTCCGTCTGGTGTGGTTCATTACACCAATGTGATCAATCAAGTCCCATGGAAATCGCGACTCGATTAGGAACTCCGCTTGCTTGGCGGAACGTTCCTCGGGCCAATATGTGGCACGAATGACCCCCCAATTGATATGGCCCAACTGATCCAGATCAGCAAAATCATCGAATACCTGCGCCCCCGCATTTGATGACGTGAATGCCCATCGAAGGCCATTAGTCTCAGCCCAATTGACCGTTCGTCGAAGATCTGATTCTAAGTGGATGATGGGCTCTTGGCCTCCGCGATATGGGAGCTCTTGATCGTTATTCCTGTGAATCTTGTACAGCATTACGGAACGAGGCGAGAAGTAGAATGGAACGCATTGACCTACGTAAAGGCCCGGGTGAGAACGCAGTTGATTGCGATGTCGGCGCTGTTTGATTCTAGGGATGCCAATCTCCGTTCCCGCTTCGAGCCGACCTTGCATCTCCGCATCGCTTAGTAGCCGACCCTCCGCCAGAATCGAAGGCAGGCGGTCAATATGAACAATGTGGTAAATCTTGGGCTCAAGTGGAATCGTCATAGCTTCAATTCAATAATAGCCATTTGACCGCCCCCCGCTTGCGCCCCCGCCCTCAATACGCCACTATTTCCCTGTCTGGCGTGATTTGTCTCGCGCCATCGGAAACAGGGGTAAGGAGAAGACGATGACATCAAACAACGACTCAGAATTTGAATGGGGCCCGACGCGGGAATTCGTCGGCAAGGACATCATGCTCGAGCCAAAGACCGGCATCGATGCTGTTGAGCAGAGTGGGATCCGGCGACAGATGGAAGTCCTTGAATTCGATTGCCCGCTGCACTTTGATGAGGCCGTCGCCCGCAAGTACGGCTACGATGGCATCTTTGCGCCTGCGCACATGATCCAGGTCTTCCAGCAGGGGTCCATGTGGGAGCCGGGGATGGGATCGATCTGGCCGACCGATGACCCGCATTTCTCCAACTCCGGCACCGGACGAGCCGGCAAGACCCTGCAGGTTCCATCGCCCGGCACCGCCGGATTCGTCACGGATCTTGAGGTGGAGACCCTCAAACCGCTCTACATCGGCGATCGTGTCTCGCAGGTCTCTCAGGTCCTCCTCGACGTCAACCCGCGCAAGACACGAGTCGGCGATGGCGCGTTTCTCCGATACGAGTACAAGTGGGAGAACCAGGACGGCGATTCCGTCGGCCGCCAGATAATGGTGAGCTACACCTATGTTCCCAATCCACAGGCCGGGGCTGCCGCTGCGGCAGGTGGTGACGGCGAAAAGCCCGCCCGCGTCATCGAACCCCGAGCGAATCCGACCATCGACTGGGATTTCCAGCGTTATTGGGAGGATGTCAGCGAGGGCGATGAGGTCCCTGCCGTCCACTATCCGCTGACGGTGCAGCGCATGGTCATGGCCGCGGGCGCGAATCGCGACTTCAACGCCATCCATCACAACACACACGTTGCCCAGGAGGGCGGCGCGGCGGACATGTACGCCATGAACTACTTCCACAACGGCATGTGGGAGCGCGTCGCCAGAGAGTTCATCGGGCTTGGCGGCAAGATCAAGCAGATCGGCTCATTCCGCATGCGCGTGTTCAGCACCGTCGGCGATACCGTCGTCACGGGTGGCACCGTCAAGCGCAAGTGGCAGGAGAACGGTGAGAACCTCGTCGAGTTGGAGCTGACCTCGGTGCTGTCCACCAACGGCAACACCTCCGTCGGCCCCGGCCCCGTCATCGCCACCATGCCAAGCAAGGGCTAATCGACGACCAACCACATAGCCCCGACAAAGTAGCAGGAAAGCAGCCCCCGCCCTACATAAAGAGGGCGGGGGCGCTTGTTTACTAAGTGCGCCCCACCGATGACGCCATAAACTCGCCCACGCGCCGGCCCAGGTTCATCTCCTCGCCCCACCAGAAGTGGTCCGTCTGCGGCGCGATGTAGATCTCCGTCGCGCCCGGCAGCATCCCGGCCAGTCCTCGCACGCGTTCCACTGTCGCAAAGTTGTCCGCCTCACCTGTCGCGATGAGCTTCGGCATTGTGAGAGCGGAGAGAGCCTCCGGCGATGCATCATCACCGATCGCCGGTGAGATCAGCGCCAACGCCGCCAGCCCCACCGCTCCACGCGCCGCGCCGAGCGCCACGCCGCCGCCGAACGAATACCCTGCCAGCGCAACGCGCATCTCGTCGGGCAACTCGTCCGCCACCGTCCCCGTCGCCAGCGTCTGCAGCGCTGCCAGAGCGTCGTCTTGTTCGCCGATGCCATTGTCGTACGTGCCTCCGCTGCGCCCCGCTCCGCGGAAATTGAATCGCAGCGCAGCCATTCCGTACGCAACGATGCTCGACGAAACGGCCATCACCACATTGTTCGTCATCTCGCCGCCATACTGCGGATGCGGATGACAGATCACGACACCTGCCGTCGGCGTCGCCGCTCCCTCATCGGGCAAATCAAGCTGCCCCTCGAGCACAATCCCGCCGGTTGAATCGATGCGAACACTCCGCGTGCGAATGGTCCTGGCCTCCTCCATGTCACCGGTTTTCCCTCCCCAATTTTGGGGCTGGGTCAGGGTTGGGGGTGCCCATCCCTAGCACAAACTTAGCATTACGAACCCTTTACGCGCCCATTTCCTCCACCCCCTAATAGCCATCGTCCGTATAATTGTGATGGACTTCACGAACACCACAACCAAGCGTTGGAGAGGAATGAATGGTCAGTACACAAGAAAGCTCTCGCCCGGTACGCCGACTTCAGCCGCAGATGGCAACGGCCCGCATCGTCGAAAGACAGAACCTCACAGAGGACCTCTGGCTCATCAAGCTGGAGCCGTCGATTCCGTTTCCGTTCAAGCCCGGGCAGTACTGCACCATCGGCGCGGAGGACATTGAGCGGCCGTACTCCATAGTGTCGGCGCCGGAAGAGCCGCTGATCGAGTTGTTCGTCGAGCTAGTGCCGCCGCCGGACGGCCAGCTCACGCCGGTCCTCTACAACATGGATGTTGGCGCGGAACTGACCCTGCGCCCCAAGCCCAAGGGCATCTTCACGCTTGATCGCACCGCCAAGACGCACGTGTTTGTCTCGACGGTCACCGGCGTTGCGCCAACCGTCAGCATCCTGCGCCACGCCCTGATGACAGGTGAACACGGCGAAAGGGAGTTTCACGTCCTCGACGGCGGGAGCTACGTCGATGAACTCGCCTACCGTGACGAGCTGCAGGAACTTGCCGATATGTACGACTTCATCCACTTCACACCAACGGTCAGCCGACCAAACGATGAACGCAACGCCGGCTGGACGGGTGCCACGGGCCGCGTCAACACCCTCGTCGAGGACTACCTGCGGGACAACAACATCGACCCGGAGACATCCATCGTCTACGCCTGCGGCCACCCCGGCATGATTGAAGACGTCAAGGAACGCATGGCCCGCGCCGGCTACCGCTTCAAGGAAGAGCGCTTCTGGAAGGACTAACGTAGGCGTTTAGTCCCCCAACAGCATCTCCAGCAACAGCCGCGCGCCACGCTTGTCCAGCATCTCGTTGTTATTGCCGCACTTGGGCGACTGCACGCATGAAGGGCAGCCCTCCTCGCACGGGCATTCATTGAGCATCGTGAGCGTCTCCTGCCACAGTTCGCGCAGCACGTCGTAGCCCCGCTCCGCAATGCCCACGCCTCCCGGAATGCCGTCGTAGATGAAGATGGTCACCTCTTTCGTGTCGGGGTGGTACGGCGTCGATAAGCCGCCGATGTCATTCCGGTCGCACAGCGCGAACAGCGGCAGCAGACTGATGCACGCGTGCTCGCAGGCGTGGAGCGCGCTGGCAAGAAACGCATCCTCTAGCCGTTTCTCCTGCTCAATCGCCGCTTCATCCTTGCGGTCGTGTGTGGCGAAGTAACGCTGTTCAAAATCCGTTCTAACAGCGTCACTAATCTTCTGCGGCACCGTCCACCACAGCGCGACCGTTTCAAAGCTCCGGGAGGGCAGATCCAGATCCTCGTACGAGAGCACATCATCCCGATCATGCCTGCGCTTGCTGTATCGATAGACTGTCCGATCCACTTTGACCTGCCCGACCGATGCCTTCACCGGCCCCTCAGACGATTCTCGATCCGTCTTGAGTACGGCTAGATCCGTGCTTGCCATTGAAGTCGTGTAATACTCGACGTTCGTGCTCTGCAACGTAGCCGTCTTGGCCTTGAGATTCAGTTGGCCCACCATGTACTGATCGCCGCGATGCAGGTACACCGCGCCCTCATGCGCGTAGGCAAACGCGTGCTCTTCCGCGATGACCTCAAGCACAAGGCCGGTGCGTTCCTCAACGAGGGTGAACAGCTCGCCGGATGTCGAACGCAGCGACACGTCGCTTGCGGGGTGCGCGCCCGCCTTGGGATGTGCATGCCACAACTCTGTGCCGCGACGCTCGCGTCCGATCAGGTAGCTCTCCTGCGTGAGCCGCTCCAGTGCTGCCGATACAACTTCGCCGCCGAACAACTCGGCGTCGCCCGGTATCTCGCCGATGGGCGCCTCAACCGCCGCGCACACCAGGTGTGGGTCGAGGATGCGCGGGTTCGTTGTCGAGATGCGCGCGTGCTCCATGCCGCGGCGGAACAGAATATCCGGGTGCCGCGCCAGGTACTGCTCCAGGGGGTTGTCATAGACGACCATGATGGACAGGCCGCGTTCTCCCCGCCGCCCGGACCGCCCCGACTGCTGGAACGTGGACGCAAGCGAACCCGGGTAGCCGTTCAACACCGTCGCGTCCAGGTGGCCGATGTCGATGCCCAGTTCCAGCGCGTTTGTCGTCACGACGCCCGTCAACTCGCCGCTGGATAGCTTGGCCTCGATTTCACGCCGCTCCTCCGGCACATAGCCCGCTCGGTAGGAACTCACCTGTGTATTGCCCGCTCCGTAGCGCTGCAGATTCTCCTCCGAGATCCGATACATCAACTCCGCCGCTTGCCGTGTACGAACGAACGAAAGCGTTCTGGTACCGGTCGAGACGAGCCACGAAAAAAGCTCCGCCCCCTCAACAAGTACGCTGCGGCGTATCGAGTTCGCATCGTCGATGATCGGCGGATTCCACAGCGCGAATTCCCTGCCGGCGGTGGGCGCGCCGTCGTCCGTTATTGCTGTCATGGGCATGCCTGTCAGCGCCTCCGCGTGCTCTTTCGGGTTGCCGAGCGTGGCCGACGTGACGATGAATTGCGGGTTTGCGCCGTAGCGACGGCAGATGCGCCGCAGCCGCCGGATCAGCATCGCGATATGAGAGCCGAACACGCCCCGGTACATGTGACCCTCGTCGATGACCACGAATCGCAGCCGACGCAGGAACCGCGACCACAACCTGTGATTGGGCAGGATACCGACATGCAGCATCTCCGGGTTAGTGAGCAGCAGCCGCGCATTCTTGCGGACGGCAGCACGCTCATGCTGGGGCGTATCACCGTCATACGTGGCTGCGGGCGGCCGTGTGGGCAGGGGAGCGGTCAGTTCATTCAGGGCCCGGAGCTGGTCTTGGGCGAGCGCCTTGGCGGGGAAGAGATACAAAGCCGTTGCGCCTGTGCGAGAGGAATCGGCGCAGGCGTTCAGGACGGGAACGTTGTAGCAGAGGCTTTTGCCGGACGCCGTGCCCGTCGCGACCACGACATTCTCACCGGCGAGAAGCGCGTCGATGGCCTCAGCCTGGTGCGTGTAGAAACGGTCGATCTCCCGTATCTGCAGGGCGTGTTGCAACAGTGGATTCAGCGACGCGCTAAGCCGACCGTACGCCGCCGAACTGTGCGGCATCGACTCCACGTGAACGATCTGCCCCGCGTACCCAACGCGCGAGCGCATATCATTAAGGAAAGCCTGCGTATCCACTCCCGCGCCTACCGTACCCTTCCCGCCGCTTTCACTCCTGCACCCATCCTCTCCGTTCACCCTGAGCCTGTCGAAGGGATCCTGAACGGGGTGCCATCTCCGCCATTCTGCCCCCCTCCCCCTGTCATCCCCGTGCCCCTCACCTGTCATTCCGAGCGCAGCCGAGGAATCCAAATCCTCCATTGCGCATCCCCATTCTGACACACCCGTTCGACGCAGCGAGGTGGGGCGTGTTGACAGCCTCCCCCGCCGCTAGCAGAATGAACGAGCCACGGAAGGAGCGGTTCCGATATACCGCTAGCGCAAGTCGATTTTTGCGTGAAATTCGCGTGGAGACGTGGCTGACCATGTCTCCTCGCGGACTTGCGCAGCCCGCTGCCTTCCGTGGCAAACGAAGTCAACGTCTGCACACCGCGAGGGGGCACTTGATGAGAGAGCGTTTTCCATTCTTGTTGTTCTTAGTCTTGGCCAGCTTATCGGTCGTTATCATTCTGGGTTGCGAATCTGACGATCAGATCCAGCCGACTCCAACCGTTGAGATTGAGCAGCCCACGGCAACGCCCGCGCCGACACCATCCTCAACGCCTGTACCAACACCGACCGAGACGCCTTCTCCAACGCCTGTACCAACACCGACCGAGACGCCTTCTCCAACACCTGTTCCAACTCCAACGCCGACTCCCGCGCCTACGCCAACTCCCACAGCCACACCCATTCCCCCGACTCCGACGCCCATTCCGCCCACTGCTACACCAACACCCACTCCAACGCCAAGAGAACGCGCTCGGTTATTGGTTGAAGAACGGGCCTCAGCAATCACCAGAATTGAGGTGGGCTGGCGAGATACTTCCGGCACTGGATTTGTTTTTGCCGCAGACGACTCGCAAATGTTCCTTCTAACGAATCACCACGTCATTGAGAGCGATGCAAGTGACATTAGAGTGTCTGTACGCGGGAATACTTATCGGGCGCTTCGGGTCGGTTACAACGAAGAGGCCGACGTAGCTGTTCTGCAAATCCCACATGTACCGAACGTGCGCCCCTTGCCGATAGCTCGGCAAACGCCTGGGCATGGTAAACCTGTTATGGCCGTCGGCTTTCCTCTTGACCGAGGCTTGACGTTCACCTATGGCGCAATGATTCCTTCCCCTTACCAAAGCTCGTTCATTTGGCATACAGCGCCTCTAAATCCCGGCAATAGCGGAGGCCCTCTCGTCAACTTCAACGGAGAAATTGTTGGAATCAATACATGCTCCCTTGTAAGCGAATCCACATACTGCTCGGTCAACTACCTCGCGCTTCAGGGACAGATCATCACATGGCTCTCTGGTTTCACAGCCGACAAAATCATTGAGGAATACCCTGTCACTCCAACCCCTGTGCCGCAGCCAATACGACTGTCAGGCTCCGGCGCGTCAGTAACCCGTTCAATCGGGCTTGCTCCAGGCAGATACGAAATCGATTTTCGCATTCGGCCTATAAGACGGGGAGGGCACATCGCCATCTATGCTCGGAATGGGGATGCAAGCGAGTTGGTCTTGAACGCAGTCGTTTACTCAGATTCGACAGGCCGAGAGATTCTACGTATTGGCGATGGCTACCGATACGATTTACCACCGGGCAAAATCTACTTTGAAATCGATGATGACGACTTTTCCTGGGAGATAACAGTCCGCAAAGTCTAAGGACAAGTAAACATGCTCTTAGCCCCCCATTGCGGCAGAGGCCGAGCCGCGCGTGGCTGGCGGCGAAACGGCGTCGATGTCCAATTCATCGTTAACGGGGATGTCCTCGTATTCGGGGAGCGTCACGCCCATTTTGTCCATCGCCACATTCAAATCGTAGTCGGTCTGTATGCCCATCCAGAGGTTCGCAGACGTGCCGAAGAAATGAGACAACTTGATGGCCGTTTCTGCCGTGATGGCGCACTTGCCTTGAACGATGGCATTGATACGCCGCGGGTCAACGCCAATTGACTTTGCGAGGCGATACTTAGTCATACCCAGCGGCTTTAGGAACTCTTCGTCCAGGATTTCTCCATGGTGGATTGGGGGCATCTTTTCTGCGTCTTCGTCTATCTCCCACATGAATCCAGTCCTCCTGCTCCAATTCTAGTCACCCGGGAACACCTTGGATTCCTCGGCAACCCTCGCAATAGCACCCCACCCCCGTCCGCTATCATCTTGAGAGACAGTTATCGACTCTATCTACCGGAGGTTGCTCAACAATTCTTGATAGACGGCGGATTAGGGAGGCACACGAGGAGACTCGCGCCGTGCTTGAGCGGCGCGGCGACGCAGAGGCGCTCGCTCTGTTGGATGAAGTCGCCTCGCTCGATGGTGAGTGGCGCGCGTCGCAGGCGCGCGCCGATGAGCTCCGCGCTCAACTGAATACTCACTCCAAGACGTTCGGGATGGTGCGAGGCCGCGTCAACCGCGGGGTTCTCACGACCCATGAGATTCTCGATGTCCCCGGCGTTACCGAGATTCTGCAGGACAGAGTCCCGTCTGCGTATGTGGAGGTCCTTATGGAAACCCTGCAGGATACCCTTCGCGAATTCTCTGAGCAGGCCGATGAGGCCACAAAACGCACGTCTGACCTCGATGACCAGATAACGCAGCGCCTCAGCTATCTGCCCAACCTGCCTGACTCCTCCGTGCCGGACGGCGCGTCAGAGGAGGATAACGTCGTATCCCGGCAATGGGGCGAGATTCCCGAGTATGACTTCGAGCCGCAACCGCATTGGGATCTCGGCCCTGCATTGGGCATCATCGACTTTGAACGCGGCGCCCGCATTGCGGGATCACGCTTCTATGTGTTGACCGGCGCGGCGTCCAAGCTCCAGCGATCGTTGATCCAGTGGATGCTGGATGTGCATACGCGGGAGCACGGCTACCGGGAAGTCTACCCGCCGTTCGTTTCGACCCAGGAGACGCTGTTTGCCAGCGGGCAGCTGCCCAAGTTCAAGGACAATGTGTACCGCGATGAGGATGATGATGTCTGGCTGGTCCCGACGGCGGAGGTGCCGCTGACGTCCATGCATCGCGGCGAGATCCTTGAGCCGGGCATGCTGCCCATCAACTACGTCGCCTACACGCCCTCGTTCCGCCGCGAGCAGATGTCCGCGGGGCGGGATATCCGCGGCATCAAGCGTGGCCACCAATTCGACAAGGTGGAGATCTACAAGTTCACGGAGCCCGAGAATTCGCTGGAAGAACTTGAGGTTCTGCTCGGCCACGCGGAGTCGATCCTGCAGCGGCTTGAACTGCCGTACCGCATCGTTGAGTTGTGCGCCGGGGACCTGGGACAAGCGTCGGCCAAGACGTATGACATCGAGGTGTGGGCGCCCGGTTGCGGGGAGTGGCTGGAGGTATCTAGCTGCTCCACAACGACCGACTACCAGGCGCGGCGAGCGAACATCCGGTATCGGAGGGAGGCGGGGGCGCGCCCACAGTTCGTGCATACGCTGAACGGCTCAGGCCTCGCGTTGCCCCGCGTCATGATCGCCATCATGGAAACCTACCAGCGCGCAGACGGCACAATCGAAATCCCTGAGGCGCTGCGCCCCTACACAGGATTCGCGGAGATTACGCGGGAGTAGAACCTCAGCCGCCACCCCCGCTGGTAGTACCATAAGTGGACGGAAAGGGGTGGGGATTGATGCGAATTGGCGTACTGACTGAAACTGCGCTGCGCGAGGCTCGCGTTGCGCTTGCACCGCCGTCCGTCGCCCGATTCACCCGCGCCGGTATCGATGTCCTTATTGAGTCGGCTGCCGGAGAGCGCGCTTTCTTCACCAATGATGCTTACAGCGAGGCCGGGGCGGAGATTGCTTCGGACGCCGCAAGCGTCTATGCCAACGCGGATGTCATCGTCAAGGTCGCCGCGCCGTCCGTTGAGGAAACAGGATCGCTGCGTGACGGCCAGATTCTGATAGCTGTCCTCCAGCCGCTGACGAGCCACGAGCTGGTTCACGCGCTTGCATCGAGCGGCGTCACGTCATTCAGTCTCGATGCCATACCCCGCATCGCCCGCGCGCAGCCTATGGACGTGCTGTCCTCGCAGGCGTCCGTCGCCGGATACAAGGCGGCGGTCATGGCTGCCGATACGCTCGGCAAGCACCTGCCCATGATGACGACGGCGGCGGGGACGATGCCCCCTGCGCGGGGACTGGTGCTCGGGGCGGGAGTGGCGGGGCTGCAGGCTATCGCGACAGGACGGCGGCTCGGAGCAATCATGTCCGCCTTTGACGTGCGGCCTGCCGTCAAGGAGCAGGTGCAAAGCCTCGGCGCGACATTCATCGAGGACGAGGAGCTGCAACGCGCGCGAGCAGAGACGGCGGGCGGCTATGCGAGAGAACAGACCCAGGAGGAGCGCGACCGCTCGCAGGCTCTTGTGCAGCGACACGTCGGAGCATCGGATTTCGTCATCACCACGGCGCTTGTGCCGGGCCGCCCCGCGCCGAAGCTCATCACTCGGGAGATGGTAGAGGACATGCAGCCGGGCTCCGTCATCGTAGATCTTGCCGCGGAGACGGGCGGAAACTGTGAACTGACGATGCCCGGTGAGGTGATCAACTATAAGGGCGTCATCATCAACGGGCCCGTCAACGTGCCGTCATCCATGCCCGTCCATGCCAGCCTCATGTACTCCCGCAACGTCCAGAGCTTCCTGGACCTGCTTATCAAGGACGGCGAAGTCGTGATTGATATGAATGACGTGATCCTGCGAGATTCGCTCATCACGCAGGGCGGCGAGACCGTTCATGAGGCCACCCGAGACGCGATACAAGCGTCACAGCCATAGGCAAGGCGAAAGGAACTGACCCGTGCTTGAGGGCGGACTACTGATTGCGATCTATGTCTTTGTGCTGGCAGGATTCATCGGCTTTGAGGTCATCACAAAGGTGCCGCCGACGCTGCACACGCCTCTCATGTCCGGCGCGAATGCCATTTCAGGCATCACCATCATCGGTGCGCTGCTTATCGTCGGGTCGAGCGACGGCCTGCTGACGCAGATATTGGGCGTCGCGGCCCTCATCCTCGCCACCATCAACGTCGTGGGCGGCTTCATGGTCACTGACCGGATGCTGCGCATGTTCCGGCGCGATCGTGGACGGGAGCGGTCGTCATGACGCTCGACCTCGACTTAGACATCATCATCCTGTCCGCCTACCTGGTGTCGGCGGTGCTGTTCATCCTCGGCCTGCGCTACATGGGCTCGCCCGCAACGGCGCGGTTCGGCAACACGCTGGGCGCGTCCGGCATGTTGCTGGCGATCATCGTGACGCTCATCAACGAGGAGATTCTCAGGTACGAGCTCATCATTGCCGGCGTGTTGGTTGGCGGCGTCATCGGCGTGGTCTTTGCCCGGCAGGTCAAGATGACGGCGATGCCGCAGATGGTCGCCGTCTTCAACGGCTTCGGCGGCGGGGCATCCGCGCTCATCGCCGTGTCCGAGTATTTCCGACTCTATGACGCGGGCACGGAGATGTCGCTGGACACATCCGTGACCATCATGCTTGGCGTTCTCATCGGCACCATAACGCTCTCCGGCAGCGCCATTGCGACAGGCAAGCTGCAGGAGGTCATCACGGGGCGCGCCATTCGCCTGCCCTTGCAAAATATTTTGAGCGCTATCCTGTTCGCGGTCATCATCGCGCTTGCCGTCAGCCAGATTGCCTTTGAAGCCAACCCCATCCCGTTCGTCGTGCTGATTGCCCTCTGCCTCGTGCTGGGCGTCCTGCTTGTGATGCCCATCGGCGGGGCGGATATGCCCGTTGTCATTTCACTGCTCAACTCCTATTCCGGACTTGCTGCCGCAGCAGCCGGATTCGTGATTGGCAACCCGATCCTCATAATCGCGGGCGCGCTTGTCGGCGCGGCGGGATTCATCCTGACGCAGATCATGACGCGCGCAATGCACCGCTCACTCGCCAACGTCATGTTCGGCGCTTTCGGCGCGGGCGGCGGAGGAGCCGCGGCGAGCGGCGTTGCGGAAGGCGCGACAGTGCGAACAGGCTCTCCCGAGGACCTGGGAGTCCTGCTTGCGTATGCAGATTCCGTCATTGTCGTGCCCGGCTACGGTTTGGCCGTCGCGCAGGCGCAGCGGCAGGTGCGTGACCTTGCTGACCTGCTTGAAGATCGCGGTGTGGACGTGCGCTATGCCATCCACCCCGTCGCAGGCCGCATGCCGGGGCACATGAATGTGCTGCTGGCCGAAGTGGATGTCCCCTATGACCGCCTCTACGACCTTGACCAGATCAATGACGAGTTTGAGCGCACGGACGTTGCCATTGTGGTGGGCGCGAACGACGTGACGAACCCGTCCGCCAGAGAGGTCACGGAAAGCCCGATCTACGGAATGCCCATCCTCAACGTCGATCACGCCCGAAACATCATCGTGCTCAAGCGCTCCATGAGTCCGGGTTTCGCGGGCATCGACAACCCGCTCTTCTACAACGAGAAAACGTCTATGCTGTTTGCCGACGCCAAGGACGGTCTCAACCGCCTAATCGAAGCCGTGCAGGAGAACTGACGCGCGGCGGTCAGGTCTGACCATGACAGCAACAGTGACGCCGCCCTCCCGGGAACAGAGGCCCAAGACGCCATTCCTTGTTCGGCGGTCGCCGATTTTCTATGGCTGGGTCATCGTCGGCCTCACGTTCTCCACGAGCATGGTCACCGCCGGAATCAGCGGCTACGGACTGTCATTCTTCGTCGTGCCGATGAGCGAGGCTTTGGGCGTCACGCGAGCAGAGTTCTCTTCCATCACCCTGTTCCGGCTCGCAGCCATACCCCTCTTGCCCCTGCTTGGGCTGCTCGTGGACAAACGCGAGGGCCCCCGTCTTGTGATCGTGTTCGGCAGCGCGGCAGCCGGCCTTTCCCTCGTTGCATCCTCGTTCGTCCAGAACATGCTCCAGTTCTACCTGACGTTCGGCATCTTCTTTGGCATCGCGATGATGGCGATGGGAGGGCAGCTCGTCGGCCCCGCCGTCCTTGCCAAGTGGTTCGTCAAGCGGCGCGCCCGTGTCATGGCTATCAGCGCCATTGGCATCTCCGGCGGCGGCTTTGTCATCGCCCCAATCGCCGGTCAACTCGTCGAGCAGTTTGGTTGGCGCGACGCGTGGGTGATTCTCGGTATCGGCATGATCCTCATCATCACGCCCGCCGCCGCCCTGTTTATGCGCAGGCAGCCGAGCGACGTCGGCCTTGTGCCGGACGGCATTCCACAAGCGAACCCGGCGCGAGAGGGCATGACGGCTGAAGAGGCCGCCGGTTTGGCGTCGAACGAACCCTATGAGTATCCATGGACAGTTCGAGAGGCGGCGCGCACCGGCGCATTCTGGGCGCTGCTGGCCGCGCAGGTTCTGTCCCTCGCCTCGTTGATGCCGATTCTCTTCCACCAGGTGGCGTATATGCAGGACAAGGGCTTCGACCTTGGAGATGCGACCCTCGCGGCGACGATACTGGCCGGGTTCGCCATCCTGGGCAAGATTGTATACGGCGCGATCGTGGAGCGTGTGCACGTGCGGTGGGTCTTGGCGATGTCGATGATTCCCGCAGGGCTTTCAGTCTTGTTCCTGGTTGGCGGCGCAAGCATGGAGATGCTGCTGGTCTATGCCGTTGTGCACGGTCTGACGATGGGCGGATTCATGCCTTTGATGAACGTGGCGCTCGCCCAGTACTTTGGACGGCAGCACATGGGGGCGATACGGGGCGCATTCACGCCCCTTGCAAACATCGTGGGCGCGGTCAGCCCATTCGGCGCCGGCTTGATGTTTGAGCAGTTCGGGAACTATGACTTTTCCTTCGTCCTGGCCGGCGCAGGCTGGTTCTTCGGCGGCGTCATCGTCCTGCTGGCACGGGAGCCGCGGGAGCCGACACATACTGCAAAGACGCTATAATCGCTAGCGCTGGCGCTACGACAAGTGAATACATTGTGACCGCAGAAAATTCCGCCCGGGCTCGCAGAACGCCTTTTCCCGTTCGCAACATCCCGTTCTTCTACGGGTGGGTGATTCTCGGCATCACGTTCTCCAGCAATATGATCACGGCCGGTATCAACGGCTATGGAATCTCGTTCTTCGTCGTGCCAATGAGTGAGGCTCTTGATGTAACCCGTGCAGAGTTCTCGGCCATCTCCCTTTTCCGCCTCGCTGCCATCCCTGTGATTCCAATAGTCGGAATGATGCTCGACAAGCGCGAGGGCCCGCGTTTTGTCGTGATATTTACCAGTATCGCCGCCGGCCTTGCCCTGATTGCCGCCGCATATGTGCAGGCAATATGGCAGTTCTACATCGTCTTTGGCATCGTGTTCGGCATCGTTGCGACCACCATGAACTGGCAGCTTCTGGGCGCGGCAATCCTGGCCAAGTGGTTCGTCAGGATGCGTGGCCGCGTTATGGCCATCAGCACCGTCGGCATTTCAACAGGCGGATTCGTCATCGCCCCAATCGCCGGCCTGCTCATCGACACAATCGGATGGCGCGGGGCGTGGGCAATTCTTGGCATCGGTATCCTGGTCGTTCTCACACCCATCGCCATCATCTTTATGCGGCGACAGCCGAGTGACGTGGGGCTGGTTCCGGACGGGATCCCGCAAGAAACCGTACGTGATGAATCAGCGACCGACGCCGGAGACGTCACGGTTGCCGGCGGCGAGCCGTATGAGTATCCGTGGACGGTTCGCGAGGCCCTGGGAACAGCGGCCTTTTGGGCGATGCTTGCCGCGCAGGCGCTCGGTCAAGCCGCGCTTTTTGGAGTCCTCTTCCACCAGGTTGCGTATATGCAAGACAAGGGACTCAGCGTTGCCGATGCGACCCTTATCGCTACCGTGCTTGCAGGCGTCGCGATTCCCAGCAAGATGATTTACGGCTTCCTGGCCGAGCGATTCCCGCCGCGGATGATGCTGGCGGCAGCGATGATTCCTGCAGGCTTCTTCCTGCTGCTGTTGGTGGTGGCCGCGAACCGTGAAGTGCTGCTTGTTTATGCCGTTCTGTATGGCCTCACCATGGGCGGATTCATTCCTATGGTCAACGTGGCTCTCGCGCAGTACTTTGGCCGCGAGCACATGGGCGCGATCCGGGGAGTTGCGACACCTATAGCCAACGTCGCCGGTTCTTCAGGCCCGTTCGCCGTTGGTCTCATGTGGCAATGGCTTGGAGATTACGATGTCTCGTTCGTGCTGCTCGGCGTATTCTGGGCCATCGGCGGCCTGTTTGTGCTGACGGCAAGACAACCAAGAGCGCCAAGTGGATCACTGATAGCCTCCGCTTGACCCCTCATCCCGTCGTTCCAATACTGATATGGCGCTCTGCGCTAAACGCGGAGGGGTGGCCGAGAGGACGAAGGCGGCTGTCTTGAAAACAGCTTTGCGGTAACCCTGCAACGCGGGTTCGAATCCCGCCCCCTCCGCTTGTTTTAAAGTTCGCGATTCCACCCTGGGTTGGCCTAATCGTCTGATTTCCGCGTTCCGGCGCCGGCGGTCCGGTGTTTTCTCTGTTTCCCTCTGGCATGGATTGCGCGAATGAGGTTTTGGATTCTTCGATTCCGCTGCGCTGCGCTCAGAATGACAGGCGGTGGTGGCAGCACTGCGCCCGGAATGGCGGATGGTGGTGGCTTGCGTAGTTTCTATGTCCTGCGTAGAGGTGGTCGTGGGGCGGGAAGAGTTGAGGTTGTGCGATGGATGGTCGCGGAACTCGGGCGGTCAAGAATTAGCCCGCGTCGAACCTGTCGGGGAGCATCGCTATGCTGGGAACGTCTATCGTGAACTCGTATTCGCCGTTCACCGCCTCGACCTCGTAGGAGCAGCCGTTGAGTCCGTCCCGCCAGACGAAATCGTAAGAACGAAGCTCGAAGCTCCCTGGTGCGACAGTTGCAGTGATCCTGTTCGTTATACTAAAGCCGGAGTCTACGGTCGCTTGGAGAAGCAGATCCCCGGAGGACAGTTCTTCAACCTGGATGGCATCTCTGTATGTATGAGAGAGGATCTCCGCGATGCTGCCGGGGTCGGTGAAGCGGCCCAAATTGGCTACGGCTTTGTCTTTCACATCATTGCCCGTCCATATAGGCCACGGGGTTTCCGGCAATCTGATTACGTCCGTGTCGTCGTTGTAGAAGCGCATGGCGCCCTTATTGACGTACCTCTCATACGTACCCCACTCGAGGGGGTACGAGTCGCCATTGTCACAGTTGTTGGAGATCCTGAGTGTGAACCGTGCAGGTGCCGCAATGAGCCGTTGCCAGATACCTCTCGCAGTGGCATAGGGGTCGATCGGAGGGTCCAGCAGGTCATCTGCGAACACGACAATCTCTGCGACTTTTGAGATGTGCATTCCCGGCCGTATGAGCGGGTGCGAGTACAGCGTCACAAGGTCCCTGTCCATCCTGTTCATCTGGGGGGGTGTCCCCAATCCGACGTTGCCCATGATGCTGCTCAACTGCTTCCTGTGCACCATGTCAGCCAGCGCATGCAGCGCCTCATGCATGGTTATGCCCTTGGCGCGTAGGAGCTCGCGCCTATCATCCGGGGCGTCGTCGATCTTCCAGACGGTGAATGAGGCATCCTCGATGACGTTATCCGAGACCGAGTCCTTCCATGCGCAGCCTCCGGAGTCCGTGCAGGATGCAATCTGATCGTTGGGAGGGATGCCTACATATGCCTTGAGCTGTGCGTCCTTCTTGTCGGTCACCCATTGGAATTCGAGGTTCATCAAGCGAGACAGCTCAGTCAACGTATCACGCAGTATGTCAATGTAGAGGTCTTCCCCGGCGGGGTCCGCCCATACCTTGACAGGCTGATCGATCGCCCATTTCCTGACCGTCTCGAGCGCCCAACCCCCGCACCCCCCGATTCTGTCGCCTTCTGCCTCATAAGTGAACTGCCCCGGGCGATCGCTGAAGCATTCCCAGACATCGCGATCGACGCCGAGGATACGTTCAGGGACCTTGAAGACCTGTTGTGGGCCGCCATCGCTACCCTCGACCCACGCTTGCAGCGTCACCCCCATAGGGACCCGCAAGGGGAGCGTGTGGTCAGTAGGACCGTAGCCGTCCGGCAATGAGACGGCCGTCTGCTCTCCGCAGTTGGTCAGCAGATCGTTGTGCCTGTAACAGGCTACGGTGACCCGTACAGGATGTGTCCTTGGTTGATACCCGCTGTTCTCCAATGTCATCGTGGCCTCGACGCTTGCCGTGCCATCCGACCAGTATCCCAATAGACTCGTTCGAACGCCGAGTGCGTAGTCGAGGGGCTGCTTGGCGGGCACGGCGATCGTCACGTGAAATGCGGCATCGTCCGTCCACGCTTGCTCGCTGCCGATGACACGCAGGAAGCCGATGATGTCGCTGGCTCCCTGCTGAAGTCTCAACTCCATGCGGATATGTTCGCTGGCTCCAGGGGGAACCTCGTTAAACTCCACGTTTCCCGGACAATCACGGCCATCAGGGCATACCACGCCGACCTCCACTTGGCTGAAGGACTGATCGCTCCGGTTTTCCAATCCGAGGACGAGGTGAACGGTCGCGTAGCCATCTGAATCGTAGCTGCCAATGTTCGTTGACTCGACCGACACTACGAGGACTTCAGGGTCCGGCGTCGGTGTCGGGGAGGGAGTAGGAGAAGAGGTGGGCGAGAAAGTGGCAGTTGGAGAGGGGCTGGGTGAGAAAGTGGCGGTTGGAGAAGGGCTGGTGGTGTTAGTGCCGGTCGGGGATGGTGCAACTGGCTCATCGGAACACCCGGCTAGCAGTACAGTCATGAGGATTACGCTACCGATCAGACGAACTGCGGAGGTACGGGACATCATCACCAACATTACGGTGGCAATCCGTAGATTATTGGCCCTTAACGTATTACATAATACCACCTGCATCCCCTCTGAATCCCGCACGAAGCCGGCCTCTTCGACTATCCCTCCGCTTGCGCGGTTTCTATGTCCTGTATGACACTACTCGTGAAAGAACTCACAGGGTGGGGGGCCTAGATATATGAAGATTCACGAATACCAGGCGAAAGAGGTGCTCAAGTCGTTCGGCGTCGCCGTGCCAAACGGGCGCGTCGCGAGCAGCGCTGATGAGGCGCGCGCCATCGCGGAGGAGCTGGGCGGCAGGGCGGTCGTCAAGGCGCAGGTACACGCCGGCGGACGCGGCAAGGCAGGCGGCGTAAAGGTTGTTGGCAGCCCGGATGAGGCGGCGGAGTTCGCCGCCGGTCTGCTCGGTTCCAACCTCGTCACCGCGCAGACCGGCCCGCAGGGCGTGCCCGTCAACACGGTTCTCGTTGAGGAGCCGGTCGACATCGCGCAGGAGCTCTACTTAAGCGTGACGGTGGACGGGGCGGCAAAGTCGCCTGTCATCATCGCCTCAGCTGCGGGCGGCGTGGAGATCGAGGAGATTGCCGAAGAGTCGCCTGAGAAGATTACGCAGGTCCACATCGATCCACTCATCGGCTACCAGCCGTTCGTCGGGCGTCGCGTCGCGACGGCACTCGGACTGGATGCGGCACTAGCGCGTCCCTTCGGCGCGCTGCTCGGCGGCATCGTCAACGCCTTCCAGAATAAGGACCTCAACCTTGTTGAGATCAATCCGCTTGTCGTCACCGGCGAGGGGGCTTTACTCGCAGCCGACGGCAAGATCGACACCGATGAAAACAGCCACTTCCGCCACCGTGACCTCGCAGAGCTGCGTGACGCCGACCAGGAAGACCCGCTTGAGCGGAACGCCAATGACAAGGGCGTGCAGTACGTCAAGCTGGACGGCGACGTTGGCTGCATGGTGAATGGCGCCGGGCTTGCGATGGCGACAATGGATGTCATCGCGCAGGTCGGCCACGCGCCTGCCAATTTCCTGGACGTCGGCGGCGGCGGCACCGAGGAGCAGGTTGCAGAGGCTTTCAAGATTATCGTCTCAGACCCTGACGTAAAGAAGGTCCTGATCAACGTCTTTGGCGGCATCCTGCGCTGTGACGTTCTGGCGAACGGCATCGTCTCCGCCTACAACGAAGTCGATGTGAAAGTCCCCATTATCGTGCGGATGACCGGCACGAACGCCGAAGAGGGCGCGGAGATCCTGCGCAACTCGGACATCACCGTCGCCGTGGCCGCCGATCTCAACGATGCAGCCACCAAGGTCGCAGAAATCAACTAGGGTTTTCCGCGAACGTAATTCAAACTGACAATTCCATAAGAATATTTGGGAGAACTGAATAAATGAGCATTCTTGTTGGCGAAGAGACCCGCGTGCTGGTTCAAGGGATGAGCGGCCGTGAGGGAACATTCCAGACCGAGCGGTGCATCGCCTTTGGAACCAACGTCGTGGCGGGCGTCACGCCCGGCCGAGGCGGCACTACGCACATCGAGCGACCCATGTACGATTCCGTGCGCGATGCGGTTGAGCAGGAGGGTGCGAATGTCTCCCTCATCTTCGTGCCCGCCGCGTTCGCAACAGACGCGCTGCTCGAGGCGGCTGACGGCGGTGTCGATTTGATTGTCTGCATCACGGACGGCCTGCCGACGCTGGATATGGCGCAAGTCGCGCAGTACCTGACCAAGAAGGGCGTGCGACTCATCGGCCCCAACTGCCCCGGATTAACGAGTGTGGCGGAGAAGCAGAAGGTGGGGATCATCCCCGGTAACATCCACGCGGAGGGCCGCATCGGCGTCGTCTCCCGCTCCGGCACGCTGACCTACGAGGCGGTTTCGCAGTTGACGGCACTGGGCATCGGCCAGTCTACTTGTGTGGGCGTCGGCGGCGACCCCATCATCGGCATGAGGCACCGGGACATCCTTGAGCTGTTCGAGAACGATCCGGACACGGACGCCGTCGTACTCATTGGTGAGATCGGCGGCACGGCGGAGCAGGAAGCGGCCGACTACATCAAGAACCACATGAGCAAGCCGGTGACGGGGTTCATTGCGGGCGCGACTGCGCCTCCCGGACGGCGGATGGGGCACGCGGGCGCAATCATCACGGGCACGGCGGCGACGGCGGAGGCCAAGAAACAGGCCCTGCGAGACGCTGGCTGCTACGTATCGGACAGCCCGGGACAGATTGGCATCACGGTGCAGCGCATGCTGACAGAGCGGAGGATTTCCGCCTGAAAGGCCGGAACAGCTAACTTGTGCATAGTGGTATTCGTTACTTAATTCACAATCCGGCCTGCTGTTCACAGGGAACCCTTACAATATGCTGCTGACCCGTCTCGCGTTGTTTCTGCGGCTTGTCCTGACGCCGTTCAGGTCCGTTATTGCATTCGTCGAGTCGCTCTTTGAGCGCTACGGAATGATTCCCACGCGTCTTGCGTTGCGGATGCGGATCATAACGCTCATCCTTCTCCTGGCCCTCATCGTGGGCGGCATCTGGTCGTACACGCGGCTGCAGGTCGAGTTTCTGCCGTCGGTGGATTTCCCTTTGGTTACGGTCATCACTTTCTACCCCGGGGCGAGCCCGGACACAGTCCTTGAAGACGTGACGATCCCGATTGAGAAGATTCTGCAGGAGCAGGAGGACGTGAGCCTTGTTCAGTCCACCTCGTCGCTCAATCTGTCGGTCGTCTTTGCGGAGTTCGAGTTTGGATCGGACACGGCGACGATTGAGGAGATCGTGCAGGGGAAGGTTGACCAACTCCAGCTGCCACCACCCGTCGGCACGCCAAACGTTGGGCGTTTGAATTTTGAACAGTTCCCGGTCCTGCAGGTATCGGCGCGGAGCAATCTGCAGCCGGAAGAGCTGCAGACGATTGTCGAGCGTGACATTCTCCCGCGGCTGCGTGAGGTTCCGGGAGTCGATAGCGCCGACATTCCCGCCAACGCGGGCGGGCAAGGCGTCATCAGCCGGACGAATGGACAGCCGAGCCTGACCATCGATGTGGTCAAGGGGGCAGACGACAACACGGTTGAGGTCGTGAACGCCGCCCTGGCGGAGCTGGAGGACATCAAGGCGGGGCTGCCGGCTGGCATCCAGTTCACGGAGATTTCCAACCAGGGGCCGGAGATCCAGGATTCCATCGATACGCTGGGCCGGGAGGTAGCCCTGGGGGCCGTCCTCGCTATCCTGGTCATCCTGGGGTTCCTGCTGAGCGTCCGTCCGACGTTTGTCACGGGCATATCTATTCCTGCGAGCCTCCTTGCCGGCATCATCGTCATGAACCTGCAAGGGATGAGTTTGAACCTCGTCACGCTTGGCGCTTTAGCAATCGCGGCAGGACGAGTGGTCGATGACTCGATCGTCGTGATGGAGAATATCTATCGACACATCCAGGATGGCGAGGACCGGCTGCACGCCGCGTTTGAAGGCACGAAAGAGGTCGCCCTGCCCATCACCATCGCAACTATGACGACGATCGCCGTCTTTGCGCCGCTCGGGTTTATCGGCGGCATCGTAAGCGAATTCTTCTTGCCGTTCGCGCTTGTGATTACCTATGCGCTGCTGGCCTCCCTGCTTGTGGCGTTGACTGCGGTGCCCGTGCTGGCAAGCCTCCTAATCAAGCGGCACGCGACGGACACGGCTGAGGAGGTCCTTTCCCGTCGAATCATCCGTATCTACACGCCGTTGATCACCTGGGCGCTGGGGCATCGGCTTTACACCATCCTTGGCGCAATCCTCCTGTTTGTGGGCAGCATGTCGCTGCTCGCCAACATCCCTATCGGCTTTTTGCCGGGGAGCGTTCAGAATGTCCTGAGCATTGAGATTGACACGCCTCCCACCACCAGCCCGAATGTTGTTGCCGGCTATCTGGATGAGGCGGAGGCACAGCTCGAGGAACTGCGGCTCGCCGGAGACGTCGAGGCGTATACATCGCAAGTTGGTGGCGGCTTCGGGTTCGGCGGGCCGGGCGGCGGCCTGACGACGATCAATATGTCGGCCCGCTTGGCGGAAGACGTAGACGCGCTGGCGATGTCTGATCGGCTGCAGGAGGCGTTTTCCGGCCCCGACCGCACGGTCTTTATCGAACAGGCGCAGGGCGGTGGGCCGCCGGCGGGCGGACTAGAAGTCCGGCTGATCAGCGAGGATTATTTGCGGCTCATCGAGGCGTCCGACAGACTCATTGGGCCGGTGACCGAGCTTGACGGCGTCATAAACGTCCGTTCCGATGCCATAGAGGTTTCGGGGTCCAATCCGCTAGGCGCTGCGTTTATTCCCATCACTCGCGTCGATGGGCGGCGCACGGTGACTATCTCCGGCGTCATCACGGCGCAGGACACGCGGGCCGTGAGCGCGGAGATCGACCGTATAGTCGACGAGGTGGGGCTGCCTCCGGGCGTGGAGCGCGAGACGGGCGGTGTGTTCAGCGACATCCAGGAGGTCTTCACGCAGATGGTCATCGCCATGGGCATCGGCGCGGTGCTGGTCTATGCGGTGATGTTCGTGGCGCAACGTTCATTCATTACTCCAATGATTATCCTGATCGCCGTGCCGCTGGCGTTCACGGGCGCGGTGACCGCGCTCTTCATCACCGGACGGGCGCTCAGCCTGCCGGGTCTGATGGGATTGCTGATGCTGATCGGATTGGTCGTCACCAACGCCGTCGTCCTGATCGCCTTTGTGGACCAAGTGCGGGGACGCGGCGCGCGCATTCGTGACGCTCTTATCCAGGGCGGACAGGCGCGCATCCGTCCCATCCTGATGACTGCGCTGACGACGAGCTTTGTGCTGCTGCCGCTCGCGCTTGAGGAGGGCCAATCCGGCGGTATTATCGGCGCGGAGTTGGCGACGGTGATCATTGGCGGCCTGATGACGTCCACCGTGCTCACGCTTGTCGTGATTCCTGTCGTTTACCGCCTCCTGCGGCGAGAGAATCGCGAATTGCCGGACACCCCACTCACAGCGAAGCCAGCCGTCGCCCCGGCGGGCGGCACAGAGTAGGGCCACTCACCCCTCGCCGAAAAGCCCATTCTCCATGTCTTCGGAGTCGGAAACCGGCGGTATCAGCCGGGCGTAGACCTCACGAGGTGCGAGGCGACGGCGGAGTCTCGGCGATAGCAACTCCCATCGCCGCATCCACCACGCTCCTTCTCTAAGTGCCGTCGTGTAGCACCGTGCGGCTTCCCGCCGTTGTGCCAGGACGTCCCGCACATCAATTGTCGTCGTTGGTCGCTGCGACTCCCGTGCGATCCGCAGGGCGTCACGCACGTCGTCCAGGTTCTTGCGCCTCGTCAACCGGCCGATGCGCAGGCCCGCCGCGAGTTGTCGCCGACCAAAGACAGCGGCGTAGAGGCGTGGCGCGGCGACGCCCGTCATCGATCCAACGGCCTGCAAGGTGGCCGCTCCGGTGAGGATGTGGTCGAGGTTGCCGGTGGCGCCGGTCGCGTCGAAGGTTATGACAACGTCGGGGCGGAGTCCACGGAGTTCGGCGCGAATCGCGTTGGTGAGATGGGGAAGGGTTCCCTCGCCCAATACCCCCGCCTGCGCCGGGGATTCGGAGCGGTCAGGGGCGGAGAGGAACGTGTTGGCGGTGATGCCGAGCGTGTTTGCGGCGGCTTCGAGTTCGGAAAGGCGCAGCGGCGTTGGCCTGCCGTCCGGCTCCGGGCCGAAAGGTCCGTATATGACATGGACATGGTGCCCGCGTGATGAGTAGAGGGCCAGCGTGCCGCCGATGATGAACGTCTCATCGTCCGGGTGGGCAAGGACGGCGACGATGGTGCGCGGCGTTGTCTCAACCTGCTCAGAGCGGCCGTTTGAGCCTGTCTGCGTCATGCCGTGAGGCCGTTCATCGCGCCCCGCGCATTCGGAGTGCGGGACGCCTATAATGGACGGAACCCCAACCGGGTTCCGAAACGGGCATCGGACGGGAGGGGCCATCGAGGGGAGGCAAAATGCGGATCGGCGGATTTGAAGTACAGGAACCACTGCCGGAATTACGTGATCCGCACATATTCGCCATCCTCCAGCCGTGGATCGATGTCGGCTCGGTGGGCACGCTCACTCTCGGCACGCTTGAGTCACAGTTTAACGCCACGGAGTTGGGTCGGCTCGCCCGCCCCAGCCAGTTCTATGACCTGACGCGCTACCGCCCTATGCTCTATCGCCGTGGTGGAGAGCGGGTCGTGGAGATTCCGAATACCATCGTGCGATACGCGCAGGGGGACGGCGGCAACGATTTCGTCTTCCTGCACATCCTTGAGCCGCACTCCAACGGCGAGGATTTTGTGGAATCGCTCCTGGAGTTGGCGGATCGGTTGAACGTGCAGCGTTACTGCCAGGTGGGAGCGATGTACGGCTCCACCCCGCACACCCGACCGCTGCTGGCAAGCGGGCAGGCGTCTGACCCCAACGTGCAGACCATTCTTGAGCGCGCAGGTGTGCGCTCATCCAACTATGAGGGCCCGACCAGCATGATGGCCATTGCCACGCAGGAGCTGGTCAAGCGCGGCGTCGAAACACTCTCGGCTTTGATCCAGTTGCCTCCCTACGCGCGGCTGGAGGAGGATCATCGCGGGCAGGAGAAACTGTTGAAACTCCTCTCACCCATCTACAGCTTCCAGATACCGGACCTCACCAAGATTGAGCAGGACGGCGACCGTCAGTACGCGGAGATTGACCGGATGGCGCAGCGTGAGCCGCGCGTCCGCTCCCTTGTCAAACAGCTAGAAGAGGCCTACGACAGCGAGGTGGGAGCGAACCAGAGCGAGATCGGCGAGATGGACGAACAGCAGGAGCCGCCGCGCCTGGCGCCGGACGTGGAGGACTTCCTACGGGAGTTGGAGCGGCGCGACGAGTAACGTTTGAGCGCGCCGTCAGAATGGGACGGTTGGCATGAGAGGTTACCAGATACGGCGTTCCGGGCGCATTGTGCCGGGCGCAATTCTCATCGCTTTAGGTTTAATTTTCCTTGCGGGCAATCTGTGGTCGTTCGACCTGTGGGAGGTCCTGGGGCCGGTGGTGCTGATTGCACTGGGGCTCGTGTGGATCGTCCGGGGGCCGTTGTGGTTGGGTGTAGTGAGCCTCGCCGCAGGCGGAATCTTCTTGGCGGACACTCTGGGCGCAAATGTCGATATGGGGACGTATTGGCCGGTGCTGATCGTCGCGCTGGGAGTCGGCATCCTGCTGGAGCGGAACAACGTGGGCAGAAGACGGGCAGTCCCTATCCCCGACGCGCCGGAGATTCTCACGGACGACGAGAGCACGATTGACGTGTCCGCGACGTTCTCAGGCGCGAACAGGACGGTCACATCGCAGTCATTTGCAGGCGGTTCCGTAGCAGCGACGTTTGGGAGCGTTGAGGTTGATCTGCGACAGGCCAAGCTACGTGAGAACGGGGCGGACCTCCAGGTGTCCGCAACGTTTGGCGGTGTCACGCTCCATGTGCCCCGCGATTGGGTCATCCACCAGAACGGCTCCTCGGTCCTGTCCGGCATTGACGATGTGCGCAGCAATCACCCGACGGAGGGGCCTGTGCTGCGCCTACGAACGTCTTCGACGCTCGGCAGTGTAACCATCGAGGACTAGCGCAGCGCCCTCACTCGGCGCGGCACGTTAAGGGGGCGTCATGGATTCGAGTAGAGCGGGGACACCGGTGTGGGCGCAGATTATCGTGATGATGGTCTTGGGCATGGTGTTTGCGCTGGGCCTCGGCTATTTCTTCTCTGATGAGCCGCTGACTAGGTTCGTGAGTATCGGCCTGGTATTCGGACTGTCAAGCGTCGCGTCCGTGCGAAAACGGCACCTTGCGAGCCTGATGGTCTTCGTCGGCGGGCTGCTCTGGTTTCTCCAGATGGTCGTCTGGGACGACATGACATGGCTGTCATTGGTGGGCTGGGCGCTCGTCGTCGCGGGCCTCATCGTATGGGCTTTGTTTAGCCACCGTGGCGGGGACGCCGCCACGTCCGACACAGATGGTGGAGAACGGGTTACCGGAACCAGTGTGGAAGAGACTGCCGAGGATGAGATTCGCTTCAATGGGACCGCCGCCAGCGCCAGGCGTATCGTAACGTCACAGGCATTCCGGGGCGGCGAGGTGTCCGTGTCTCTTGGGGCGCTTGAAATCGACTTGACTCCCGCCCGGTTGGCGGAGGGCGGCGCAACCCTCGCGCTCTCATCCCAGATGGGCAATGTCGTCCTGCGCGTCCCCGGTGATTGGGTAGTTCAGATAAACGGCGACTTCAAGCTGGGCGCCGTCAATGACGAACGATCCAGCCAGCCAACTGAAGGGCCGCAGTTGAGGCTCAACGTCAACACGACGATGGGCGCTGTCCACATCACCGATTAGGAGAGTGTGGTCGTGGTCGCCTACGGTGAGGCGAGCTAGCCCAGATCAGGCGCGCGGGTGTGCCAGTCGGTGGTCTGTTGGTAGGCGTGGCCGACGTTGAAGGCGATCTGTTCGTCCCAGGCTTTGGTGACGATCTGCATTCCGGCGGGCAGGCCGGATGAGTCGAATCCGATGGGGACGCTGAGGGCAGGCATTCCCGTGAGGTTGAACGGGAAGAGGTTGCGCGTCCGCAAGAATGAGGCCTCCTCCTCGCCGTCGCCCACCTGCACCATGATTTGGCCAAGTTTGGCGGCCGTATAGGGTACGGTCGGCATCACAAGAACGTCGTAGCGCTGCAGGGCGCTTCGGACGGATTCTTCCCACACGGCGCGGGCGCGCTGCGCGTTCACATAGTCCATGGCGGGGATGGCATAGCCGGGGATGAGCCGATCAAGGATGGCGTAGCCGTACTCGCCGCCCCTGCCCTCTTGAATCCATTTGTGGTGATAGGCGGCGGCCTCCGCGGGGAGGATGGTGGCGAAGAGGGCAGGTAAGACGTCAGTGTGGTCCAGAACCACGTCCTCGAGCTGAATCCCCAGACTGCGCAGGACATCGTATGCCTGCTCATTGAGCTGGGCGACCTCCGGAACGATGGGCTCCCAGAAGTAGCCTCGGACGATGCCGGCTCGGATGCGGCTCACGTCCGCGTCAAGATTGGCAGCGTAGTCCGGAACGGGCAGGCGTGACGTGGTTTCGTCCTTGGTGTCGTGGCCGGAGATGGCGCTCAACACGAGCGCGGCATCCTCAACGCTGCGGGCGAGTGGCCCTGCATGGTCGAGCGTCCATGCCAACGGGACGACGCCGAAGCGGCTGACGCGGCCAAAGGACGGCTTGATGCCGGTGACGCCGTTGAAGTGGGAGGGGTTGCGTATGGAGGCTGCGGTGTCTGTGCCGAGGGCCGCGTAGGCGAGGCGTGCGGCGACAACTGCGCCGGAGCCGCCGCTGGAGCCGCCGGAGCTTCGCTCGTGGTCCCACGGGTTGCGTGTGGCGCCGTAGTGGGTGTTTTCAGTGGTTCCGCCGAATGCGAATTCGTCCATGTTTGCGCGGCCGATGATGATTGCGCCCGCCCGCCGCAGATTGTGGACGGCGGTTGAGTCGTCCTCCGGTACCCAGTCCGCGAGGATGCTGGAACCGGCGGAAGACGGCGTGCCGCGCTCGGCAAAGAGATCCTTGACGGCGATGGGCACGCCGTGGAGAGGGCCGTGATCCACGCCCGCGCCGAGCAGGGCGTCTGCCGCTCGCGCCTGCGCCATCGCGTGTTGATGATGTACCAGGACATAGCCGTTGATCGTCGGCTGAAGTCGGTCGATTCGCTCCAGGAGGGCGCTCGTGACCTCTTCGCTGGAAACCTCACGCGCGTGGATGCGTGCGGAGATCTCCGCAAGGGTGAGGGCGGTTATGTCTGTGCTGGATGTCATTTCGTATACACGTTCCGTTGGGTTGGCGGCTATGGAGTGGTGTCCGCCGGGGGACGCCATGTATGCCAGTCGGTCTGCTGTTGGTAGGCGTGGCCCGCCCGGAGAACGGTGGCCTCGTCGAATGCCGGCCCCGCGATCTGTAGGCCGATTGGCAGTACGTCGCTGCTGAAGCCGCACGGGACACTCATGGCCGGTGTTCCAAGTAGATTGAACGGCCCCATATTGCGTGTCAGGGCGCGGGTGAGCTGCAATTCGCCGTTGCCGACCGCCACGGTCTCATACGCATGGCCGATCCTGGGGGCGGTGACGGGCGAGGTGGGGAGTGCGAGGAGATCGACCCTGCGCCAGACATCGTTCATCTTGTCCCGGAGAACAGAGCGGAGGCGCATAGCGTTCACATAGTCGACCGCGGGCACCGTTGCGCCCTGCCGAAGTCCGGCGAGGACGCGGGAATCGTAGTCCTGCGGCCGCTCTCGCATCCAGCGGTGGTGATAGGCGGCGGCGTCCGCGAAGAGGATTGAGGTCTGCATGGCGACAATCTCGTCGGCAAGCGGGAATTCGATGTCGATGACGCGCGCGCCCTGGCTTTTGAGGACGTCGATGCCTGCGCGGACTGCTGCATCGACCTCCGGGTCGATGGGATCCCAGAAGGGTTCGCCGGGGATGCCGATCGTCAGGCCCTCGATGGGGTCGTTGAGAGTTGCGAGATAGTCGGGGACAGGGCGGCTGGAGGACGTGGGGTCGAGGGGATCATGTCCCGCGAGCACCTGCAGCGCGCGGGCGCAGTCCTCCGCTGTGCGGGCGAGGGGCCCGACGTGATCCAACGACCAAGAGAGTGGCAGGCATCCGTAGCGGCTGACCCGTCCATAGGTGGGCTTGATGCCGGTTACCCCACAGAGGGTGGCGGGGATGCGGATGGAGCCGCCGGTGTCCGAGCCAATGGCCATATAGCCCATGCCCATGGCGGCCGCCGCGCCGGAACCGCCGCTTGAGCCGCCTGGCACGTGGTTGGGATTCCAGGGATTGCGGGTATTGCCGTGGTGCGGATTCTCCGTCGTCACGCCAAAAGCGAACTCATGGAGGTTGGTCTTGCCGATAATGACGGCGCCCGCCTGCCGTAGTTTGCGGACGACGGTGGCGTCAAAGTCCGGCTTCCAGTCGGCAAGTATCTTTGATCCGGCGGTAGTCGTGATGCCGTCCGTGGTCAGGATGTCCTTGATGGCGACGGGGACGCCGTGGAGCGGGCCGAGTAAATGACCCGCGCGCAGCATATGGTCCGCGGCCGTCGCCTCCTGCAGGGCCTGATCCCTCAGGACGGTGACAAATGCGTTGATGGTGTCGTCCGCGTGGGCGACGTGCTCAAGCACGTCTTCCAACGCGTGGGTGGCGGACACCTCTTGCGATTGGATGCGTCGCGCGATCTGGGTTAGGGAAAGGCCGACGCGCTCTTCATTCATGCTTAGGCTCCGCCGGACGCGGCATCGGGGTCGTAGACGACGGCAGGTTCGATGAGGCCAAAGTCCATTTCGTCGAGGCGGTTCATGGCCTCCTGGTAGAAGGCGACGCGGCGTTGGAGGCCGGGGAGGGCATCGTCATCAATGCTGACGCCCAGCATGGCCAACTGCGCCTTGAGTTCCTCGTGACTTGGTACCGGTCGCTCCATGCGCCCACCCCCAAAAACCCTGTCGGGCAATCTGCCCGCCCCACACGTCAATACGTATCGTCATGATACGGCATCGGCGGGTTTAGTTGCCGTCAGGCAGACGTTATTCGCTGTCGTTGCAGAGGACCGTATTGGACCCGTCGGCGTTGGTGTGCACCGCGTAGATTGTGTCTCCGAGCGTGAAGATGAGTTTGTGGCCCGGGGTGATCACTTGCGCATAGGCCATGCCCTCTTGCGGGCACCCGAGGCTGGCGTCCGACCACGATACGCTTTCAGAACTGTCGAGGATGAAATCGTCCTTATCGGCGTTTGTCTCGGTCGCCAATAGTTCGCGCGCAGCGCTTTCGATGTCCGCGGCGACGGGCTCGTGCTCTGCCCCGCCACCGACTTCCGGATGCGCGCTCCAGGTCTCGAACCGCTGCTTGGATGCGGGCAGGGTAATCTCGGCCATCTCCCCCGGAGCGAGGTCCTGCATGGGCGTGGGGCCGAGTTCAATGCCGTTGGAAAGGTGGATTTCCACGCGCACGTTCATCAGGGTTTCACCCGTCGTGTTCTCCACCGTGCCCCTGAAGGTATTCCATGAATCGTCGTAGGCCACGATAAGGCGCGCGCCGTTGCGGACGACATCATAGGTGTCCGTCAGGCCGTATTGTGTGGCGGACTCTTCGCCATCGTCATCACCCTCACCCGACTCTGATTCTCCGTCATGCTCGCCGGATTCGCCGCTCTCTTCATGCTCCTCTGATTGTTCGCCCTGCTCGTTCTCTGTGCCATTTTCTCCTGGCTCTTCACTCGCGGACGAACACGCAGCCGCCAACGCTGCAAGCGTCATTGCAAGTGCCAGCAGGAAAGTGATCGTTAGGGTTCTCATGGAATACTCGCGCCTCTCGTCCATTCAGTTACTCGCTAGAACGTTGCGAGGATGCGCAAGGATAGGGAATACGCAGTGGGAGCGCGAAAGAGTTGCCCCCCGATGCCAATACGCATCGGGGGGCAACGGATTCTCGTCTGTGCGGGGTGGCAGTCTTAGCCGCCGACCCACTGGGGCTTGCGCTTCTCGACGAAGGCGCGCGGGCCCTCTGCCGTGTCCTTCGGGGACAGCATGCGCAGTCGGTTGCTGTTCAGGGACTGGATCTGCAGCGCCTCACGCGTTGGCAGATGCAGCGTGCGGGTGATGTGCTCCTTGGCGACGCGCGTCGCGATGGGCGAGCACTCCGTCACGATCTCCGTCGCCATCGCGACGGCCGTGTCCATCAACTCCGCCTGCGGAACGACCTGGCTGACGAGGCCCATGCGGTAGCAGTCCGGGGCCTTGTAGCGCCGGCCTGTGATGATGAGCTCCATTGCGAGGCCGATGGGGATGGCTCGGGACATGCGCGTGGTTCCGCTGATGGAGAGCAGGCCGCGGCGGGGCTCAAGAAGTCCCATCTCGGCGTTCTCGGACATGATGCGGATATCCGCCCAGAGCGCCATCTCGGATCCGCCGCCGAACGCGTAGCCGTTGATGGCCGCGATGACGGGCTTGAAGACCTCGATGCTGGGATAGGAGTGCAGGCCCTCGTTCGGCACCTGCGGCGGGGGCGGCGGCTCCTCGTTGGAGGCGTCCTGCTGTGACTGCCTGCGAAGGTCGAGTCCCGTTGAGAAGGACCTCTCGCCGGCGCCAGTCAGGATGAGCACCCATGCGTCGTCGTCATCGCGAAATTCGCGAACATAGTTCAGCAAGGCTGCGTTGCCATCCAGCGTCAGAGAGTTCAACGTCTCCGGCCGGTTCATCGTAATCAGCCGGACGTGATCCGCCGGCGTCGAATACATAATCTCGGGCTGCGCGTTTTCCTGGGTCATCTCCTACCTCCCGGTTCGGTCTGTGCATCACTGCCGTTTCCAAACGGAACTGCACGCGGGGATATTCATGGTCTGGCCCTCAAAGAAGGCGCGCCGGTTGTTCCCCCACCGCGGCGACCGTTTGGAAACGGCGCTGAAACTATAGCACGGGGAGGGGGGCGGCGTCAGTGTTGAGGGGGAAGGGCTGGGATGGAGGGAGTAAGTGATGGCGACGGTTGACTCAGGTTTCTATTGACAATTTATTGTCTTGACGTAATATTCCCCTATTGGGGTATATATATACCTTTCAAGGTGGTGAGAAAGGGGGAGTCAAATGCGTGCCATTCTACTTATCCTTCTAAGCATGCTTGTTGCGCTTGCCGTCGTTGCGTGCGGGACATCGGACGAGCCGGAAGCTGAAGAGCATGAGATGTCTGAAGACATGTCTTCAGACGACGGATCAACCGATGAGCATGAAGAGGGAGAGGACGAACACGAAGGCATGGACATGTCCTCCGAAACATCCATGGGAGGCGAGCCTATTGCGGTCGTGTTGACCGATGTTGGTGAGTTCTACACCATGACCCCGGAATCACACAGCGCCCATGCAGGACCCGTCACATTCGTCGCGAATAATGAAGGGCTGATCGAGCACGAGTTGATTGTCGTCAAGCTCCTGGACATGGGGGTGGACCTTACTGACCTTCACGTCGTTGCCGGTCAGATTCCGGAGGTGGATGAGGGCGGCACCGTGTATCTTGCCGATGCCGATGGCGAGCACTACGGTCAGATCATCGCAGCGACCGGACACGGGATGCACCTGGAAGCAGGTCACACGATTGAGTTGAATGCGGACCTTGTGGAGGGGCACTATCTGCTGCTCTGCAATATCGAGACGCATTATCAGCTCGGCATGTGGAGCGAATTCGAAGCGTCATAAATCCCCATTGTGGAGGGGAGTTTGCCCCCCGGTTGGAGCATCCGGGAGGCGCGGCGACGGCAGCAAGAAAGAATTCCTTGCTGCCGAGGCTGGTCTACTGCTTGTCGTGTTCGTCGATGAGATCAAGAACGGCAGGAATAATGTCTCTTGGCACCGGAACCCAGGTCAGATCCGGGTCTTGGTCAATGGCCTCAATATCGGCGACCATCGCATCCTCGTCCTGTATCAGTCCATCATGGAAGTCGATGACACGACGCACACGCTCTGCATCCCACCCAGATGGGTAAATATTAGGGTCCTTCATCGGTTTCTTGTCCGCATACGCTGTCGGCACGCGACCAACTCGTTTCCCCTAAGCACATGTGCCGTTATCACGAAGATACTATGTGGAACCTTATAGGCATGGGGACGACAATCGATTCAGTGAGACGCCGGGGCATATTTATCTGCAAAAGAAAACACCTTAGCAGCTGGATAGTGAGAGAAAGATTCTGGTCTCCGGTTCAAGTTTTGTTGTTTCAAATGAACAACGATGGTGTGCGCCGAAGCGCGCAGCGATCTATGGTGCCCTGCCCATGATCCGATCGGGGTTCCACCATCCTCGAAAGGACAGTTCATGCCACTCAGACACCGGACTTCAAGGCAGGAGAATCGCTGACCGACCTGGGTGCATTCGCGCCGCGAGAAGCGCCGCGAAGAACTCCCTAGAAAGGAGGTGATCCAGCCGCACCTTCCGGTACAGCTACCTTGTTACGACTTCGTCCCAATCACTAGTCCCACCCTCGGCACCTACCTCCCCGAAGGGTTGGCGAAGCGACTTCAAGTGTTACCAGCTTTCATGACGTGACGGGCGGTGTGTACAAGGCCCGGGAACGTATTCACCGCGCCATGCTGATACGCGGTTACTAGCAGCTCCTACTTCATGCAGGCGAGTTTCAGCCTGCAATCTGAACTGGGGCCGGTTTTGATGGGATTCGCTCCGGCTCGCGCCTTCGCAGCCCGTTGTACCGGCCATTGTAGCGTGTGTGTAGCCCTGGGCGTAAGCGCCATGATGACTTGACGTCATCCCCACCTTCCTCTCCGTTTTGCGGAGCAGTCTCGCCAGACACATGTAACTGGCAACAAGGGTTGCGCTCGTTGCGGGACTTAACCCAACACCTCACGGCACGAGCTGACGACAGCCATGCAACAGCTGTGTAACTTCTCGACTTGACGAGTCGTCCCCTTTTCAGGTTCCTACTTGCTACATGTCAAGCCCAGGTAAGGTTCTTCGCTTTGCATCGAATTGAACCACACGCTCCGCTGCTTGTGCGGGCCCCCGTCAATTCCTTTGAGTTTTAGCCTTGCGGCCGTACTCCCCAGGCGGAGTGCTTAATGCGTTAGCTACGACACGGAGGGGGTCGATACCCCCCATATCTAGCACTCATCGTTTAGGGCGTGGACTACCCGGGTATCTAATCCGGTTCGCTCCCCACGCTCTCGTGCCTCAGCGTCAGAAATAGCCCAGAAGGTCGCTTTCGCCACAGGTGTTCCTCCCGATATCTACGCATATCACCGCTACACCGGGAATTCCACCTTCCTCTGCTATCCTCAAGCCTGGCAGTTTCCCCTGACCTCTCCCGGTTGGGCCGGGAGCTTTCACAAGAGACTTACCGGGCCGCCTACGCACCCTTTACGCCCAATAATTCCGGACAACGCTTGGCCCCTACGTTTTACCGCGGCTGCTGGCACGTAGTTGGCCGGGCCTTATTCGCTGGGTACCGTCAGATCTTCTTCCCCAGCAAAAGGGGTTTACAACCCTAGAGCCTTCATCCCCCACGCGGCGTCGCTGCGTCAGGCTTTCGCCCATTGCGCAAGATTCCCTGCTGCTGCCTCCCGTAGGAGTGGGGGCCGTGTCTCAGTCCCCCTCTGGCCGATCATCCTCTCAGACCGGCTACCCGTCATCGCCTTGGTGGGCCGTTACCTCACCAACTAGCTGATAGGCCGCGAGACTCTCCTCCGGCAACCGAAATCTTTGGTCACATCCCTTATGAAACGTGACATCATGCGGTATTAGCCACGGTTTCCCGTGGTTGTCCCCCACCGGAGGGCAAGTTCCTCACGTGTTACTCAGCCGTCCGCCACTAGATCACGGGCCGAAGCCCGGTCTCTCGTTCGACTTGCATGCATGAAGCGCGCCGCCAGCGTTCATCCTGAGCCAGGATCAAACTCTTCGTACGAATTGAACGGAAGACCTCGTCTTCCTTTTATCTCACTATCCAGCTGTTAAGGCGCTTACACCCTTCCCGAGGGAAGGGCGCAACGTTCAGACTATGCCCCGCGTGCACCCTTGTCAAGCCTTTAAACCCGCTCCCCACGCGGTAAACGGGGTGTTTGGGCATCGCTGAAACGCCGAGCAGGACGCCGTGTCGCCGTCAGTATCATGGGAGGGCGCGTGGATGCCGCGAGGGTGCGTATGAGAGTCAGCCGTTCTGTGGTTGTTGGGGCGGCGATAGTCGCTGCGGGAATACCGGCGTCATTCCTTGCCACGATGATCCTCCTGGACCTTGCTCCGGAGGCGGTTGTGTGGTCGGCCATCAACCACCCCGCGTCATTCCTGCGCATGCCACTGACGCTGTTCATGCTTGCCGCCGCCGTCTTTGCAGTCCTGACGATTCTTCGCGTGAGGGCAGGCGACCGCAACGCCGTCCGAACCGCTCCCGACGCCGCGATGTATTTCCATGCAGTCACCATCGTCTACGTCACCATCGCGCTGGCCACGCCGTATTTCGACGCGCTGTCGTATGAACCGGCCCTCTACGCGCCGTTTGCAATCGCCCTGTTGTGGGCGGCCCTTGCTGCCCGTCCTACAGATCGGAGCGATTACAGCAGCGCGCGCGACAACACGAGTTCTCAGCTGGGCCGCGCCGTAATTTTCGCATCTCTGGCCAGCGCCATGGCCATTGGCACTAGCGCCGCATATGGGCTGCAGTTGCTAGGTGAGGACACGGCAGGCTGTACGCGATCCTATTGCTCAACGGAGGCGACAGTCGGCTTTGTTGGGGCAATGGCGGTGGGGGCTATTGCGGCGTCCGTCATGATCCTGCGGGGCATATCCGGCGAAGATTCCGCCACGAGGCACGGCCATCTCAGCGTGGCGGTCTTCGCGAGCCTCACGCTGCTCATCGCGCCGCTGGTGGTGCTCCGGCTGGTTCCGTATTACGTCTTCGTTCCCGGGCTGTTCTACGGACTGTCCGCACTGGCGCTGCTGATAGGCATTTCGCCCAACACTGAGCCGGCGGAGGCGCGGGAGCCGGTAGGAGAACTACCCCCGCCGCCGGACCTGCCGATCTAGATTCCACGCAGGAACGCGGCACCCAAGCTCATTCAGCCGCTGAAGTTGAGCGTGAACCTCCATCAAACGAAGTTTGCTCACCCGCTATCATCGCCATCTCCGCCTCCGGGTCTGACACACCGAAGCGGGCCATGGCGGTGCGTTTGGAGCGTAGACCGCTCCTGACGAGTTCGATTTCCTGCCGCGCGATTTGCGCCTGGTCCTGTGGCAGCACCGCGCCCCATTCGATGGACGTGCGGTACGGAGCAAGTTGCTCGCCCGCCATCTGCTCGTGGATTCGCAGGGCAATCTCATTCCGTTTGCGATACGCCGCGGCGCGGATCAGCCTCTTGCGCCGCAGCTTGTGCAAGAGCGGGTGCAGCTCCATCTCCAACGCGACGCCGGACAATCCCTGCCGGTTGTCACCAAAGGCGATGCGCGGCGTCTCTGAGAGATCGTGCAGTGTGCGATAGATGGCGTTCACATAGTCGATGTGGAGTTGGACGCCGCCGCCCTGCAGCAAGTCCAGCAGATAGGCGCGCGCCCGGTCCGGCAGTTCCCACACCGCGCCGGGCTGGATGGCGATGTCCTGCGACTGATCCACGTTCTCCAACACGGCAATGGGATTGCCGGAGAGTTCCAGGATCATGGAGAGCTGCGATAGGGCGCGGTTGAGTTCGCGGATCGGCTCCACCATCGCCGGAATATCTGACACGCCCCAGAACTGCTTTGGCGCGCGGATGTTGGGATAGACCACGAACGGGATGAGGCCGTAGGGGTTGGCCTCGTCCCGCACGAGCGCGTCGCCGGCCCAGAGCTGGAATCTCTTGTCGTCCCACACCTCCGTGATTGTGACGTGGGACTGATTTGCTCCCCGCGCCGCCGGGCGGACACCGTGCAGTTCACGCGCTTCCTCGGGATCCAGCGTATAGCGGGAGGCGACGCGGCGGATGCGGTTCACGTCGTCCCCCACCCACCAGCAGTGCAGTCCCTGCACGTCCGGCGCGGTGATGCGGACGCTGTTGCGCTCTTCATCCCACGTGATCTTGTACGCGCCGTCGCCGAGCACCGCCGTATCGATCTCTGAATCAAAGTCCAGTTGATCGAGAGAGTTGGCCTCGGCGATGTCCGCGAGCAGACGCTCTGCCTGCCGCGCCCGCTCCTGCTCGTCCGCCGACGAATCGACCGGCGGCACGGTGGAGCGGATATCAGCCATCAGGTAGGACGTGACCTTTTCCACGGCCGCCTTGGCGTAGTTGAAGGTGAGGCGGCGCTCTCGACCGCGCGTCCGTCCCGGCCAGTGCTCGCCGTTGTAGAAGGCGAGGTTGCGGCGGTAGTGTTCGCGTCGCTCCGAGTCGCGCTTGTCCAGCGATGACGGCAGGAATGCCCCGCCGCTCTGTTTCCGTCCGTTGTGCGATGTGGTCATGACGTGGCCTTTCTCTTCTTGGCGGCTGCAGGCCCGGCCCCATTCCGTGCGGATCGCAGGACGCGAAAGACGGTACGCGTGCCGACGTTGAATCTCTGGGCGATCACGGCGATGGGTAGCCCTTCCTTGACCCGCGCCTCAACGATGGCCTTATCTCGCGGCATCAGCCTTTCACGGCGTGTGACGAGCGGCTCATCGTAGCGGCAGCGAGGATAGGGGCAATCAAGGGAGCGCGTGCAGTCCTGGCCACAGCCGCGGTCGATGTAGAGGGTGTCCTCCGGCAGCCCGTCTCCCCGGTCCCCGCCGCGCCGCCGCCGCGCAAGTGGGATCTCCAGTTGGTCGACATTGTTTGGCTTGCGTGGGAGGGGTGGCAGATCAGCAAGCCTGGGGGGTTCAATTGTCATGTGATGGCCTCCTCCGGATCGAATTTGGTGGAAATTCGTGGGCCGGAACGTTCTAGTTGGAGGAATGGCTGCGTCCGACGGCCTTGCGTACACCTCCTTCCTGCGTGCTTGCGTGGGCCAAGAGAGCGAGTGAGACCAGGTAATCGTCATGGCCCTCCCGCTCCGGCACATAGAAGTTCATGGTGCGGTTTGCGTTGTGCTCCGCCTGCGCGTGATGCAACTGATGCCGAACGGCGGTGGATTCCGTCGACTGGTCATCCGCGTAGAGGCGCAGACGGCCGGCGTTGACGAGGGCGAGCAACCCAAAGCCGAGCCGTGACTTCGACTGCTGTGTGAACACGATGGGCTGCACCGTCTGCCCCATGCGGCGATGGAGCGCGGCGGCCGTCGGCTCACCGATGCCGGTGGCGTCAACGGCAACGCGCCGTACGCGCCACACATTCTTCAAGAGATCCGTCAGTTGCTCCGTGAGCGCCCCGTGCGGCGTACCGCGCCAATGGTAGTGCTGCACGACACGGATCTGCGGCTCACCGCCATCGTCGGGGACAACGACCTCGCCAATGGTCAGCACGGTCTCGTCGCGCGCGACAGTGCCGGATGCACCCCATTCCGGCTCGGAGATGGCCACGGGCGCGCCGGCGAGATCAAGGCCTGCGACGTAGACGGCCCCGGGGCGCGGAGCCTCATGTCGGGGATGATCGCCATGCAGCTGAACGATCTGTCCGCGGTTGAAGAGGCGCGTGTTCTCATCGATCGGGAGGAGGGCGTATTGCGTGCGAAAGAGTGGATGCTGCTCGCCGAGCCGCTGCCGCTCCGCCTCCACAAACGCGCCATAGAGCGGGTTGTGCCGGGCAACATCCTGCCAGTCGTAGCGAAAGTGGCGAATGGGAACCGCTGAGTCATAGGAGCGCTGAGTTGATGTCAGGCGCTCAGTGGCCTTGACCTGTTCGAGCAGGGAATCGCTGCGCCACGCGGTGCCGTAGAGAACGGTCGTCGCGTTCTGTGCAGCGGCCATCGGGCGGAAATCGCGATTGAACTTGTCCGCGGAGACGTCCTGCGTCTCGTCGATCTCCAACAGGAGGTCTGCTGTCTGCCCGACAACATTCGACGTTGGATGCGCGCTGAGATAGGTAGCGCGACAGCGTCCGACGTGCAGGATGTGCCCCTTATCAAGTCGGGATATGGAATTCAGGCCGTTCTCACTGAGACGCTGCAAGATGCGCTGGATCGAGATCAGCGCCTGCGGCTGAAAGGTGGGAGCAGCCTTGACGATTGCGCCGCCACGCGCGGCATTGCGGAGCAGCAACACCATCTGCAAGTAGGCGGACAACTCGTTCTTCCCCGCCTGCCGCGCCATCTCCACCGTGAACGTCAACCCGCGCCGGTTGAGCACGGAGTCCAACACGGCGCGAGCAACCTCCGCCTGGTAGGGACGCAGGCGGATGACGGGCGGGGGAGCGCCCTGCCTGGCCGGTATCGTCTGCGGCTCCATGACCGTCACGGCTACAGCCCCGCCACTCGCAGGATGGCCTGCAGCGCCACCGTGCCGACAATCAGCAGGAACAGGTCATTGATGCGGCCTCGCAGGTCCTGCAGCTGCTGCTCCAGCGACTGCATCTGCTGTTGGAGCAGCGCCTCGAATGCCGTGCTTGGCTCCATGTCGAGCGTGGGCCTGGAATCGGGCGCGGGTACAGAGGCGATGGGAGCGCGATTCCTGAGGGCGCGACCCAGCAGGCCGCGCAGGGCGTCACGCAATTCCTCGGTTCGACGATGCGCCATAGCTCGCAATCTCCTTAGTGTCGGCTCCAGTGTGTTCTTTGCGGTCATGGTTCAATACCTTCATCCGGGCCCGGGAAGAGTTGCTCTCCAAGCCCGCGCAGTGTGCCGACAAGGTTGTCGAACAGATCGCTCTCCGCCTTGTCGGCGAGGCGATGCCGGGCCGCGAGAGTGCGGGACAGCGTGCCGATGCCCTTCATCAGCAGGGGCAGATCGTCCGGCCTGTCTTCCAGCGCGGTGAGGATCTTGGCGCGGAGAACGGCGATCTCATCATCAAGGCCGTCCATGTTTGTGGCGCGTTTCAGGTACTCCGACTCCGCTTCTGACAGGGCGCGCTCGTAGAAGTTGGCCTTTGCCCTGCGGCGCGGCGATACTGCTCGAGCCGGCGACTTTGCCGCCTTATCGATCTTTCTGACCATCGGGCACGTCCTATGCTCGTCTGTCAGGCTGCATATCGCCCGGCAACTCATCGAGAAAAAGGTCAAGCGCGTCAGACGGCGTTTCGGTTATCGCCTTTGCGAGGCCCCAGATGAGGGCAAGGGCGGAGAGTTCACTCAGTTCGGTTGCTTCCGCATCCCGAATCACCTTGAGAGTGATCGGCTGTGCTGTCATCGTGTCTCCTTCCCGTTTCTGTGCTCGCCTGCTGCCGCAACGCTTAACGTGGCCTGCGGCGGAGGCGTGAGAGGATGAGCGCCGCGAAGAACAGCGTGCCCGCCAGGGCGATGATGCCCGCCAGAAGCCAGCCTCGCGCCTCGTGCCAATTCATGGGGTGGCTGCGCGGCAACAGGATCAAACCGATGAAGATGCTCTGCATCGCCACGCCGAGTGAGATGAGGGCAACAGCCCGTGCTGCAACGGTCGCCCGGCGGCTGTTCCATCGGCGCGTGAGCAGGTAGCCTGCGTTCATGAGTGAGATGATTGCCGTGAGGGAGTGCTCGACGGCGATGAGAATGGACCACGGCAGCGCTGTACCTCCTGTAGGTTTCCCGCGTGGGCTGGTGTGTCGTCAGAACGGAAGAATAGAATAGATGTTCTTATTCGTCAATAACCCATGACACACCGGCGTGGCGCGGGCGCCGTCGCGTCCCCATGACTCGGATACACTGGTATGAGGCGCGCATGGCGCGTCTGTTCACTTTCAGATGGAAGCGAGATTTGATCGACCGGTGAGAAACGCATGAACGCCGTCAGAGCGGCGCTTGTGAGCATTGTCCTGGTCGCGCTGGCGCTGTCAGGCGCCTGCGCGGCGGTTGACGGTGTGTTCCGGCAGCCGCTGCCGCCGTCTGAGACACTGAAACTGCAGGCGCTCTTGTTGGAGGGCGGCGGTGTTATGCCCGGCACACAGGTCGTTCGCCTCAGCTGGAGTCCCCCGGATGAGAACCTGGATATCGACTTTGTCGTCTTTGAGTATTCGCAGAGCGAAGACGGACCATGGGAGGAAGTTGCGGCGAAGAACCCTGATGCAGGCCACCACGAGCACGGCTCTATCTTCCGCAGCGGCCACTTCTACTATTACCGTGTGTTCATGATTCGTGGGCAGGAAGAGACGCCGCGGACTACCCCAACCTCGGTATGGATACCGGGCCAGGGCGCGCTTGAACGATCCGGCCCGGGACAGATCCTGCCGCCCAATCAGACACCAACGCCCGTTCCGGGATCTGACGCGCCGGTCACGCCCCTGCCGGCACTCCCCGGGGATAACACATCGCCGTTCATAGTTGTCCCCCCGACGCCAACGCCAAGCGTGACGGTCACGCCGACCGCAACTCCCACGCGCACTCCAACGCCGACACCCACCGGCTAACGGAGAGCGTGGGAGCGTCTACGACTTGACGGTGAACGTGGCCAATTCCTAGAATCTGAGCATCTTTCGAGTTCCGTCTGCGGCGTATCCGTGTGTCCGGCAGGCGGGGCAGGCGTATAGATGGGGAGTGTATGCCAACGGATATCCCGGTCGTTGTGGTTGACAGGCTGCCGCATTATTTGCGGACGCTGCGTCTCATGCTCGACGACGGGATTGAAGTCGTCAGTTCACGTGAACTCGGTGAGGCGCTCGGGACGACGCCGGCGCAGATTCGCAAGGACCTCAGCTACTTCGGCCGATTCGGCAAGCAGGGGCGCGGCTACGATGTCTCAGCCCTGCTTGGCGATCTGACACGCATCCTGGGCCTAGAACGCTCATGGCCGGTCGTGCTGGTCGGCGTCGGGCGCTTGGGGCGCGCAATCATCACGTATCCCGGGCTGACCCCGGAGGGATTCCATGTGCGGGCGGCATTTGATGCCGACCCGGGCATCGTGGGCAGCAACGTCGACAGCGTGCCCGTGCGTCCCGCAAGCGAGATGGAGAGATTTATCCGCGACGAAGGTATCGAGATTGCGATTCTCGCGACGCCGGGTGACGTGGCGCAGGATGTGATCGACAGGCTCGTTGCGTGCGGAATCCGCGGCATCCTGAACTACGCGCCCATGACACCGCACGTGCCAAATGGCATCACCGTGCGGACGATAGACCCCGTGCAGGCCCTCCAAACAATGACGTTCTACCTACGCGACGCCGAAGAAGAGGAAGATCTCCTCCCCAAGCGCAACCGGGGCCGCAGAGGGAACGGCCGGCGCTAATTCTCCTGCCGTGGTGGCTGCCCACCGGGCGCTTGCCTGGTGCGGCGGCGGGCGGCGACGCGTTCCGCAACCCGCAGGCGTGTCAGTGAACGCAGCAGCGCTGATTCAGCCCGGGCCATATCCAGTTCAGTGGTGGCGCTTCGGTCGGTGATACGTTCCTGCGCCCGGCGGCGCGCCTCCTCGGCGCGATCCATGTCGATGTCCTCCGCGTATTCCGCCGCGTCAGACAAAATAGTCACGTTCTCCGGGCCTATCTGGGCAAAGCCGCCGCTAATCGCAAGCGATGTTTCCTCGCCGGATTTGCGGGTCAGCACCTCGCCCGGCTGCAACAGAGTCACGATGCGGGCGTGGCGCGGCAGAACGCCAAGCTGCCCATCCTCGCCGGGGAGGACGACGATATCGACGTCGTCCTCGTAGGCGATCTTGTCCAGTGCGATGATCTGCAGGTGGGTCGGCATGATCTACTACCCCTCCGCTGCCATCTCCCGGGCCTTCTCCGCCGCTTCCTCGATGCCGCCGACCATGTAGAAGGCCTGCTCTGGCAGCTCGTCGTGCATGCCGTCGAGGATCTCCTTGAAGCCGCGAACCGTCTCTCGGATGGGCACGTACTTGCCCGCTTGCCCCGTGAACGCCTCTGCGACGAACATGGGCTGCGAGAGGAACCGCTGTATCTTGCGGGCGCGTGACACCGTCAGCTTGTCATCATCGGACAGCTCCTCGAAGCCGAGAATGGCGATGATGTCCTGAAGATCCTTGTAGCGCTGCAGCACCTGCTGCACGCCGCGGGCCACGTCGTAGTGCTCCTGTCCCACGACCTGCGGGTCAAGGATGCGACTGTTGGACGTGAGCGGGTCGACCGCCGGATACAGGCCCTGCTCCGCGATGGCGCGCTCAAGCGCGATAACGGCGTCAAGGTGACCGAACGTCGTTGCTACGCCGGGGTCGGTGTAGTCGTCGGCGGGCACGTAGATGGCCTGGAAGGATGTGATGGAGCCCTTCTTGGTGGACGTGATCCGCTCTTCCAGGGCGCCCATCTCCGTTGCGAGTGTGGGCTGGTATCCCACCGCGGACGGCATGCGTCCCAACAGTGCGGAGACCTCCATGCCGGCGAGGATGTAGCGGTAGATGTTGTCGATGAAGATCAGGACGTCCTGCCCCTCAACATCGCGGAAGTATTCGGCCATGGTGAGGCCGGTGAGGGCGATCCGGGCGCGCACGCCGGGCGGCTCGTTCATCTGACCGAACACCAGGGCAATCTTGTCGATAACGCCGGAGTCGCGCATCTCGTGCCAGAGGTCGTTCCCCTCGCGGGAGCGCTCTCCCACGCCTGCGAACACGGAGAATCCCCCGTGCTCGGTGGCGATGTTGCGAATGAGCTCAAGGATAACGACCGTCTTGCCGACGCCCGCGCCGCCATACGCGCCGATCTTTCCACCACGCGTGAACGGCGTGATGAGGTCAATAACCTTCAGGCCGGTCTCCAGCATCTGCGTGCTGGTTTCCTGCTCATCAAATGGGGGCGGCTCACGGTGGATGGGCCACGTCTGCTCGGCGGATACGTCTCCGAGGCCGTCAAGCGGCTCGCCCAGCACGTTGAAGAGGCGGCCCAGGGAGCCGCGCCCAACGGGGACCGCGATGGGGCGGCCCGTATCAACGACCTCGACGCCGCGCTGCAGTCCCTCTGTCGCGCCCATAGCGAGGCAGCGCACCCAGTTGTTGCCGATGTGCTGCTCCGCCTCAAGGACGATCTGCTCGCCCTGCATGTCAACCGTCAGACCGTTGTAGATATCGGGGAGCTGCTGTGCAGGAAACTCCACGTCCACGACGGTTCCGATGACTTGCACTACCTGTCCATTGGCCATTTCTTCACCTCACCTACCGTGTCGGGGCCAGCTCGGCCCCCTGTCCAAAGTAGCGATCCACGTCAAACTCGCGAAGGCTGTCGATTATCTCATCCGCCTTCGAAATATCAAGGTTCTCTGTCATACCCGTGCGAAGCGCAATTGTCCGAATACCGGCGCCTTTTGCCGACTTGATTCCAGCCGGCGAGTCTTCAATGGCGATGGCATCCGCCGGGTCCAGCCCCATCAACTCTGCCGCCTTAAGATAAATGTCGGGCGCGGGCTTTGTCCGCCTCACGTCCGTGGAGCAAACGGCAACTTCAAAGAACTCCGTCAACCCCAGTTTCTCCAGCTTGATTGTGAGCCACTTGCGGCGTGACGCCGTCGCAACGCCGCGCGGGATGCCGCGCCGTTCAACGATGCCAAGCAACTCCTCCGCCTCCGGCGTTAGCGTCAGTTCGCGCTTGAGCACACCTTCAATCACCGCCTCATAGCGGTCCTGGTAGTGCTGCGCGGGTTCCGGCAGGTTGTTGTCACGCGTCAACGCTTGCCACGTCAGCGTGGCCGTTGAGCCGATCCACCTCTGGTATTCCTCAGCCGACAGCTGTGCTACGCCACACTCCTCGAGGATGACATTCACAGACTTCAAGTACAGCGGCTCACTGTCGATGAGCACACCGTCAAAGTCAAAGATGATGCCGCGGGCTTGCTGGGCGCTCATGATGCCGAGCCTCCCGCCAACAGCGCCTGCACGTCAATCTCGCGCAGCGAATCAACGATGGCGTGCGCGTAAGTCTGGTCGACGTCCTGCATCCAGTGAGTGCGGATAGCGATGGTGTACAGCCCCGCATCACGCGCCGCCTTGATCCCGCTCGGCGAGTCTTCGATCGCAAGCGTCTCTGCCGGATCGACTCCCAGCGCCTGCGTTGCTTTCAGATAAATCTCAGGGTTCGGTTTATGCGCCGAGACGTTATCGCCCGTAAGTATCTCATCAAAGGCGTCGGAGATGCCCATGAGTTCAAGCCGCTGTGCGGCCCACGCTGCCCTTGCCGAAGTAGCCAGGGCGAACGGGACGCCGGTCTGACGAATTGTTGCAATCAGTTCGATCGCGCCGTCCGCCACAACTAACTCGGTGGGAAACAGGCCACGCGCGATGACATCGACGCGGTGAGTGTATTCGTCCAATGGCGTTGTGAATGTGGGGCGCAGTTGGCTGATGCGCCGCCACCATGAATCGTTATCGAAGCCGGTCATCGAACGTGCTTCGTCGTGCGTGAGAGCGTCCTGCCCCTCTTCTGCGAGGAAGCGATTGATTGCGGAGACGAGAACCGTCTCCGTGTCACAGAGCACGCCGTCAAGGTCCGTGACGACGGCACTGAGGCGCGGCGGCGCGTCCGCGAATCGTTCCATCGGCGGGACGGTGAGAGCCTGCATGGGCTACGCCTTCTCCAGCGCGGCGACGCCGCCGATGAGATCCAGAAGCTCTGTTGTAATCGTCTCCTGCCGGGCCTTGTTGTACTCAAGGGTCAGGGCGTCGATCATTTCACCCGCCGCGTCCGTCGCGGCGCGCATGGCCACCATCCGCGCGGACTGCTCCGATGCGGAGTTCTCCAATGCGGCCTGGTAGATCTGCATCTCCACGTAGCGCGGCAGAAGGCCGCCCAACACCGTTGCGGCGTCCGGCTCATATTCATAGTCGCCGAGGGACGCGCTCGCGCCGTTCTCGGACGCGGCCGGAGGCTCAACGGGCAGCAACTGTCGAATGGTCGGCTCCTGCACGGCGGTGTTCACGAAATTGGCGTAGGCGAGATAGACGCGGTCGAGCCGTCCGGCCTCGTAGTCCTCCAGCACGATGCGTGCGATGGGGGACGTATCGATGGGTTCCGGGAAGTCGCCGAGATTCAGGAACTCGGCGCGGATGTCGCGACCTCGCCGCGAGAAGAAGTCGTTTCCCTTCTTGCCGACGGAGATCTGTGAGACCGGATGCTGCTGTTCCAGGCCGAAATTGTAGGCGGCGCGGTTGAGGTTGGCGTTGAGGCCGCCGCACAGGCCGCGATCCGGCGTGAACAGGATCAGGCCAATGTTGCTCGGCTCACGCACCTGCATCAGCGGGTGAACATCATCCCCGCTGCCGCTCTGCCGCGCGACGATGTCCGCGATGAGATCAAGCAGGCGCGTGGAATACGGGCGTGACGCCATGACGCGTTGCTGGGCGCGACGCATCTTGGCCGCCGCGATGAGCTCCATCGCGTTCGTGATGCGCTGCGTACTGGTGACGCTGCGAATCCGTTGTCGAATCTGCCGTGTATTTGGCACGACGCCCTATCCTCTCGGTACTGACCGTTGTCGCCTAGTAGGTTCCGGTGTCCTTGAATTCCTGCACCGCGTTGCGCAACGCCGTCTCCGTCTCCTCTCCGAGGTCGCCGGACTCGCGAATCGTCGTCAGGACGCTCTCATGCGACGCGTCAAGGAATGCGAGGAGGGCGCTTTCAAACGCGCCAACGCGTTCCACGGGCACATCGTCCATCAAGCCCTGTGTTGCGGCAAAGAGGACTGCGACCTCCTTCTCCACCGGTAGAGGCTGGTACTGACCCTGCTTGAGGAGTTCGGTGAGAATCTGGCCACGCTCAAGCTGCCGACGCGTGGCGGGGTCGAGATCGCCGCTGCCGAACTGAGCGAAAGCCTGCAGGTTGCGGAACTGCGCCAGATCGAGGCGCATGCGGCCGGCAACCCGGCGAATTGCACGGGTCTGCGCTGCGCCGCCCACGCGGGAAACTGAGAGGCCCGCGTTCACCGCCGGGCGGATGCCGGAGTTGAACAGGTCCGTCTCAAGATAGATCTGGCCGTCTGTGATGGAGATGACGTTCGTCGGAATGTACGCGGACACGTCACCGGCCTGCGTTTCAATGATCGGCAGAGCCGTCAGGGAGCCGCCGCCGTTCTCCTCGTTCAAGCGCGCCGCGCGCTCAAGCAGGCGGCTGTGAAGGTAGAAGACGTCGCCAGGGTAGGCTTCGCGTCCGGGCGGGCGGCGGAGCAACAGCGAGACCTCGCGATACGCCCACGCGTGCTTGGAGAGGTCATCGTAGACGATAAGGGCGTCCTTGCCCTCTTCCATGAACTGCTCCCCGATGGCGCAGCCTGCGTAGGGCGCCAAATACTGCATGGCGGCGGAGTCCGAGGCATTGGCCGTGACGATGACGGTGTGTTCCATCGCGCCGTTCTGCTCAAGCGTGGCCACCAACTGCGCCACCTTGGACGCCTTCTGGCCGATGGCAACGTAGATGCAGATGAGATCGCCGCCGCGCTGGTTGATGATCGTATCGATGGCGATGGCCGTCTTGCCCGTTGAGCGGTCGCCGATAATCAGCTCACGCTGGCCACGACCCACGGGAATCATCGCGTCGACTGCCTTGATGCCGGTCTGCACCGGCTTATCGACGGACTGGCGGGTCACGACGTTGGGCGCGACCCTCTCCAGTGGCCTGGATTGCGTTGTCTGGATGGGGCCCTTGCCGTCCACCGCAACGCCGAGCGCGTCAACAACGCGTCCCAACATACCGTCGCCGACGGGCACCTCTGCGATGCGCCCCGTCGTGCGGACTTCCGAGCCCTCCTGGATGCCGGCGTCCGAACCAAGAATGACCGTACCGACGGTCTCCTCCTCGAGGTTCAGCGCGATGCCGATAGCGCCGGTAGCAAACTCAATAAGCTCGCCATATCGCACTCCCGTAAGGCCGTGAACCGTCGCGATTCCGTCACCAATCTGGATGACCGAACCGACGTCGACGGTTTCAATCGAGACCCCGAAGTCCTCAATCTGACGCCGAATAATTGACGCAATGTCCTGGCCGCGAACAGCCATCTTTCAGTCCCCTTTGTCTCTACTTCTTTGTCGTTTTGCGAATCAGTTTGCCCCGTCGGGCGCGTTTATGACGATGCAGCGCTCTCCCGCAGCCAATCACGGAGATTGCGGAGGCGGGAACGCGTGCTGCCGTCCAGAACGCGGTCGCCAACGCGCGCGACAAACCCGCCAATGATCTCAGGATCCACTTCCACGGAGATCCTGAGGTCGCGCCCCACCTGTTGATTCAGCATCTGGCGCACCTGCTCCTGCAGGTCATCGTCCATTGGCTCTGCCGATGTCACGCTTGCCGCGACGATACCGCGTTCCTCATCCAGCATCTCTAGATAACCGTCTAGGATGCCCTGGGCGAGGTGAGAGCGGTTGCGCCGGATCAGGATCATAGCGAGGTTGCGCGCGAACGGCGCAACGCTGCCAAGGTGCTGATCAAGCAACTGCTGCTTGTTTTCCTCCGAGACGCGCGGCGATTCCATGAACGTCTGCACGTCCGCCAACCCCAGAACGTCCGCTATCGTCTGCAGGTCGTCCCGCCACTGATCGAGCGTGTCCTGTTCTCGGGCGATGTCGAACACCGCCTGCGCATATCGCCGGGCTGATCCGCCGGAGGGCATCGGCTAGGAGCCTCCGCCGTTTGTGATCTCTTCCGCCTCGCGCAGCACCTCTTCAACGAGGCCGCGATGCGTGTCATGGTCAAGCGACTGGTTGATGATGCGCTCGGCGGCCATGATCGAGAGATTGATGATCTCCTGCCTGCCTTGTTCGATAATCTCCGCGGCCTCGCGCCGGAGCTCTTCCCGTGACCGTTCGGCAACGGCTTCCGCGTCCGCCCGAGCTTGTGCCAACAGCTCTTCCGTCTGGCGTCGGCTTGTTTCCGTCGCTTGCTGGATGATCTGTTGGGCGCGATCCCTGGCCTCTGCGAGCGCCTGCTGAACCTCCTCGCCGCTGCGGGCGGATTCCTCACGAGCGCGCTCCGCTTCCGAGAGTGCCTCCCGAATGCGTTCCGCGCGCTGGTCGAGCATCCGCGTCACTGGCTTGTAGAGGATCAGCGACATCAGAACCAGGAATATCCCGAAGTTAATGAACTGGCTGATCAGCCCGGGGATGTTGAATCCGATGGCTTCCATCGACTCAGTCCCCCTTCCGATCGGCTGCAAAAGTCTGCGCCGACATCACAATGTCCTGTCTTGCTCGCAACGTTCTAGACGAACTGGAGCAGGATTGCGACGACCAGCGCGTAGATCGCGATGGCCTCAGCGAAGGCGACACCGACGATCATGTTGGTCTGAACCTGTCCGGCGGCGTCAGGATTGCGGCCAATGGCCTCCATCGCCTTGGAAACGGCGATACCGATGCCGATGCCGGGGCCGATTGCGCCCAGTCCGATGGCGAGGCCTGCTCCGAGCAGCTTCAAGCCTTCTGTGGGTATGAACGGCGTGCTGTCCTGCGCGAACGCCACGCCCGTCGTCAGGGCCATCAGGGACCCGACAATCATCAGAACCAGAAGAATCCTCCGGCTCCATCCGCTGTGCGAACCAATCATGCTACCTCCCACTCATCACTCTCTTACTTTGCTCGTTCTGTGAAGACGTGCCTAGTGCGCGGCTGCTTCCTCTTGATGCTCCCCGCCGTGATCGTCGCCACCGTGGTGCGTGACCGCAAGGATGCCAAAGATCAGCGTCAGGATGGCAAAGATGAACGCCTGAATAATACCGAAGAAGACTTCCATGAAGAACACGCCGATGACAAATGTCAGCGGCACGAAGAATGACATCATCAAGATCAGAATCTCGCCGGCAAAGACGTTGCCGAAGAGGCGGAACGTGAAGCTGAGGAGCCGTACAAGCTCAGACACCAGGTCCACGAATCCGACGAACACATCAATCAGGCCGAATGGGATATTCCCTCGTAGGAGACGACCAAAGTTGAAGAACTTGCCCAGGTAGGCAAAGAGGCCGAGGCTCGTCACACCCCAGAATTCCACGAAAATGGCGCTCCAAACAGCGATCGCGAACGGAGTGTTCACATCCGTGTTGGCGGGCCGCAGGAACGGCACAAGGTGGCCGGCGTTCAGATCGGGGTTACTCGCGTGGAACTCTTCCCACTGGTCTCCATAGATGTCGAATTTCGTCGTCGTCTCGCCGCCCAATTCATATTCGAAGCCGCCGATCGGGTAATTGTTGTTGCCATCCAGTACATAGAGATGGAGATCAGAGAGCTTCTCGTCAAGCTCCGCCCCTGAGTATTTCTCCTCGTAATGGTGGACCTCTTCCTCTGCCGATACGACGGTGTAGATGGTCCCCGTACCGGGGATGAAACCGAGCAGATTGGCCCCCGCGACAAACAGGAAGATGGTCGCGACGATGGGGAAAAAGCGCCTCCCGTTAGCCGCGCCCGCCGCCCTCTGGCAGAGATTCAGAAGCCCCTCGACAACGGCCTCTGCCAGTGCCTGCATGCGGCCCGGGATGACCTCCATCTTGCGCGTGGCGAACCAGGCAAGGCCAAGAATGACAATCATCGCAATCCACTGCTGGATCACGGTGGCACGGAGGGGATAGCCGAACGGTTCGGCGACAGGATCAACCTGGAGGGGCGGAATCTCCAGCGGGCCCTTCAGGTAGAGGATTCCCAGGACTGTTAAAAGGAGCGCGGCGATGATGCTGAACAGCACCCGAGGCCGCGCAAGCAGACTCACTCGTCGTTATCCTTTCGCATGGGTCGTGGTGACAGCAGCGGCGCAGCCATTCTGTACGCACCCCAAGCCGCCACAATCAGGCCCAATCCAACCCCCAGTAGTGTGAACAGCGGCGCCACCCCAAGGCGAGCATCTAACCAGACCCCGCCAAGCACACCGCCAACGATGCAGACGGAAACGTACCACCCGAGTCCGAGTAGCCGCACCGCCACCTGCATAGCTCTGCTGCCGGTTAGCCGCGACATGACACCGCTTGCGAAAGTTATCACACACCCGTAGGGGCGTCAATAAATGATGGGGCAGAGGAGGTGATGCGAACGACGAGGATTTCCCAGGGCCGAGTGTCAGTCTTTCCGCTGCTCGCCCTCGAGATCCATGTTGATCTCCTCCACGGCGTCGGTGAAGGCGGACATTCTCCTGGCCTCGTCGTCAGAGACGCCCTTGTCGCCCTCAAGATCCAATTCCTCGACAAACTCCCTGAACGCTGAGAGTTTAAGCAGCTCCTCTTCGGTCACTTCTCGCTGCTCCGAGCTGTCGGCATCGCGCGCGAAAACATAGTCGCCGGTGTCGGAATTGACGAGCACACCCGCCTCGTTCAGCACTTCATCGGCGGCATAGATGGGGACCTCTGCACGCACGGCAAGCGCGACCGCATCGCTGGGTCGGCTGTCGATCTCCATGTCCTTGTCGCCATGGCGCACAACGATCTGTGCGAAAAACGTGTCGTCTTTGAGGTCTGATATGAGGATGTGGCGAATCTCTCCGCCGAGTTGGGGGATGACGGTGTTCAGCAGGTCATGCGTGAGAGGGCGCGGAACGCGAACGTTCTGCATCTTGATGGCGATGGATTCCGCCTCCGCAGGGCCGATCCAGATGATGAGACGCCGTTCGGCCTCTTTTTCCTTGAGAATGACGACGCGCTGATAGCTGTTGAGGCTCACGCCGATCCTGTCGATTGTCATCTCGATCACGCGGCCACCTCCCTCGCACCCTAGGCCATCAATTGTACGCCCCTTGGCTATGTGGGACAAACTGAAAAGAGCCTCAAACGTCATCCTGAGAGACTGTAGCGCGAGCCGTTCTCCGTCTTGACTACATCGATGCGTGTGTCGAACTGGTTTCGTACATCGTCGATGTGCGTGATGACCAGGATCAGGCCGTTGTGAAAGACAGGGTCGTTCCAGAGTTCTGAGATCGCCTCGATGAGCCGCTCGCGCCCCTCCGCGTCCTGGCTTCCGAATCCCTCATCGATGAAGAGGACGGGCACTTCTGAGCCGGCCCGCCGTGCCAAGAGCTTGGACAGAGCGATCCGCAGCGCAAAGTTGATGCGAAACGCCTCACCGCCGCTGTACATCTCATAGGCGCGAGTGCCCTGGATGTCAGAGATGATGACCTCCAGCGTCTCAATGGTGTTGCCCGCCTGCGTCTGCCGCTGCGTTTCCAGCCGCAGGGTCATTGAGCCATTGGTCATGCGGCCCAGCAGATCGTTGGCATCGTCCTCCAGTTCCGGCAGCGCCGTCTCAATAAGCAGCGCCTGCACCCCACGAGGACCGAATGCATACGCCAGATCATCATGAACAGAGGCGCGAGAGGCTGCCTCTTTCTCCTCCTCATTCAGGCCCGCCTTCTCCTCCCACTGCCGTTCCAGACGCTGGAGGTCCGCTTGAATGAGAGCCTGCTGACGTTCCGCGTCTCGAATCTCTCCCTCAATAGCCTCAACCTCACCCACAGCTTTCTCGGACTCAGCCACGGCATCCTCAAGGCTTTCAAGTCCTTTTTCAAGTTCTGCCGCGCGGGTTCGTTCAGACTCACGTGCCGTAGTCGCCCGCTGCCAACGTTCGTTCACATCCGCAAACGCTGCCCGGGCAGCGTCCATCCGGGCTGACGCGGCGTCAAAATCACGCCGGTCGCTTTCCCAATGGCGCAACCCCACTTCCCGCTCCTGTACGGCGCTGTGCGCGTCCGCGTCATAGCCGAGTTCGTCGATTTTCTGCCGGACACCCCGCAATTCATCAGACTCTTGTGGCGTGGCGGCAAGGCTGGCGCGGGCCTGTTCGAGAGTTTCCGCAGCTTGGCGCAGTTGCTGCCCCGCCGACCGCGCCCGTTCCAATTGCGTCCGAATGGATCCCACTTGCGCGTCTGCATGTGACGACTCCTTCCGCAGGGCCGTCTCGTCATGCTGAAGCTCATCCATGCGCTTGTCATATTCCATACGCATGGCCTTGCCGTCGCTGGTGACCTTCTGCTCCTGCGTAGCTATCTCACGCTTGCGCTGCTGAAGGTGCTCACGAACACGTTCCATACCGTGCTGCCCCAACTCAGTTCCGCAGACCGGGCATTTGGCATCGGAATCTGCGGCGGCCACAGCCATTCGCGGCTCAAGTCCGTCACTCTCAGCACGGAGCGCAGCAAGCGTAGCGCGCATCTCGCCCAGCCGTCCGTTCATCTCATCCAGCTCACCACGCCGTGCCGCCAATTCTCGCTCGCGATCAATAAGGTCGGTGCGCTGAGCAGAGGCCGCCGCGAGATTTTTTCGCAGGACAGCCACCCTGTCGGCCTCTGTGGCGAGGTCGGTATGTAGGCGCTCTGTGAGCGACACCTCGTTCTCAAGACGAGAGCGTTGTTCCGATGCCAACTGCTCAAGCCGACCCCGCTCCCCAACCAACTCGCCGTGTTGACGAGCACGCGCGCCAAGGTCTGCCAACGCCGATCGGGCCGCCTCTAATGCCCGCCAACCGGCCTCGATCTCTTCGGCGCGCGCCAGCATCTTCTCCGCGCTCGCGATGGTCTCCTGCAGTTCTTGACGGCGCGTAGTCAGGCCGGCTGCTTCATCGGACAACTCAGCGATGCGCTCTCGCGTCTCCTGCAACTGCCGTTGGCGATTCTGCATGTCTGCGACGACAGCACTGAGTTCATCCCTGCGCGTCGTGGCAGATTTGAGTCGTGCTTTCAGTTCAGACAGGCTCTGCGTGATTTCCTGAGCCCGACTCTTGAGTTCCTCTTCCTCCTCAAGCTCGCGCTCTATGGACTCGATGCGTCCCCGGGCGATAGCCTCCCGATTGCGGTCATCCCGTGCCATCTCCCGCGCCACCTGCGCGTAGCCGTCATATATGGACAGGTTGAGTATCTCGCCGAGGATTCGTTTTCGTTCCGCCGGCCGCTGTGAGACAAACAGGTCGGCCTTGCCCTGTACCAGGAAGGCTGAGTTGATAAACGTGTCATAGTCCAGGCGGATGGTCTCCACAAGCTTGCGGGTTGTGTCTCTGACCGTCCGCTCATTCAATGAACGCCAGCGAGCGCCGTCACGCATCTGCAAATCGAGGGTTGTGTTCCCGCCGCTGGCCCGCCGCCGGTGACGTCGCTCCACACGGTAGTCCACGCCGTGCGACTGAAACTCAAGCTGCACGCCCATGTCTGACATCTGCGCGGCCACGAGTTGGTCTGCTGATGCGCCCGCCCGGGAACGCCCCCACAGCGCCCACGTGATGGCGTCGAGGAGTGATGACTTGCCCGCGCCATTGGGGCCCGAGAGGCATGCAATGCCAAGCCCCTCCAGGATCAGTGGCTCCTGCGCCCCCCGATAGGGCATGAAATTCTCAACTGTTAGCTTGAGCGGCAGCATGTAGGCGCCAAATCGTGCTCTACGCGATTTCGACTGAGTGGCCGCGCTCCGTCACCACGTTGATCGGCAATCTCGCCAACGCGTCCGTGAATGCCTCGAGTTGCGCCGTGTGGACGGGAATGAGGTAGCGGGGGACGATGCGGCGAACCATCGCAATCGTCTCGTCGAACGTCGCGTGGCCGGAAGAGTGGAAATAATTGGGATCCTCTGCGTCTCGCCCGGCGATGTCGAGCCCCATGTCACGGACGCGATTGAGCACCACGTCCTCGTTGCCCGTGGCCGCGCGCGAGCGAATGTAAACGCCCCGTGCCGGTTCCTCCGCTTCCAGCACGTCCAACTCCATAGGCGAACTTCGCACAATGTAGTCGCCGCTGTTCTCTCGCAGCTCAACCGGCGAAACAAGAATCGCCTGAAATTGGTCCCGCAGTTCTGCTTCCCAACCGTTCGTGGAGTCATCGAGCTGAGGCGCGTCCAGGATACGAAACGTGTCCACCGCGTCAAAGGCGGGAAACTGCCGCCAGACGATGGACATGGACAGGTACATGTGGGCATCGCGCGGCGAGAGGACTAGCAAGCGTCGTGTCGCTTCTGCGACGTGATTGAACGTCAGCAGCCGCTCCATGTCCATCGCGTCAAAATCCGCCACGATCAAACCGTTCTGCCCCGTAACGGCCTCCATCACACGTTCGTACACGTCATTCTCGGTTGTGGGTGAAACGCCGGCCTGTGTGTTGGCCCCGTCCACGATCAGCGCCAGTGGTTTCAGGTCCATGAATCCTTGGACGAACTCCTCCATCAAGCCCGGCTGCTGGCCGTGGAACCGTATATCCCCCGTATAGCCGATCCATCCGTCTCGTGTTTCAACGGCGATGGCGGACGCGCCGAGGATGGAGTGATCGACCGGATAGTGCTGCAGCGCGCGTCCGTTGAGAGCGTTCGGCGCAACTTGCGGTAGCACCGACGCTGGGCGCGACACGATGCTGTTCACCCCCACGGAAGCCATATTTCCGAGCCACCAACGATGAACGTCGGCGAATGTGTCGATCGGCTGCCCCTGTGGATTGGCGGAGTCGTTCTGGGTCAGCAGGAAAGTGTAGGGGCGCTGTACCGCCTGGCGGGATGCCACCGTGCCGTCGTATCCACCCGGGACTGTAAAGACCGTTTCGTTCTCTCTTGTGGGCTGAGAAATACTCTGTGTCGCCTTGAGAATTGCGGAGGTAATGACGCTCGCGAAGATAGGCGTGTCCGATGGCAGGTAGGGGATGCCCGCCGTATGCCGTTGGTGGGCATGGCTGATGAGCGCCCCGTCCAACTGCGGCAGCGCATCGCTCCAGGATGGCGCGCCGCAATCAAACAGGAACGCGCCCCGCTCGTCCTCCACAAGGATCTGCGTCCTCGCAGAGTCGTTCAATCCGGATTGAACCGTTATTCGTACAGACACCCGGCTCTACTCCCCGTTGATAAGTGTGCAGATTGACAAGCGGCGCAGGCGGCAAACGCGCGGCCACCTATTAAGTTAAGTCTAGCGGCGAAGAGACGTGCGTGCCGCGAGAGTCCACCGTTTCGGCACTCACCCTCGCATAGCTAGGCAAAGTTGGAGATTATGCATGCGCGGCGTATACTTTCTCACATCGCGGTCTGCCACCGATACGAGGGAAGGAAGTGACGTGGACAGTCTCTCGCGATTCTTTGCTTTTGCACTCCTGGCCCTGTTGGTCGCTTTTGGCATCGCCTGTGGCGCAAGCGAAAGTGGAGATGATTCCGAGACCTTCATGATGCTTGGCGGAAGTGAGGGCTCTTCATTCTCCCAATCCTCCGCCGAGGACTCTGCGGCCCCCCCCACGACAACAGGCGTGCAGGAAGACGACATGTCTGAAGACTTTGACGTCGACGAGCCGATGGAGGCCGTCGATGAGGAGTCTGGCGACGGTCTTGCCAGCGGCTACCCGCCCGTTGCCGCCCAGAACCGACTCATCGTCCGCATTGTTGACCTGACCATTGAGGTTGATGATGTATCGCAGCGGATAAACGATGTATCCGGCATCGCCGTGCAGCGCGGCGGATGGGTCGTCAGCGAGCAGCGTTCCAGCCAGCACGTTGGACATATCTCCATCCGTGTGCCCAGCGCGCAGTTGGATAGTGCCGTCCGTGCCATCTCCGACCTTGGCCTTGACGTGCTGTCTCTCATCTCCACCAGTGATGACGTGACCGAAGAATATTTTGACGTGCAGGCGCGCATCCAGAACCTCAATGTCACCCGCGACGCCCTCCGCGAACTCCTGAACCGTGAAGGCGACCTTGAAGACATTCTCGAAGTCCAGCGCGAGGTCACCCGCGTGAGCGGCGAGATTGAGGTCCTTGAGGGACGCAAGCGCCTGCTTGAGCAGACAACCGCCACGTCGCTGATCAACGTGACGCTCGAACTCGCCCCCGGGGAAATGTCCGCCGACGCCGGCCCCGACTTGCAGGCCGTTGAAGGGCGGCCCGTCGCCTTCCGCGCCACGTTCAACGAGCCGCAGGGCATCGACTCCTACGAATACTGGTGGGAGTTCGGCGATGGAGTCGAGTCGGAGCGGCGCACCCGCACCGCTCTCACCGAGACACCCGGCCAACGTGTCACGGAAATCGTCTGGTACTCGTACCACTCAAGCGAACAGTCACCGTACTTCGTGACGTTCAAGATTCGCGGCACGGGCGAAGCGGGCGTAGTGGACGGCGAGGATGCCATCAAGGTCAACGTTGAACGCGTGCCCACGCTCTTCGTCTCAACTGAGGAAAGCGTCGTCATCCGCGCGGACGAAGAGCTCACGTTGACAGGTTCTTTCACTCGCCCCGGGAATGTGATGAATCTCACTTATGAGTGGGACTTCGGCGATGGCCTGATTCCCTCCACCGGCGACATCGGCGAGGGTGTGCAGGAGATCAGCGCCACGCACGAGTACACTATCGACCGCTCCGCTCCCTATGAAGCGCGTTTCACGGTCGAAGGCGAAACTGACTTCGGGGCGCCGATTTCATCGTCATCGACAGTATTCGTCTATGTTGAGCCGAGCGCGCAGTGGGTCATCGGGTTCCTCGATATCCCTGAGACGGCCCGGACCGCCACGCAGGCACTCAGTGTAATTGCGCAGGCTGCCGTCGTTGCCGTCATCTGGATCGTCCTGCTGAGCCCTGTCTGGGGCCTCATAGTAGCCCTGGTCTGGTTCCTGCGCCGCCGAACCTCAATCGGCCTGCCGTCTCGCCGTCGGCGCGAACGCGCCCCTCAACCGGACGGGCCTGAAATTGAGCAGGGCAGCGATGCGGGCGGCGCGGAGGCGGAACACGATCTGGGTGATTCCCACCGCCCCTAGCGGAACGGCGAAATCGCCAGCGTGATGGCAATCGCCACCTGGATCGCGGCAAATACCAGCCACAACAGGGTAAAGCTGACTCCGATGAATACTGCCGCCATCGCCCAGGAGAAGGCGGCGGATCCACCCGCCACGTAGCGCAGAGACCGCGCGCGGCTCCGGTTGGCTGCAACGTGGACGGCCTGTCCGATGAGGAATCCTGCCACTGCCCACAGGATCAGGGTGAAGAAGCCGCCAAACAGCGCCGAGAGAACGGTCACCGCAATGGCGATGAGTAAGCCTGCCCCCAACCCCGCGCCAACGGCCGCGAGGAGACGCGAACCGGCCACCTGCGCCACAGGGTTCCGCTCCCACGTCACGCATGACGGGCAGATGTGGCCGACAGCGGCCTGCACCATGCATTCCGGGCAGATGGGGTCGTTGCAGCGGGCGCAACGCAGCCCGGTCTCCGTATCACGGTGCCGCAGACAGTAAACAGGTTCAGTCGGTGTCGCCATTTGCTCCGGAATTTGTCGTCAACGCGTTCACAAGCCAGTTTACCCATTGGGTGCGGACGGGTGCGCGGGCGAGGGGCGCGGCGTGCCAACCCCGCGGGACGATGACGAGCTCTTTGGGGCCGGTGAACTTCTGATAGAGGATCTCACTCGCCATCACCGGCACGGACTTATCCCCCTCGCAATGGAAGAAGAGTGTCGGTCGCTCTGGAACGTCGAGGATCGCCACTCCCGCCTGGGCCGTCCCCCAGGTCTGCAGTGTTGACTGCCACCTTACCCGCAAACGATAACCCTTCAGGAAACCCCACACGCGGGAAACTGCTCGCGTCGCCATGCCGTCAATCCACGGAAGCGCGCCATCCCGCGGATAGACACGCAAATCAGGCGGCTCTCCGGGACGCCCGGGTTTTCTGCTGCCCAGCGTCCGCCGATAGAACCCCTCCGCCGCCCCCGGCTCCTCGCTTGAAATGATGCCGGCGGTCGACGAGCACACGAGCGCCGCATAGCCGTCCCACCTGACGCAGGCGAGAATGGCGTCTCGCGCGCCGGAACTGTGTCCCACAACGCCGATGCGTGATGCATCCACGCCTTCTCGTTCCGCTATGAATCGAAGGGCTGCGCGAACGTCCGACGATGAATCGCCCGTATACGCTCCGCTACTCTTGCCATGCCCGCGCTGGTCAAACGTGAAGGCGACAACCCCCCTTCCTGCCAGGTCCCGCGCGGCGCCTCCCATCGTCTTCTGCCCTGAACCAAGTCCATGAACGAGAACAGCCGCAGGGCTGAGATCGCCCTTCTCAGAATCGGGCGGCAGGTAAATGCGGCCGACGAGCATTTCCGCCTCGCTCTGAAAGCTGACCTCCTCGGTTGCAATGCGCATAGAGCCATCGTCCCGATACCATGCCGACCCTTTGGCGATTGGGACTAGAATAAGGGCAAGAGAGAGCGGCGGTCACAAGGGGGAAATTGTATGGAACTCGGAATGATCGGCCTTGGTCGTATGGGTGGGAACATGACTGTGCGACTTCTCCAAAAGGGACACCGTGTCGTTGTCTATGACCGGAGTGAGGAATCCGTCAACGCCTGTGTTTCCGAGGGCGCGGCAGGATCCACCTCTCTTGAAGACCTTGTCTCTCAACTGTCCGCCCCCCGTGCCGTGTGGGTCATGGTGCCTGCCGGCGACCCGACAGAGCAGACGATCAACGTCGTCGCCGAGCTGCTCAGCCCCGGCGACTCCATCATCGATGGCGGCAACTCCAACTACCATGAGACCCAGCGCCGTGCCGCTGCCGTCGCCGAAAAAGGCATCACAATGCTCGATTGCGGCACCAGCGGAGGCATCTGGGGACTCACCGAGGGCTACAGCCTCATGGTGGGCGGCGATGCGGACGCATACGCGCGCATCGAGCCGATCTTCCAGGCGCTGGCCCCGTCCGAAACACAGGGCGTCGGCCACGTTGGCCCCGCAGGCTCCGGCCACTATGTGAAGATGATTCACAACGGAATCGAATACGCCATGATGCAGGCGTTCGCGGAGGGCTTTGAGATTCTCAAGGCCAAGGAGGAGTTTGAGCTGGACCTCCATGCCGTCGGCAGCATCTGGCAGCATGGCAGCGTCGTCCGCTCATGGCTGCTCGACCTCGCCGTCTCAGCCCTCGATAAGGACCCTGGCCTCGACGAGATCATGGGGCACGTCTCCGACTCCGGCGAGGGGCGGTGGACAATCCAGGAGGCCATCGACCTCGATGTGCCCGCCCACGTCATCACAACCTCGCTCTTCACGCGTTTCCGCTCTCGCATGAGCAACACCTTCGCCGACCGGATGTTGGCCGCCCTGCGCAATGAGTTTGGCGGACACGCCGTTGTGAGGTCCGATTCCTGATGACCATGTATGCGCCGGCCTCCCCGGAGCATCCTGCAAGCACCGACGATCCCATCACGACGATCGTCATTGCCGGCGCGACCGGAGACTTGGCACAGCGCAAGCTCCTTCCTGCCCTCTACCACCTGTGGATTAAGGGCAGGCTCGCTCCGAACGTCCCCATCGTCGGCTTCTCTCGCGCGATGATGTCCACAGACGAGTTCCGTGAGTTCATGTGGCGGGGCATCCAGGAGATTGGCGGGATCGAAGCCAATCGCGACCAATGGGACGCCTTTGCGCCGCGCCTGAGCTACTTTGGCGGCGACCTTGGCAGCACTGATGACGTCGGTGTGCTGGGCAGGCATCTGGATGAGATCGAGGGCGGCGACCCACATGCGAACCGCCTCTTCTACCTGTCCATCACGCCCGCCATCTTTGAACCGGCCGTCACCAGCCTCAACGCCTGCGGCCTCGTGGAAGAGTCTCCTGGGACCGGCTGGCGTCGAGTCGTCGTCGAAAAGCCCTTCGGCCGTGATCTGGCAACCGCCAATGCGCTGAATAGAACCATCCACCGGGTGTTTCGAGAAGAGCAGGTCTACCGCATCGATCACTACCTGGGCAAAGAGACCGTTCAGAACCTGCTCGTCTTGCGATTCGCCAACGCTATCTTTGAGCCGATCTGGAACCGCAACTACGTGGACAACGTGCAGATCACTGTCGCGGAGTCGGTTGACGTCGGTGAGCGAGCAGGCTATTACGACCAGTTCGGTGTTGTGCGAGACATGATCCAGAATCACCTGCTGCAGGTGCTCGCGCTGGTGACGATGGAGCCGCCCGTCACGCTTGAGGCCGATTCACTTCGGAACAAGAAGGTTGAAGCGCTGCGGGCAATCCGTCCCTGGACAGCGCTGGAGGCCGCTCGCAACGCCGTCCGCGCCCAGTACATTGGCTATCGTGACGCCCGTGGCGTTGATCCGCATTCAGCAACGCCCACCTACGCGGCCATGCGACTCTACTTGGACAACTGGCGGTGGCAAGGCGTGCCGTTCTACTTGCGTTCCGGCAAGGCGATGGCGCGGAAGTCATCCGAGATTGCAATTCAGTTTCGCGCCCCGCCGCATCGCATCTTCCCCGCGAACCCGATGTGGGGCCCCCTGGCCAATATTTTGACGTTGCGCCTCCAGCCGGATGAGGGTGTGCATCTTAGATTCGCCGCCAAGCTCCCTGACCAGGGCATGGCGGTTCGGCCCGTGGACATGGACTTCTTCTACGGCACGGAGTTTGGCACGGAGGACCTGCCAGAGGCCTATGAGCGGCTGTTGCGCGACGCTCTGGACGGCGATGCGTCCCTCTTCATCCGCAATGACCACATTGAAGAGGCGTGGAAGATCGTTGATCCGCTGCTGGAGGCATGGGAAGACTCCATCTCTCACCCCGTGCAATGGTATGAGCCCGGCACGTGGGGCCCGGAAACGGCCGACGCGCTCCTGTCCCAGGATGGGCGCTCATGGGCGTCCGTCGGTGAGCGGCATGGACGCATCAGCGACTGAGATAGAGATAGCAATCCTGCCGGACGCGACGGCTGTTGCGCGCGCCGTGGCCGGAATCGTCGCGGCGTCGTCACAAACGGCGGATGACGACTTCTCAATCGCACTTTCCGGTGGACAAACGCCGCGCCTCCTGTATGAAACACTCGCATCGGAACCGTATCTCTCCCGGCTTGACTGGAATAAGTGGAACGTGTGGTGGGGTGACGAGCGAGCAGTGCCGCCAACTGATGAGATGAGCAACTACCGGCTGGCCGCCGAGGCCATGATGGACAGGATTCCGGTTCCCCCGGAGCGTGTGCACCGCATCCACGGCGAGATTGGGTCCCGGGCCGCCGCGCTCTCATATGAGACTGAGATCCGACAACACTTCGGCGGAGAGATGCCGCAGTTCGATCTGATCCTGCTGGGTCTGGGGGAGGATGGGCATACCGCATCGCTGTTCCCGGGAACCCAGGCCTTGCAGGAAACGCCCCTTGCGGTTGTTCCCAGCGTCGCCCCCTGGCCTCCGCGTGATCGGATAACACTGTCCCTCCCGGCCATCAACGCCGCGCATCGCGTTGTGTTCATCGTTGTCGGTCGAGAAAAGGCCCACGCCCTGCGTATGGTTATTGCCGCGGACCAGGAGGACGCCCAACAACCGCCCGCAGCATTGGTCCGTCCCGTCGGAGGCGCAGCGCAATTCGTGGTGGATGAGGCCGCGGCGCTGTTTCTGACGGGAGCGCCGGCACAATAAGAAACGCATCTGAATCTGTACAATACGTATAGTCCTGACATGACGACTAACTCAAACGGCTATAAGAACATCGGTGATTACGGCCTCATTGGAGACCGCCACTCCGCCGCCCTCGTCGGCATCGACGGCTCAATTGATTGGTGTGCCTTTCCCCGTTTCGACTCGGCAAGCGTGTTCGCCGCCATCCTCGATAGCGAAAATGGCGGGCGCTTTGCCATAACGCCATCGGAACTTTACACGGGCGGGCAGCACTACCTGAAAGACTCCAATGTGCTGGAGACGCAGTTCGTCACACGCACGGGCTCATCTACATTGACAGATTTCATGCCATTTTTCCGGCGTCCGGACCTTTCCTGGGTCGCGCACGGATGCATCATCCGCGTTCTGCGCTGTACATCCGGCACCATCCCCATGCGCATCTCTTATGAGCCACGGCCTGACTACGGGCGCTCGTCGGAGACGTTGTGGGAACGCAACGGCAAGCTGGTCATCAAGGATGAGGACTACGAGTTGATCCTCGAGACCACGCAGCCCCTTGAGATCAATGAATCCGGCGACGGCGCATACGCTGAGGTTCTCCTGACGGAGGGGATGGAGGCCGTCTTCATCGTCCGGCACGTGCTGGAGGGCCATGAAGAGGCCATTCCGTCCGCCCTCGCCTTCGTCATGTGGGATGAACTGCTGAAACTCACGGACTCCTACTGGCGCAACCTCTCGATGACCGTTAACTACACCGGCCCGTATCGTGACATCGTCGTGCGGTCGTATCTCGTCCTTCACCTGCTGGTGTATATCCCGACTGGCGCGATTGTCGCCGCCCCCACCACCTCCTTACCGGAATGGATAGGAGGCAGCCGTAACTGGGACTATCGCTTTACGTGGCTGCGGGACGCAGCGTTCACAGTGGACGCCCTGATGCACCTTGGTCACACTGAGGAGGCCGTCGAGTTCTTCGAATGGCTGGCGCAGGCGTGCGGCCTCAGTGACGACTCACTCGAATGGGACCACGAGGAGGAGGAACACCTCCACATCCTCTATCGCATCGACGGCGAGACGGATCCAACGGAGGAGGAAATCCCCAACCTGGAGGGCTACAGAGGCTCAGGCCCTGTTCGTATCGGCAACGGCGCCTACGACCAGATCCAACAGGACGTGTACGGAGAGCTCCTCGCCAGCGCACACCTGCTCGCCACGCACGGCGAGGAAGTGACCGCTGCACACTGGGACGTTGTCAAGACACTAGCCAACCTCGCCGTCCAGGAATGGCGTGAACCGGACAGCGGCATCTGGGAGGTGCGTGGCGGTCCCTTCCATTTCGTCACGTCCAACGCCCTCTGCTGGGTTGCACTAGATCGTGCGATCAAGTTGGGCGAAATGTACGTGCCCGATGACCCGGACATCCCGCTCTGGCAGGCGGAAGCGGAGGCCATCAAGGCAGAAGTGCTGGACAAGGGCTGGAGCGAGGAAAAGAAGGCATTCGTCCAACACTATGAGTCCGACGCCATGGACGCGGCCACTCTCCTGCTGCCACTGCTGGGCTTCATCGACTTCAATGACCCCCGTTTCCTCTCCACTCTCGAACGAATCGAGATGGAGCTGCGCCACGGGCCCTTCGTCAGTCGGTACCGGACAGACGAGACGGACGACGGCGTGTTCGGCCCGGAGGGCGCGTTCACGCTATGCAGCTTCTGGCTTGTTCAGGTGCTCAGCCATGTTGGTCGTCGCGGCGAGGCGACGCGCATGTTCAATGAACTGCTGACCTACGCCAATCACCTGGGGCTGTTCGCAGAGATGATCGACCCGCGAAGCGGCCTCGCTTTGGGCAACTTCCCGCAGGCATTCACCCACATCGGCCTCATACTGGCGGCGCTGGAATGCACGTGGCACGAGGATGACCCTGAAGAGGGTGAACACCGCGAGCACCACGACCACACCACCCACGCCGACCACGATCACCACGGAGACTGAAGACCGGGCAGCCGGATTTCGTTCGGGAAACCGCCGCCGTCATTCGGCCTCGGGGTTCTCCGCAGCCGGTTCCGGCTCGTTCTCCGGGATGGTTGGGCTATCGGTGTTCCACTGTTGGCGGAAATAGACGATGATGTCCCTTCCCATCGCGACTAGTGGTGGCCCGAGGATCACTCCCCAAAGACCGAAGAAGTAGCTGCCAAGAACAAACACCAGGATCACGGCTATCGGGTGCATGTTGAGCGATTTCGCCTGTATACGGGGTGCCAAAAGGGTGTTCTCAACCAATTGAATGGCTACATAGAATAAGAGAACCCACAGCACCTTGTCGGGTTCCGTCGCCAGAGTCACAAGGACACCGGCAGCACCGCCGATGAAGGGTCCGATAAGGGGAATGAGCTCCGTAACCCCGGCAACAATTCCCAGCAGCAGCGCGAAGGGGATGTCCAACAGCAGCAGCCCCACAGTCACGATGGCTCCAATCACTGCCCCGAGGGTTAGCTGACCTCGCAAATATCCACCCAAAGTGCGATCTGCTATCTCGAGCGTACTGCGCAAATGAGGGCGCAGGGCGGCGGGGAAAGGAGCGTACAGAGATTCCCGGATTGACTCGGAATCCTTGATTAGGTAGAACACCAGGATGGGAGCCGTCGCCAGGCTCAAGATAAAGCCAAGTGAACCCGTGACGGCCCCCAGGCTCTGCTGTGCAATGTTGCCGGCGGCACTGCCGATAATGCCTCCCGAGTCAGCCAGGAATTGCTCTATTGTGGCCCGCGTATCGTCTGAAACAGTGTCAACATACAATTCCACCCAGCCTTCCACCGTGACACGGGCTTTGCTGATCAACTCAGGGAATTCGTCGGCGAACTCCCGGCCTTGTTCGATGGTGGGTGGAACCACGAGGACTAAGCTCCCCGCAAATGCCACTACGGTCGCAAGGAAGATCACCGCGACAGCGACAGAGCGCGTCCGCTCCGGGCGGTCGTGCCACCACGGTATTCCGCGCTCGATACGCCGGGCTGCAGGCATCAGCACGTAGGCAAGCACGGCGCTGAGGCCAAAGACGAGCAGCGCCGTATTGAGCAAAAAGAGAACTAGTAGAACGGTGATCAGTACAACGCCATACGCGACCAACCAGGGGCGATCCCCCGACAAGACTCGACGCGCGCCGGCCTCAATTGTCATGCCGCCTCACCATGTTTGGTGGTGTATCGACTGTGGCCACATGGTACATCATGACGGCGACATCTCATGTATTCGTTCAGTACTATTCCAACTTGAAGCTTGAACAAAAGTCGGATGTCGATCAGAGCCCGCCACGCGCCAGCACAACTCCCAGGACGATAACGAATAGCGCTATGAGAGCAATCCCCTCTACCCGCACTATGCGGCGATTCGTCCAAGCGACGAGGAAAAGCGCCGCCGTGGCCGCCGCCAGCACCGGAACCTCAAAGCTGTACAGTTCACTGTCTATTGGCAGAGTTGAAACCGTGGCAGTCAGTCCCAGCACCCCCAACAGGTTGAAGATGTTGGATCCAACCACGTTTGCCACAGCAATCTCACGCTCGCCGTGGTAGGCGGCCACTGCCGTTGTCACGATCTCGGGGAGACTTGTCCCGATCGCCACGATGGTCAGGCCGATTGCCACATCGCTCAGGCCAACACGTTCCGCAATGCGGACTGATCCTTCCACCGTCAATGCTGAGCCGAGCGCGAGCGCGCCAATCCCCACAACCAGGAGAGCGATTTCGCGGGTGATTCCCCACCGAGATAACGGCTCACGCGCACGGGTGAACTCCTCACCGCCGTGAGGCACCTCCTCCTCCCGGTGCCGCAGCAAGGAGAGCGCCACGAAGATGATGAGCCCGACAAACAGGGCCGCGCCGACAACATGCCCAATCATTCCGCTTAGGCCCGCAAGGATAACCGCCGCCGTGGCGACACCCAGCACGGGCATCTCCCAGCGCAGCAGGCTCGGATGGACGTCCATGGGGCGTATCAGCGATGCGATGCCCAACACCAGCAACACGTTTGTGATGTTGGAGCCGAATATGTTGCCCACCGCCAGCCCGCCGGACCCCTCCAGCGCGGCCGCCATGCTCACCGACAGTTCAGGAGATGAGGTGCCGAGGGCAACGACCGTCGCTCCAACGATCAGAGGCGAGATGCCGAATGCCAATGACAGCCGCGCCGCCGCCTTGACCAGCAGCCAGCCTCCGGCGAGAAGCACGGCCATCCCCGCCGCCGTCACCGTCACGTCGAAGATCAGTGACGTCATGCGGCCTAATCCTGCTCAGCCACGCGCGGTCTCTGCCGCGCCTCGCTGCGGATGGCAAGATAAACACCCACCAGAAGCAGCGCCCCGCCCGGGATCACGGTCCACGCAGGAATCTCCCCCAACACGGGAATGGCCGCTAACGCCGCGATGACCGGCTCAGCCCGTACTGCAAGCGTGATGTTCACGGCCGGCCAATGCCCCAATGCCCAGTTGATCAGCGAATGCCCGATGACCTGCGGCACAAGCGCCGCCACCGCCATCCAGAAATACGACTCCGCCGGCAGCCCTAGCATCTGTGAGCCGCTCGCGACGGCGCTAACTATCAACACCGCTGCCGCCACTGCGTAGACGACCGCGATATACGGCAGCGTCGGGATGCTGCTGCGGACCCGTCGACCCACCAACAGGTACCCCGCCACCGCAACCGCGCCCGCGAGTGCCAGCGCATCGCCGTACAGATGCCGCTCGCCCTCCGCCCAGTCACCCGCCGCGATGATGACCCCGCCCGCGATGCTCACGATGACAGCGGCCGTCGTCAGCCACCCCAGTCTGTCGGACAGGTAGTAATGGCCTGCAACCGCCACGAAGATCGGCGTCGTCGTGACAAACAGGACCGAACTCGCCACGGACGTGTGCGACAGCGATGTTATCCAGAGAGCGAAATGCGCGGCCAAAAACACGCCGGAGGCCACCAACAGTAACAGGTCGGGCCGCCGTATCGTTACAAACTGATGCCGCGCCGCGCCGCCCGCCATGACCCCCACGACAATCGCCGCGATGCCCATGCGATACGCCGCCACCGTGAGAGGCGGAGCGTCCGCCAACCGGATAAAGATCGCCGCCAAAGACATGCTAAGCACGCCAACGCCGACGCCAAGATAAACCCTCACACCCAATAGGGTACGCCGCCTAGATACCCAACGTGGCCGCCGTTATGCGCCCAACCCCGCCACCCGGTGGATCAACTCCATATCAAGGTGTTCACGGACGAATGCGGCCAGCCTGTCGTACTCGGCGCTCTGGTCGATCTCGTTGCCGGACTCGGGGAGGGACACGCCCTTGCGGCTGGCAAGCCACGAGAGCATCGAGCGTCGAAGCTCCCTGTTGTGGAAGAGACCGTGCAGATAGGCTCCCATCGTGAGCCCCTCTTCATCCAGCGCCCCGTCCGGCAGCGAAACATCCTGTCCGGAGCGCGTTTCAATCGCGAAAGGACTCGACGACGCCCCTCCCCGTGTAACACCCATGTGTATCTCATAGGCGTTCACCGGCGCGCCAGTGCTGCCGCCTAGGATGCCGCGTCCGTTAATAACCCGCCCTGCCACCTGGTGCGTTTCCTTGTCCCCAAGAAACGTCGTCGTGACGGGAAGCAGGCCGAGGCCGCTCGCCGACGGCCGAGGCGACTCAACACCGTCCGGATCGAGCAACTCTCTCCCCAGCATCTGGTAACCGGCGCAGATGCCGATGACCGGCGTCCCGGCCCGCCGCGCCGCAACAATCCTATCGGCCAAACCCTGCTCTCTGAGCCAATCGAGGTCCGCCATCGTCGTCTTGCTGCCGGGAATGATGATCATGTCCGGAGCGCCGAACTGCTCCTCCCGCTCCACGAAACGCAGGCGGACGCCGCGCTCCTGCCGCAAGGGATCAAAGTCGTCGAAGTTGGCCAGGTGGGGCAGCCGCATGACAGCGATATCGAGAGCCGCCCCGCCGGAATCCGCCTCCCCCTCCGGCAGCCCCAGCGTGTCCTCCTCCGGGACGTGAATATCGAAGAAATGGGGCAGGACGCCGACCACCGGAACCCCCGTCAACTCCCGCAGCTGCTCCCGCCCCGGGTCGAACAGAGACATATCCCCCCGGAACTTGTTAACGACGAGCGCCTTGACCAAGGCGCGTTCCTCCGGCTCCAGCAGCGCCATCGTGCCGACCAGCTGAGCGAACACCCCTCCCCGCTCAATGTCGGCAACCAGCAACACGGGTGCGTTCGCGTAGAGAGCGATACTCATATTCACGATGTCGAACTGCCGCAGGTTGATCTCCGCCGGACTGCCCGCCCCCTCCATGACCACAACGTCGTATTCTCGCCGCAACGTATCCAACGAAGACGTCACAATGTCCCACAGCGCCTCCTTGCGGTCGTAATAGGAACGTGCGGAGAGCGTCATCTCCGGGCGTCCCAGCACCACGACCTGTGAGCGGCTGTCGGCTTCAGGCTTCAGCAGCACCGGGTTCATCTCGACGCGAGGCGCAACCATCGCCGCCGCTGCCTGCACGGCCTGCGACCGCCCGATCTCCCCGCCGTCCGGCGTCGCGTACGAGTTCAGCGACATATTCTGCGCTTTGAATGGCGCGACGCTGTACCCCTCCTGCGCGAATATCCGGCACAACGCGGCGGTCAAAACAGACTTCCCCGCATGGGACGATGTCCCCTGCACCATGATGACCTTTGCCAACTCCCCGCTACTCACCAGGCAATACCCCCCAGTCCGCCCACAATAGCAAGAACACCCTCCCCCCGCCGCCCCCAAGATTCAGAGGTGGCGCTTCGGTGCGGGAGGGGCTAATCTCACGGAAGAGTGGAGCAACCGCCGCACGGGATTGCCTGAGCCACCCCGAGACATTCGCAGGGCAGGGCCGAAAGAAGGTGAGTGAACCATGAAGAAGTACGCAATCAGCAAGCCGGAAGCCGTGGCGCTCATGATTGGGCCCATCCTGGCCCTTGGATTCTTCCTGCTGGAGCCGGGCGGCGTGCTCATCGACTCCAAAGAGTCGACGGATCACATGGGGAAAGTCACCGCCTTCGTGGAGAACAGCGCCCTCTCTCACGTCGTGGCGTTGGTGGTGCCATTCGCACTGGTGCTGGCCCTCTACGGATTCGCCGGCCTCCACAGGGTGATCGATAAGAATGACCTGTTTGATGGCATGGCGAGACTCGGCATCGTAAGCCTCATTATTGGCGGCGTTGGGTGGATCATGGTTCAGGGCCTCGCCCACGTCATGGCGAATACGGACCTCGGCTCGGAATCAGAAGTGAGCGCGGCCCTGTCGCTGTATTCGGTTGATGTCGGCATCACCCTGATCTCCAGTCTCGCCGTCTCACTCGGCCTGATCGCGTTTAGCCTCGGCGTGGCGATGGAGGAAAAGCCTGGAATACACAGGATTCTTGCCCTGGTGATCACCGTCGTCTCAGTCGTATCGGTCGTGGCGCTCATTATCGGCCATAGCCAGGCTAACGAGACGATGGTCGCCATCGGCCGAGCGTGCTATTTCCCATGGGTGTTCTGGATGGTTCTCCTGGGCGCGCGGCTCCTTAACCCGGATACTGCCAATGCAGCAGAAATTGCAGGAGAAGACTAAAGCTATGCCTGAAATGCAAGCGCCGGAACAGATCACCCCGCAGAGCATCGACGACTACCTTGACGTCATGAGCAAAGCCGTCTTTCAGTCCGGCATCTCGTGGCGCGTCGTCGAGAGCAAGTGGTCCGGCACGCGGGAGGCGTTCCACAACTTCGACGTAGAACGCGTCGCTGATTTAACCCCGGATGATGTCGACGCGCTCGCCACGGACACCCGGATCATCCGCAATCGCAGAAAAATCGAGGCCATCAAGGGCAACGCCGAGCGAATGCTCGATCTCGAGAAAGAGCATGGGTCCTTCCAGAGCTATCTGCGTTCGCAGCCCAGCTACACCGACTTGGTGAAAGACCTGCGCAAGAATTTCAAGTTCCTTGGCGACACGGGCGCTTACTACTTCCTGTACGTCGTAGGAGAGGAAGTCCCCCCGCACGAAGAAGTGATGGGCAACCGCTAGTCCCTTTCTTTGAGTTGCGGCGCTCCCGATCCCCCGGCAAGTCCGGCAAAGCCTGCCTGGGTGACCTCAAGAACCGTCACGGGAATGAGGGTGCGCCTCTGGCAGGCAGGTGATGGAATGACGGGCGGGTTCATGGCCGTTATTTGGTGGCTACGGCTTGGTAGCGATGCACTCCCCGAAGCCAATGGCAGCGGTGGCGCTCGGCTTGGCCTTCCACTCGTCGAGGTCTCGCCGCCACTGCTCAAACTGTTCTTTCGTCGCAAATCCGAACATAGTGGCAGCTTCGATCACCCGCGGCGTAAAGAACCAGTCCAGGGAAAACCCGTGGAAAAATGCGATGTCATCCTCATGAGTGAAGAAATCAAAGGACGCGGAAGCAACCGGACTGACAAAGCCGGCCTGGAGGAAAGCGTCCTTCAATTCGCGCCCCATGTTCGGGTGCCCCCCATTTGCCTCTAAAAGGCTCATGAAGGTCCGCCATCCCTCATCGTCCCAATCAGGCGCCATGAAAGATGAGCCGCCGTTCATTTCCCGCGCGCCGATGAGTCCACCCGGCTTGAGCACCCGCTTCACTTCCGCAAGCGCCTTCTGCGTGTCCGGCACGTGCGTCAACAACGTATGGCAATGGGCGACGTCGAAGTAGCCATCCTCAAAGGGCAGGTTGGTGACATCACCAACGTGAAATGTGGCATTGGCGTGGCCGCCTGCCTGTGCTGCCGCTCGCGCGATGCCGATCTGGGATTCCTCCATATCGATGCCGTGAAACTCCCCCGGCTCAACAGCGCGGGCAAGGCCGACAGAAATCGTGCCAGGCCCACAGCCGAAATCCAGTACGCGCATGCCGGACTCAAGTCTCGGGAGCAGGTACGCCGCGTGACTCTCTGCCTTGCGTCGATCCAGCAACTGCATGAAGTCCTCGCCGTAGCCCATCGTGTATTCAGGCGAGTGCTGTTCAGTCATGTCGCGTACTCCTAATGAAAGGGAACATTCTTCCGGGCGCTGGTCTCCACCGTATAACATCTCCATCCCCCTCCGTCATTCCCGCGAAGGCGGGAATCTAAATCTCACTGTGCCAACCACACGCGCGCGAAAGTTCCTCCTTGACACCTGTGTGAAGTGATGTAAACTAGTTTGTGTTGAAAACTAAAGCAGGGAATCGACAGGTGGGATTTACCCGAATAAGGGTAGAGGAGGACGCGATGCAATCGGCAGCAGGAGACGGGCGAGAGCTTTCGCCTCAACAGGGATGGGAAGACATCCACGCCACGATGGATCAACTCCGCAGCTCCATGTACGTGGCCGGAACAGCGACGATACTGCTCGTGTGGGGCGCAATCATCTCACTGGGCTATTTCGCAGAGTATTCGTTCACGACATTCCTTGAAGACGTGGCCATCGACCGGCCATGGATCAGGGCCCCGCTATGGATGGGTCTGGTCGCGGTGGGCATGGTGGCCAGCGCGATCATCGGCAGTCGGGCCGGACAGAAAACCGGCGCGGGAGAGGCGGCACGCTCCGCCGGCATCCGCACCTTCCTTTTCTGGCTCACCATTGGCATCGCCGCCTTCGTGACCCCCGCGGCGCTAGGGCTTTGGGCAGAGGGCGATGCTCAACAGATTGGCGGCGTGTCCATCGGCATCGCGATGCTCGGCTACATCCTCTTTGGCATCATGCACCGGCCGATCATCGCCGTCCTGGGGCTCGCGTTCTTGGCGGCGTATTTCGTCCCCTACGCGCTGGCAGGCGATGCCGCGCTGCTCTACTCCGCCATCCTAACTTTGGCGACGGCCGCCGCAGGCTGGGCGCTCATCCGCCGGAGTGACGTCCCGTGACGACAAACGACGCCCCGGACCTCGACGAGACGACCCACCAACCAACGGGGTTCCGCATCCTCACGCCACCGATGGCCGCCGCAGTCTGGGCGATCATCCGCCGGAGTGACGCCCTGTGACCACGAACGACACCCTGGACCTCGACGAGACGATCCACCAACCAACCCGCCTCCGCATCATGACGCTCCTTGCCGCGCAGGGAGCCGATGACCGTGTCGCCTACGGCTACGTCCAGAAGGAACTGGCCCTGACGGGAGGAAACCTGACAATCCACCTGCGCAAACTGGAAGAAGCGAGCTACGTCGCCATCACGAAAGAGTTCATCGACGCAAAGCCCCGCACCTGGATCCAGACGACAGAGACAGGCCGGGACGCCTACGCCCTCTACCTAAACAACCTCCGCCAAACCCTAAACCTGCCAGCCCCTCAACCCCGCCGCACCAACCCCCAAGAAAACAGCGACCAAAATCAGCCAAGGCTCATATGAACGTGGGAAAGGCGAACGAGGGTCGCCCTATTCTCCGTTTGTCGATAGTTCGCTAAGGATCCGTTCGAGGCGCGGCTCAAACTCCTCCTTGAACTGCGGCAGCAGGTCTAGCATCCAGGCCCTGATTTCATCCAGCTTCTCCGGCGGATCATCGATGCTACCTTCAATCCCTAGGTCAATGGAGGAAAACGCATAGCGATCGTACTTCAGCCATTGCCATGCGGCATCGGGTCGAGCATCAATACTCTTTTCAATGTCCGTACGGCCCTTCGCCAACAAGTCAAATATGCGATTTGTCATTTCTGAGTCAGTCGTCCTTATGTGAATGCCGACCGTCGCCCCCCATTTGTCGTCTAAGGACGCCTCGAACCAAAGATATGGAACGACTTTAGAAGGGAAGTGTCTTGCAAAATGGCCCCAGATTCTATCGAACTTGTCTGCAAAATGTCTTCCGAGGAGATCGTCTGTAAGTGGCTGGAAGAAGTCGTTATATTTCTGTACCTGTGGTGATAGTGGAGGAATAGGGGGAAGTGTGTTGCCCTTGTCCCAGCCACCGGGGTACACGACTTTGCTGAAACCCGGCTCTCCTTCTCCTTCCCGTGGGATCAGCTCGATTTTCACACCGTAGAAACTGATCTCATCACCCGACCACTCATTGAGTTTGTGCAAGGCCCGTGCGTTCTCCTCCGTGAACCCGGCCACAATCCAGATCCCGATCTTTGCATCGACTCCCGCCGAATAAATTACAAGCTGGCCGAGGTGGTGTATGTCTGTCCACTCAAGCTGGTTCTCGATGGCGACCAGTGCGCCCGATGTAGTCTCTTTAGCCAGGATGTCGAGCCGCATTGTGCCAACTTGCCGTTCGGTCTGGACAAGCTCTAGATTCAGGCCGAGTTCCGCACCCAGTAGATTCAGGTTCTTAGCCAACCAAGGCGTGAAGTCCAAAGCCTCATGCGGCCATTTGGAGCGCAATTCGGTATTAACGGTGCCGTCGTCGTGCGCAGTCATCGCAGCCTTCCCCCTACTGTGTCCCCGTGTCCCCCGACCGAATCTCGAAATCCCGCCGGTCGCGGTAAAGAGGCGCGCGATTGAGTACATCATCATCGTCGTCCAGGTTGATGTTATCGACGTCCGTCATCATCCAGTACTTGTAGCCGCCCAGGAATAGATACGGTCGCCGCTGCCCAAAGAAAGAACACTCGACACCCTCACCCCGCCTGATCCGGTCCACGAACGCCGCGAGCAACTCCTGTTGCCCATCCTTCTTAATGACCACATACTCATGCGGCCACGTATCACGATACGTCACCGCCTCCCGCCACGGGGCATTCGCGATAAGCGACATCATGTTATCAGCTTGAGTAGCAGTCATGACTGTTTTTCCCCTAAACGTTGAAATGAAGAATCAAGATACGCCGACCTCACAAAGGCGGCAACTCGCGCGCCCAGAAGCACATAACAGCTAGGTACCGCATGGTAGCGCGTACGGGATTCGAACCCGTGATCTCCGCCTTGAGAGGGCGGTGTCCTTGGCCACTAGACGAACGCGCCACGCCGGTGAACGTTCCCCCAGTTTAACCGCCACGCCGAGGAATCGCCAATGCCCGCCCCGACTACATATCCGCCGCGGCCTCTCGCACCTTCTCAATCAGCGCCTCCGCCGGCGTGGACAACGCCCGCCCGCGCAGCGTGATCAGCCCCGCCCGATCCGTCGGCAGAATATGGCCCAAGGGCACGATGCCCAGTGTATCCTCGTCCCCCGGCTCCGCGACTACGCGCGGGATGACAGACACCCCGTACCCGTGCCCCACGTATCGCTTGATCAGGTCCAGTGAGTCCGCCTCCATCACGATGTCGAATTCCAGGCCCTTCCGCCGGAACTCGGACTCCACCGCGGACCGCGTGTACGTGCCAGGACCCATCATGATCAACGGGTGCTCCGCGACGGGATCCATCGACGTCAGTGGCGATTCTTCCAGCAGCGGATGATTCAGAGGTGTGATCAGGAGTCGCTCATAGGGGAACAGGCTCTCGAACTCCAACGCCGGATCCGGATCAATACCGGGCACGATGCCGAAATCCACCTCGCCCTGTGACACCAATTCGATTACCTCGGAACGTAGACGCGACCTCAGTCGCATGTGTACCCGTGGGTTCTCATCGCGAAACGCCTCCACGGCGCCAAGCAGGAAGTGCGACATCAGGTTGGCGGTGGCTGCCACCGTCACCGGCCCCTCCGTTTGCGCCTGCTGTGTGTTCACGGCCAGCCCTTCGACCCCTTCCACCAGCGGCCCGGCCAGATCGAGCAGTTTTTCGCCCGCCAGGGTCAGTCGTATCGGCCGCCGGATGCGGTCAAACAACTGCGTCCCCAACTCCTGCTCCAACTTCTTGATGTGTGTGGACACCGTCGGCTGACCGATGTCCAACAGCTCTGCCGCCCGTGAAATGCTGCGCAGACGAGCCGCGACGGTGAAGCTGCGCAGTTCCCGAATATCCATATCCAGCCTTTCATCCCCCGTAACAGCACCCATTATAGCATCGCAAAATCAAATAAGAACTATCGCGGAATATCCCTTGATGCGATTCTACAGAATTGGCACTATGGATACATGAATAAGAGAGACAAGAGAGAAAGCGCAGAAAGAGGGAGGATCCCGATGCCCCAGACCATAGAGACAATCAACCCCGTACTGAGCGGGCCTGACAGCCAGCTCGCAATCGTCCGCCCCGTCAAGACCGGCAAGGTCGCGATCGAGGCAAAGGCCAGCGTTGACAGGATCGTCGCGCTGAACGCAAACCTGCTGGCAGCCGCATAAGGGGTCTGCCCAAATAACCTCCCCCGTCAGGCCCTCAGGGGCCGGGGGAACCAAAAACGAAATACCACCACCACACACCTCCTCCCCGGGAGAAGCTCCGCACCACACCGCGGGGCTTCTTTCTTTTTGGGACATACGACGCCCAGGCCATTCGACGGAGGAGAGAAGCGTCGACCCCGATCAGGCTGTGATTGCAGCCCCTATCGCCTCCGCATTGAGCGAAACATCACTCTGCTCGCTCGTATCCAGATCGCGTAGCGCCGCCGTGCCCTTGGAGACCTCATCGTCGCCGATGATCAGGGCGTAGCGTGCATTCGCCGCCCCCGCAGATCGTAGCTGCGCCCTCAAACTGCGGCTCCCAGTCGGGAGCGAAACACTGACCCCCGCATGCCGCAACTCCGCCGCTAACCGCAGTGCATGGCCGTGCGCCGTTTCGCCGAGGTAGACGATGTACAGGTCCGTCCGTGGCGAGAGCGATTCCGGCGGCGTCAGCCCCGCCTCCCGCAGATTCATGATGATCCGCTCAATGCCCGACCCAAACCCGACCCCCGGAGTCGGCGACCCACCAAGCTGCTCAATGAGCCCGTCGTATCGCCCACCCGCGCCCAACGCCGTCTGCGATCCCTCGATAGCGGGATGAACCTCAAACACTGTGCGCGTGTAATAGTCCAGACCGCGAACAAGCCTCGGCGTGATTTCGTACGGAATCTCCCATAGCTCCAACAGTGAGCGAAGCCGCGTGAAGTGGTCCGCGCAATCGTCGCAGAGGCTGTCCGCGGGCGTTGGTGCGCCCGCTATCACCGGCTGGCATCGTTCCTCCTTGCAATCCAATAACCGCAAGGCGTTCTTCTCGTACCGCGTGTGGCAGTCCTCGCAGACGTCATCCAAACGCGTCGAATAATAGTCCCGGAGCGACTGCAGGAATTGCGGCCGGCACTCGCCGTCACCGATGGAGTTCACGTGCAGCGTCAGGTTCGTCAGCCCCAGCTCCTGGAACAGGCTCCACAGGACGTGGATGACCTCCGCGTCGATCTCCGGATTAGGATCGCCGATGGCCTCAATGCCGAACTGGTTGTGCTGCCTCAGCCGCCCCGACTGTGGCCGTTCATAGCGAAAGATAGGCGTGATATAGAAAGCGCGCACCGGCTGTGGCAGCGTGTGCATCCCGTGCTGGATATACGCTCTGCACACCGGCGCAGTCCCCTCCGGTCGCAGCGTCAGCATGTCATCGCCGCGGTCCGTGAACGTGTACATCTCCTTCTCGACGATGTCCGTGCCCTCGCCGACCGTGCGCACAAACAGCGCCGTCTCCTCGAACACGGGTGTGTCGATTCGCTTGAAGCCGAAACGATGCGCAACGCTCTGCGCCGCCGCCCGCACCCAATCCCAATACGGCTGATCGTTCGGCAGCGTATCGTTCGTGCCGCGAACGGTCTGGAATCGCCGCCGCCCTTCAGTCTCGTTTGACATCAGCTGGCTTCATGCAGAATGGAACAACGGACCTGAGTAATTGCTGCCATGCGTGGAGCGGCCTTTAAATCAAACGCCGGCGATCTGATAGCCGCCGTCGATGGGCAAAACGTGGCCGGTGATGCCGCTTGAAAGATCGCTCAGCAGGAACAACGCCGCCTTGGCGACCTCATCGTGCGTGATGTTGCGCTGTATGGGCGACCGTTCCGCCTGAATGCGCTTCATGTCTACGTAGCCGTGAATCGCGCGGGATGAGAGCGTGTCGAGCGGGCCGGGAGAGAGGGCGTTCACGCGGATGCCGCGCGGCCCCAACTCATATGCCAGCTGCTTGACCTCATTCTCCAACGCCGCCTTCGCCGTGCCCATGATGTTGTAGCCGGGGAAGACGCGGTCAGACGCTTGGAACGTCAGCGTCACGATGGTCCCGCCCTCCGGCATCAGCGGCGCGGCGTACCGCGCCACGGGAATCAGTGAATACGCGCTCACCTCCAGCGCAATGCGAAAACCGTCGCGCCCCGTCTGTGAGAAGTCGCCGCCGAGGTCATCCCGATTCGCAAAGGCGATGCTGTGGATCAGGAGGTCAACGGACGCCCCGTCCGCCGCGATCTGCCCAAAGGCCGACTCAATATTCTCATCCTCGGACACATCGCACTCGATGAGCGTGACGTTGTTTATCCCGTCCGTCAGCTTGCGGATACCGTCGCCGAGCCGCTCGTTCTGGTAGGTCAGATAAAGATTCGCGCCCGCGGAATGCAGCGCCTGCGCGATGTGCCACGCGATGCTGCGGTGATTCGCCACCCCCAACACAACCGCATTCTTCCCCGAAAGATCAATCGAATACATACCACCGCCCCGTCATTCCCGCTCTAGCGGAAATCCAGAAATCCATGTCACACAGCGATTCCTATTGTAGCGCGGAGCGGGGTAGGCCTCCGAACGGCCATTGAGCGAAGGCATAAGCTGAATGCATGGGTATGTTCAATGTTCCGATACGCATCTCAAACCCAAACGGGGGCGACGAGACAGAGTTTGATGCGCTCGTTGATTCTGGCGCGTTCCTGACGATGGCCCCGGAACCCGTGTTGCGTGGTCTTGGCCTGGCGCCAACCAGGACGGTCGAATTTGAGCTTGCCGACGGCAGCATCGTTTCCTACGGCGTCGGCGAAGCACGGGCGGCGATCAATGGTCTCAGTGTCACCACCCAAGTCGTATTCGGCCCCGACAATGTCGAACCGGTCATCGGCGCCTACACCCTGGAAGGACTACGTCTGGCCATTGATCCGGTCAACGAAGTTCTAATGCCAGTCCCTCGCCGTCCCCGGCTGTAAGGTCTCCGGCCGCCATCGGCGCGCCGAATCATTCCGCCAGTGCTCTCACCTACAGTCCGCCCAGATATCCGTGCACTCAACCCTCTCTTACTCAGGAAACGGCACAGAGATTCGCGGAGATCGCTTTGCTAGAGGTTTACCCCGTAGTAACCATTGAGGGCATTGGTAAGCATCGTGGAGGCGGTATCAAGGCTGACGTTCCACGTCTTGGAAGCTGCCTTCGAAACCATGCCTCCTAACCAGGTACTCACTCTGGGACCATAATTGCCATTGGGTGCAGAAGGCTCAGCTGAGATCGCGTCTTTAAGTTCCCGAAGGTCGGCACTATTTACCTCGAGTGCGCGTAAGAAATCCAAGAGTGAGTCGATGGACCCTTCTTGGACTTTCTCGACGTTTTGTTCTATATGCTCACCGCTTGCGACTATATTTCGATCTCCGTAGATGTTGAAATTGAAA